>NZ_JANPGP010000056.1:0-79039 GCF_031424035.1 Novosphingobium sp.
GCCCCACAGCGCCAGCAGCTTGCCGATCCGGTACCGGGTCGACCAGTCAAGGTCTTCGATCCCCATGCCATCGGCAGCTTGACTGATCGTGGTTTCCTGCTTGTCCACCAGATAGGCTTTGAGCGGCAGCGCCAGCGGATCACCATCGAACACGGCATCGCTGTCCGCCACGACAGGCGGCAGGCCCACCTGCATCCACAACCGCCGTGCCGCTACCGGGCCGAACAGCCGCCGCGCCTCGCGGATAACGCTCACCCCCGCGACCAGTCGTGACGGATCGAGGTCGATTGCCTGCGGCGGCGGCGGTTCCAGCTCGTGCATCTGGTACTTGCCGGTGCGCCGCAGCTCGGGAAGCACTTCGCTGGTCACCCATTTACGGAAGCGGCGGGCTTCGGCTTTCCTCGAACGGAAGATCAGGCTGTACATGCCGCTCTCCGAAACGACATTCATCTCCTGCATGCCGCCAAGGGTGTCACTAATAGTTACACCCCTCTCGTCTTCGTCGAGGTCTCCGACCGCCTTTCTTGAATTGGACAGTGCCAGCACGCGGCAAATGTCATTGGCGACGAACCATGGATCGCCCGCGATCATCACGATGCGAACGGGATCTTCGTCAAACTGGTAGGACAGCAATGCACTCATGGTCGATCTCCAACAGATCGCCCGGCCACCGGGAGGCTATTCCCTTGGTGGCCGGACGTGCCACGATTAGCCTTACCGTCTGTTGGAACGGCGCACCCGAAGGTGCTCGCAACACGCCCGACCATAAAAAACCGCGCCCACACTGGGCGTGTGGCGCGGGCTGCGCCAACAGATACAGGGAGGCTAATCCCTTGAGCGGGACATACCGCTCGACGCGCGCTATACATCGCCGCGACTCGACCGGCAAGGGGGCTTTGATGCAACGTACCACTACAGTTATTCTGCTCGCGCTCGCGATTACCGGCTGCGCCACAAAGCAGTACGGGCGCCTTGCCCCGCTCTCCTCGCTTGAAATGGGCGCTTATAATTGTCGCGACATCGCCATTGAGATTTCCAAGATTGATGCTTTCGACCAGCAGATCCGCGAACAAGCCGGTTTTGACGGTCGCTCTGCGCTCGGAGTACTCGGTGACTTCGGTATCGGGAATTCCATGGCCAAGGGCGGAGCCGAGAAAAGCTCGATCGAACGCCGCCGCCAACTTGAAGCCCTCTCTTCGCAACGCGGATGCACCAAGGTGCCGCTCGCCGACCCGGCGACCACTGCCACCACTGCACCCGCGACCTGACATCACAGGCACCCCCGCAACGCCTTGAGCGCGGCATCGTCTGCGTCCAGCTTGGCCAGCACTTCTGCCGCGACCGTCGCTTCGCGGCCTTCGATCGCGGCAAAGGCCAGTCCGTCCAGATCGCCGGCCTCGATCGCCGCGCGCACGTCATGCGCCAGCCCTTCCACCTGCGCGGTCACCGCCGCACCGGCGGGATCATCGAACGCCGCAAGCTGGCTGTCGCCCATGCGCGGATCGGCCACGTCCTGCCGGGGTCGCCCCAGCCATTCGCGCACGTCATCGGCGCTCACCCCGGTACGCTTCGGCGCGGCACCATTGGCCACGCCGTCGCCCGGATGCCATGAAATCGTCCGGCCCTGACCATCCTGAAACGTATAGAACCCGCTCTCGCCGCGCCCCATGCTCGGCGGCGGATAGGGCGTCAGTGCGGCTCGCAGGTCATCGGGCACCTTGGCAATGCTGCCCGATGCGCCTATATCGCCCACAGTCCCGGCGCTGGGGGAGCGGTCCCGCGCACCACTGGCAGCACCTCCGTCCTCCGCTGCCGGCGGGACTTTCCCCTTCTTCACCTCGAACGCGGTCAGCAGCCATTGCTGCGCCTCGCCGTCATAGTCGAGCCGCACCACCGCCTGGTGATCGGGGCTTTCCATGCGAATGCGGTTCTTGCTCCGGCTGGTGACTTCCATCGCATCGATGATCGCCGGCAGGTCATCCATCACTTCGGGATGCTTGGCCGCAATATGCGCCAGCCCGCCCTTGGCATCGCCCCACTTCACATCGATCGCGCCGATCTCCGGATGCGACAGTGCACCGCGAACCTCGCCGGCCTTGGCGGCCATCAGCGTGTCGCGCGCTTCCGCCCATGCCTCGCGCTTGCCGAACAGTGGCGCGGTCAGGCCCAGTTCGTCGGCCTCGGCCCGGCTCTGCGCGATCCGCCATTCGATATCGCTGCCGAACAGGTCACGGCGCAATTGCGGTGCCGGCTCGAAATCCATATCCGGCCCATCGCCCGCACGGCCTTCCTCGGCTGCCAGCATCGCGCGCTTCTCGGCCAGCAGCGCCCGCTCTTCGGCCAGCGAAGCCAGTTCGGCATCGATAGCGTCGTCGCCCCCGGCACCGGCCCGGGCAGGCACAGAGCCCCCGCCGTCCTGCTGCATCTTGCCGCGCGCCCAGCTTACCAGCTCGCTCGCCGATCCGGCCCGGGCAAACACCGTGCGATTGGCGCGGATGCTCGCCGCCGATACCAGCTCGTGCACCGGCGTATCGCCCGCCGCCCTCAGCACCCGCACCGCATCGCGCGACCCAAGGAAGTGGGCAAGGTACACCGTGCCATCATCGACCGGCACCTGCGCAGCGCGCAGCGCGCGCACGTTGCCGGCGGTGAACGTCTGCATGACCTTGTCCTGCACCGCGCCATCGGCCCGCTTGGCAAGGATCGCCGCATCGCTTTCTCCGGTCGAACCGAACGTCTGCTTGTAGCTGCCCAGCCATGTCGATTTCAGGAACTGGTAGCGGCCATAGGCGCTCGACGTGGTCGCCGCGGCTACGTCATTGCCACCGCTTTCCGCCGCCCGGTTGCGACCCATGAACCGGCCCATGTCGAACGTGCCGGTCGCTTTTGCCGCAGCAGGCACACCCCGCAGGCGACTGTTGATCTGCCAACCATGCTCACGCTGCCCGGCTCCATTGGCTTCATATGGATTGCTGGCCGCCACATCGGCCTCGCGCCGCAGCACAGTCAGCGCCGCCGCTTCGGTTTCGCTGATATGCTGCTTGCCGATTACCTCTTGGGCAATGTCCGCCAGCAGCCTTTCCTGCCCGCCCGGCTCGACCAGCGTTGCCCGCGCTGCCCACCGGGTGCGCAGGCCTTCCGGCAGGCGATCCCAGTTCGCCGTGACGACACGCTCAAATCCGGACCGCGAGAGATCGAGCGCCTTGCCGGCACCTTTACCCACATAGGGCAGGCTTTCGAAACCACCGCGCAGCACTGCCCCGCCAGCGAATGCATATCCTGCGTTGCGCGCCTTGTCGCCGAATGTCCGGGTCTCCCCCAGCTTACCAAGGTATTCATCGACTTTCGGACTATGGATCAGCTCCGGTGCCATATTGGCGAGACCTTCGGTCAGCACCCGCTTGGCGACGGTTTTCCCCCATCCGCCGACCAGCAGCCACGGGACATTGTCCATATCGTTCAGCGACTGGACCGTACCCCCGGCAAAGCCTGCCACGCCTGCCTTGAAACCGCCGGGCGATCTTGCCAGCACTTCAGATGCTTCGGCGCGCTTGACCTTGTCCCGCTCATAGCGGGGAGCCATGAAGGCATCGAGATTTGTCGCGATCCCCTTCAGGGCGCGCGGATCCCGCGCCTGCTCCCGCGCAACCTCTGCAAGGATCTGGCGCGCCACATCGTCGCGGCCAATGGCGCGACGGCTCGCGAAGCCATAACCGGAACCGCCGCCGGTCCGGCGGATATCTTCGATGGTCAGGGTGTTCTCTACCGGCACCCCCGACGATGGCTGCACGATCCCGATCTGGCCGCGCTGATGCCGGATTTCATTGAGCGCGCGGATGACCGGCGCGAATTCCTCGTCATAGGCGCGGTCAAGCCCATCCGAATTTTCCGCCTCCTGCATCGCCGAGGCGGCATCATAGACCTCGCCCGGTCTGGCCGGCGGCCCCATCGATGGCCGGGGCCGGACGGGAGACCGGCTCTGCGGCAGGATTGGCGCTGTCATCGCCCGGCACCCGGCGCACGATCAACCGGCATCGTGAATACCTTGCCATCCTTGCGGATCAGCGGTGCGCCGTCGGTTCCTTCAAACCGGTACCAGAGGTTCCCGGCATCATCTTCATGCTCGACCACGGGCCGATAGTGCAGGCGCACATCGGCGCTCTGCGCAGGTTTCCCGCTGCCATAGAATGCCCCGGCCTTGGTAAAATCATAGCGCGCATACCGCGTCTCGAATTCCTCGCGGCTCCACCCGGCGGGCAGCTCGATCACATGCCCGGCGATCTTGCGCAGTCCGCCCTGCTCCGTTCCATCCGGTCGCTTGGTGCCGCCGAACACCGTGCGCACTGCACTGGTGAACAGCCCCGAGTTCCAGCCTTGCGTGACCCCGCGCCGCTCCTGCCACGCCGCATGCAGGTCAAGCGCGGCATCGAGCATTTCGTCATAGGCCCCGCCCAGCTCGCTGACCATTGGCCCGAGCTGCGCATCGAATGCCGCGCGCGCCGCCGCTTCGCTTGGCTGCGCCTCACCCGGAGGCACGGGCAGATAGTCCTTGCCGCGCGCCTTTCGCACTTCGTTCCCATGCAGGATTGCGGCGCTGGCATCGGGCGGGAGGCTCCCGAGGATGGCCGCCCTATCGCCCAGCTTCGCCGCCGAGACCATCCGTTCGGATCGCGGCATATTGTGCAGCTGCGCTATGACCTGCCGCTGGCTGTCGCCGCCTGCTTTCCATAGGGCGCCCAATTCCTCACCCGCCGTTTCCGACCGTGCTTTCAGGGTACGCTGGATATGATCCAGTTCACGTTCCCCGGCTCCCCCAAGCTGGCCTTCTGCTTGCAATTGACGAAGCGGCGCGGCGCGCGCCTGCAGATCGCCGGTCGCCATGCGCGCAAACACACGCGCCCGCCCGGCATCTTCGGCAAGGTAGGCATATTTGACAGCAACCGCCGGATCGCCGCCCTTGCTCCTGAATTCATCGATAGCTGCGGCAATGTCCGAAGGTGCCGGCGGATCACCCTTGTCGATCATCACGCCCATGACTTCGAGCCGCTGGGCTACACCCTTCAGTTCGTCCCGCTTCTGCCGGTCGATTTCCAGCGCGGCTTCCTTGACCTTGAACGCCTCGGTGCGCAGGGCCATGTCCGTGCTGCCGCGCAATCTTTCCAGCGTTGCCGGCGGCAGGAAATCGAACTTCCCACTGTCAAGAATGGCCCGCGCCATCGTCGGGTTCGTGTCCTGCAGATGCTGGATATAGGCAGTGTTGATGCCTTCATCGGCATGGTCGCGCAGCTTCTTGCGGCCTTCCGGATCGACGTTCTGCAGGCCGTCTGTCAGCTCATAGCTGGCCTTCAGCGCCTCTGCCGGCGTCATCGCCCCCCGGCGCACTTCGTTCCGGTAAATATCGAGCGTTTCAACCGTATTGCCGAACTGTCGCGCCGTCGCCTTGCCCTGCGCGAAGATCTCTTCACGCGATCCCAGCTCGGCCGCATATTCGTTGATCTGCACTTCCGCCCGGTTTCGGACCTCTCGCGACGTGATGCCGTCGAGCAGCCCTTCACGCGCAGCTTCGAGCGTCTCGACAACTTGCTTAGAATGGGTCGAATAGTTTAGATCGGAGGGATTGGTGCGCAGATGCTGCACGACACCAACCATGTTCTGCCGCTGCAGTGCCAACCTCTTGGCGACCTCGGCCGCCTGCCGATCGGCCTCAATCTTGAGCTCGATTTCGCGCGCCTGTATTTTCCCGCGATGGGCGACTTCACCCAGCTGCCCGACCGCGCGACCGACCTGTGCGCCAAAGGCATCGGGCGATGCCATCGGCATCGGCGCGCCTGCCTGAGGCATGATCCGGCTCTGATATCCGCTTTCGTCGGCCATTATCCGGGCATCCTCGGTGCGGCCCAGTTGCTTTCGACCCGCTGCTTATCGATCTGCTGCTGATGCGCGGTTGCCCCCGCACCGACCAGTCCGCCGACCAGATCGAACCAGCCTTGCGTGCGCGCCTGGCTGGCCTGCGATTTCAGGCTGCGCGCTTTCGATCCGGCCTGACGGCGCAGCTCGAGCATGTCGAGCGTTGCCTGCACCTGGCTTTCGGCCAGCCAGTCGAGCGCCGATCCGGTGCCGCCTTCGAAGCCGTTGGAGAACTGCGCGGCAATCTGGCCGCCGATGGCATGGCGCGCCTGCGCCCGCACGCGCATCGCCTGGTTCTCGCCGGCGTTGACTTCCTCGGTCGCCTGCGCCTCTAGGTTAGCCGCGTTTTTCCGGTTGGCGACGAAGCCGCCGACGCCCTGGACTATCGGCCCAACAATCGCGAGCGCTTCCATCAGGCAAACCTCTCATAAAGCATGACCGTCTCGCCGCTCGGCCCAAAGCGGCGCAGCAGGTGCGCCGGGGTCAGGCCGACCGTTTCGGCCCAGCGCATTTCCGGGGTCGGCGTCGCCAGTGCCAGCGACACCCGCTGGCCGGCATCGAGCCAGGGCCGATCCGCGAGCAGGGCCTCGATATCGGGCGCGCGCACCAGGGCTTCGACGCGCGGCAAGCCGCTGTCCGCCACCGCCGCGCGCGCCCGGCGGGTCAGCGCCACGTGCGCATGGCCAAGCCCCTTTGCCAGCAGCGCCCAGGCCACCCCTTGCCGGCCCGCGATCTGTTCCACCACGCCGAAACAGGCGATCAGCCGCGCCCCCCCGTCTCTGGTGGCTACCCGGCAGGCCCACGCCTGCGGTGCGGCGAGGTAATGCGGCAAGGCTTCGTCGCTCACCCCGCCCGGCATGCCGAGCACGGTTTTCTGGCTTTCCTGCAGCTCGATCGAGCGCAGATCCTTTTCGGTAAGGCGCGTGAACTCGGTCATGCGTCCCCCGTATCAAGCTCGAGCGTCATCACCGTCGAGGTCACCAGCGCCGGCAGCGGATCTTCACTGATCCAGCTCACGCGGCCGTCCTTGTCGAACGCGGTGTCGACCAGGCCATTGGTCGCCCCGGTAAACAGCGGGATCGGCGCGTCCATCAGGTCATCGCCCTTGCGGTCGATCACTTCCTCGAATGGTCCGTCGCCGCCTTCGATCGTATGGCCGGCAACCTTGATCCCCAGCGTTTCGAGCAGGCGCAGGACCACCTTGCGCGCCCGCTTGAGCATGCCGACCACCGAGCCGGAGCGCACCTTGACCTCGGGCGGCAGGGTCCGCGCATAGGCGCGGTAGGCCAGCCCGACGATCAGCGTATAGGACGTGGCCGGGACTTGCCCTGCCGGCAGCGTCAGGCTGCCATCCAGCGCCACCGAGCGCCCCGGGATCACCGCGCCGCCGGCGAGCACCGCCACGGCCTGCCCGGCAAGATGATCGAGCCCGGTGAACACCGTCTGCCCGGCCGTCGCCGCGATCCGCACGCCGCCGTCGACATAGAACGATTGATCCTGCGCCTCGCCCAGCTCGCGCCAATAGGCCTGCTTCCATATCTCGCGCACGGTATCGCCCACGCCGTTCACCCGCTCGACCAGCAGCCACAGCGCATCGCGCTTGCCATCGGGTCCGATGATCGCCTCGCCCCACAGCGCCCGCGCGCCGCCGCCCAGCACCTGCCGCGACCAGCCCTTGATATCGGAACGGCTGTCAGCATGGCTGGCCACCTGCCCATCGCCGCGCACCGCATGGATCAGCGGCTGCGGATTGCGCTGCACACAGAGCGTCACAATGCCGCTGGCGGTGATATGCCGCGCCGCCGCCGTCAGGTCCGCCGCGACATAGCGATCGCTGCCGAAATCGTAATTGGCCGATCGTGCGCGCCGCCCGCCACGCTCGACGAACACTGTCTGCACCCCCAGCTGCACCGGCGCGATCGCCTCGCTGCCATAGAAGCTTTGCGGGTCCGCCGTGATGTTATCGCCAGAGATCGCCGCCGCCGAATTGGTCGGGCCGACAGCCAGCTCGCGCGATGCCGTGCCCAGCAGCAGCTTGCGGTCGCCCGCGATCCATACCGGCGGATCCATGGTCGCCAGCCTGCGCCGAAAGGCAAGGTCGGGTTCCGGCGCGCCGCTGTCGCTGAACGCGGCATAATTTGCCCGGCCGCCGCCAAAGTCGCCAACCACCGATGCGATCAGGTCGAAATCCTTGATATGGATCATCCGGCCGAAGGCCAGCGAGACAAGGCCCGGCCAGCCCTCGGCCGCCGAAAAGCAGCCCAGCGCCCAGCGGTGCGTTGCGACGCTGGTGCAGCTGTCCGGAAGCCGGCGCTTGACCGTCGCGCTGACCTGCGTTGCGCTGGTAAAGCCGGTGATTTCCACGATGCCGAAGCGATCGTGCACATATTCCCATTTGACCCCGTAATGGCCCTTGGCGTTCAGTTCGTCCTGCTTGCCCTGCCCATCCCACTCCGCGCCCTCGGTATGGATCGGCGTCGAGGATCCGGTCACCCCGGTCGGGCTGACCTTGACCATGTCGACGGCCTTGTACACCTTGCCGTCGCTGCGCACCTTGTCGTTGGTGGCAACGCCTTTCATGCCGGCTTCCCAAGCCTTGATATCGGAGAAGTCCTTCGCCTGGATACGCATCAGGCCGCCGACGTGACCGGCCGCGAATATGGCGGCAGTGCACGTCACGTTGATCGCGCCAGTCGTGCCGCTTACTGTCACGGTCACCGTTTCATCGGTATTGTCATCCTTGAACGGCCCGTTGAGGAAAATCAGGTCGGCATGGGTAAAGCTCGCCGCGCCGGTGCGCAGCAGGCTCGCCGGCGGATAGCTGGCATGATCGATGTAGAGCCGGTCATAATTCTGCTGGAATGACAGCGCCGGCGCATCGGCCGGGGCATAGGGCACCGTCACTTCGACCGGTGTGCCCGGCGGGCTTTCGATCCGCAGGTCATTGGTGAACAGGCGCAGATTGGTGCCCCATTCCAGCAGGTATTCCTGAGTGACGGAAAAGCGGAAGGCCGAGATCCGGCTTGCATCGTCCTGCGCCGCGCTGATGAATTCGAAACCGCCGCGCTTGACCAGCGGGCCTTCAGCGGTCGCGATCCAGTTTTCGCAGGCTTCAAGGCCATAGGCGTACTGGTCGGTATCGACCCGGCCTGACAGCATCGGATCGATCTCACCGGCAAGGAAGCCCGCCAGCAGGTGACGATAGGAGGCCATTCAGGTGAACCTCGCCGTGATCCAGTCGCTTTCTTCCTGCTCGATCGGCGGCTCCTGCTGTGCATCGATTTTCTTCGCGGTCGAGATCAGCGACCGGTACAGCGCCTCGCCGGCCTGCTCGCTATAGGCGCTGCCGGCGATGCGCTTGCCGATGCGCCATGCGATCCGCGCGGCAAAGGCCTCGGCAAAACTTTCATCCCACAGCGCCGGTTCGGTCACGTCGACCACGACGCGCACCGAAAGCGGCCCGGCGACATTGCACAGGATCACGCGGCCTTCGTGCCGGTACGTGTCGCGCGCGCCCTCGGTCAGGACTTCGACCAGGCGCAGGCTTTCCGCCGGCTCCTGGAACATGCTTTGCCAGTCGCCCGGCACCGTACCCGCCAGCGCGGCCAGGTCGACCGTACGCATGGCGAAATCGAACTTGCCATCGCGCAGCGCGGCCCGGCGGTTGAGATCCCAGACCTCGCGCACCGTCCGCGCCAGGGTACGGTTGTCCCCCGGATCGGTGATGCGCGCTTCGGTGCCCACGTGCACCGCGACCGCATTGGCGATCTGGACGAAGCTCGACATGGCAGCCTAGAGCGGCGGCCAGGGCGCGTTGAAGATCTTCTGCTTGATCTCGTCGACCAGCACCAGCGCCTCGCCCTTGGTCAGGTTGGTGAAGTCGATGTTGAGCGACATGGTGTCGCTCTGCGCTTCCGCCGCACCGGCCGCGACAACCACGTCCTTGAGATCGACTTGACCGCGCTTGATCGTGAATTTGCAGGTCGCCATTCAGGCCTCCATGTGGTTGGGGGGAAAGGCGCGGATTGCCTCGACGCAGCCCCTGCCTTTCCCCCATCACCGGGCCATGCTTGCGCCGGGCCCGGTGAATTCCTTAATCCGATCAGCGCCCGATCAGCGATTGCCGAGCGTCCACAGCTTCCAGTGGGCGATCGTCGCCGCCGCCACCGCACCGTTCGCCGTGAGGTAGATATCCTCATCGGCAGCCAGCGGCCCGGCGGTGAAGTTGGCCGCCGCCATGGCAAGCCCGGTCCAGGTGTTGATCGCCGTCATCGTCTGTGCGTTGACGTATTTGGTTGGAGCCGCCAGCGTGCCGATCGACACCGTCACCGCGCCAAGCGTGGTATCGGTCAGGTACTCGACCGCATCGAGCAGCTCACCCGCGCGCACGCGGCCAAGATAGACCTTGTCGGTATTGGCCAGCGCCGGCGCGGCGGCATTGTTCGCGGTATAGTCCTTGGTCGCGATCGTACCGGCGGACTTGGCACCGACAATGCGGCCATCGGCCTTGTTGGGCGGGATAACCGAAGTGTCGGGCGAAACCCCTGCCTGCTGCAGGGCGTAGTAGGTAGCCATGAACTTGCTTCCTTCTCTCTGCCTCGGGCCGGACTTCCTCGCCGGCTGTCATTGGCGAATGGTTAGGGTTGAACCGCCCCGCCGAAGCGGAGCGGTTCATTGCGACCCGAAGGGTTAGCCCTTCTGGTTGAGGATGATGCCCGACATGCCCGGCTGAGTGCGGGTTGCGGCGAGCGTCGTGCCGGCGAAGTACTGGACCGAGCCGAGCTTGCCCGGCAGGCGGTCGAGCATGGTCCGCAGGTTCTGCCAGTAGTTGGCAACCAGCCCGCCTTCGACCCAGAACGGGGTCTTGCGATAGCTAGACGCATCGGTGGCCAGCGCCGGGATCGTGCCGAGCAGCGGGTTGTCGAGCTCGAGGTAGATGAATTCCCACCCCAGCAGGCCCACCACGCGGCCGCGATCGTCGACCTTGCCCTTGTAGCTTTCCTTGAAGTCCGAGCTTGACACCGGGATTTCGGTCAGCAGCGCATCGTTGTCGTCGGCGGTCAGCACCATGAAGCGGCGCGCGTCGAGATCGGCATAGCCCTGAGCGAGCAGCTTGGTGGCTGCACGGATCTTGGCCGTGTTGATCTTCTGCGCGCCGGCTGCACCGCCGACCGTGACCGCGATGGTCTGGCCGCCGGGGAATGCCGTCGTGGTGGTGCCGGTCTTGCCCGAAATGATCGAGCCGTAGAAGCCTTCCAGCACGCGCTGATCCTTGACGCGGTTCACCGTGGCGGTGATCGACATCATCGTGGCGCTGCCAAGGTTGAGCGACGTGCCGAGGTTATCGGCATTGTCGACCAGGTCGGCGTCGTAGCCTTCATCGGGCTTGGGGATCCAGATGCCGTCGAAGCTGCGGTTGCCGTACTTGGTATCACCGTGGCGCTCGGTCGCGAACTGCGGCGCGACGTTGCCGATGATATCCTTGACCTTGATCTTTTCGGCACCGGTTTCGCTGCCGAAAATCACTGCACCGGCGACGCTCTCGAGCTTCGACTTGGTCTGCTGCAGCTGCATTTCGAGATTGTTCTGAAACTTGACCTGCATTGCAGGTGTAATCGCGATGGACATGGCCCTTGCCTTCCAAACAACAGGTTGAACTGGTTGCTCGAAGGGCTTGCCGGCGACTGCCGGGCCTCTCTATCGTTTTACGCCCGCGATCGGCGGCTGCTTCCCAGCTGGGCTCCGGGCCGTTCGTCTGTGCGACGTGATCGGCTTGCCAGAGACTTGCCTACTACCCGGGAGTGATACCTTGCGGCTCTGCTCCCGGGGTTCGGAAGGCCTGAAAATGATTGACGCGGGACTCGCTGTCAATCCCCCTACTGCGCTGCTGCAAATTTCCGGTTGGCAGCTTCGCCCAGGATATCGTTCAGCCGCTCATATTCGGCGCGTTCCGGCGATCCCGGCACCATGATCTTGGCGCTCATCACCGGGTCCGCCTTGATCTGGTCATACCGCGCCTTTGCCTGCGCCTCGGTCATGCCGAACCGGCGCGCGCCGCCGTCGCCGTTGGTCATCACATCTTCGGACAGGCCGTTGCCCAGCTTGGCGAGCATGTCCATGGCCGGGCCGGCACCCCACGCCTGGCGCAGCGACAGCACCTGCTCGCGCGACATGCCGAGCGCCTCGATCGCGCGCGTCACCGCCGCCTGGTTGGCCGGGGCCTTGTCGCCCCATTCCTTGACCTTGCCGGCCGCTTCCTCGTTGAGCCGGGCATCGAGCGTGCCGAGCTCCTCGAGCTGCGACTGCACGAACTCGTTGACGATCGCCTTGTAGCCTTCGGCCGGCACCCCGGCTTCGAGCGCCTTGGCGGCAAGGCGCTCGAGCACCGGCGACAGCTTCACCGGTTCACCGTCGACGCCCTTGAGCACCTCGCCGTCCGCGCCCTTGGGCGGTTCGATCGTGTAACCGGCAACGTCATCGGGCACGCCGATCGCCGTGCGGAAGGCCTTGACCTCGGCCTCGCTGGCCCCCTCGCCGGGAACCTTGACCCGGCCGGTATCATGCAGCGCCTTTTCCGCGCCGCGATACGAATTGACCAGCCCATCGATATCCTTGAAGCCCTTGGCCTTCACGTAATCGCGGTTGCTCGGCACGTCGCCCTCGGCATTCGCCGAGAGGTTGCCGAACCAGTCCGGATCGACCGCGCCGCCTGCACCGGCATCGCCGCCGGCGTCACCGCCCGCACCGGCACCGCCATCCCCGCCCGCGCCAGTATCGCCGCCAGCGCCCGCGCCGAGAAAGTCATTCACATTTGCGCCGCCAGCAGCACCGTCATTCCCCAAGGCCATGATCTAACTCCATCAGTTTTTGGACTGCATTTTCGTCCAGGTTGAGCATATTGGCGATCCGCACGAACACTTCGCGCCGGCCTTCCCGGCGTGCCATGATCAGCGGATCGGTATCGAAAATCGTTGGTCGCGACGCGCCGCAGAAGTCGCGCAGGTCGGCAAGCACGTGCTCGCCGACCGTGTGCATCCCGCCGTTGTCCCCGCGAAACAGGCTCCGGTAGAGCCGCCGCGCGGGGACCAGCGACAGGAACAGATCCTTGTACGATCGCGACAGCAGCATCGCCTTGAACCGCTGCCGGTTGACCTCGAGAATGGCCATGCCTTACGCCGCCTCGCTCAGCTGGTTGCCCTTGGCGAAGCTCTGATAGGCATCGGCCACCTGCTGGATCTGCTGGCCCTGCAGCTCGGCCTGCTTTTCCTGCTGCCGCCCCTCGCGGATCGCGGCGACGGTCTTGGGATCGCGGACATAGCTCGCCTTGACCCCGATCTCGGCCGCCATGCCCGGGATCGCCACGTCGTCATCGATCCAGTCATAGGCATCGGTCTTGCCGCCGGTCGCCATGGCCGTGAGCGTCTCGATCCAGCGCAGGGTCTTGCCGGTGCTTTCCGCCCGCGCCATCGCCGCCAGCATGTTGTCGTATTCCATCAGCGGCCAGGCACCGACTTCCTTCACCACATCGGGCAGTTCCGGCATCAGGTGATCTTCGCGCAGCGCGAGATCGAGCTCGCGGTTCGACAGCGGCTGCTGCTTCTCGGTTTCGTACCGGCTGGCAAAGGGCCGAACCAGCACGCCCTGCTTGGCCATGACCTCGAGCACTTCGACCGTCGTCATCCGCGAATTCGGATCGGTCAGGATCTTGTAGAACTCCTCGAGGAAGGCGGTCTTGATCTCCTGCTGCTCGGCCGCGATCATTTCGAGCGCGAAGGGGATCCCGTTCTCGCCGCCCGGCATGCGCGCCACCATCGCCCGGCCCATGTCGTCGACGAAGCCCGGGTTCATCCCGCCCGGCTTGCTCGCCAGCTTCGATACGTTGTCCTCGTTGTTGAACAGCAGCGCCGGATCCACGGCCTTGTGGGCAGCGCGCAGCGTCGTGTGCTTCATCGCGTTCGCGCCGCCGATCGTCGGCAGCATCTTGATCCCCGGCGAGCGGCCGTACTTTTCGCGCGGGCTTGTCGTGTGCCGGCTCACGCTGATCGGCATCGAGTAATAGCCCTTGCGGCGCAGGTAGATCTTCTCATCGATGGCCAGCACGCGCGAGGCGATCGGGAACCGGCGATGATCGAAGGTATCGCGGTCCCACGTGGTATTCGGTGCGACCACGAAGAGCAGCTCGAAGGGCGTGATCTCGCCGCCGTCCTTGGCCAGCGCGTCGCGCATCTTGGGCGTCAGCGCCTCTTCGCCGAATTCCTGTTCGATCTCGCGCACCGGCTTGCAGACCTGCCGGTGCACCGTGTCGACCATGCCGTTGAAGTCGGTATCGATCCAGATTTCCGACAGGTGGAACGTGCGGTAGTACAGCCCGCGCCGATCGGGGCGCACATCGGTCAGCACCGCGCTGGTGCCATAGCGGCCCAGCTGGTCCCAGTCCTCGTTGACCGAGATCCCGAAGCCGGTGTGCCAGGCATGCCGCACCGCGTACTGGCGCTGCCCGGCCTTCTCGCACCACAGCAGCACGTCGCGATCCTTCATCAGCTCGGCATCGGCGAACCGCGGCTTGATGTAATCCCTCTCCTGCGGCGTCGTGATCGCCACGCCGGCCGCCGCAAACCGTTCGTTCGCGGTGATATGCGTCGTGTCGAAATTCTTCGCGCCGCGCACCCCGCCCGGGCTCATGCGGTCGAAACCGCCAGCGCCATCGGGAAAGCGTTCATCGATCTGGCGCCAGATATCTTCATAGGGCGCGCGTTCTGCCTTGAGCCGATCGTGCCGGCGCAGGTCCGCCTTGGCGAGATCATCATCCTGGATAGCTGCGATCATCTTTGTCACTCCGTTGATCTTCAAGCGTCGAGGGGCTCGGGAAAGGTGCCCGGACCGGCCGTTCGGGAGAGGAGGCGACCGGCCCGGGCTTTGCGGCTACGTGGTGCGTCCGCTCAGAACACCACGTCGCCGGCAAGTCTCATCGTGTGGCCGCTGGTGATCTCGAGCACGTCGGAACGCGCGCGATAGGCCGCCAGCTTGCCGTCGAGAAACAGGCCATAGCCGGCCAGGCTGGCAGGGCCGCTGGCCGACAGCGTCACACCTTCGAGCCGCAGCCCGTTGACGCCGACCCGCCAGGCATCGCCCTCGATCACCTGTGCCGGCAGGTGCGCGATCTCGGTCTTGCCGTTGGAAAACGCGACCTCGACCCGCTTCGCACCCTTGACCAGCTCAAGCAGGTCATCGGTCGAAAACGCATCCTTGAGCGGCGCGATCTCGCGCGGCTTGGGGGCCTTCACCGCCTTGGCTTTCGGCGCGTTCTCGATTTCCTTGAACTTGGCGACCAGCGCATCGCGCTCTTCGCTCACCGTGGCCAGCTCGGCCGTGAGCCGCTCGGTATTGTCGGCAGCGGCATTCAATCCGTCGATAAGCACCTCCGGACGGGACCCATTTTCTGCATCCAGTTCGATGCCGATACGGGCAAACGCCGCCTTGGCCGCAAGGTCCATTTCCGACGGCTCTTTCGGGGTTTCGAGCTCTGCGCCGATCACGTCCGCCGGCGCATGCTCCTTCACATCTTCCAGCTTTTCACCGGTCTGATCCTTGGTTTCGGTATCACTCATCGTCATTTCCTTCCGTCGTTGAAAGTCAGTTGCCCACGACCAGGCGGCCGGTCGAGCCAGCGCCCAGCTCATAGCCGGTGGATCCGTTGGTCATGTCGGCCAGTGCGCCCTTGCGGCGCAGCAGGGCGTTATCCCGCATCGCCATCGCCTCAGCATCGTCGCGCGTCGCCTGGGGCAGCGGTTGCGCTCCCTTGCCGCCGCCGGCGATGGCCTTAGCCGCCAGCGACCCTGCCAGGCCAATACCGAGCAGCTTTGCACCGCCCCCGAAAATTGCACCCAATAGTTGCATCGTTCATACTCCTGCAAAAACATCGAAATCACTGTCGTTCACGACAGGCTGGCCGCTATTGTGGCCGATCAGGCTGGTCGCTGAACTGTGGAGATCGAGCCCCTTGTCGAGCTCGAAGCAGCCGTACTGCAGGGCATCCATCAGATCGGAGTAGCCCTGCACCTTCTTGGGCACGTCGGAGTAATACCCGTCGCCCGCGCCCTTCCCGATCCGCTGGTAATAATACTTCGTCCGGAACGCCCGGCGGGTCATCTTGCAGCGCCGATGGACCAGCAGCGCGCGATCGGCACCGATCACCCGGTTGAGCCGCTCGCGTACCGCCTTGAGGCGCGGCGCGATGGCATTCTTGGGCACGCGCGCCTTGCGGACCTTGAAGCCCAGCCCCTTCTGGAAGTCCTGCCGCCACGACCGGAAGTTGATCGCGTCCTCGCCGGCCGCGCCGGCGGGATCGCACACCGCGTCGCCGATCTCGAAACCGGGATATTTCTGCATCAGCACGTCATGCGTCATCTTGCCGAGCGCCTCGCCGCCCATCTGCACGACTTCGATCTGGTCATCTTCGGTTTCGAATACCGCCGAGAGCTCTTCGAGGATCCGCAGCTGGCCCTTGACGTACTGGCCGACCAGCACCGCGCCGATCAGGCCCTGGTCCGCCATGATGAACAGCGGAATGCCGGGGATTGCCTCGAAATCGGCGCTGTGGATCGTGTCGAGATATTCCGGAAAGACGGAACGACCGGACTGTTGCGGCGTGAACTTCGACCGCAGCATGCGCGCGATGTAATCGAGGTTGCCGCGCGACTTCGCGAAGGCATATTGCCGCTGATAGTACCCTTGCGGCAGGTTCTCGACGTTCTCGGCGCGCGGATTGGGGTTGCCGTATTCGTCGACCGCTTCGGGCTGTTCGAAATACTCGACCAGCGGCCGCCCGCCCGATACTGCCATCAGCGCATCGGACACCGAATTGTCGAGCTTTTCCTCGACCAGCACCTTGTAGGTCCAGTTTTCGTCGTCGTTGCCGTTGAGATCGAGCATGATCTGCGGATCGACCGCTTCGGGATAGTCCAGATCACCGAAACGCCCGACGCGGCCGGCAAGGAAGGTCAGGATATCGGGATGGGTCCGGTCGGCCTCGTTGACCAGCGCGGCCGTGACCTCGAGCCCGCGCAGCGCATCCTCGACCGTCTGGTCGCCGATCGCCCGGAACTCCATTTCGACCTGGCAGACCTCGAGCACCGGGGCCTGCGGATCCGCGATATGGCCGTCGCGCTGCAGCACGAAGGCGAAACGGTGCAGGCGCGGGCTCGCGTTGATGAAATGGCCCACGTGCTTCGGGATGATCTTCCACCAGCTGGGGATCGTGTTGCGATCGAGGTTCGGATAGGTGTCACGGATGATCGCGAAGCGCGACTTGCGCACGATCACGCCGTCCCGGCCCTTCACGCCCGGCTGTTTTTTCGCCAGCTGCAGCATGGCCTGGCCGCTGGCGATCGTCTTTCCGCTGCCGACCGGGCCCATGATCCCCTTGATGAACGCCCGGCTCGCCACATAGGCATCGGCAATCGGCCCGATCCGCTTGAGCTCACGCGGTTTCGCGAGATACTGGCTCATACGGCACCGCCTTCGACGTCGTCGAAATCGCCGTAGGGGATGAAATCGCCGGTCATCGCTTCCTTGGCCTCGGCCTCGGTAATGTTGATCCCGGGGATCAGCAGCGTGAAGTCGCCGCGCGTCGTCAGGTCGACGGTCACCGGCATCTTGCCCTCGACAAACGGCGCGACTTCGGACGCGGCGCGGACCTGCAGGAAGGCCGCCTCTTTCTTCGAACAGCCGAGCTCGGCCGCCAGCGCATCGGTTGGCCGGCTGTACACCTGGCTGAGGAATTCGAGCGGGTGAACATACCGCGACAGCAGGTAGGATCGGACCTCCTGCGTTTGCCGGTTGCGCGCGCCGACCGGCCGCCCACGCCCGCGCGGTGCCAGCGCCACGTGGCTGCTCGAGGTTGATGACGCGCCGCTCTCTTCGCGCAGCAGCTCGAGCTGCTCGGCATCGCGCAGCGGCAGCAGCGGCCCGGCATCGGCGATCGCCGAACGGATCCCCGTCGCCGTGCCGAGGCCGCCGTCGCCGTGCTCGCCGTTATCCACAAGGGGGTTACGCTCGGTTGACATGGGCATCCCCTCGCCTAACGTGACCGGCCTCGACGCAGCCCGCCCAGCCCATCGCACAGGCCCGGCCGCGTCTCTCCCCGACCCCATTGTGACCAAATAGGTTCGCGGCTTTCCACCCCGACCCGGTGTTGCCGGTCGAGATTTTGCGATCCTCGCCCGGGCAGTGCCGATCCCCTGCATGCAGCAGACCGGTCGAAATTCCGGATCCCTCGCGGGCGATCATGCTAGAGGCGCGCGAGGCCAGCGATGGGGGACATGGGGGGGCCTCGGCCGGCACCCGGCGCGCGCCCTGGTCGAGGCCGTCGCCTTGCCCTGGTCGACCAGCTGCACCGCGCACAGGCCTGCTAGGCAGGGGCCGAGCGCCAGAAACCAACGCAAAACCGAGCCTCTCCGGCCACCCTTCCAACAACACCCTTCCAACACGCCCCGACGCGCGCACCAAAAACGGCAGAAATCCGCCATTCCGACCAGCAGCGCCGTCGACCAGGCCGAGGCCGAGCTCGAGGCCCGCGCCGACCCGCCCAGCACGGCCGAGCCCGAAAGTTTGCGCCACCCTCCCCCGCGCGACGGTGCTCCGCAGCCGATCGGCGGCATCGATCGACGCCGGAGCCGGATATCCGACCCCTATTTTAATCGGAAACCGCAGAACTCCGCCAGTTCCGAGGCCGAGGCGCAGACTGGTTACAAGCTGTAACCGCTTTGCAACCAGCTTGTAACCAGTAAACCTATGAATATGCTCATAAATCCAGAGTGGTTTCAAAGTTACAAGCTTTTCCCCTCGCGCATATACGCGCAGGTGCTCGCACACGCCCCCACGCGCATGACGCGAGGCTAGATCACGTAACCGCTGTAACCGCACAAAAAGCGCAGCAATATCAAAGCTTTGAGAGTTACAAGCAGGTTTCGCCGTGGTTACGTCTGTAACCGCTACCCCTGACCCGAAGGGAGCCGAAAACTGGCTGCGCCACCTCTTGGCATCCCAACGGGCCGGGGTCAACGGTGACAAAGAGAGAGGCGCGAGATCGACGCGCACCAGGTCAATCGAACCATCGGGCCCGGGCGCGCGGGAAGCATGGAAAGTGCGATCGCGCACCGCGTCCGCTTTGCGGCCGCTGCGATCGCGTGCGGCGCTTGCCGCAGTCTGTGGATAGCTATCTTGACTTGGCAGGTTTCCGCCATGCTGCGCAGTGGAGTTTGACACGGCGATCGCGGCGCTTGACACGCCTAGCCGTTCCGGTTTATCGGAACAACCAGTCACCCAGGCAAAGGCCGGGTTGACGGTCAAAGGAAGGACCGAACCATGCTCGATTTCTGCATCTGCGAAGAGTGCCGCCGAGGCGACGCCCTTCCCCTCCGTCGCCAGGGCATTCCCGGCGCTCGCCAGCTCGCCCTGGTCGATGCTGCGCCGGCCGGCACGGACAACCGGCAGCCGCGCGGCCCGCAACGCGGCCTCGAAGGCCTCGGTCTGTTCGACCAGACATTTGCCGGTGCCAACCAGCCCAGCTTGTTCTAGGAGGAAGGTCCCATGGCCATGACATTCATCGAAACCGAACTTCACACCATCAAATGCGCGCTCGAGGCCGCTGCCGAGATCTACGAGAAGCATGCCGCCACGGCCGAGAACAACAGCCTCAACAACCTCGCGCGGCAGTTTGACCGGCAGACGCGGGATTGTCGCAAGCTGATCGCCGATATCGAGGCGCACGAGCCAGCCTGACACCACCAATCCAAGCTCACCAAGGGGCCGGGGCATCACGCTCCGGCCCCTTTCTCTTGCCCGTCGCGCCAGTCCTTAACCGCGCCCGGCTGGCTCGCCGCCGGCAGCTCGGTTTCATCGAGCACCAGGTGCAGCGGGATCAGCACCGCGCGCACCGAAATGCGCCCGAACTTGATCGGCTGCGCATCGATCGAACCGTCGCACCGGGCGAGCGACTGGCGCCAGACGCCGCCCTGCCACTTGGTCCCGCCGAACAGGTCCGACAGCGCCTGATGATTGTTGGCCACGCCAAGGAACGCCGGCAGCGCATGGTCCTCATACATCACCGCGCCCCATGCGCCGCTGTCCTTGCGGGTCGGGGTAACGATACTGAGGCCGAGGGCGCGCAGCCGCTTGCTCGCCTTGTCGCCCAGGGCGTCATTGTTCTCAAGCAGCGGGTGTGTGATGCCGGCAACCACCTGCCCGATCCACTGGCCCAGCGGCTCGCGCTCATCACCGCCGCGCGCCTGCACCAGCGTCGTTTTCATGTGGTTGAGGCAGGCCTCCTCATCGGCGACCGCTTCGCTGATCTCGGCCATGCGATCCGGCCGGCAATGGCCAGCCCACAGCGCAACCTCTTCGTCGTCGGGCAGGCCGTCGACAGTGTCCCAGTCATTGAGCGCGAGGTCAGCCGCGGCTAACAGGATCCCGAACTGGTCGCAGGCGCGGGCATCGTGGCCGGCCAGCTGCAGCGCATCGTGAAACTTGGCCTTGGTTGCCGCCAGCCGGTGCCACTGGTCGATCATGCGGCGCGACAGTTGCCGGCCCAGCTTGGGCAGGTGCCACTTGTCGAGGTCGAGCTTGTCGCCGTCCTTGGCCAGCTTGCCGAGCTCGAGGATGGCGAGGCGGCTGCGATCCTGCGGCTGCAATGGCGGGATCGATATGCTCGAGAACATGAAGGCGCTGCGCAGCGTGAATTCGTGCGCGGTATGGTCCTGCCCGCCCCGGTGCACCGCGTCGCCGCTGCTGCTGACGCGCGCCAGCTCGATCACGGCATTGACCTGCCGGTTATCCTCGCCCGCCTCGATCTCGTCAAAGATCACCGGCACCGTCGAATTCTTCAGGCTCTGGCGGATCGCCGCCGCGCTGGCATTGCCGGTGCGGAACAGGCCTTCGCCGTAAAGCCGGTGATAGACCCCGTCGAGCCCGTTAAGCGTTGACTTGCCGGTGCCCTTGCCGCCGGTAATCCACAGGTTGGGCCGCCATGCCAGCGCCCCGCCGAGCGGCGCGATCGCGGCAAAGGCGAGGGCAAACCGCGCATCGAGCAGCGGCCGCTTCCATTGCCAGCTGCGCAGCAGCCGCAGCAATGTCTCGGCCGGCTTGGTGTCGACCGCTTCCAGATGCGGGCGCGGGATCCCCGCCGCCGCCGGATAGACCATGCCGGCATGCAGCCCGGTATCGACCCAGTTCCACCCCTTGATCGAATTGTCGGCGCGGTGAACGCTCACCAGCACCGCGTCGCCGCAATGCAGCGCCAGCCCGCCATCGTTCAGCCGGTGCGCCCCGCGTCCACGCATGCGGCCCGCCGGGTCAAAGATCCCGCGCCGCGTGCCTTCCACGACCAGCGCCTCGGCCGCCTTCGCCTGGTCAAACCCGATGATCCGCGCCGGCGCGATCTCGACGTATTTCTTGGCCTGCGGATCGTACTGCTTTTTCGGCTCGCTCCACTTGGGATAGTTCGCCTCGATCCAGCCGATCGAAGGGCCGAACAGCGCGGCAAGGCCCAGCTTGCCGTGCCGGTTGCCGGCCTCGAGGCCGACCAGCTGGCCGTTGTAGTTGAGATAGAAGATCGTCTGCTTGCCGGTGATATCCTGCGCATTGCCCAGCACCTTGATCGGGCAGGCCGGCGGAAACTCCGGGTATTCGTCCATCCGGTCGAGCTCGGGCGCACGATCGCCGGCGATCGCCAGCTCCGGCGCGGGCCGGGGATCCGCCAGGGCATCGGCGATGGGATTGGACGGATCGTTCATATGCGCACCGACTGGATCCCGCCGGTGCGACGGTGCTTCTGTTCGCGATGGCCGGCATACTTGTCGGGATCCGCGCGCTGATCGGCCGGCGTCCATGCTTCATAGGGCAATTGATGATCGCAGCCCTTCCATCCGGGAATGCCGCACCGCTTGCACTCTTCCGGGCTCAAGGCGACCTGCGTCGGCCGCACTGGCGCGACCGGTGCCGGGAGAGGCTTGGCCTTCGCCGCCTCGACGAAGCGGGAATAGTCCGGTTTGGGCGATGCCTTGACCAAGCCGAACTCGCGCGCCAGGCGAACCGGTGCCGTCTCTCCGGCTGTCACGTCCATAGGCTCAGACGTTGCAGCTGCAGACCGGCCTGCAGCGGCCCTACTAACGGGCTCCACGATGGCTTCGGCAATTGCAACCACCATCGCTTCATCGCCCGCGTTCGCTTGGATTTCTTCGAGGGTGACAGAACCTGTCACCCCCTGCGCAGCACCAAGCCATGCCGGCGGCATGCCCAGCTCACGGCGCACCGAGGCGCGAAAGAAAGCCCCCGCGCTGCTCACGTGCCCGGCACCATGACCGGCCTGCATTGCGCCGAGCTGCCCAGCAGCGCCGAGCGCAGCGACAGGAACGCCGGCGGATTGGCAACACTCGCCATCAGCGCGGCAAGCCGCTCGGCCTTGGCTTCGCAGTCCGGGCAATGCACCGAACCATCCGGCCCGCGCCACGCCTGCCCCCGGCACGTCATGCAGCTGTCAACGGTCCAGCCAGAATGCCCCTTCATGCGCTTTTCCTCTGTGCGGCAAGCCAGCTTTTCAGCCAGTCGTTCATGTCCTTGACCCCTTCGGGCGGCATGACGGTCGAAACGTGGATCCCGCGCGCCTGCTGCTTGGCGATCGTCGCCTCGAGCTGGTCCTGCGCGGTCAGGTTCTGATCGCGGTCGCAGACCACAACCAGGTCGCGCGCCGCTTCGGGCAGCACCATCATTCCCATGTTGGTCACCGAATAGGCCGCAAGGATCCAGTCGTTCGGCCGCATCATGCGCACCACGATCGCATCCTCGATCCCCTCGGTGACATAGACCGGCGCGCCCTCGGCCATGGCCCGCAGGCTCTGGCCCGCCGCGCCCTTGGCCAGCAATCCGCGATTGATCGGCACAAAGGCCCCGCGCGATGGGCCGAGCACCTTCTTGGCATCATTGCCCGGCAGCTTGCCCCAACGCCCGCCCACCTGCGCCAGATAGGTCCGGTGCGTCGCCATGTGGCGCAGCTTGCCACCCACCAGCGCGAACATCGGCGCCAGCATCGCCGGCAGCTTGCAGCGTTCCTGCCGGTGCCAGACTTCGGGATGGAACCGCAGCGCGTTCGGCCAGGCACTACCCGGCAACAGATCCCGCCCGCGCAGGTATGCCTCGACCGGCGTGCCGGCGATCGGCTGCGCCAGCTGGTGCAGGTACAGCGCCCGCGCCCCGCGCGCCCGCCGCTCGCGGTCCTCGCTGTCGCGCAGCTGCTGCGCTTCATGCCGCGCCCGCGCATCGGCCGCCGCCTGCGCCAGCTCTTCCGGGCTCGGCTTGCGGCGCGGCCCGGGCACGAAGGTGTCATGAATGCCAAGGATCGCCTTGGCTTCGGAGATCGCCTGCTGCTGGTCACCGTGGCACATCTTGATCCGCACCAGGTCGAGCATGTCGCCCTTCTTCTCGCTGGCATGGCAATTGCCGAAATCGTACCAGTGCCCCTGCCGGTCACCGATCAGGTCGACCTTGAGGCTGGCCTTGCCGTCGCCGCCGATCGGCGGATCGGGGATCCCGCGCGACCACCACGACCGGCGGCCATCTTCATAGCGGCCGTTCGGCAACAGGCGCGGCGCAAGCTCGCCCGCCCGGGCATTGAGATCCGCGCAGATCCGCTCGATCGACACCGCGCTCATTCCCACTCGCCCCCGGCGGCGATCTTCGCCGTCTCGGCAATGTCGAGCGCCAGCGCCAGCGCCCCCTCGACCGACAGCCGCGCCAGCACGACGCCGCCGGCGATCAGCTGGACATGCCAGCCGTCAATGTCATGGTTTGCCGCCACCGCGACCGGCGCACGATCAAGCCCGCGCGTCGCCTCGAGCGCGCCCGGCCGCTGATCGAACAAGGGCGGCGACCAGCGCTGCTCGAGCCGCCCGATGATCGCGGAGAAATCCCCGCGCCGCCCGAAATCCTGCCCCCCGGCCATCGTCAGGCCGCCTTTTTGATACTGGGGAAAAAATCGTCGGCGGTCACTTTGCCGCCGGTCAGATCGCGCACCTTGGGCATGAAATCGCCGCTCGGTCGGCGGCGGCCGCGCTCCCAGTCCGACCACACCTGGCGCACCGTCCCAACGCGGGACGCCGCCTGTTCCAGCGTCAGTCCCTCGGCTTTCCGCCATTTGCGCAACGGATGATCTTGGGTCGCGATATGCATGACGGCATTAGTAAGCGATACGCTAACACTTTGACAAGAGCACATTAGCGATTAGGTATCTATCCATGTCAGCGCATGTCTTACATTTTGTTGCCATGGATCAGGCACCAAACCGGATACGTGAACACCGCATGGCGGAAGGCCTGTCGCAGCAAGCGCTGGCCGATCGCATCGGCACTTCGAAAGTGACGATAAGCGATCTCGAAACCGGCAAGATGCAGTTCACCCAGGACTACATGCGCCGCATTGCCTATGCGCTCGAGATCTTGCCGGCCGATCTCCTGCCTCTGTCCGATAACCCCGGCGGCCTGACCGCGCGCGAACGTCGCCTGATCGAGCAGCTCCGCGCCGCCGCACCAGACCAGCGCGACCAGCTGCACAAGGTTGCCGACGTCATCGCCCCGTTCAAGGGCGCGGAACAACCCGAAGATCGCCTTGTGCCACGGAAGCGCGTCGCATGAAGGCAGCTAAATGGCTGTTCGCAATCGGCGGCGCGGCCACTATTGGCGCAATCTGTTGGCTTGGGTTCATGACCTACAGCCTCGATCGGCGAATTGATCGCATCGACCGCGACAGCGCACTCTATCCCCAGCCTGAAAGCAGCGACATTGCCCAGCAGGTGCAGGAGCTCGCGAGCCAGATCGAGGAAAATCGCCGCGCGGCACAGAATGCCGAGGCTATCGCGCATTCTGCGCAGGAAAAGGCCAATGCGGCTTGCAGGAATGAGCACATCTATTGCTAGGTAAGCGATACGCTGACATTTCCGCTTGACACAGTAAGCGATACGCTAACATAAGCGTCCCCGTTCACCGAACGGAGCGCGTCATGCCCTATCTTTCGCTTCACCAGCCTGATCCCGAGCCGACCTGCACCCTGCCATGGGTGCGCCTGCAGCTCGGTGCGCAGGAGCTCACCAGCGGCCGCCTTGTCCGCTATGTCGGCCTGCTGATCGCCGAACGCGGCTTTCCCCCGCCGCTCCCCAATTTCTCGCAGCGCACCGGCCTGTCCGACGAAGTCACGAAAGACAGCCGCTGGATCCGCAGCGCGGTCGAGGCATGGCTGCTCGATTTCCTGCCGCCCGCCAATGCCGGCGCGGTCGATGCCGCCGCGATGAAAGCCGCCGCCGCCGAAATGGACGCCGCTGCCGGCAACCTTCGCCTCATTCAGGGCGGCCGGCCATGATCGCCCTCGGCTGGCGCGACCTGCTCGGCTGCTTCCTGCTGCTGGCAACCTATCACCTGATCGACCGCGTGCTCTACGGCCTCGCCGTCACCCGCGCGCTCGGCGGCACCACGCTCGGAGGCTTCTGATGCCAGCGCCTTCCGACCACGACGCGCCGCAGCGCCCCGCGCCGATTGAGCCGCTGAACCGGCCCCACGATCGCCGCTTCCACTTCGAAGCCGTCACGATCGCCCTGATCCTGATCGGCACCGCGATCGGCTTCGTCGCCGGTTGGCTCGAGCTGCTCGGACGCGCGCAGCCATGACCGAACAAATCCCCCCTGCAGGCAACGGGTTTCCCTCACTTTGCCCGTCGTCTGCAGATACCGAGCCGCCAATCATGCCCCCGATGGCGGCGGGGGAAGAGGCAGGTGCGGGCAACAGCGACCCGCTGCCAGCACCTGCCTCAACCCAAAACGTGCCTGCCTCAACCTGCAAAGTGATCGGCCAGATCCTCGCCGAGCGGCATCGCCAGATCTTCCAGTTTCACCACACGGCCGAGGCCGACCGCGCCCGCAACCTCGATCACTGGGTGCGCCAGCTCGACCATGAAGGCCGCGCGATCGCCGAAGGGATCCATTGCGGCCAGGATCGCAAGATCGTCCGCCGCCGCGCGCTCAAGCTCACCGCCCAACTCGCCGCCCTGATCGAGCGCCTCGACGCCGACATTGCCGAGTGGGCCGATCATTCCAGTGAACAGGGGGAATAGAATGGACGTCGTCAATTTTACCAAGATACCCGGCTGCCTCGACGCGAAGGCCTCGCCGGAAATGTCCGACATGGCCGTGCAGCCGATGCTGGCCAACGGCACGATGTTCATTCCCGGCCGCGATCTCATGGTCGGCGTCAAGAAGCAGGAGGAAAGCGCCGCGCACGTCGCCATCATGACGCGCATCGGTGACACCGGCCTCTATCACAGCCTCACCCCTGACGGCGCGCGGCGCTTTGCCCAGGCGATCCTTGGTGCTGCCGACAGCGCCGACGCGCACCTGGCAAAGGTCACCGCCGCCAAGCTCGGCGCCACTCTCGCCAAGCGCCCCCGGCCATGATCGCCCCCCAAATGCCAGACGACGAATGCGCCAACTGGCCGCAACCGAGCCCGGCGCAATGGGCTTTGCTGGCCCTGCCGTTACTCGCCCTGCACGCCGCGATCGGCGGCATGCTGCTCGCCTCGTGGATCCTGCGCGAGCTCGCCAGCCTCTTCACCGGAAAGGATGAACATGCCTGCTGATATCGGCCACAACAGCGCCGAAGCTGACCCGCCCGTTGCCTTCCCCCCGAAGGAAGCGCGCGGCCGCAAGACCGCCGTCACCGACGATCGCCTGCGCCTGCTGATCGAGCGCGTCGAACGCCTCGAGGAAGAGAAAAAGGGCATCGCCGACGATATCCGCGACGTCTATGCCGAGCTCAAGGCCGTCGGCTACGACGCCAAGATCGCGCGCCAGATGGTCCGCCTGCGCAAGATGGACCCCGACGCCCGGCGCGAGCAGGAAATGCTGGTAGATACCTACAAAGCCGCGCTGGGGCTCGGCTGATGGGCAGCGCCATCACCCCCCGCTATCGCGGCCGCAAGATCGACCGGCCACGCGTCGAACCAAAACGCGGCGGCCCCGCAACCGCGCTCGAGAATGCCGTCATGGACCTGTGGGACGCCGGCCGCAGCAAGCAGGCCATCGCCCGCGAGCTCAAGATCACCCTCGCCACCGTCAACCGTGTGTTCGGCTACATGGCCGACAACGGCGAAAGCCGCGTCGCCCGTTCGTCGATCATCGCCGGCAGCGCCATGCTTGCCCGGGCTATCCTGCAGGCGCGCGCAGCATGAACCCCTATTTGATCCAAGGGCCAGCGCTGATCTCGTTTTCCGGCGGCCGCACTAGTGCTTTCATGCTTAAGCAGATCCTCGACGCCCATGCCGGCACGCTACCCGGCGACGTTCATGTCTGCTTTGCAAACACTGGCAAGGAGCGCGAGGAAACGCTGCGCTTTGTCCATGAATGCGCGATCCGCTGGAACGTGCATGTCCACTGGATCGAATACGCGGGCGGCCGTGAGAAGTCGCTGCAGTACGAAGAAGTTGGCTTTAATTCCGCATCGCGCGATGGTGAGCCGTTCGACCGCATCATTGCCGTCAAGGGCGGCCTTCCAAACTGGCAGGCGCGCTGGTGCACCACCTTCCTCAAGGTGCTGCCCATGCTGCAATTCATGCGCGACCAGGGCTTTACCGATCACTTGGAAATAGTTGGCCTGCGCGCCGATGAACCATGGCGCGTCGCCAAGATGCACGGCCGTAACGTTGACGATGGCAGGAGCTGCCGAGCACCGCTCGCTTCTGCCGGGATTACGCAACGCGACGTGCTCGAGTTTTGGGACGCGCAGGATTTCAACCTGGATTTGGAGCGGGGCGAAGGTAACTGCGATCTCTGCTTCATGAAGGGCGCGAAATTGCGCGCATCACTGATCCGCGCCATTCCCTCCTTGGCGCATTGGTGGGTCGCTCAAGAGCGCGATGGCAGGTTCTTCGATCGGAGAACGAAATACGCCCAGCTTGTCCGCGACGTCACCGCCTCGCCAGATCTTTTTGAAGGCGACAGCGACCCGCGCGACGAGCACGATGCCGAGTGCGGCCTTTGGTGCGCAGGGGAGGCGGCATGAACCCCATCACCCGCTACCCCGACGTCACTTGGGCCGCGATCGCCGCCGAGCTCGAGCGCGAGATCCACTTCCGCGAACGCACCTACGATCGCGAGATCACCAAGGGCCGGATGGATCCCGAGGCGGCGAAATACCAGCTGGCGATCGCCCGCGCCTGGCGCGAGGATTGCCATCGCTTCGAACAGGCCCACGCGCCGATCGCCAAGGGCCTGCCGATGCAGAACCCGCTGCAGATCCCGGCGGTGCACGGCCTCGACTGGCAGGCCCGCCGCGCCGGCGTGCAGCGCGAGCTCACTTACCGCGCCCGCCTCTATCCGGTCTGGATCGACAAGGGCAACCTCACCACGGCCGACGCCGCCCGCCGCACCCGCGCGCTCGAAGCGATGCTCGCCCTCTACGACGAAGGCCTCGACTTCCCCGGCACCGCCGAGGACTTCGCCCCCTACGTCGCCGACCAGATCCTCGCCCTGCAGGGTGACCAACAGAAGGAACTTGCGCTTTGACCTATCAGCCCGACATGATGATCTACCATGCCAATTGCGCCGACGGCTTTGGCGCCGCGTGGGCGGCTTGGTTGAAGTGGGGCGACGCGGTCGAATACGTGCCATGTTCCTATGGGCAGGAGCCGCCCGAAGTACTCGGCAAGCACGTCCTGATCGGCGATTTCAGCTTCAAGCGCGACGCGATCGAGCGCATCGCACCCGGTGCAGCAAGCATTACCATCCTCGACCATCATGAAACAGCCGAGGCAGAGCTGGCCCCATGGCGGCGCTTTGCTGAAAATCCGCACCGGTTCACCATGCCCGTGGTTACATCGATGGCCGAAGATCTTCGCCGCAACGAATATCCGGTTGTCAACGCCCTGTTTGACATGAACCGCTCCGGCGCGCGCATGGTCTGGGACTTCTGCTTTCCCGGCGAGGAAGCCCCGGCGCTGATCCAGTTCATCGAGGATCGCGATCTATGGCGCTTCACCATGCAGGCAACCAAGCCTTTCGGTGTCTGGCTGCGCTGCGAGCCTTTCGACTTCCACCGCTGGGAAGAGATCGCCCGCGATCTGGCCGACCCTGTCGCCGCGTCGCGCATCTTTTCCGAGGCCAGCGCCATGCAGCGGTTTTTCGATCAGAAGGTTGCCGAGATCGGCCGCCTTCACCGCTTGGGCGACATCGGCGGCTATTCCGTACCGATCTGCAATTGCCCGCCAATGTTCGCCAGCGAGGTCGGCCATTGGCTGCTCGACCAATACGAGAGCACGCCGTTTGTCGCCTGCTATTCGGATCAACCGCATGCACGTGGCTACTCGCTGCGATCGCGCGACGATCGCCTGTCGGTTTCGGAAATCGCCCGCAAGTTCGGCGGCGGCGGCCATCGCAACGCAGCCGGCTTCGGAGTGCCGCTGCCATGAGCAACACGATCCTCAATATCCGGTTCGGATCCCGCCACCTGCAGATCGTCCGCTTTGGCGACTGGCTCGGCGAGATCCGCATGGGCCGATCGCCGATCACCTTCCGCAGCAATCCCTACCACGATCGCGCCCGCCATGAAGTCCCCGGCTGGCGCTGGTTTGAAATCAACTGATCCGCGCCCGGCGGATCCGGGCAATCAATGAAAGGTCCATCATGGACAATACTGCCAGCGCCGGCCGCGATCTCACCTTTGGCGAGAAAGCCGTCGGCCTCACCTTCAACCCCAGCGGCGATGATGCCGTGACCAAGTGCAAGCAGACCTTCGCAGCTGCGATCGACCAGCTGCACGATCTCAAGACCAACACCGCCGATCAGGAAGTCATGCGCATGTGCTCGCTGGCGATCACCGAGGCACAGAGCGCGCAGATGTGGGCCGTCAAGGCCATCACCTGGCGCGGCTGAACTTCCCGGCCGGGGCGGCCTTGACGCCGCCCCCGCCACCCGCCTAATTCCTATCCGCCCAGGCACCGAGCCGGGCAAGCGGTCAGAAAGGACCGGATACCATGGACCTCGACACCCATCTCGATAATTTCCGCACCGCCGTCGAACTGCTCGGCGGCCAGCAGCAGGCAGCCAGGGCGTTGCAGATCTCCGATCGCTCGCTGCGCTATCTGATCTCCGGCCAGCGCCGGCTGCACGACGGCATCCTCTCGGATCTATGCAAGGCCCTGATCGACCACGCCGCCAAATGCCGCGCGCTCGAAAGCGCGCTCAACCCCGCCTTCGCCGCCAACCGCACCCCGCTGCAGGACGTGCCCCTGCATGCCGATCCCAAGCGGTGGAAGGGTGGCAACTGATGGCTGAAATGTTCGACCTGATGCGCGGCGCACTAGACAAGGCGCACCGCGACATGCGCACCCCTCGCCGTTGGGAAATCAACGAAGCTTGCGCGTGCCAATTGCTGCTCGATCAGCGGATCTACTCTATGGAAGGCCTAGACTTGGCCTCGATCTTCGAGCGGCCGCTGCTAGGCATCCCCGTCAGTCGCCTGCCGGCGAAGCCCGACTATGCCAATCCCAAGACTTGGCTCGGCAAGATCGTTATTGGCAAACCCGATTACTCGCCGGATCCGCGCTGGCAGCTCATTGTCGACGAGGTCCGCTGATGGCACAGATCCGCATCCCCTGCCTCGTGCCCAAGCACAGCAAGCACGCCGGTACCAGCTGGCACTGGCAGCCCAGCGCCACCCTGCGCAAGGCCGGATGGACGCCCAAGGCCCTCGGCAAGGATCAGGCCGCAGCGATCGCTGCCGCGCAGGTCATCAACCAGCAGGTCGAGGCATGGAAGGCCGGCGGCTCGCCCTCGCTTGACAAGCCGGTGCAGGCCCGCCGCCAGCCCGGCACCGTCGCCGCGCTGATCGCCCGCTACCGCCGCGAGCACGTCGACGGCAAGAAGCCAGACGGCCGCGAGCGCCTGCGCCCCAAGACCCGCGAGAGCTACGACATTGCCTTGCGCCGGATCGAGGAATGGGCCGGCAAGCACCCGATCAGCTATGTCACCCCGGCGCGCGTCGGCACCCTGCGCGATGCCACGGCGAAACCAATCGACCAGAACGGGCTCGGCCATGCCGCCGCGTTCAACCTGCTCAAGACCCTGCGCCAGCTCTTCGCCTTTGCCGAGAGCGTCGACATGATCCCGCGCGGGGCCAACCCGGCGACCAGCTTCAACCTGTCCCCGCCGCCGCCGCGCCGCTCGATATGGGAGCGCGACGACGATGCCGCTTTCGATGCCGCCGCCCACGCGCTCGGCATGCCCGGCATGGTGCTGGCGCGCGAGATTGCGCTCTACTCGGCCCAGCGCGAAGGCGACCTGATCGCCTTTATCGAAAACGAATTCTGCGAGATCGAGATCCGCGACCCGATCGTCCGCGCCGCCTTCCAGCCCGATGACACCCCCGATCACAGGGTCATGGGCTGGGTCATGGCGCAGACCAAGACCAGCACCGACTACCGCCGCACCGAGCTGTCGATCCCCTTCGACACCGCGCTCGCCGCCAAGGTCGACGCCGCGATCCGCACCAACCGCGCCCGCGATCGCGCCGCCACTCCGCCGCGCCTGCTGACCCACGTCCTGGTCGACGAGAGCGAAGGCGCCAACAAACACCGCGCATGGAAAAAGCGCGACTTCTGCAAGGCCTTCCGCAAGATCCTCGATCACGCCGCCAAGACGCCCGGCCGCGAGCACATGGACAAGCTCACCTGGCACGATATCAAACGCACCCGCGTCGTGCGCCTGCGCCGCAAAGGGTACGGCAAGGAAGCCATCGGCGCGATCACCGGCCTCGACCCCAAGACGATCGACGAAATGCTCAAGGTCTATGGCCCGATCGACCCGACAATCACCGCCGCCGCCCTCGCGGCCGACCTGAAATCGGAAGTAGCACAAGGCTGATCCCGCCATGATCCTCAAGTTGATCGAGAACTACTGGAAGAAGGTCGCACGCGGCGGGCCCGATGAATGCTGGCCTTGGACTGGCGCGCGCACGCTCGGCGGCTATGGTCAGATCAGCAGCGGCACACGCCATCACAACAAGATCGCGCGCGCACTGGCCACGCATATTGCCTTGGCGATCGACGGTCGATCTCGGCCGAGCGCAAGGCATGTCGCAATGCACAGTTGCGACCGCCCCGGCTGCGTCAACCCTGCGCATCTGGCTTGGGGCCTGCCGGTCGAGAACATGCGCGACATGTGGACCAAGCAACGCGCCGGGCACCAGCGCAAGGCCGCCGCCGCGATGGACAGCGCCGCCGCCGAACTCGCCGTGCGGACGGCCCGCAACCACAAATTGAGCGACGAGGACGTGCGCGAGATCCGCGCTTCGACCGAACGCACCTGCGACCTTGCCCGCCGTTTTGATGTTTCGTGGACCTTGATCGACAATGTCAGGCGGCGTAAGGCACGGGCCGAGGTTCCCGATTTTGTTGGAACATCCAACGTGGACGATATTGGAAGGGTTTCACGTGAAACCGCCTAACACGTTGATATTACTAGGTTGCCGGCTTAGCTCAGTTGGTAGAGCACCTGATTTGTAATCAGGGGGCCAGGGGTTCGAATCCTCTAGCCGGCACCATAAAAACAATAGGTTAGCTGAAACATCAGCACAGGCGCGTGCGCTAAGTAGCAGATAGGAAGCACCAACTTCCAAAAGCAAGGGTAACACGTCTAACTCGCAATAGACGTCCTGCATTTTTTAATCACCCCTCGCGAGGTCCAATGGCATTTTTCCGATTTTTGGTGACGTATCGAGCGGCTTAGGAAGCAGAATGGCAGCGGAACGGCTGCACTCAGCCTGCCGGAATCTCAACCAATAATGTCGTCATAGGCAATCACCGTGCTACCCACGGTATCAATGCTCGAATTGAGAATCGCCTTCGCCAACTGAATGCAGTCGAAGTAATTTGCCTTATGATTCGGTAGGTTCTTTCTAACGAACTCGTTCACATACGCTGCGGTCCATACGCGCCCGTCGCCAGCATATCCGCCCAGACTCGTTTGGTTCTTATCGAGGTAATCGCGGTCTCCGGCGATCCCTTCGTCAACAATCCCTCGCATGCTTGGATCAAATTGACATGAGTAACCGCCTTTGGGCTGCTCAGGGTTGTCAGAGTACCCTCTGTTAAGCTGCTTCATTTGATAGCGGTATGCTGAAAAACCGACCCCCAACTGTAAGACATAGAGGCAGTCGAATTGTCCATCTCGAAGCCAACATCGCCTTCGCGCACTGTTGATCGAATCGCTGTTATGCAGGTCGGAAGCGTAAAGGAAACTGCCATCGGGTGCCTTAACCCAAGCCCATGCCACTTCACTTGGTGGCTTGGCAGCTCCTTCATCTTGAGTTGGCGAGCAAGCGGTGACCACCCCTAGTGAGAGAACGGTGCCAGCCGCAATCACCGATAAAAAAAGTTGCCTCACAGCACCCTCGCGCAATTGGTCGAGGGTTGCTCCGGCTCTGAGCCGGGCGAGGTAATCCCTGCACGTAGCACAAGGCGCGGACGCCTTTAGACCGCAAGGGCCATTGGACATACGCGCCCGCCGCCCGGCCGCAAAACTGCAACCGGCCTACGTTCTTCGAGGATTACCAGCCCTCACGCTCAGGATTGACCGAGCGCGCCCTCTGATCGCCCATCTTGGGCGTGGGCGCAATGGCAACAGGAACCCGTCCACAGCGGTCTTTTCGCCGTCAATCTCACTTCGCGGCTTCGGCAGGGCCAAAATTACCAAGATGGACAGGTGCGAGCTGTGACGTGGAAAGCTGCCTACGACCAGAAAGAGGATGATAGGCAGTCGACCGACCGTGCAAGCAGCGATAGACTGTGCTTCGGCCAACTCCAAAAAGGGCCATTAGCTCGGCGTAAGACGCGCCTCTCTTCGCAAACTCCGAGACGGCCATGCGCGACCAATGCGGGAGATGGCCTCTCGCGGGACGCAAGCGAGCCATGTCTAGAGCCTGTTCGACAGTTAGCTTGGATAGGAACTCGAACGCCGAATTGTCTAAGTCCTGTTCCGCCGATCTGGCACGGCGGATTGTGCTCGGGCTACAGTCGTTGACATGCGCCAACCAAGCAACCGTGACTCCCGGCAAATCGAGAGGAAATGCACGAGAGGTGGTCATTCGAACTGCCGCTTTCATACTCGCTCGGCTGCCATTTGTCTTTTAAGACTCGCGGCAGCGCGCGTGCGATTTGCGTGGCAGCCCTGGCAGAGCGAGCGGACATTATCGTCTGTATCAGTACCGCCGAAAGCAAGAGGAACAATATGGTCCACTTCCTCAGCGCGACGCTTGATACCCACCTTCGCACAGTCACGGCAGTATGGTTCGGCAGCAAGCCGACGATGGCGTTGCTCGGCCCCGACGCGCCCACGTGCGCGCTTGACCTTGGTCCTCTGCGAACGATGACACTCCGCATCGCGTTTAATATGCCGGCGCGCCGCCTCACCTCCCGTTGCCCATTTTGTCAGGTCTACACGCGTATATCGCACTGAGTGACCGATCTTCATATATGCTGGCCCTTCCCCTTGAGAGCGCCAGACGGCGAGCGTTGCAGGGCTATATCGAAGAAACTCGGCAGCTTCCTTCGGTGTGAAAAACTCGCGAACTTCAGACATTTTGCGCCACCCGGTTTCGTGCGACGTACTCGTCGATGTCAGCAATCCGATAACGAATTGCACCTCCAACTTTTACGTAGGCCGGACCGCGACCCTCCCAGCGCCAGCGGCAAAGTGTCTTGGGTTGGAGACGCAAGACCTCCGCAGCGGCGACTTCATCGAGAAGAAAATTCATTTCAGGCTCCTTTGGCATTTGTCAGAGGAGCAGCAGCTAACACCGAAGGATTCGTAGGGTTATGGAAATTTCAGGACTTACTAGGTAACTCTCAAAATTTCCAAAACCCCCCTCCAACTCGATCTATTGAGTTTAATTTTTTCGATAGTTACTATGTAACTCTCCAATTTTAATTGCCTTATAGCCGAGCCGGGTCCGGGGGGGAGAGAAGCGCTAAGGTTTTTAGGCGTTCCGAGCATCGGCAGGACCGGAATTTGTCCACTGCCGGGCACTCAAGAGACGATCCGCTCCACCTCGAGCGCCCAACTACCCAAGGCATCTCGCTTTTCAGCAGCATAGTCGTGGCGCTGATACACTCCAACAATTCCACCCCGGCTGCCACTGACGTGATTGATAACGGCCTCTGTGACTTCCAACCTCACCCCGAGCCGCTGCATTCCCGTCGCAATCGTGCGCCGCAGATCGTGCCATCGCCATTCGGGCGCGGCTGGCATGGCATCCCGGATACGCTTCGCTGCCTTGCTTGTGGCGGTGATTCCCTTGAACAGCGGGCCGCTTCGTGTCGGCAATTCGTCGAGCATTTTTAAGACTGGTGGCGAAAGCGGCACGTAGTTAGCTTTCCCGTTCTTGGCGCGTGACGCTGGAACGGTCCAACTTTTATCGGGCAGATTGAATTCATCCCATCCAGCGGACAGCACTTCGTCACGCCGTTGCCCGGTGAGCAGCAGCATTCGGAGTGCGATTTTCCAATGCTGTGGCTCGTTCTCCAATGCCAGCCAGAGCAGTTTCAATTCTGCGTCGCTTAGAACCCTATCCCGCGCTTTGATCGCCGGGGGTCGGCTGGCATTGGTGACAGGATTGCTCGCACCTGCTGGCAGTCGCGGAATCGCCCATTTGTAAAAGGCTGAAAACTGACGGCGAACAGACCAAGCAACTGAGGCCGATCGAGTTTGTATGCGGTCCAACAATCTCGATACGTCCAATGAGGTAACTTCCTCTGCCCTGCGCTTGCCGAGGGTTGGCAATATGTCGTGCCGGAAGATGCGCTCTACTTCGTCAATGCTCCTTAGCCCTTCCTTGCCTTTGTGGAGCTTGTAGGATTCAAATAGCTCGGCGATGGTATCGTCCCCCTTCGCTGCCCTCCTTGCACGCCGCGCGCCGGATGGATCATTGCCCTTCCGCACGTCGGCCAGCCAATCTCGGGCGATTGTTCGAGCCTGTTCTGGCTTAAGTTCGGGGTAGTCCCCGATGCGGGGCTTGCGCTGTGTGTGGTCGATGGTGCGATAGTATAAAAAGAAGGTTCGCTTGCCTTTCGGCGTAACCTTGAGGCCAAACCCCTTAACCTCGCTATCCCATATAATGACGTCCTTCGCACCAGGCTTGGCATCTTGGACTGAGCGGACGGTAAGTTTGAACTTTTGCACGGCTAGGCTTTCCTCTAGGGAGCATCTAGGTAGCAACTAGCATCAATCTGGGTCAACCCTTAGAGCCCCAAAACAACTGCTATAGCTGGGATAACTGAGGGTTAGAGAACGACAACGCGGATTGTCCTACTAATTTGTAATCAGGGGGCCAGGGGTTCGAATCCTCTAGCCGGCACCAGATCCCCATACAGTTTTCCGCGCCTCGGTTGAGACCGACACCTTGGTCACCATCGTTTCGATCCCGGGAATTTCCAGCCGCATCACGTCACCCGCTTCTACGGGTGCAACATCCGCCGCGCCGGACAACACCAGATCTCCCGGATAAAGTGTCATCGCGCTGGAGGCGAAGGCGATCATCTGCGCCGGGCTGCCGGTAAGGTCAGCGAACGAGCGGTCCCCGCGCAGTTCGTCGTTGACCCAGAACTTGTAGCCCAGCGCGGAGGGATCGGCGATTTCATCGGCGGTCACCATGCAGGGGCCAAGCACGCCATAGGTGTCGAAGCTCTTGCAGAAGGCCCAGTCCTCACGCTCGGGCTTGAGCGTCATGTCGAGCGCACAGGCATAGCCGGCGACGTAATCGAGCGCCCCTTCGACCGAAACATTACTACACTCGCGCCCGATGATGATGGCGAGTTCGGGTTCGTGCACCGTTACGCGGTCGGGCCAGCGCAGTTCAACGCCTTCCCCCTCACCCGTCAGCGATGTCACTGCCTTGCCCATGAAACCCATCATACCGAACGGCGCGCCGTGGTGCTTCCAGTTGCCTGCGCCGCAGACGAACTTCGATGGATTCGCCACCGGCGAGAGCAGGCGCACGGATTCGCGCGGCAGAACCGGCGCATTTCCGGCGATCTGGGCGATCCGTTCGCGCACTTGCGGCAGGTTCGCGATCAGCTGGTCGCCCGGTGCCAGCGGCCAGCGGAGCGGCGGCAGCACGTCCGTCGCCTCGGTAACATCGCGCACGGCATCGCCTTCGAGCAGGCCGAGGCGCGGGTTTTCCGGGCTTTCCGGCAAGACAAAACGGCACAGGCGCATCGAACTCTCCCTTTTCCGGCATGATGGAGCCTGCCACGATCCGCGCAAGGGCCGACGGGCTTGCGGCCATGCAGGGCGGCGCGGCGAGCAGGAAAAGACGTTCGTCGAGTCCCCGCTTGCTTCATCGCAGACTTCGCTCCAGTTTCACCCGCAACCAATTCCTTCCCGGGAGAATCGCCGTGCGCCTCTATCGCCCCCTCGCCGTCCTGCTGATGAGCACCGCGCTCGCCGCCTGCATAGGCACTGCACCGCCCACGGAACCGTGGAGCAACTATACCCAGAAGACGATCGACGGCTGGCTGGCGATCGATCCGTCCTTCGCCGTCTATCAAGGCGCGCACCAGTTCGATGGCAAGCTGCCTGACTGGAGCGCCGAGGGCCTGAAAAAGCGCGGCGATTTCCTGCGCGGGGTGATCGAGGGCGCCAAGACTTACAGCAATCTCGAGGGCAAGGAGAAGTTCGAGCGCGACTACATGATCAAGGTTGCCGAAGGGCAGCTGTTCATGCTCGAGGAAGCCGACCAGCCGCACCGCAACCCGGCGTTCTACGTTGGCGGCGGGCTCGATCCCAATGTCTACATCGCCCGCGAATATGCCGACAAGCCAACCCGGCTGAAGGCGATGATCGCATTCTTTGATGGCGTGCCTGCCGCCGCCGCGAATATCCGCGCCAATCTCAAAGGCCCGCTGCCTGCCACCTATATCAAGTACGGTGTCGCCGGCTTTGGCGGCTTTGCCGATGCCTATGTCAGCGATGCCCGCGCCGCTTTTGCCGATGTGAAGGACCCGGCGCTTCAGCAGCAGCTCATCGCCAGTTCGGACAAGGCATCCAAGGCGATGGCCGACCTGCGCGACTGGCTGAAGGGGCAGGAGGCCACGGCCACGCAGGACTTTGACCTGGGGCCGGACAAGTTCGCCAAGATGGTGCTCGCCAACGAAGGTGTCGACTTGCCGCTTGACCAGCTGGAGGCGATCGGCCGCGCCGACCTCAAGCGCAATCAGAACGCGCTGAAGGCCGAATGCGCCAAGTTCGCGCCCGGCGGCACGGTGCCGGAATGCATGGCCAAGATGAATGCCAACAAGGGCGCCGGCGGCCCGGTCGCCACGGCAACGCGGCAAATCCCGACACTGACCGCCTTCGTCAAGGAGAAGGACCTCGTCACGATCCCCGGCACCGAACAGGCGCTGGTGCGTGAATCTCCGCCCTATAACCGGCAGAACAGCGCCTATATCGATCCGCCGGGACCGTTCGAAAAGGGCATCCCTTCGGTCTATTACATCTCCCCGCCGGACCCGACGTGGTCGCCAGAAAAGCAGGCCGCCTATATTCCGGGCGAGCGCGATCTGCTGTTTACTTCGGTCCATGAAGTGATGCCCGGCCACTTCCTCAACTTCCTTCACGCCAACCGCAGCCCGTCGATGTTCGGTCGGCTGTTCGTCGGCTACGCCTTCGCGGAAGGCTGGGCGCATTATACCGAGGAAATGATGTGGGAAGCGGGGCTCGGCAATGGCGATCCCGAGACGCATATCGGCCAGCTGTCCAATGCCCTGCTGCGCGACTGCCGGTTCATTTCTGCCATCGGCCTGCATGCGCGCGGCATGAGCGTCGCCGATTCCAAGAAGCTGTTCATGGAGGAATGCTTTCAGGACGAAGGCACCGCCGACCAGCAGGCAGCGCGCGGCACCTATGATCCGGCCTACCTCAACTACACAATGGGCAAGCTGATGATCCGCAAGCTGCGTGATGATTGGTCCGCCACCCGCGGCGGCCGTGCGGCATGGAAGGCGTTCCACGACGAGTTCCTGTCCTATGGCGGCCCGCCGGTGCCGCTGGTGCGGCAGGCGATGATGAAGGAGGAGACGGCGAAGGCCGTGTTCTGATGGCAAACTGCTTGCATTTGTAACCAGTTAATCGGATGGTCCGGAGCATGACGAAAGACGGACCATCCGATCCCGCACCCATGACCTACGCGCGTTATCTCGCGCTCGACACGCTGCTTGGCAGCCAGCACCCGCAGTCTGATCTCGACGACGAGATGCTGTTCATCATCATCCACCAGACCAAGGAACTGTGGCTCAAACAGATGATCCGCGAACTGCGGTTGGCGATGGAACAGGTCGCCGCCGATGCGCTGGTGCCAGCCTACAAGGCACTGGCCCGCGTCAGCCGCATACAGGCGGTGATGACGCTGAGCTGGGACGTATTGGCGACCATGACGCCGAGCGATTACACCCGCTTCCGCCATGTGCTCGGCCCCAGTTCGGGCTTCCAGTCAGACCAGTTCCGCACGGTCGAATACATGCTCGGGCTGAAGGACGGCAAGTTCCTGCGGTTTCAGAACGACCGTCCCGAAGCGCAGGCTGCAATGGAGCGCGCCCTCGCCGCGCCGGGGCTGTGGGACCTCGCCATCGCCGCTGCTGCCCGCGCGGGCCTGCCCATTCCGGACCACGTTCTGGCGCGCAATTTCTCGCAGGCTTACGTGGCCGATCCGGCGGTCGAGGCCGCATTCCTTGAGGTCTACCGCGATACGCAGCGCTACTGGGACCTCTACCAATTGGCTGAGAAACTGGTCGATCTCGACGATGCCATGGCGACATGGCGGCACAAGCACGTGCTCACGGTCGAACGGGTAATCGGTGGCAAACCCGGCACCGGCGGCACGGCGGGGGCAAGCTACCTGCACTCAACGCTCGGCAAGCGCGCCTTCCCCGAACTGTGGTCCTTGAGGACCAGCCTGTGAGCTACCAATACCTCTTCGCCCGCGCACTCGCCGCCAACCGGCAGCGGCTGCACTTTGCCGCGCACAGCCACCACTTGTGGCCCGATGCCAGCTATGACGGCCACATGGAGGCATGGGACGATGCCGCCCGGCTGGCCGACCGCAAGTGGGACAGGATCTTCAGCGAAGTGATCCCCGAGGCGCAGCGCCACATTGCCGGCGAGTTAGGCCTGCCCGACCCCGCAACCATCGCCTTTGCCCCCAATACCCACGATCTGCTGGTGCGGCTCGTCTCGGCCCTGCCGATGGCGAAGCCGCACATTCTGGCGAGCGACGGCGAATTTCATTCGTTCCGCCGCCAAGCCATGCGCTGGGCCGAGGCGGGGCGGATCACGCTGGAAACCGTGCCACTGGCCGACATAGCCGAGCGGGCATCGCGCGGCGGGTTCGACCTGCTGTTCGCCAGCCAGGTGCAATTCAATTCCGGCGCGCGGCTGGGCGATATCGACCAGTTCGCCGCCCTCGCCCGGCCCGAAGGTCCGTGGGTGGTGATCGATGGCTATCACGGCTTCATGGCCCAGCCGACGGACCTTTCCGGAGTGGCAGACCGCCTGTTCTACCTGTCCGGCGGCTACAAATACGCGATGGCCGGCGAAGGCGTGTGCTTCCTCCACGCCCCGCCGGGCTATGGTCCGCGTCCTGAAATCACCGGCTGGTTCGCGGATTTCGACAGCCTTGAAGCGCAGCAGGGCGGCGTCGGTTTTGCCCCCGATGGCCGTCGTTTCCTTGGCAGCACTTTCGATCCCGCAGGCCTTTACCGGTTCAACGCGGTGCGCCGGATGCTGGCAGCCGAATCGCTCGATACCGCGGTGATTTCCAGATATTGCGACGGGCTGATGGATGCATTCGCTGCGGCGCGCCCGCTTCCCGGCATGGAAGCCCTGCCCCGCGCACCGCGCTTCATGGCCTTTCGCGGGCCGGACGCGCAAAAATGGCAGGAACGCCTGTCAGCCAAAGGCATCGTCATCGACCGCCGCGCCGACGTGCTGCGGATCGGCTTCGGGCTCTATCAGGATTTCGAGGACGTGCAGCGGCTGGTCAAAGCCTGCCGCTAATTACCCCCGTCCGCGATAGCCCGCCACACCCTGATCGGGCACCCATAGGCCGGCGGGCGGCGCGTCGCTTTGCCAGAACACGTCGATCGGGATGCCACCGCGCGGATACCAGTAGCCGCCGATGCGCAGCCATTTCGGCTTCATCTCGTCAAACAGGCGCTGGCCGATGCCGACGGTCACGTCCTCGTGAAACCCGGCGTGATTGCGGAACGATCCGAGGAACAGCTTAAGGCTTTTCGATTCGACGATGGTCTCGCCGGGCGCATAGTCGATCACAAGATGGGCGAAATCGGGCTGGCCGGTCACCGGGCAAAGCGAGGTAAATTCCGGCGCGGCGAAGCGCACGAGATAAAGGCTGCCGGCGCGCGGGTTGGGCACATAGTCCAGCACGGCAGCTTCGGGGGATACCGGCAGCGCGCTGTTCTGGCCGAGGTGGAGCGGAGAGAGTGTGTCGTTCATGCCGCTCGCATGCCGTCATCTGTGCGATTGCACAAGTCAGCGGTTTGCCTTGCCGAATTCACCCGCTATTCAGCGCCCCCCGGCAGAAGCGGGCGCATAGGCGAAAGACGGCATGAATCTGGGTTACAAGACGATGGCAGGGATCAGGCGCGCAGGTCTTGCATGCGTACTGGCAATGCTGTGCACGCCGCTGGCACCGGTCACCGCGCAATCGGTTGGCGATTTCCGCCTGCAGCCCAAGGAAACGCCAACCACCCAGGCGCAAGGCCCGGTTGACCGCGATGCGCCGGTAGTCCGCCCTGCGACGCCAGTGCCCAGCCCAACTCCGACGCAGCCAGTTGCCACACCCAGCCCCGCCGCGACGGCCACCTCTGCCCCCGCTGCCGCCACACCTTCGCCAACGCCCTCGACGCGGCCAAGCACTGCCGCCCAGCCGCGCAGCAATGCTCCCACGCCATCGGCCACGACCGCGCCTGCGGTGGACGCACCTGCGAGCGAGGAAACTCCGACAGTCACCGCTTCAACAGGAGCGCAAGCGCCCGTCGTGGTCGCGACTTTCGAGCCTTCGCCCAGCGCGGGCAAGGTACTGCCATTCGACCTGTGGTGGCTGGCAATTCCCGCAGGACTGATCGTCCTCGCCGGCCTGTGGTTCATGCTGCGCGGCAAGCGTGGCGAGACGGCTGATGATGAAGACTATGCCGAGGCGCCAGCCGAAGCGCTGCCCGTGCTCGCGGAAACACCGCCAATTGCCAAGCGCGCACCGGCTCCCAAACCGGCTGCTCCGACTCCGGCCCCGGCCCCGATCCCTGTACCCGCCCAGTGGAGCGGCGATAAGCTGGCCATTTCGCTCGATGTCGGGCGGATGAGCGCCACGCTGGTCAATGCCTCGCTGTCATGGCGGCTGATCGTCGAGAACAGGGGCGATACGCCGCTTGGCCCGGTGATGGTGGCGGGTGACATGATCGCCGCCCACGCATCAATGCCGGTCGAACAGCAGCTTGCCACCGATGGCCAGCCGCTCGAACTGATCGACGATATTGGCGTGATCGCGCCGGGTGAACAGGCCGAACTGCGCGGCGAATTCCGTGTGCCGCTGTCATCGATAAAGCCGATTCAGGCCGGATCGGCGCTGCTCTACATCCCGCTCGCGCGTTTTCGCGTCGAGGCGGACGAGGTCACGACGCTCGCCACCTTTGCCATTGGCGAAACGCCGCCGGTCGCCAAGGCCGCGTTGCTGCCGTTCCGGCTCGATCTTGGCCCGCGCGTCTGGGCGAAGATAAGCCAGCGGCAGGTCGATCGTCAGCCGATCGCCGCCTGAACCAACAGCTACGATAGTTGCCGCAGTGCAACAAAGTTCCCGGACTGTCCATTAAGCTACTTTCTCCCCCTCGACGGCTCGCAACTGCGAGGCTAACCCTGAACTGACGCAACGCGGAGGAGGCGTGCGCCGATGGACAGTCTTGTGACGACCGAGTGGCTCGCAGCCGAAATGGGGGCGAGCGATCTCAGGATCGTCGATGCCAGTAAGCACTTGCCGGAAACCGGGCGCAATGCGCAGGCCGAATACCTCGCCGCGCACATTCCCGGCGCGGTGTTCATGGACCTTAGCGATCTGGTAGACAGCGACGCGCCGGTAGAGAACACGCTGCCCAGCGCCGCCAAGTTCGCCAGCCGCATGCAGGCGCTCGGCCTTGGCGATGGCAGCCGCATCGTGATCTATGATGACAGCGCGGTGAAAAGCTCGGCCCGCGCGTGGTTCATGCTGCGCCTGTTCGGCGCGCAGAACGTTGCCCTGCTCGATGGCGGGATTGCCAAGTGGAAGGCCGAAGACCGCCCGCTGGCATCCGGCGAGGAAAAGCAGCGCCGCCGCCACTATACGACCTGGAGCGACGAGGGCCAGCTGCGCAGCAAAGCGCAGGTCCTCGCCAATATCTCCAGCAAGGCCGAACAGGTGGTCGACGCGCGCGGCAAGCCCCGCTTCACCGGCACCGATCCCGAAGTGCGCCCCGGAATTGCCAGCGGACACATCCCCTGCTCACTGAACGTCCCTTTTGCCGCGCTGTTCAACGAAGATGGCACGTGGAAAGACGAGGCTGCGCTGACCGAGGCGTTCACTGCTGCCGGTGTGGACCTGTCGCGCCCCATCGTTACGTCATGCGGCAGCGGCGTCACGGCCTGTTGCCTCGCCTTCGCCCTGCACCTGATCGGCAAGGATGACGTTGCCCTATATGATGGATCGTGGACCGAGTGGGGCGCCGATCCCGACACCCCAAAGGAAACCGGAGAGGCAAAGCCAGTCTGACATGGCGAATGACAAGAAGCTCGGCCCGCAGACCCGGGTCACCCATGCCGGCCGCCGGGGCGAATGGACCGGCGTTGAAGGCCACCCCTCGGCGGTGGTCAACCCGCCGATCTGGCGCGCCTCGACTCACCTTTACCCCAACACCAAGGCGCTGAAGGAAGGCCCGAAGAGCAATTGCGACGGGCGCTTTTTCTATGGACGCCGCGGTTCGCCGACCCAGTGGGCGCTGTGTGATGCGCTGACCGGCCTTGAACCCGGCGCGGCTGGCACCATGCTCTATCCCTCGGGTGTGGCTGCGCTGACCGGCGCGTTTCTGACCGTATTGCGCCCCGGCGACGTCCTGCTGATGAGCGACCACGCCTATGAGCCGACCCGGGCGCTTGGCATGACCCTGTTCAAGGATTTCGGCGTAGAAACCCGATTTTTCGATCCGCTCGATCCCGCCGCGCTCGAAGCCGCGTTCTGTGATCGCACCCGCGCCGTCCTGCTCGAATCGCCGGGCAGTCTGACGATGGAAATGCAGGACATTCCCGCCGCCTGCGCGCTGGCCAAAGCGCGCGGTGTGGTGACGATCATGGACAATACCTGGGCCGGGTCGCTCGGCTTCACCGCGCACGATCATGGCATAGACATTTCGGTGATGAGCCTGACCAAGCACGTTGGCGGCCATTCCGACCTGATGATGGGCAGCGTCAGCGCAACAGAGCAATGGTACCCCCAGCTCCGGCGCATGGCACAGCTGACCGGGCAAGTCGTCTCGCCCGACGATGCCAGCCTCGCCCTGCGCGGGCTGCGTACCATGGCTATGCGGCTGGAGCGGTCCGCCGCCACTGGCCTTGCGATTGCCGAGTGGCTCGAAGCGCAGCCCGAAGTCGCACGCGTGTTCTGTCCAATGCTGCCCGGCAGCCCCGGCCACGACATCTGGAAGCGCGATTTCACCGGCGGCTGCGGCCTGATGGGCTTCGCCTTCCGCGGCGGCAACGCAGAGGCGCGCAATGCCTTCATCGACTCGCTGACCCTGTTCGGCATCGGCTATTCGTGGGGCGGCTTTGAAAGCCTCGTCACCCCCGCCGATCCCGGCGCGATCCGCACAGCCAGCGCGTGGCCGCCCAAGGGCATGGCGGAAACCGACCGGCTTGCGGTGCGTCTGGCCGTGGGTCTGGAAGACGCGGCGGACCTGATCGCCGACCTTGATCAGGCCATGGCCGCCTGGCGCGGCGCGGCGGAGTAGGCGATGAATATTCGCGCAGACCTGCGAGAAATTGCCCGGCAGCTTGATCTGATCGGCTTCGATGTCGGCGATTACCGCGTCTCGGTCTATCGTGCGCTGATCATGCTGGCGGTCGGCATTGTGGTGGTCATCGCCGGGCGTGTCATGACAGCGCTGGTGCGGCGTTCGTTCCGCCGGATTTCCCGACTCGATGCCACGCAGCAACTGCTGGGCGAAAAGCTGGTGAGCATCGCGGTCTGGGTCGGGCTGGTCCTGGCCGGCGTCGATTTCCTCGGCATCAGCCTGACCGCGCTGACCGTGTTTTCCGGCGCCTTCGGCCTTGCCGTCGGTTTCGGCCTGCAGAAGACCTTCGGCAACCTGATCTCGGGCATCATCCTGCTGATGGACCGCTCGATCAAGCCGGGCGATGTCATCGCGGTCGGCTCCGGGTCGGACAAGACCGTCGGCCAGGTCAACAAGATCGGCATCCGCGCGGTATCCGTCACCACGCGCGACAGGATCGAATTCCTCATTCCGAACGAATTGCTGATGACCAGTCAGGTTGAAAACTGGTCGTTTTCCTCACGCGATGTGCGGGTCAAAGTGCCGGTCGGCGTCGCTTATGGCAGCGATATCGAGAAGGTGGAAAAGGTCCTGCTGGAGGCGGCGCTTTCGCTGAAACGCGTGCTCAACCGCAATCCGCCGCAGGTCTGGCTGCACGGTTTCGGGTCAAACGCGATCGAGTTCGAAGTGCAGATGTGGATCGACGACCCCGAAGAGGGACTGGGCAACCTGCGTTCCGACCTGCTGAAAGCCGTGTGGAAGGCCTTCGTCGCCAATGGCATCGAGGTGCCTTACGCCCAACACGACGTCCACATCCGCGAATGGCCCAAGGAACTGGCCGAAATCGCGCGCATCGCCGAAAGTCAGGCGCCCGAGGCGATCGAGAAATCAGGTGCCAACGATCTCGGGATAAAACCAAAGCCCAAAGCCAAAGCGCGCAAGGGAAAGTTGAACTAAGCCGTTTCAAAGGCTTTCTCGCTGGCAATGGCAGGCGGGCGGGACCATCTGGTCCATCATGAGCGATAGTATCCCCACCCCCGGCACGGTTTACCTCGTCGGCGCCGGCCCCGGCGATCCCGATCTGCTGACCCTGCGCGCCGCGCGGCTGGTCATGCAGGCGGGCCTGATTGTCCACGATGGACTGGTCGATCCGGCGATCCTCGCGCTCGCGCGTCCGGCCGCGCGCCTGATCTCGGTCGCCAAGAGCCGCTCGCGCCACACCATGGCGCAAGATGCGATCAACGCCCTGATGGTGCGCGAAGCCCTCGCCGGCAACGATGTCGTGCGCCTCAAGGGCGGCGATCCGTTCGTATTTGGCCGCGGTGGTGAAGAGGCAGAGGCATGCCGCGCTGCCGGCGTGGCGGTTCAGGTCGTCCCGGGCATCAGCGCCGCGATGGGCGCAGCAGCCGCAGCCCAGATCCCGCTGACTCACCGCGACAGCGCCTCGATCGTCAGCTTCGTCGCCGGCCAGTGCAAGGGCCTGACCGAGCAGGACTGGTCCGGCCTTGCCGGCAAGGGACGCACGCTGGTGATCTACATGGGTGTCGCCACTAGCGAGGCGATTTCCGAAAAGCTGATGGCCGATGGCCTCGCCCCCGAAACCCCGCTGGCGGTGATCGAAAACGCCAGCCGCCCGAACATGCGCGTGCTTCGTGGTCCGGTTGCCGGCCTCGCGGACCTCGTCGCGCGCGAAAAGATCAAGAGCCCAGCGCTGATCGTGATCGGCCATGTCACGGCCCAGCCGGAAAACGAATTGCGCGCCTTTGCGCTGGAGATTGCCCAATGAAGATCCTGACCGGCAATGACCTGAATAGCGGTGCCGTCACCTGGTGGGACGGCAGCGGCTGGTCGCTGCACGTTGCCGATGCCGCCGATGTCGGTGAGCATGGCGAGGAAATCGCCGCGCGTGAAAACGCCGCGCGCCGCGTCGTCGCCCCTTATGTGATCGACGGCGAGCACGGGCCTGACGGCATTCGCCCCGGCCACATCAAGGAACGCATTCGCGCGCTCGGCCCGACCGTCCGCCTCGACCTTTCCCTCAAGCCTGCCGACCCTGCCGCCGGCAACTGGGTGATCTGATGTACCAGTATGACAAATACGACCAGGCCCTGGTCGATGCCCGCGTTGCCGATTTCCGTGACCAGGTCCGCCGCCGCCTTGATGGCTCGATGACCGAGGAACAGTTCCGCCCGCTCCGCCTGATGAACGGCCTGTACCTCCAGCTGCACGCTTACATGCTGCGGGTCGCCGTGCCCTATGGTACGCTGAGCAGCGCGCAGATGCGGATGCTGGGTGATATCGCCGACAAGTATGATCGCGGTTACGGCCACTTCACCACGCGCCAGAACATCCAGTACAACTGGATCAAGCTGGACGATGCGCCCGACATTCTGGCCGATCTCGCCAAGGTCGAGATGCACGCCATCCAGACCAGCGGCAACTGCATCCGCAACACCACGTCCGACCAGTACGCCGGCGCCGCCGCCGACGAGATCGTCGATCCGCGTCCCTATGCCGAACTGATCCGCCAGTGGTCCACGTTCCACCCGGAATTCAGCTACCTGCCGCGCAAGTTCAAGATGGCGGTGATCGCCAGCAACACCGACCGCGCGGCCATGCGTCTGCACGACATCGGCATCCAGATCGTGCGTAATGATGCCGGCGAACTGGGCTGCGCCTTCTACGTTGGCGGCGGCATGGGCCGCACCCCGATGATCGCGCCGCTGGTCCGCGAATACGTGCCGCTCGATCAGATGATTACCTATTCCGAGGCCTGCCTGCGCGTCTACAACCGCCACGGCCGCCGCGACAACAAGTACAAGGCGCGTATCAAGATCCTCGTCCATGAGCTTGGAAAGGATGAATATACTGCCCAAGTCGAGGAAGAGTTCGCGCACCTGCTGACCCAGAATATCGAGCCGCCGCTGGCCGAACTGGAACGCATCAAGGCGCAGTTCACCGATCCGGCTTTCGACCTGTCGGCGAGCGACGAGCTTGACCGCAGCGACCCGGATTTCGCGCTGTGGGTGGACAACAACTGCCTGGCTCACAAGCAGCCGGGCTACCTTTCGGCGACGATCAGCCTGAAGCCGGTTGGCGGCATTCCGGGCGATGCGACCAGCGACCAGATCCGCCTGATGGCTGATCTGGCGAAGGAATATTCGTTCGACGAACTGCGCGTTACCCACGCCCAGAACATCGTCCTGCCGCATGTCCGCAAGGCCGATCTCTACACGCTGTGGCAGAAGCTCGACGCGGCTGGTCTCGGCACGGCGAACCTCGATCTGGTGGGCGACATCATCGCTTGCCCGGGGCTCGACTATTGCAGCCTCGCCAATGCCCGCTCGATCCCGGTGGCGCAGAAGATTTCGGAGCGTTTCGCCGGCAAGCAGCAGGAAATCGGTGAGCTGAAGCTGAAGATTTCGGGCTGCATCAATGCTTGCGGCCACCATCACGCCGGCCACATCGGCATCCTCGGCGTCGACCGCAAGGGCGTGGAGAATTACCAGCTCCTGCTCGGCGGCTGCGAAGGTGCGGACACCTCGCTCGGCCAGATTACCGGCCCCGGCTTTGACGAGGACGGCATTGTCGATGCCGTTGAAAAGGCGACCAATCTCTACCTCGCCAACAAGCAGGGCGACGAGCGCTTCCTCGATACCTACCGCCGCCTCGGCATGGCGCCGTTCAAGGAAGCCATTTACTCCAAGGAGCCGGCCAATGGTTGAGACCCAGTTCCGCTACCGCGCTGACGAGCCCGCCGGCGACCCGGCCGTGACCGTCGATTCGTTCGGCGACCAGACCAACGCCGCCGCCGTCCGCATCGAGCCGGGTGACGATGCGCGCGTCCTGCTGCCCTATCTCGACCGGCTGAAGCTCGTCGAGGTCAACTTCCCCGCCTATACCGACGGACGCGGTTATTCAGCGGCACGTATCCTGCGCGAGGCGGGCTATGTCGGCGAACTGCGCGCCGTGGGCGATGTTCTGGTCGACCAGCTCGCCTATATGCGCCGCTGCGGGTTTGACAGCTTCGCCCCTGAACATCCGCTCAACACGGCCGATGCCGAAGCCGCCATGGCGCGCTATGCCGACGTCTACCAGCCAACGGTCGACGGCCGCGCGCCCGTCTGGGCCAAGAGGCATGGCTGACACCGTGACCATGCCAAAGCGCCAGATCGACCGGATCGACACTGGTCCGCGGTTCACCGAATCCGAAGCAGTGCAGCTCAACCGGCTGTTTCGCGGCACGGACACTGCCGAAATGCTCGGCACGGTGCTGCGCGAACGCATGGCCGGTGATATTGCCGTGGTTTCAAGCTTTGGCGCGGAAAGCGCTGTTCTCCTTCATCTTGTCGCCAGCATCGATCCGTCGACCCCGGTGCTGTTCCTCGACACCGGCAAGCATTTCCCCGAGACGCTGGCCTACCGCGATACTCTGGTGGCGCAGCTTGGCCTGACCGGGCTTGAAGTTCTGACGCCCGATGCGGAGAAGCTGAAGGCCCGGGACGAAAGCGGGCTGCGCTGGTCCTATGACCCCGATGGCTGCTGCGAAATCCGCAAGGTCGAACCGCTGGCGCGCGCTATCGAGCGCTTCGATGCCTCGATCACTGGCCGCAAGGGCTTCCAGTCCGCCACCCGCGCCGGGCTGCCGCGCTTCGAGATCGACACGTCCGACGCGTATGGCCGGCTGAAGATCAACCCGCTGGCCGACTGGTCATCCGACGATCTCGCCGCCTATTTCGTCCGCCACGACCTGCCCGCGCACCCCTTGGTGGCCGAGGGTTACCCCTCGATCGGCTGCTCGCCATGCACGCACAAGGTTGCCGCCGGCGAAGACCCACGCTCGGGCCGCTGGAAGGGCTGGGACAAGACCGAATGCGGCATCCACGTGCCGGGCGAACCCAGCACCGACGAGGGCGACCTGCCTCCCGGTTACGATCCGGTCTTCTGACAAGAGCTGCGAGCCTCCGCGACGGCGGGGGCCTCAGGCCATGAAACGCCTCGCCTGCCGGGGTCCCCGCCTGCGCGGGGACTCAGATTGGCAGGTTATAGAGCTTCTTCGCGTTGTCCTGCAGTATCAGCTTCCGCGTCTCGTAAGGCTGGTGGCCCAGCACTGAAACCAGCTTGTCCTGCACGCCGGGATAGAGCGAAGTCGGGTGCGGATAGTCGGTTTCAAACAGGATGCGGTCCGCGCCGATTTCATCGAGCAGCTTGGTCGGCGCGACAGTTTCGAACCAGAAGCTGACCCAGAAATTCCGCCGGAAATACTCGGTCGGGCTCAGTTCCAGCCCGCGGTTGATTGTCGTGCGGAATTCGCTGAGCTGGTGCTCCATGCCTTCCAGCCAGAACGGCACCCAGCCCGCGCCGCTTTCGATCAGGCCGATCTTGAGGTTCGGATACTTGTCGAGCAGGCCCGAAACCATGAAGTTCGACATCGTCGCCGCGCAGCCAATGTGGTGGATCAGCGCGGAAATCGGCAGGCGTTGGTCAAAGCCCAAGTTGTTCCACATCGCGCTTTCGGCATCGAGCGAGGAGTTGAGGTGGTAATTGATCGGGATGCCCTGCGAATGGCAGATCTCGAACACTTCCTCCCAGAAAGGTGAAATACCGCCTCCTTCTGCCAGATAGCCTTCGGACAGGCGCTCGGGCCGGTCGGGCAGGACCACGCCCTTGATACCGAGGTCCGCGACGCGGCGCATCTCGGCGTTCATCAGTTTCTTGTCCCAATAGGGCAGTGTCGCCATGCAGTTCACGCGGCCGCCTGATGCGTCCATGCGGTCCTTGCAGGCATCGTTGTAGATTTCGATGATCGCCATCGCCAAGGCATCATCTTCCAGCGCGACGAGCGATCCGGCTTGGGTCACCCCGCCGTTCTGGAAGCAGATGTGCCCCCAGATGCCCATGTCATCCATGTCCTTGAGCCGTTCCTTGAGGTCATAGGAACCCGGCGCGATCTGTTCGTACCGCTGGAAAGCCAGCTTGCCGAGCAGCTTGTTCTTGTCCTTGGCAATGACATTGCCGCCGAGGCTGCCGAAGTCGCGGCCATTGCAGACCCACTTGTCCGCCTCGCCGATGCGCTCCACATGCGGCATCTTGGCCTTCATGCCGGCAGGTGCATTATCGACCCACAAGTCCGCCGGTTCGGTGAAATGCGTGTCGCAATCGACGATCTTGATGCCTTCGAACAGCGGATCAAGCCCGCGCGCGTTAGCGGCATAATCGACCTCGCGAATGAAACCGCCCTTGTCGCCGCGGCCTTCGTCGAGCCAGTAGCGCTTGGCGTCATCAGCGCCAGCCTTGATCAAAGTGGACATCGTTCGGACTCCTCAACCCATGTGTGAGGGTCCTTGTGCGCCTTCCTGTGCAGGCGCGCCAAGGCGAAACGGACCGGCTGGACGACAGGCAAGCCTATCGGCCTATCGGCAAACGATCACAGCCAGCCTTGCTCGCGGTACCATTTCGCCGTAGCCTTCAGCCCTTCGCGGGTTGGCACAATGGGTTTCCATAGTGATTCCGGAACCTTGGCTTCCATACTTGCCACCCAGTCGGGGTGCGCCATGTAGCCGGCGCGGTCGGGGGTCAGCTTGAAACGCCCACGCGTAAGCTTGCCGCCCCAGCGCGCCGCGCGGTGCAGCCAGCCGGATGAGAGATGAACGATCACCGGCCGCTTGCCCACGGCCCAGCCGATGGCGCGCGCGATTTCGCGGTGGCTCCAGCCCTGCTCGCGGCCATCATCTGGTTCGAAAGTCTTGCCAGTCACCGTCTCGCCGCCGGGAATGAGCTTCATTAGCAGCCGCACCAGATCTTCGACATGGATATAGCTCGCGCGGCCCTCGCGGCCCGGCATTGGCATCACGCCCCACTTCGCCGCCTTGAACAGGTCGAGCATTTCCTTGTCGCGGAAGCCGTAGATCGCCGGCGGGCGGACGATCGTCCAATCGAGCCCGCTGGCCATGACCAGCTTCTCCGCGCGCGCCTTCGACGCACCATAGAGCGACAAATGCGGCTCGCGCGCCGACAGCGATGATACGAAGATCAGGCGCTGCACACCGGCGCGCTTGGCGGCCTCGATCACGTTCAGCGTGCCGCCCACATTGGCCGCGTCGAACCCGGCAACATCGGGGGCACTCACCAATCCGGCAATGTGGAGCACCGCCTCTGCCCCCTGCATCAGGCGTTCCAGTGCGGCAACGTCATCAAGATCGCCCGCGATCCACTCCACCTCTTGCCGGTCTGACTGGTTGCGGCGAGCGAGCGCGCGGACCGGTTGCTGCAACTGCTCAGCACGGTCAAGCAGCGCCTGGCCGACAAAGCCGGTGGCGCCGGTAACCGCCAAAGTCATAGCAGGACCAGGGTCACAGCAGGACCATCTGGTCGCGGTGGACGATGGCCGAGCGCGGCGCATAGCCGAGCAGCGCTTCATGTTCGCGACTGTGATGGCCGACCAGCTTGGCACATTCCTCGGCGTCATATTCGGCAAGGCCATGCGCCAGCGGATGGCCCTCGCCATCTCGTATCGCCACAGCATCGCCGCGCTGGAACGTGCCTTCGACGTCGGTGATCCCGGCAGCCAGCAGGCTCGATCCCTTGGCGAGGGCCTTTGCCGCCCCGGCATCGACGACCAGCGTGCCTTTCAGCCGCAGCCGCCCGCCCAGCCACGCCTTGCGAGCGCCAGCTTTGGCTTTCGGGAGAAACAGCGTGCCAATTCCCAGTTCGATCACCCGCGCCATCGGGGCATCGTGGGTGCCGTTGCCGATGACGAGCGCGATGCCAGCGCGCTCGGCGATTTCGGCAGCCTGCAGCTTCGACGTCATGCCGCCGGACCCCATGCCCGAGGCGGAACCACCATCGGCCATCGCGCGGATCGCCGGGGTAACCCCGCGCACTTCGGGCAGCAGCTTGGCCGCCGGGTCCTTGGGGTTACGGTCATAGAGGCCATCTACGTCCGATAGCAGCAGCACTGCGCTGGCCCGCGCCGCCTGCGCTACCCGTGCGGCGAGCCGGTCATTGTCGCCAAAGCGGATTTCCTGCGTGGCGACCGAATCGTTCTCGTTCACCACCGGCACCGCGCCGGCATCGAGCAGGCGGGTTAGCGTGGCCGTGGCGTTGAGATAACGCCGGCGATCCTCAAGATCTTCCAGCGTCAGCAGCAATTGTGCTGCCGTCAGCCCATGCTTCCGCAGCAGTTCCGCCCAGAGTCCCGAAAGCGCGATCTGCCCCACGGCAGCGGCGGCCTGCGCATCGGCAAGGCTCCCGCGCCCGCCCTTTTCCAGCCCGAGCGTGCGGGCGCCCAGCGCGATCGATCCCGACGAAACGACGATGACTTCCTGTCCGCGCGCGCGTGCGGCGGCAATTTCACCCACCAGCGCCTCGATCCATGCAGAGCGCGGGCCCTCGCGGTCAACGAGCAGCGCCGAGCCGACCTTCACCACCAGACGCGGACACTTGGCCTTGTCAGCGAGGTCGGAAAGGCGAGCGATGTTCATGCAGCGGGGATTAGGGAAAACAGCGCAGGATGCAACTCCCCGGACGCCGTCAGATCGGTGACCAAGGCGTGTCGTCGCTCTCTTCACGCTCGCCAGCGGGTCGTTCGGTAACGGTCGCGGAGGGGAGGTAACTGATCACGCCGTCCAGCAGGGCATCGATCCCGGCACCTGTCGCGCCCGAAATCGGGAAGACTTCGGCAGCGCCGGCGGCGATCAGTTCCTTGCTGAACGCATCGACCAACTCCTTGTCGATCAGGTCGATCTTGTTGAGCGCGATCAGGCGCGGCTTTTCATCCAGCCCTTCGCCATAAGCCGCGAGTTCTTCCTCGACCACTTCCATCGCCTCGACAGGATCCATGCCATTGGCATCGATCAGGTGGATCAGCACGCGGCAGCGTTCGATGTGGCCCAGGAAGCGGTCGCCCACCCCTGCGCCTTCGGCAGCCCCGGCGATCAGGCCGGGAATGTCGGCAAGCACGAATTCGCGGTCACGGTGGCGCACCACGCCCAGCTGCGGGCGCAGCGTAGTGAAGGCATAGGCGCCGACCTTGGCCTTGGTATTGGTGATCTTGTTGATGAAGGTTGATTTGCCGGCATTCGGCAGACCAACAAGGCCGGTATCGGCGAGCAGCTTAAGGCGCAGCCAGACCCACAGTTCCTCGGCTGGCAGGCCCGGCTGGTGTTGGCGCGGGGCGCGGTTAGTGCTGGTCTTGTAGCTGGCGTTGCCGCGCCCGCCCATGCCACCTTCAAGTAGCGTCACCCGCTGTCCGGCCTCGGTCAGGTCGGCCAGCACCGTTTCGCGGTCCTCGTCCGAAATGACCTGCGTGCCGACCGGGACCTTGATGACGAGGTCTGGCCCTTGGGCGCCGGTGCGGTCCTTGCCCGAACCGCCAGTGCCGCGCGGCGCCTTGAAGTGCTGGGTGTAGCGGAAATCGATGAGCGTATTGAGGCCGGCGATGGCTTCGAAAATGATGTCGCCGCCCTTGCCGCCGTTCCCGCCGTCAGGGCCGCCATATTCGACGTACTTTTCGCGGCGGAACGAGACGGCCCCCTGGCCGCCCGCGCCTGCGCGGATGTAGATTTTTGCCTGGTCTAGAAAATGCATGGTGTGCCGTTAGCCGATCTTGATGCAATTGTCGCGCTTAGGCTTGAGTGTCTCAAGAAGAGCGTCGTTTGTTCATTGCGCTTGGGGTGCAGAAATTGGCTCAGGACGAGCCGAAAATGGTGAATTTCGAGAACCAGAGCGCAGCGACCTACTGGTCGTGAGCACCTGAAGCGCAGAAATTCGCCGTTTGCTGGCCGTCCTGGGGCAATTCATGCACCCCAAGCACTGGTGGAGCCGAGGGGGATCGAACCCCTGACCTCGTCATTGCGAACGACGCGCTCTCCCATCTGAGCTACGGCCCCGTTCCAGTGCGAGTGCGGACAGGAAGACTGGCCCTGCCCGCGCGAGCGGCTGCTTTAGCGAAAGCAAACCGCCCGTAAAAGCCAATTTTTGCGCCCGTGCGGCGCGCCTTACATCGTCGAATTCGTATTCGTTGCCAGCACCGTCGAGCCCGGAACGGCGTCCTTGCCCCAGCGGTTTTCCCATGCCGCCATGTCGAGCCGGTACTGGTCAAAACGCTTGAAGAAATCGTCGAACACAATCTCGAGGCTGGGCAGACTGCGTGCAGCGAAGTTCTGCAAATCGGCGGACTTCACCAACTTTGCTTCCTGGCTCATCGCCAGTGCTGCGTCGCAGAAGGCGGGCAGCGTCGGCGGGATAGCGAAATGGTTATAGACCTCGGTCATGTACTTTTCGCGCGGCTTGATGAAGCCGGCGCCATACCGGGCGCGCCATTCGGCATCGACCTTGACGTTCACCGCCTTGAGGGTCTTGGCGTGGGCCTTGAGGAAGGCGCGGTAATTGATCAGGATGTCGGCGTGCTTGGGCTGCGTACAGTTCAGCGCGGCCACGTTGTAGCCCGAACGCAGGTTCCAGGTGGTCTGGGCTGGCGTGATCTGGCGGTTGACGCTCTGGCGCAGACCATCGGGAAGCAACGGCGGCACCTGGGTGTTCGGCGCGGCCCATTCGGGCGGGATCGGCTTCCACGCAACCACGACCATCTTCGGCGCGGGCGGGGGCGGCGGCGGGAGCGGCACGGGCTTTTTCTTCGCTTCGGCACAGCCGGAAATCGCCAGGCTGGCAACGGCCGCCAACTGGATGCAGGACTTCATGGAAAACTTGATCATTTCAGCAAACCTTCAACCCACCAGCAACGCACGGCGATACGCTTTTGATCCTAGCGCCAGTCATCGCCAAAGAAAATGCCCGGTGCGACAATAAGCGCACCGGGCACGATCAAATCATTGTTTTCCTGAACGGAAGCTTATCAGCCTCCGGTTCAGACGCGCTCAGCTTATTCGCGGTTACCCAGAATGCTGAGCAGGAACTGGAACATGTTGATGAAGTCGAGGTAGAGGCTGAGTGCCCCCATGATCACGACTTTGCCCATCATGTCGGTTCCGGCGACGTGAGCGTAGGCTTCCTTCAGGCGCTGCGTGTCATAGGCGGTCAGGCCGGCAAAGATCAGCACGCCAAGGATCGAGATGGCGAGGCCAAGGCCCGGCATCGGGAAGAAGGCGTTGATCAGCATCGCGATAATCAGGCCGAAAACGCCCATGGTCAGGAACGAACCCATGCCCGACAGGTTCTTCTTGGTGGTATAACCCACCAGGCTGAGCCCCGCGAAAGCGCCCGCCGTGGCGAAGAAGGTCGAAGCGATGGAGGGACCGGTGTAAACCAGGAATATCGTCGACATCGATAGGCCCATGACCACGCAGAAAGCCCAAAACAGCATCTGCAGGGTAGAGGTCTTCATGCGGTTCAAGCCAAAGCTCATCGCCATGACGAAACCGAGCGGAGCCAGCATGATGACCCAACGCAGCGGCGTTGCGAACACGGCTTCAGCCATGCCCGACGATGCGAACACCAATGCGATGATGCCCGAAAGCAGGACGCCCGATGCCATGTAATTGTAGATCGACAGCATATAGCGGCGCAGGCCCATGTCATACGACGCGGTCTGACCCAGGCTCTTGCCGTCAATGCTCGGAGACGTACCGAAGCCCGTCCGAGTGGGCTGGGGATCGTTCCAGTTAGCCATTGTTCTCTCCTTCCGGCGCCGAGCGACGACAAGCCGGTCCCGGCAATATCGGCCTTATCGTCCGTGGTTTCAAGCGAAACCGGACGAGCGGATATGTGTCAAATTGTAGCAAGCTCAGCTGGCGCCGCGCGCAGCCTCGGCCAATTCGCGTCCCCGATCGCGCGCGCGGCGGAGTGTTTCCTCGAGCAGCGCCGTCAATGCGGCGTTTTCATCGAGCGCGGACAGCCCTGCCACCGTGGTTCCGCCGGGGCTGGACACCTTGCGGGCGAGTTCGGCTGGACTGTCAGGCGAACTGGCGGCCAGCGCCGTCGCCCCTTCGACCATGGCAAGCGCCAGCCGGTCCGCCTGGCCGCGCGGCAGACCGAGGTTTTCCGCGCCTTGCGCCAATGCATCGATCACGCGGTAAACGAAAGCCGGCCCAGATCCGACCAGTGCCGTCATCAGGTCCATCAGGCTTTCATCGGCAATCCATTCGATCTGGCCCAGCGGCCCGAGGAGTGTCTCGATCGCGGATGCTTGCGCCGGGCTGACCGGTCCCGAGACCGCAATCGGAGACTTGCCGAGCGCCGCGGCGAGGTTCGGCATAACCCGCACGATCGCGCCCGCCCCCCGAAACGCCTTGCCCAGCGTGGGCAAGTCAACGCCGGCAAGCACCGAAAGAACTGAAGTATGCGAGCCGATCAGCGCCGAAATGGCAGGGGCGGCCTCTGCCAGTTGCTGCGGCTTTATGCCGAGCAGCACTGCGCCAAACTGGCCATCCGCCGGCAATTCGCGCAGTAACGTGACGCCTTGGGGCACTTCGGGACGCAGCGGATCGACCACGGTCACGTCTGCCGGGTTCATGCCACCTGCCAGCCACCCGGCCAGCATGGCACCGCCCATATTGCCGCATCCGATGATCAAAAGGCTCATGTCACTGGTCCCGCCGTTGCTTCTGGCCCGGCGTTAGCCACGCCCCCGGCGCGCGGCAAGCCGTTCAGGCTTCTCCCGCCGCGTCGACGAGCGCACTGGCAAGGGCATCGGCGGGGCTCTTGTCGCCCCAAAGGATGAACTGGAACGCCGGGTAGAAGCGATCGCATTCCTCAACTGCGGTCTCGATCGCGCTTTGGGCCTGCGCAACGCTTAGCAAACCGTCGTCGCCCAGCATCATGGCGTGGCGGTAAAGCAGGACCATGCCGTTCGACCAGACATCGAAATGGCCGAGCCAGAGCTGCTCGTTCACCAGCGCCAGCACCTCGTACATCGGTGCCTTCTTGTCATCGGGCACGCGAATGTCTGGCAGGCAGATCAATTGCAGCACGTGATCTTCGCTGCGCCAGACCGCCCGCAGCTGGTACGTCGCCCACGAACCCTGGATTTCCGTGGTCAATTCATCGTCGCCAACAAATTCATACTGCCAGCCGCGCGCTTCGCACAGCGATGCGAGCATCTCGACCGGGGCAGCGTCCTCGTCCTGGTTCATCGAAACCTGGCCAGTCCTCACGAAATCATGTTCCTGTTCATGGCGGCTGGATGCGTTGCCGCGCGGTTAAGGACAATCCAGCAAGTGCGATGGCCTGTGCATGACTTTACAAGCCTGTTCACACCATGTGGAAAAGCCCCGAGCCGGCAGCAGGAACTACAGCGGATCGACCACCTGCCCCGCCGGGCTCGTCCAGACGAAGGCATCGACTTTCTGCTTCTTCAGCTTTGCCAGCAAGGCCTTTGCCGCGCTTTCAGTCTCGAAGGGGCCAGTCAGAAGGCGGTTGGTCTTGCCCCAGTCGGTGGTCGAAGCCGATTTGCCGCGAAGCAGTTCGGGAACATCCTTGACCAGTGACTTCCAGTCAGACTGCATCGGCCCCTTGCCCCGCCCGACGCCGACCTGGATCCAGATGCGGCTGGGGTGACTGGGCTTGGTAACCTTGGCTTCGGCCTGCGCCTTGGCTGCGGCGATCTTGCGAATGTCCACCGCGCCCGAGGCAGGCACCGCTGCCGCTGTTGGCGCGCCAAGGTCGCCGAAGGCATCGAAGAACTTCGGCTTCGGCGGCGCGGCGGCAATTGCTGGCGCAGGCGCAGGCGTAGGCTTCGGAGTAGTTGTAATAGTTGCGGGCGGCAGGGTTGCTGGAGCGGTAGAAGGTGCAGGAACCAGCGCGGGACCAGTCGCAAGCGCCGTCGCGGGCGGAGTTACCTGCGCGGACGGGATGGTCAGCGGCTTGGCCGGTGGCAGTGTCACGGTGGCAACCTGCCGCGCCGGCGGCGTTTCAACCTGCGTCAAGACCGGCGGCTTGACCTGAAGCGGAGCGACAGTTTCTTCCCTCGCCGGCTTGAAATCCGGCAGCGCCGCGCGTTGCGGCACCGGCACGGCACTGGCCGCGCGCGCCACGGCGAGCTGCGTGGTTTTCTTGGCCTTCTCGTCCCGACCCTTTTCGGTGCCCTTTTCCGGTTTGCCGAGCGGCTTGCCGACAGGGACGAGCGTGCCTTCTGCGGTGGCAACGTGCACCGGCGGGGAATACCGCAGGACGCGCGGATCATCACGGCCAATGTCGGCTGCACGCGGAAAATGGCCGAAAGTCGCCGCTGCCGCCTGCTGCGCCTTGGTCAGGCGCGGCATGTAGCGCAGGTAGGGCGAGATTCCGACGGCCAGGTCCTGCGGCATCGACTGGTAAGCGATCGTCACCGCCTCGTCCGGCTTGCCAAGGATGGCGAGCGCGAACGCCCGGGTGCGATAGGCCGGCTTGTCCGCCTTTTGCAGCAGTGGCATCAGAACCTCTTCCATGCCGGTACGATTGCCGGCGATGGCGAGGCTGAGCGCAAGGCGGCGCTTCACTTCGTCACTGGGCGAGGCTGCCAGCGCCAGCCGGTAATACTTCTGGGCAGTGGCATTGTCGCCGACCAGATCATAGGCGAGCCCGCGATCGGCATTGAGCCGGGGGTCCATGCCGCCGGCGCCTTCGGCCTCGGTAAACAGGGGAATCGCATCATAGGGATTGCCGTTCTGCACCAGCGCCGCGGCCAGACCGGCGCGGACGCGCGGGCTGTTGGGCTGGATCGAGTCGGCATTGGCGAAAAAGCCGACGGCGGCGTCAACATCGCCCATGGCAAGCGCGGCGTTGCCGGCATCGATCAGCGCAACCACGTCTTTCGGATTACGCCCGAGCCGGGAAAGTGCGGAATTGAGCGCTTGCGATTCCGGTCCCGGCAGAGCCTGAACAACCGCACGGGACGTGGATTGGGCCAATGCCGGAAGCGGCGCAGCGGCAAGCCCAGCGAGAGCCAGCGCGAATATCCCGCCGAACTTCAACGCCCCGAACTTCGAAAATTGCGACACGTTCACTCCACCCACGCGCGACCCCGATCCCGTTGCGGCCTGACACAGCAACGCCGCTGCGACAATGGCGCAATGATGCTGAACGGCGCACGAACGGGGCAGCCCGGCGCGACCAGCGCGCCGGGGGCCAAGTTACTGGTTGTTCTGGCGTCCGAGGAAGCGCGGAATCGAGATCGAAGGCGTATCGGCCTCGTCCTTGGCTTCATCCTCTTCCGCTTCGTCAGACGAGCTGCCGCCGCGCGACAGGTTCGCCATACGCTCGAACAGAGTGCTGCCGGCGCTGCTCGACGACAGGCGCGGTGCCTTTTCATCGGCTTCGCTGCTGGACGACACCAGCGGGCGCTTGCGCATCAGCGGCGAGCCTTCATCTTCCTCGACCAGGCGGCTGGCGCTGCCGAGCAGATCGTCGTCACCGGCGGCCGGCGCGGACGCTTCTGCAGGTTCATCCGCAGCTTCGGCGGAAGTCCAGCCGGCGTCTTCGGGCGCCGCATCGGCAGCTTCGGCTTCATCGGACTCGGCAAATTCGCCCAGCTCGAACGCGTCTTCGTCAGCCGCCGCTTCCGGTTCGGGCGCCGGGACATAAGGTTCAGGCACTGCCGGGGCAGCAGCAGCCGGGGCAGTCTGCTCCATGCCAGCCGTTGGAAGCACTGGCCCGCGCGATGCGCTGAGGCTGAAAGGCTTGGCCGCTTCGGTCGCCATTTCGGCGGTCTGTTCGATGCCGGTGGCAACGACCGAGACGCGGATCTTGCCCTGCAGGTCCGGGTTGAACGCCGAACCCCAGATGATGTTGGCATTTGGATCGACAAGCTCGCGAATGTGGTTCGCGGCCTCATCGACTTCGAGCAGCTTCATGTCGTCGCCGCCGATGATCGAGATGATCACGCCCTTGGCGCCCTGCATCGACACGCCGTCGAGCAGCGGGTTCGAGATGGCGCGTTCGGCCGCTTCGAGCGCACGGTTTTCGCCCGCACCCTCGCCCGTGCCCATCATCGCCTTGCCCATTTCGCCCATGACCGAGCGGACGTCGGCGAAATCGAGGTTGATCAGGCCCGGCATGACCATGAGATCAGTAATCGACCGCACACCCTGCTGCAGCACTTCGTCGGCCAGGCTGAAGGCCTCCTTGAAGGTCGTTTCGGCCTTCGCGACGAGGAACAGGTTCTGGTTCGGAATGACGATCAGCGTATCGACGTGCTTCTGCAGTTCCTCGATACCGGCTTCCGCAGCGCGCATGCGGCGGGTGCCTTCAAACAGGAACGGCTTGGTCACGACGCCGACGGTGAGCACGCCCTTGTCACGCGCAGCCTTGGCGATCACGGGAGCCGCACCGGTGCCGGTGCCGCCGCCCATGCCGGCCGCGATGAAGCACATGTGCACCCCATCAAGCGAACGCTCGATCTCGGTCAGGGTTTCCTCAGCCGCAGCCTTGCCCACTTCGGGGCGCGAACCGGCGCCGAGGCCCTGGGTGATGTCCGGGCCAAGCTGGATGCGCTGTTCGGCAACCGACGTGTTCAGCGCCTGGGCGTCAGTGTTGGCGATGACGAAATCAACGCCTTCGATTTCCGCCCGGATCATGTTGGCGATCGCGTTCCCGCCAGCACCACCAACGCCGATCACGACGATGCGCGGGCGCAGTTCTTCCACTGCCGGTGGACCGATGTTGATGCTCATCTCGCTCTCCAAATAGACCCATGCCGCGGGTACGGGTGCGCACTTCTAATATTGACACGCTTCGACTCGGTTCCCCAAGCCACTTTCAGACGTTGTCCACAGGCCAAGCCTAAGGGATTCAACCTAGAAATATTCACGGATGGCCCTCCACACCCGTACGGCCAGGCCCATGCCCGCATAGGTATGGGTTTGCTGATAGTTAGGCCCGATCGCCCGGATGTCGATCGGATCGGCCGCCGCATAGAGGATCAGGCCGGCCAAAGCCGCAAATCCCGGCTTGGCGTGGGCATCGGCAAGGCCCCGGATTTCGGGGGCCTTGGCCACCCGGACAGGCTTGCCGAGCGCGGACTGCGCAAAATCGGCAAGGCCGGTCAGTTCCGCACCGCCGCCGGTAAAAACCACGAGCTGACCCTTTGTTCCAGTGAATCCAAGCACTTTGAGCGCCTTGTTCACTTCTTCCATCAAGCGACCAAGCTGCTGCGTGATCACCGCGACCAGTTCAGCGCGCGGGATCCGGTTCGCCTCGTCGGCATGGCGTGCGACCGGACCGGCGTTCTCTTCGCCCGGCGCGTTGATCGCGATCATCTCGCGGTGATCGGCGGGGCTGGCGATGGCCGAGCCGTTGACGCATTTCAGCCGCTCTGCCTGAAAACGGCGAATACCGAAGGCCGAGGCAATGGCATCTGTGACATCGCCCGAACCCATCGGGATCGAGGCAAGGCCGAGCAGCATGCCGCCAGCGTGGACCGAAACGTTGGTCACTTCCGCGCCCATTTCAACCAGAGCCACACCCAGATCGCGTTCTTCGGTGGAAAGGCAGGCATGGCCGGCGGCGATCGGCGAGGCGACGACGGCCTCGACATCGATATGCGCGTTCTGCACGGCTTCTGTAATGTTGCGGATCGGCGCGCCGTCCGCCAGCATGACGTGGATGTCTACCCCGAGGCGCTCGGCATGGAGCCCCTTGGGATTGGCCACCCCATGCGCCCCGTCGAGCGTGTAATGCGCCGGCTGGGCATGGAGTACCATGCGCCCGTCAGGCTGGATCACATCGCGCCCGGCGACCAAAAGGTGATCGATGTCGTCCTGTTCGATGCGGCGACCGCCAATCTCGATCTCGACCTGAGCGGTCTGGCTGGTTAGCCCTGCCCCTGACGTGCCGATCCACACCGAATTGACCGTTACGCCGGCGATCTTCTCTGCGCGTTCCAGCGCATCGCGCACCGCATAGGTAGCCGCCGTCATGTCGGTCACATAGCCGCGCTTGACGCCCTGCGCCGCGCGGTGGGCGGAGCCGAGGACGACCATCTCATTGGTTTCCGTAATGCCCGCGATCATCGCGGAAATGCGGAAGGAGCCGATGTTTACCGCGCCGAACAGGCGCGCAATGCGGGGCTGTGCCACTATTGCTGCTCCTTCTTCTTCTCGCCGGGCTTGGCCTTGTCGGTCTTGGCGCTGGCGACCTTGGCGCTGGCGACCTTGGTGTCGTTGGCATCCTTCGTTTCGGCAGAGGCAGACTTTTCCGCCGCCTTTGCCGCTGCAGCCTTCGCCGTGGCTGTCGCGGCGTCAGCGGCCCGCTCAGGCACGCGGAAATAGATGCGGCCAGCCGTGCGCATGTCGAACACGGCGACCTTGCCGCCGAGCAGGCGGTTGACGCCGTCCAGCCGTGCAAAGGTCATCAATGAATTGGCGGCATCCTTCTCCCCTTCCGGAAGGGCTAGTATCTGGCCGGTCTTGAAAGCGACATTCCAGCGGCGGTTGCCCACCCATTCGGCTTCGGTCACCTGCGGCTTGAGCGCAGGGGCCGCGCCGAGCAGCGTGGTCAGCGCTTCGACCTGCTTGGCTGAACCGGGACCGAAGACGATCAGCTTGCCCTTGGCGCGTTCAGCGGAAATCGGTTCAAGTTCGTGGCCGGTGGCATCGATCAGCACCAGCTTGTCAGGCTTGCGCAGCACGGCGTGAGGCTTGCGTTCCACTACGTCGATCACCAGCCGGTCAGGCAACTGGCGCGAAACGCGGGCATCCTCGATCCAGTTGAGCTGGACCAGTTCACTGCGGATCTGGTCGACATCGACTTCGGGCATCGGCCGGCCCATCGCCGTATCGACGCGTTCGTATATCTTGAGCTCGTTGAGGTGCTTGACCCCGCGCACCTCGACCTTGTTGACCGAAAAGCCGACATCGCCCGCCGCCATGGCGAACTGCCGCCCGATCAGTTCAGGCACGCCCGCCAGCCGCGCGATCACGACGACGGCGATGGCTGCAACCGCAAGGATGAACAGCAGGAACAGGCGCTGCAGCACCTCCTCGCTGACCGGCAGCCAGTTCATGAAGCTATCGAGCATGGAGCCGGTCTTCGCCTTGGCATTGCGCACCGAGCGCGCTTTGGACTGCTGCGCGGCGACCTTGCGGACGTTGCTTCCCTTGCGGCGGATGGTCTGGCTCATTTTGCCTCCCCGGCCCTATCGCGGATCGCCTCGGCAACGATTTCCTCGACGAGGTCTTCATAGCTCATGCCGCAATGCTTCGCCTGTTCAGGCACCAGACTGAGCGGCGTCATGCCCGGCTGGGTGTTGACCTCAAGCAGGAACAGCCCTTCGACCCCGCGCTGGTCATCCCAACGAAAATCGCTGCGGCTTGCGCCCTTGCAGCCGAGCAGCTTGTGGGCGCGCAGCGCGATCTCCTTGCAAGCTTCGGCAATGTCGTCTGGGATCTCGGCGGGGCACACATGCTCGGTCATACCGTCGGTGTACTTCGAATCGAAATCGTAGAAGCCGGACTTGGGCTTCAGTTCGGTGACCAGCAACGCGCGGTCGCCGATGACCGCCGTGGTCAGTTCGAGTCCGCGAATGAACGGCTCTGCCAAAAGCGAGGAAAACTCCTGCCACGGCCCCTTCGCCTCGCGGCTGATCGGCTGGCCGTAATTGCCCTCATCGGTCACGATGGCGACGCCCACAGAAGAACCTTCGTTAACCGGCTTCAGCACATAGGGCCGCGCCAGTGGATCGCATTCGTAAAGCTCCTCGCTCTGCACCACGCGCCCGCCGGGCATCGGGATGCCGTGCGGGACCAGCGCCTGCTTGGTCAGTTCCTTGTCGATCGCGATGACCGAGGTTGCGAGGCCGGAGTGAGTGTAAGTCAGCCCCATCAGGTCCATCATGCCCTGCACCGTGCCGTCCTCGCCCGGGCAGCCGTGGAGCGCGTTGAACACGACATCGGGCTTCGCCTCAGTGAGCTTCAGCGCGACATCGCGGTCCATGTCGATCCACGTGACCCGATGCCCGCGCGATTCCAGCGCCTTGGCAACGCCCTCGCCCGACATGAGCGAAACCGGCCGTTCGCTGGACCAACCGCCCATCAGGACCGCGATGTGAAGCTTCGGCAAAGTCACTTCTTACCTACCCTTTGAATTTCCCATTCGAGCGTAATGCCCGAGTTGTCTTTCACGCGCCGGCGCACTTCTTCGCCCAGCGCTTCGATATCGGCGCTGGTGGCATCGCCGGTGTTGATCAGGAAGTTGGTGTGCTTCTCGCTCACCTGCGCGCCGCCGATCTGGAGGCCCCGGCAGCCGGCTTTGTCGACCAGTTCCCAGGCCTTTTGGCCTTCAGGGTTTTTGAAGGTGGAGCCGCCGGTTTTCGAGCGCAGCGGCTGGCTGGCTTCGCGGCTGGCGGAGATCCGGTCCATTTCTGCCTGAATTGCGGCGGGTTCGCCCGGGCGGCCCTTGAATCGCGCGGCGACGACGATGGCGCCTTCGGGAAGTTCGGAGTGGCGATAGGTGTAATGCAGGTCGGCAACCGGCAGCGTGACCAGCTCGCCCGAGCGCAGCACGACGTCGCAATCGACGAGGATATCCTTGACCTCGCCGCCATAAGCGCCGCCGTTCATCCGCACGAAGCCGCCGACCGTGCCGGGGATCGAGCGAAGGAATTCGAGGCCGGCAATGGCATTGTCACGCGCGGTGGAGGAAACGAGAATCCCGCTCGCCCCGCCGCCGCAATCGAGCGTCAGGCCGGTGCTCGCGGTGACCTTGGCAAAGGCCTTGCCCAGCCGCACGACCACGCCGGTAACGCCGCCATCGCGGACGATCATGTTCGAACCAAGACCCAGAGCCATGACGGGCACGACCGGATCAAGGTCGCGCAGGAACTGTTGCAGGTCGGCGAGGTCTTTCGGCTCGAACAGCCACTGCGCCGTGCCGCCCGACTTGAACCACACCAGCGGCGCCAGCGGAGCATCTGCAGTCAACTTGCCGGCGACGCGCGGGAGGGTGTCGGCCATCATGCCCCCCTCTTGAGCTTGATCGCATCGGCCAGACCGGCGGCCCACTTGGTGATATCGCCCGCGCCAAGGCACACGACCATGTCGCCGGGCTGCGCCGAGTTCGCCAGCGCTTCGGCAAGCTCGTCGGCTCCCGCCACGGTGAACACCGCACGGTGGCCGCGCGCCTTTACGCCCTCGACCAGAGCCTGCGAATCCACGCCCTCGATTGGCGCTTCGCCTGCGGCATATACCGGCGCGGCATAGACAATGTCGGCATCGTTGAATGCCGACTGGAAGTCTTCCATGTGATCGCGCAGGCGGGTAAAGCGGTGCGGCTGGACCACGGCGATGACCCGCCCGGTGCCCACGCCTTCGCGCGCAGCGGAGAGCACGGCGCGAATTTCGACCGGGTGGTGGCCGTAATCGTCGATCACCGTCGTACCATCTACCTCACCCACCTTTGTGAAGCGGCGCTTGACGCCGTGGAACTTGTGGAAGCCGGTCTGGATGACATCGTCAGTGCAACCCATTTCCGCCGCTACTGCAACGGCAGCGAGCGCGTTCTGCACGTTGTGGCGGCCGGGCATCGGCAGTTCGATCCCCTCGATCCGGCGCTGCGAGCCATCGCGTTCGCGCACGACGACATCGAAGCGGTTGCCGCCGGGATAGGGCGTCACGTTCTCACCGCGCACGTCGGCCTGGGCCGAGAAACCGTAAGTCACCACGCGGCGATCGCGCACCTTGGGGATCACCGCCTGGACTTCGGGGTGATCGATGCATAGCACCGCGCAGCCATAGAACGGCACGTTCTCGATGAATTCGACGAAGGCATCCTTCACCGCATCGAACGATCCGTAATGGTCGAGGTGTTCGGGATCGATGTTGGTGACGACCGCAATGGTGCCGTCGAGGCGCAGGAACGAGCCATCGCTCTCATCGGCTTCGACCACCATCCAGTCGCTCGCGCCAAGGCGGGCGTTCGAGCCGTAGCTATTGATGATGCCGCCATTGATCACCGTGGGATCGACCCCGCCGGCATCGAGCAGCGCCGCGACCATCGATGTCGTCGTGGTCTTGCCGTGCGTACCAGCCACGGCGACGGTGTTCTTCAACCGCATCAGTTCGGCGAGCATTTCCGCGCGGCGCACCACCGGGATGCGGTGTTCGAGCGCGTAGACGACTTCGGGATTGTCGCGCTTCACTGCGGTCGAGGTAACGACCACGGCGGCATCGACGGCGTTCTCGGTCGCATGGCCGATGAAAACCTTGATTCCGCGCTTGCGCAGGCCCTCTACGACATAGCCCTCGGCAATGTCGCTGCCCTGCACCGTGTAGCCAAGGTTGTTCATCACCTCGGCAATGCCCGACATGCCGATGCCGCCGATGCCGACGAAATGAATCGTGCCGATTTCCGTGCCGACGCCCTTCATTCGGGCGTCTCCATGGCCAGTGCTTCCTTGCCCTGATGCGCCTGCGCGCTGCCGCCGACGCGGATGACGTCCATCATGGGGGCAGCGCCGAAGCTTTCCACCAGATCGGCTAGATCGGCGACAGCATTGGGATAGCCGCAGTTCCATGCAGCGTGGGCAGCATTGGCAAGGCTGCCGGGATTCTGCGCCATGGCCTGAATCTGCTTGGCGAGTTCCACCGCGGTAAAGCGTTCCTGACGGATCGCGCGCGCGCCGCCGGCCTCGACGATGTCGCGGCAATTGGCGGCCTGATGGTCGTCGGTGGCGATGGGGAGCGGGATGAGGATCGCCGGGCGACCAACCGCCGTCAGCTCTGACACGGTCGAGGCTCCGGCGCGGCCGATGAACAGATGCGCGTCGGCCAGGCGGTTCGCCATGTCCTCAAAATAGGTGCCGAGTTCGGCGGGAATGTCATGTCCGGCATAGCGCGCGCGGACCGCCTCGATATCCTCGGCGCGGCACTGCTGTGTGACCTGCAGGCGCTCGCGCAGCGCGGGCTGCAGCATGGCGAGGCCATCGGGGACAACTTCGGACAGTACTCGCGCACCCTGGCTGCCGCCTGTCACCAGCACGCGCAGCAGGCCGTCCTCGGTGAACGCCGGATAGGGCTTTTCGCGCAAGCCCAGCACATCGGCGCGAACCGGGTTGCCGACGAGGTGGACTTTTTCCTCAAGCTTGGGGGCCAGCCGGTCGATGTGGCTATAGGCCGTGGCAATGGCATTGACCTTGCCGGCAAGGAACCGGTTGACCCGGCCCAGCACGGCGTTCTGTTCGTGGATGATCGTCGGGATCCCCGCCGATTGCGCCGCCATCAGCGCCGGGAACGCGGGATAGCCGCCGAAGCCGACCACGCAACTTGGCTCAAAACTTTCGAACAGGCGCAGCGCCATGCGCCGCCCTTCCATGATGGCACGCACGCCCTTGATCCACGACAGCGGGTTCTTGCCCTGAAGTCGGCCGGCGGGAAGCACGTGTGCGGTCAGGCCGGCGGGTTTGCCGGGGATCTGCGCGCCCCGCGCGTCCGTGATCAGCGCCACGTGGTGCCCGCGGCGCTCAAGCTCTTCGGCAAGCACGAAGGCGGGGATCAGGTGTCCGCCCGTGCCGCCTGCGGCCAGCACGAAATGGCGGCTGACGGCGGTCATCGCTGGGTCTCCGGAGGAAATAGGTTGAACGGTTCGCGCCGCAGGAACGGATTGCGGCGGGTGATCGCCAGCATCAGCCCGATGCCGAAGCACAGCGCCAGCGTGGACGAACCACCGTAGGAAATCAGTGGCAGGGTCATGCCCTTTGACGGGAACAGGCCGAGATTGACGAGGATGTTGATAAAGGCCTGTCCGCCGATCTGCACCGCCAGCCCAGCCCCTGCGAGCACCGTGAACAGGTCTTCCTCGTCAATCAGGCGGAGCAGCACGCGCACGATCAGCGCGAGGTATACGATGACGATCATCAGGCAGAACAGCAGACCGAATTCCTCGCCGATGACCGAGAAAATGTAATCGGTATGCGCCTCGGGCAGCGCCAGCTTGCGCATACCCAGCCACATGCCGCTGCCGGTCCAGCCGCCGGCGGTGATGGTCTTGTGGGCCAAGTCGACCTGGTCATAGGCCGTGCCGCCACCGAGGAAATTGTCGATCCGGTGGCGGGCGTTGTCATAGAGGAAATAGGTCGCAATCACCGCCGTCAGACCGCCACCGATCAGGATCGAAATTTTCTTCATGTCCATGCCCGAAAGCATGACCAGCACGAACCACACGCCAACGAACAGCACCGTCGACCCGAAGTCCGGCTCGGCCATCAGCAGGGCCGAAACCATGATCATCAAGCCGGCGGTGATCGGGATCACCGGGATCTTGGCGTCGCGGATCTTCCAGCTGAGGATCCATGCCATCAGGATCGCATAGGCCGGCTTGAGAAATTCGGACGGCTGCAACGATCCGACGCCCAGATTGACCCAGCGCCGAGCACCCTTGACCGAATGGCCGATACCGGGAAGCAGCACCAGCACCAGCCCGACCAGCATGGCCGCGCCAAGCACGATGCCCACGCGCCGCGCCCATTCCTTCGACATGAACGACGCGCCAAGCATCACCAGGATGCCGGCGAACTGGACACGCAATTGCAGCCAGAAGAAGTGCAGATCATCAAGCTTGATATTCGCGGTAGACAGCTTGCGCGCGCTGGCCGGAGAGGCAGCCGCCACTGCTGCCGCGCCCATCGCCATCAGCGCGAGCACCAGCACCAGCGCCACCCGGTCAATCTCGCGCCACCAGACCGCGATTTCCTGAACCTTGCTGCGCCGGCGATTGCCAGCGCCGGGCGTGATGCCGGAACGGGGGACGAAAGGCGGATTGCTCGCCATCAGCAGGACCCACCTTCGAGCAGGGCATCGACGATCTGGCGGAAGGTATCGCCGCGCGCTTCGTAATCGCGGAACTGGTCGAAGCTGGCACAGGCAGGCGATAGCAGGACGACATCGCCGGGCTTGGCCTCTTCCATCGCCTGCCGGATCGCTTCACACATCATCTCGCTGCGGCGGACGGGCATATAGGGTTCGAGCAGGTTCGCGAACTTCGGCCCGGCCTCACCAATGGTATAGGCCGCCGCGACATTGCCGAAGAACGGCGCGCATTCGTCAAGATCGTCGCCCTTGGGCAGGCCGCCGAGGATCCAGTGGACGCGGCGATCAGGTTTTGGCGGGAAGGCCGCGAGCGCCGGTGCGGTGCTGGCCGGGTTCGTCGCCTTGCTGTCGTTGATGTAGAGTACGCCTTGCGCCTCGGCGACGCGCTCCATGCGGTGCGGCAGGCCCTTGAAAGTTGCCATGGCCGGGCGCCACTGACCCTCGGTCAGGCCGAGCGCCTCGACGATCTCCACCGCAACCGCCGCGTTCTGCAGGTTGTGCGGGCCTTGCAGCGTCGGCCAGTCCGGCTGCATCGCAGCCACGCGCGAGCCATCGGCGTAATGAACCAGTCCCGGCGCGCGGCGCGCCTGTTCGCGGCTGGCGATGGCCAACGTTTCGGGATCGCCAGTACCGAACACAGCGTGCTGCTCTGCCCGCTGCATTTCGGAAAGTCGCGCTTTCGACGCGGTGTAGCCGCCGAAACCATCATAGCGATCGAGATGATCAGGCGTGATGTTGAGCAGCGCGGTCACCTCGCAAGCGAGGCTGTAGGTCAGGTCGATCTGGTAGCTCGACAGTTCGAGAACATAAACCCCGCCCGCCGGCAGCGGATCCTGCGCGAGGATGGGAAGTCCGATGTTGCCGCCCATCCGCACCGGCAGCGCCGCGCTCTTGAGCAGATGGTGGACCAGCGCGGTCGTGGTCGACTTGCCGTTGGTGCCCGTGATGCCGATGACGCGGTGCGCAGGCAGGTCTGCACGGGCCAGCGCAAACAGTTCGATGTCGCCGATCACCGGGACGCCGACGGCCGCCGCTTCGCTGGCGATCGGATGGGTGTTGAGCGGCACGCCGGGCGAGACGACGATGCCGTCGAACCCGGCAAGGTCGGCACCAACCGGATCGGCCAGCTCCACCTTGTCGCCGAATTCGGCCATGACCTGCTGGCGCGGTTCTTCGCGGTTGTCCCAGGCCATGACATGGGCCCCGCTCTTCACCAGCGTGCGCACCGCGGCCAGCCCCGAACGGGCAAGGCCGAGGACCGCGTAACGCTTTCCGGCAAAGGCGGCGGAGGTGAGCATCGGCGCGGCGTTACCGCAGTTTCAGCGTGGACAGGCCGATCAGCGCAAGGATGATCGAGACGATCCAAAAACGGATGACGACGGTTTCTTCCTTCCAGCCCTTCTGTTCGAAGTGGTGGTGGATCGGCGCCATCTTGAACACGCGGCGCCCGGTTCGCTTGAACCAGAACACCTGAATGATCACCGACAGCGCCTCCATCACGAAGAGCCCGCCGACGATGGCGAGCACGATCTCGTGATGTGCGGCAACCGCGATTGCGCCCAGCGCCCCGCCGAGGGCAAGGCTGCCGGTATCGCCCATGAAGACGGCGGCCGGTGGCGCGTTGAACCACAGGAAGGCCAGCCCTGCCCCCATGATCCCGGCACAGAGGATCGCCAGTTCGCCCGCGCGCGGAACGTGCGGGATGCCGAGGTAGCCGGCATAGTCGATGCGGCCAGCGAGGTAGGCAATAATCGCGAAGGTTCCAGCCGCGATGATCACCGGCATGGTGGCCAACCCGTCAAGCCCGTCCGTCAGATTCACGGCATTGCCCGCGCCGACGATGACGACGGCGGCAAAGACGTAATAGAGCGGACCCAGCGGGATGTAGCGGCCCGAAAGGAACGGGATATAGAGGTTCGTGTCAATCTGGCTGACGATGATGTAGCTCGCGATGCCAGCGACGAGGAATTCCAGCCCCAGCCGCAACTTGCTGGAAAGCCCGGCAGTCGAACGCTTCTTCACCTTGTCGTAATCGTCAAGGAAACCGATGATGCCGAAGCCGATGGTCACGGACAGACAGGCCCAGAGGAACGGGTTGCTGAGGTCCATCCACAGCAGCATCGAAATGACCAGCGAGACGAGGATCATCAACCCGCCCATGGTCGGCGTGCCGCGCTTGGCAAGGTGCGTCTGCGGTCCGTCGGTGCGGATCGGCTGGCCCTTGCCCTGACGCAGGCGCAGCATATTGATGAAGCGCGGGCCGATGATCAGGCCGATGACAAGCGCCGTCATCAGTGCGGCGCCCGCACGGAAAGACTGGTAGCGGATGAGGTTCACGATACCCGGGAAATGCAGCCATTCGGCAATGATGTAGAGCATTCCTCGGCGATCCTATTCCTTCCCTTCGACGAGCGCGGCCACCACAGCCCCAAGCCCAACCGAATTCGACCCCTTCACAAGCACGGCATCGCCCTGCTCCAACCCGAACTGCGCGAGCACTTCCAATGCTTCGGCAGGTGTCCGGCAATGGGCGAAGGGCGCGGCAAAGCCAAGCGCGGAACCCGCCGATTTCCCCAGTTCGTCGGCCAAAGCCGCCATCTCGTCGCCCACAAGGACGAGGTAATCGACCTTGGCGGCAGCAATCGGCTCAATCAGCGCGGCATGAAACTTCGGCGCGAAGTCGCCCAGCTCCTTCATCGCGCCCAGAACGGCGATGCGGCGCGTAGCTTTTGTCGCCCCCAATTGCGCCAATGTGGCCCGCATTGAGGCGGGATTGGCGTTGTAGCTTTCGTCGATCAGCAGTGCGGTTCCGCCGCTGATATTGACGGTGTGACGCGCGCCCCGGCCCTTCAGGCCTTCCATCTCGGCAAGCGCCAGACCTGCTGCGCCAAGATCGCCCCCGGCAGCACGGACTGCGGCGATCACGCCGAGCGAATTGGCCACCCAGTGATCTCCCGGGGCGGCAACGGTGTAGCACAGCCGCCGGTCGCCAAGGTCAGCCGTCACCAGCGAACCGCCGCCCGGGGCCTGCACAGCATCGAGCAGGCGGACATTGGCGTGAGCCGCCGTGCCGAACGAGACAACCTTCGCGCCCTGCTTTTCGGCTGCGGCGCGCAGCCGCCAGTAATGCGGGCTGTCTGCCGGGATCACTGCCGTGCCGCCGGGTTCGAGGCCAAGGAAAATCTCCGCCTTGGCATCGGCAATCGCTTCCTCGCTGCCGAGGTTTTCGATGTGCGCCGGGGCAATCGTGGTGATCACGGCGACGTGCGGGCAAACCTGCGTGGCGAGGCTGGCAATCTCGCCTGCGTGGTTCATCCCCATCTCGAACACGCCGAACTTGGCGCGTTCGGGCAGGCGGGCGAGGCTCAGCGGAACGCCGACATGGTTGTTATAGCTCTTTACCGAGCGGTGCGCCTGTCCGTTCGATCCGCGATCGAGAGCGGCGAAGATGGCTTCCTTGACCCCGGTCTTGCCGACCGAACCGGTGACGCCAACGATCCGCGCATGGCTGCGCTCGCGCGCCGCCTTGGCAAGGTGCTGGAGCGCGGTGAAAGTATCCTTGACGAGGATATGCGGCCCGCGGATGGGGCGGTCGACAATGGCCGCCGCTGCGCCGCGCTCAAATGCCGCTTCGACAAAGCGGTGGCCGTCCATCGCCTCGCCCTTGAGCGCGAAGAACAGGTCGCCCGGCAGCACGTCGCGGCTGTCGATCTCGACGCCCGAGACCTGGAAATGTGCGTTGGCCGTGCCGGATGTGGCGCGAACGATGGCTTCGGAGGTCCACAGCGCAAGGCCGGCATCGTCGATCGCTTCGATCGGCCAGTCGATAAGGGCGGCGATATTCATTGGCCGGCAGCCTCCCGTGCTACGGTGACGTCGTCGAATGGCAGGACGCGGGTTTCGGCACCGCGCCCGATGATCTGGCCCTGCTCGTGCCCCTTGCCGGCGATGAGGACGATGTCGTCCTTGCTGGCTTCGGTAACAGCGGCGGCGATGGCCGCACGGCGGTCGCCAATCTCGCGCGCTCCCTGCGCACCAGCGAGGATCTGGCGGCGAATCTCGGCGGGATCTTCGCCGCGCGGATTGTCATCGGTTACAATGGCAGGTTCTGCTTGTTCCACAGCGATGCGGCCCATCTGCGAGCGCTTGCCGGCATCACGGTCGCCGCCCGCGCCGAACACGACGATCAGGCGTCCGGCAACGTGCGGTCGCAGCGCGGCAATCGCGGCTTCGAGCGCGTCGGGCGTGTGGGCATAGTCGACATAGACCGGCGCGCCGGCGCGGGTAATCGCTGCACGTTCAAGCCGCCCGCGCACCGGCTGCAGCCGCGAAAGCGCATCGAACACGCGGTCCGGCTCCTCGCCAGTGGCAATCGCCAGACCCGCCGAAACCAGCGCATTCGCCGCCTGATAGGCGCCGATCAGCGGCAGGTTGACCTTGCGCGCCGCACCCCCGAATTCGATTTCCAGCACCTGGCCAAGCTGGCCGGGGTGACGGGCGAGAAGGCGGATAGACTCCCCCTCCTCGCCCACCGTGAACAGGCTCAAGCCCCGTACGCGAGCCTGTTCGCTCGCCCGGGCAGACCACTCGCCATCGTCCGCCCAGACAACTGCCGTACCGCCGTTCTCGACCACTTCGGACAGCAGCCGCATCTTGGCCGCGAAGTAGTCTTCCATGTCCTTGTGGTAATCGAGATGATCGCGGCTGAGATTTGTGAATGCCCCCGCCTTCACCCGCAGTCCCTCGTTGCGGAACTGCGACAAGCCGTGGCTAGATGCCTCGTAAGCGACGTGAGTCACGCCTTCGCGCGCCAATCCGGTCATATTGGCGAGGAAGGTGACGATGTCCGGCGTGGTCAACCCGGTCGAGACGCTTTCATCGCTGGTGGTCACGCCCAGCGTGCCGATCGAGGCGGCGCGGTGGCCGCACATCCGCCAGATCTGGCGGGTCATTTCTACGCAGGAAGTCTTGCCGTTAGTGCCGGTCACGGCGACCACGGTTTCGGGCACCGGCGTGAAGAACCGGGCAGCAAGACGGGCAAAGGTCTTGCGCGGGTTGGCGTCGGCAATGTGGACCACCCCTTCGACCCGCGCTTCCGGCCTTGCGACCACGGCTACGGCCCCGGCCTGAACCGCCGCCGGAATGAAATCCTCGCCATTGACGGCGGCACCCTGAAACGCGCCGAATACGCAGCCTTGCGCGACTTTGCGATTGTCGATGGCAAAGCCAGTGACGGGAAGGTCGCCGCCCGAGGGCAGAGCGATCCCCGCGGCCTGGGCGATCGCTCCCAGCTTCATTCGCCGTCCCCGTTTGCCACCAGCGGCGCCAGGTCGGTGAGGTCGATATCGCGGCCATCGTCGGGCATCACGCCCAGCAGCGGGCCGATGCGCGGCACCAGCTTGCCGACGATTGGTGCCGCGGTATAGCCCGCCGTGCGCTGGCCCGACGTGGCCACGGTTGCCTTGGGTTCGACCATCGTCGTCACCACGACATAGCGCGGAGCGTCCATCGGGAAAGCTGCCGCGAAAGTCGAGACCACGCGGTCCTTGTGATAGCCGAATTCGTCAGCAATTTCAGCCGTTCCGGTCTTGCCGCCAACGCGGTAACCGGCGGCGTCTGCCTTGCGGCCCGTGCCGATGGAGACGATCAGGCGGAGCAGCTGGCGCATGCGCGCGCTGGTCGAGGCCTTGAACACCCGGCGGCCTTGCGGCGCCTTGTCCGGCGCGATCTTCATCAGCGTGGCGGGCCGCCAGATGCCGCCGTTGACCATGGCCGCATAGGCCGAGGCGAGGTGCAGCGGGGTCAACGCAATGCCGTGGCCGAAGGCGACGCGGGTGGTGGTGATGTTCGACCATTCACGCGGCAGCTGCGGATTGCGGCGACCGGGCAGTTCCAGATAAGGCTTTTCGAAGAAACCCAGCGACTTGAGGTTGGCGCTGAGCGCCTGCGGCCCCAGCGCCTCGCCGATCTGGGCCAGCACAATGTTCGATGAATGGATCAGCGCTTCGGGCACATTGAGCGATGCGCCATAGCTCTTGTGATCGTGCACGGGCCGCCCAGCGATGACCATCTGCGCGCCCGCCGGCCAGCGCCGGGCAATGTCGGTAATCAGCCCGGCATCGATCGCCGCCGCCACCGTGATCGGCTTGAACACCGAGCCAAGCTCGTAGTTCTGGCCGGTCATCACGTTGTGCATCAGGCCTTCGCCATTGGCGTCGAGGACCGATGGCCGGTTGGGGTCGAACGAAGGCCCCGAAGCAAAGGCCAGGACTTCGCCGGTTTCAACATCGAGCACGATGCCGCCGCCGCCCTTGGCATTGCTGGCCGCAATCTGCTTGGCCAGTTCGTCTTCCAACGCGCCTTGCACGCGGGCATCGATCGACAGCGCGACTGGCTGGCCGCGCATCGCCGGGTCTTTCAGCCGCGCATCGAGCACTTGCTCCATGCCGATCAGGCCGTTGCCGTTGCGGTCGACATAGCCGAGCACGAAGGCCGCCATGGTGCCTTGCGGGTAGAAGCGCTCCTCTTCCTTGGGGAACTGCAGCGCCGCCTCGCCCAGCGCCTGCACCTTGTCGGCCTCTTCGGGCAGCACGCGGTGGCGGATATAGGCCGACTTGCCCGCTGACAGCACCGAAACGAGGTTGTCGTAATTTTCGTCCGGGAAGATCTGCACCAGCTCGCGGGCGAGTTCCTGCGGGCTTTTGACCAGCGCCGGATCGCCGTCCATCGGGCGGGCATCGAACCACAGGGCAAAGGTGGGCAGCGCGCGGGCGAGCGGCACGCCGTTGCGGTCGGTAATCTCGGCCCGCGGCGGGCGCAGCGCCTCGGCCATCGACAGCGCCGCCGGGGCATCGCCATCGACGCCCAGGTAAGCCAGCCGCGCGGTCGAGGCGACGGCGAGCGCGCCGAAACCGGCAGCGACCAGCAGCAGCCGCCACTTGGCAATGTGCAGCATGCGCTGGCGCACGTTGACGAGTTGCATCCGCCCCGAGCTTTTCTGGGTCGAGATGGCTACGGCGGTCATTCTCGGATCGTATCGCGCTTCGTGGCTGACACCTGCGACAGGCGGGCACCGAGGTTGCCGGCAGTCGCAGCTATGCGGCGCGGCTTTTCAGGTTTGACCTCGGATGCTTCGGCTCGGCCGGACAGCGGATTGACCAGCGTGGGGAAACTGCTTTCCTCTTCGCGGGCGGCGCTGGCGACCATGATCGGCGCGGGCGCATCTGCCGCGCGAGGCTTACCCAACGAGGCAAGCTGGCGCTCGCTTTCGAGGTACTGGCCCGGGGTCGGCGCCTTGAAGCCGAATTCGAAATCGTTGAGCGCGGTCAGCTTGCGCTGGCTGGCGCGGGTCTGGAACTCGGTCTTGAGCAGTTCCTTTTGCTGCTGCACCGAAACCAGCTTGCGCTCGACCAGACGAACTTCGCTTTTCACCGCATTGACCCGGAAGGTCAGCGCAACGAGCATGGCGAAACAGACCGTGAGTATCGCGGCCCAACCGATCTTTTGCAGACGTGAACGGGTGACGATCATGCGGCATTCCTTTCGGAACGAGGCAGATTTGGCCTCTCGGACTGGGGCAGGTTTGGCCGCGGCGGCGCGGCGGTGCGCGTGGCGCTGCGCAGGGTCGCGGACCGGGACCGGGGATTGCGGGCAACTTCGGTTTCACTTGGACGTATGGCCTTCGCGACCTGTGCGAAGGTGGCTGCCGGGCCGGTTCCGACCTCTGGCAGATAGCGCGAACCCGAGGGCAAGGCTCCGCTGGCCTTGCGGAGAAACTGCTTCACGACGCGGTCTTCAAGGCTGTGGAAGCTGACCACGGCGAGCCGTCCGCCTTCCCCCAGCAACACTTCAGCTGCGGTCAGGCCGGCATCAAGCTCGTCAAGCTCAGAATTGACGTGGATGCGGATCGCCTGAAACGAGCGGGTCGCGGGATCCTTGGGCGCCGGGCCCTTGTTCGAATGGGGACGGTAACCCAGCGCCTTGCGGATCACCTGCGCCAGTTGGCCGGTCGTTTCCAGCGGGCGGGCGGCGACGATGGCGCGGGCCACACGGCGCGACTGGCGCTCCTCGCCATGAGTGTAGAGCACGTCGGCGATGTCGCTCTCGTCGGCTTCGTTGAGGAAGTCGGCGGCGCTGGGGCCGTCCTGCGACATACGCATGTCGAGCGGGCCATCGGACGAGAAGGCAAAGCCGCGCTCCGCCTGGTCGAGCTGCATCGAGGACACACCGATGTCCATGACCACGCCGTCAACGCGTGAGACGCCGGCTTCGGCCAGCGAGGTGAGCATTTCCGAAAAGCGGCGCGGGTGGAGGACGAGGCGGGGTTCGTCACCCTGTGTTTCGGCCCAAAGCTGCCCGGCAGCAATCGCATCGGGGTCGCGGTCAAAGGCGTGAACGGTCGCACCGGCATCGAGCAGCCGGCGCGTATAGCCGCCAGCGCCGAAGGTGGCGTCAACGATCAGCGATCCGGGCGCAGGGGCGAGCGCTTCGATCACTTCATCAAGCAGGACGGGGATATGCGGCGCGCCGGTCATTTCGCGCCCTTTCCGGCCTTGAAGCGGCCCATGGCGGCGGCGCAATTGCGCTTGATGGTGGCGTGGTCGTCGCCAAGGCTGGGCACCAGATCGGGGCTGTAGATCAGGAAATGCCGCATCGAGCCCTGGAAATAGACCTTGTCGGTGATGCCGGCGTGTTCGAGCAGGTCGATCGGCAGGGCAAAGCGGCCGCTGTCATCGAAGGGGATCTTTTCAAAGCTGAACAGTTCGATCTCGCGGTCTTCGCGGTCGAATTCCTTGCCCAGTTCGATGGCGATGGCCTCTTCCTTGTCGATCCGCGCTTCCAGTTCGACCCGGTGGGAAAGGCCGAAACCCATGAGGCAGGGACGCGTGGGATGGGCCTGGAGGCAGACGATGCGCTGGCCATTCGAGGATTCGCGGACGAGATGGCGGAATTCCGGCGGCAGCACAAAGCGATCGCCGCCTACCTTGGCGGTGACCTCCTTCCCACTGTACATGACCGGCCCGTCGCTCACTCGCCCCAGCCCCACTAAAACCGAACCCGTCAACGGGACAAAGCTTCCTCGCCCCAGCAACGCGCCCTCGCTGCTGGCTGACCCCCCTGTTTGAGGAATCGGCAAATGGATTCATCCCGACCGGACCCTATGCATATCGCGGAAGGACCGGGGTGGAAAGGGGTAGAGTCGGAATTTTCGGGAAATTCTCGTTAAACTA
>NZ_JANPGP010000057.1:0-1809 GCF_031424035.1 Novosphingobium sp.
TTGGGGATGGTCCTCATAGGCCTCTGTAGGAGAATGGATCATGCGCACCGGCGTGATCGCTAAAAAGGTGGGGATGACCCGCCTTTTCCAGGACGACGGACGGCACGTGCCGGTTACCGTATTGTCGCTGGAGAATTGCCAGGTGGTTTCGGTTCGTACCGCTGACCGCGACGGATATGTCGCTGTCCAGCTGGGCGCCGGCTCTGCCAAGCAGAAGAACGTTGCCAAGCCGCAGCGGGAACACTTCGCCAAGGCTGAAGTCGAACTGAAGGCACGGGTTGTTGAATTCCGCGTTGCGGACGACGCTACCATTGAAGTCGGATCGACGATCGCTGCCTCGCACTTCGCGGTTGGCCAGCTGGTCGATGTCGGCGGTCACACGCAGGGCAAGGGCTTCGCCGGCGCCATGAAGCGTTGGGGTTTCGGCGGTATGCGCGCCACGCACGGCGTGTCGATCAGCCACCGTGCTCACGGTTCGACGGGTAACCGCCAGGATCCGGGCCGCGTCTTCAAGAACAAGAAGATGGCCGGTCACATGGGCGATCGCCAGCGCACCCAGCAGAACCTCGAAGTGGTTCGCGTGGATGACGAGCGTGGCCTGATCTTCGTCAAGGGTTCGGTTCCGGGTTCGAAGAACACCTGGCTGACCGTCAAGGATTCGGTGAAGGTCTCGCGCCACGCCGAAGCGCCTTATCCCGCCGGCCTCAAGCAGGTCGCCAACAGCAACGATTCGGCGCCTGCCGACACCCCCGCGGATGACGTGGCGGCTGTCGAAGCGACCGAAGGCCAGGAGGGCTAAGTCGTGAAGGTCAAGCTTTCCAACCTCGACGGTTCAGCCGGCAAGGGTGAAGTCGAGCTGTCCGATGCCGTATTCGGCCTCGAACCGCGCGCTGACATCCTGCACCGCGTTGTAACCTGGCAGCTCGAAAATCGCCGCGGCACTGCCCGCGGTGCTCGCGAGCGTTCCGACGTTGCCCGCACCGGCAAGAAGTTCGGCAATCAGAAGGGCGGCGGTACGGCTCGTCACGGCGATCGTGCAGCTCCGATCTTCATCGGTGGCGGCAAGGCGCACGGACCCCGCGTTCGTGACTTCAACCCGTCGCTGAACAAGAAGATCCGCGCTTTGGGCCTGAAGATGGCTCTGTCCAGCAAGGCCCAGTCGGGTCTCGTGATCGTCGACACGCTCGACGTGACCGACGCCAAGACCAAGGTCCTGGCCGCTCAGCTCGCCAAGGCGAACTGGGGCAAGAAGGTGCTGGTCATCGATGGCGAGCAGGTGAACGAGGGCTTTGCCCGCGCCACCGGCAACCTCATCGGCGTCAACGTCCTCCCAGCTGTCGGCGCCAACGTCTATGACATCCTGAAGCATGACACGCTGGTGCTGACCCGTGCCGCTGTCGAAAAGCTGGAGGCGCGGTTCGCCCTTCCGGGAGGGACCAACTAATGGCTAAGGACGCAATCAACACGCGTCACTACGACGTGATCGTGGCTCCCCACATCACCGAGAAGTCGACGCTGGCCAGCGAGTTTGACGCAGTGGTCTTCAAGGTGGCGAACGATGCCACCAAGCCGGAAATCAAGGCGGCCGTCGAGGCCATCTACGGCAAGAAGGTCCTGAGCGTGAATACGCTGAACCAAAAGGGCAAGACCAAGCGGTGGAAGGGCAAGCCCTATCGCCGTTCGGATTTCAAGAAGGCCGTAGTTCGCCTGGCTGAAGGCCAGTCGATCGACGTCACCTCCGGTATCTGAGGCGCGGACAATGGCACTCAAAAACTATAACCCGACCAGCCCCGCACGGCGCGGCCTGAT
>NZ_JANPGP010000058.1:0-55159 GCF_031424035.1 Novosphingobium sp.
GGCATTGCCAAGACCGGATGACCTGCCTATGTGCGCCACTCCAACGCGCCCGTAGCTCAGCTGGATAGAGCATCAGACTACGAATCTGAGGGTCGGACGTTCGAATCGTTCCGGGCGCACCATTTTCCCAAAGGGCCATCCGTCAGGGTGGCCTTTTGCATATGAGCCGCGCTTTGCCCGGCTTTTCCAAAGGAGCGTCATGAAGCCTGACGGATTCCTGATCGCGATTGCCGCCGCCGTAGTACTGGCCTTTGCCGCGCCTTACATCGGCGCTTCGGAAGGCCCGCTGGCCATGGGCATCGTCACCAACCTTGGCGTGGCGCTGGTATTCTTCCTGCACGGCGCGGCAGTATCCCCTGCTTCCATGCGGAGCGCAGCAGCGAACTGGCGGCTTCATGCCTTGGTGCAGAGCTGTACCTTTGCCCTCTTTCCGCTGATCGGGCTGGCCGCGTGGCACACGCTGGAAGGCGTGCTGGTGCCGGAACTGCGGCTCGGCTTCTTTTTCCTATGCGTGACATCATCGACCATCTCGTCCTCGGTCGCGATGACGGCGCTGGCGCGGGGCAATGTTGCGGCGGCGATTTTCAATGCAACCCTGTCGGGCCTGCTGGGCATGGTGCTCACACCGCTTTTGCTGGCGCTGGTGGTGGATGGCGGTACGCAAGTTACGCCAATCGCCTCGCAGATCGGAGGAATTTTCGCCAAGCTGCTGCTGCCCTTCGTTCTCGGCCAGCTGTGCCGGGGGCTTATCAGTTCCGCGCTTGAACGCCACAAGGCGATTGTCGGCAAAGCTGACCGCGCGGTCATCGTGCTGATTGTCTACGTCGCGTTCTGTGACGCCGCACTTGCCGGGCTGTGGAGCAAAGATCATGCACTGGCGATCTTGCTTATGGCCGCCCTGTGCTCCGCCCTGCTGGCAATCGCGTTGTTATTAACGACCGTGGCCAGCCGGGCATTGGGCCTCAGCACTGAAGACGAAATAGCCGCCGTGTTCTGCGGCTCGAAAAAAAGCCTCGCCAACGGGGCACCGATCGGCAAGGTCATCTTCGGCGCATCGCCTGCGCTTGGCCTGATCCTGATCCCGCTGCTGCTTTACCATCAGATCCAGCTGATCGTTTGCGCTGTTCTGGCGCGGCGATATTGCGCGCGCAGGTAAGTCCGATTTCGGCGGGGCGATTGGATTTGACCGCGCCTGGGCGTATCGGCGGGGAAATCACTCTTCAGGGGAGCTCCCATGCCGTTCAAGACCCGCGTCACCGAAATGCTCGGTATCGAGCACCCGATCGTTCAGGGCGGCATGATGCATGTCGGTTATGCGGAGCTGGCCAGCGCGGTTTCCAACGCTGGCGGGCTCGGAATCATCACCGCGCTTACCCAGCCGAGCGCCGATGCGCTGCGTGACGAGATCGAGCGTTGCCGGTCGATGACCTCAAAGCCGTTCGGCGTGAACATCACCGTGCTGCCTTCGATTACGCCGCCTGACTACAAGTCCTATGCCCAGGCGGTCATCGATGCCGGAATCAAGATCGTCGAGACCGCCGGCACCGCCGAAGTGCGCGAGCTGTGGGCGATGATGAAGCCGCACGGGATCACCATACTGCACAAGTGCACCGCGGTGCGCCACGCGCTCTCGGCCGAGCGCAACGGCTGCGACATCATCTCGATCGATGGTTTTGAATGCGCCGGCCATCCGGGTGAGGATGACATTCCCGGCCTGATCCTGATCCCGGCAGCCGCCGACAAGGTGAAGATCCCCATGCTTGCCAGTGGCGGCATCGGTGACGGGCGCGGTCTGGTTGCGGCGCTGGCGCTGGGCGCGGACGGCATCAACATGGGCACACGGTTCTGCGCCACGCAGGAAGCGCCGATCCATCCCAACATCAAGCAAAAGTACGTCGAAAATGACGAGCGCGGCACGAACCTGATCTTCCGCTCGCTCCACAACACCGCGCGCGTCGGCAAGAACGGGGTGTCTGACGAAGTCGTGCAGCGCCTCAAGAAGCCCGACGCCAAGTTTGAAGATGTCCGCGAAATGGTCGCTGGCCGTAAGGGGGCGGAAATGCTCAAGTCGGGCGATACCGAGGGCGGCATCTTCTGGGCGGGCATGATTCAGGCGCTGATCCATGATATCCCGACCTGCCAGGAGCTGATTGACCGGATCATCGGCGATGCCGAAGCCATCGTGAAGCAGCGGCTTGGATCGATGCTCGCCTGATCAGCCCGATCTGATCAACGCGGAAAATTCTTGCCAAGGCCAGACAGAATCGGCAGTGGCTTAATCGATCGATTAAACGGCACGACTGCGTGCCCAACGAAAACTCAAGGATTCGACCAATGGCTCTTGCCCCCCAGATCGCCGATACGCCCGAAGCGAAGGAAATCGCTGATCTCATCGCCCGCAGCCGTGCGGCTCAGGCGCAGATCGCCGATGCCACGCAGGAGCAGGTCGATCGCTGGATCAAGGGTATGGTCTGGGCTGTAGCCAAGGAATCGACCGCTGAAATGATCGCGCAGCACACCGTCGATGAGACGCAGCTGGGCAATTACGACGGCAAGTACCTCAAGATTTTCCGCAAGACCCGCGCCACCCTTATGGACATCATCGACGACAAGTCGGTCGGCGTGATCGAAGAAGACCCGGTCCGCAACCTGATCAAGATCGTCAAGCCAATCGGCGTGATCGGGGCTTTGTCGCCCTCGACCAACCCGGAAGCCACGCCGGTGATCAAGGCGATCTCGGCAGTGAAGGGCCGCAACTCGATCATCATCTGCCCGCACCCGCGCGCGAAGATCACCAACAAGATCATCTGCGACCTGATGCGCGATGCGCTGGTCAAGATGGGCGCACCGGCAGATCTGGTGATCCCGATCGAGATCCCTTCGGTCGAAAAGACCAACGAAGTCATGCGCCAATGCGACCGCATCCTCGCCACTGGCGGCACGCCGATGGTCAAGGCGGCCTATTCCTCGGGCACCCCGGCGCTCGGCGTTGGTGTCGGCAACGCCGTGATCACCGTCGATGAAACCGCCGATCTTGACGATGCCGCCGAAAAGATCCGCATCTCCAAGACGCTCGACCTTGCGGCCTCGTGCTCGTCGGACAACGCGGTGATCCTGCTCGATGCGATCTATGACGAGATGCTCGAAAAGCTGGTCCATCAGGGCGGTTATGTCGTGAGCGAGGATGAAAAGGCCAAGCTGCAGGGTGTGATCTGGAACAACGGACTTATCAATGCCAATGCCGTGGCCCAGCCGGCGGAAAAGATCGCCGGAATGGCCGGCTTCGGACTTCCCGAAGGCAAAATCTTCTTCATCGTTCCGGAAACCGGCGCGGGTGCGGACTACCCGTTCTCGGGCGAGAAGATGACCGTCACCATGGCGCTGTACCGGGCCAAGGACATTGACGAGGCCATCGCGCTGACCAACGAAATCCAGGCCTATCAGGGCCAGGGCCATTCGTGCGGTATCTACTCTCGCTCGGACGAGAACATCCTGAAGCTGGCCATGGGCACCAAGACCAGCCGCGTCATGGTCAACCAGCCGCAGTCTGCGTCAAACTCGGGCAACCTGTGGAACGGCATGCGCCAGACCTTCAGCCTCGGCTGCGGTTCGTGGGGCGGCAATGCGACGAACAACAACATTACCTGGGCCGATCTGGTCAACGTGACCTGGGTTTCGAAGCCGCTGGCCAAGACCAAGGAACTGCCGAGCGACGAAGCCTTGTTCGGCAAGGACATCATCGAGCTGATCGGCTGACCATGACCGGACAATTTGACCTCAACGAGGACCAGCTCGCCATTCAGGACATGGCGCGCAAGTTCACCGCCGACCGGATCACGCCTTTCGCGGCGAAGTGGGACGAAGAACACCACTATCCGATCGACGTTTGGAAAGCCGCGGGCGAGCTCGGCTTCGGCGCGATCTATGTGTCCGAGGAAATGGGCGGCATCGGCCTTGGCCGGCTTGAGGCGGCGCTGATCATGGAAGCCATGGCCTATGGCTGCCCGGCGACCAGTGCCTACATCTCGATTCACAACATGGCCGCGTGGATGATCGACACCTTCGGCGGTGACGAGCTTAAGGCGCGTTATCTGCCCGAGATGGTCTCGATGGAGAAGATCGCTTCCTACTGCCTGACCGAACCCGGCTCGGGATCGGACGCGGCGGCACTGAAGACGACCGCGCGGCTCGACGGCGATCACTACATCGTCAACGGCACCAAGCAGTTCATCTCGGGCGGCGGCGTTAACGACGTCTATGTCGTGATGGTCCGCACCGGTGTTGACGGCCCCAAGGGCATTTCGTGCCTCGTGGTCGACAAGGACACGCCCGGCCTGTCGTTCGGTGCGCCGGAAAAGAAGCTCGGCTGGAATGCCTCGCCCACCGCGCAGGTGGTGTTTGACAACGTGAAGGTGCCGGTCGCCAATCGCGTCGGCGAAGAAGGTGACGGCTTCAAGTTCGCCATGGCGGGCCTTGATGGCGGCCGCATCAACATCGGCGCCTGCTCGCTCGGCGGGGCGCAGCGCTGCCTTGATGAGGCGGTGCAGTACGTCAAGGATCGCAGCCAGTTCGGCAAGGCGATTGCCGAATTCCAGAACACCCAGTTCACGCTGGCCGACATGGCGACGGATCTTGAGGCGGCGCGCGCTCTCCTCTATCTCGCGGCCACCAAGGTCACGGCCGGATCGCCAGACAAGAGCCGCTTCTCTGCCATGGCAAAGAAGCTGGCATCGGACAGTGGCAGCGAGATCGTCGACAAGGCGCTGCAGATGTTCGGCGGCTATGGCTACCTGCGAGACTATCCGATCGAGCGCTTCTGGCGCGACCTGCGCGTTCACCGGATCCTCGAAGGAACCAACGAGGTGATGCGGATGATCATCGGGCGGGACTTGTTGAAGTGACCACAGACGAGCTGATCGTCCGGCGCGAAGGCGTTGCCGGGTATCTCACGCTCAACCGGCCCAAGGCGATCCATGCCCTGACACAGGCCATGGACCACGCCATGACCGAAGCGCTTCTTGAATGGCGCACGGATGATGCCATCCATGCCGTGATCATCGATCACAGCGAGGGGCGGGGGTTCTGCTCGGGCGGGGACATCAACCTGCTGCGGAATTCCGCGCTCAACGATGGCGGCGTTTCCGGGCTGCAGTTCTTCTATGAGGAATACCAGCTCAACCACCTGCTGATGACCTATCCCAAGCCGGTGATCGCCTTCATGGACGGCATCACGATGGGCGGCGGCGTTGGCATTTCGCAGCCGGCAAAGTTCCGTGTCGCGACCGAAAACACGCGCTTCGCCATGCCGGAAACCGGCATCGGCCTGTTCCCGGACGTTGGCGGCGGATGGCACCTGTCGCGCCTGCCCGGGCGGATAGGGCAGTACCTGGCGCTTACCGGCGCGCGGCTCGACGGGGCGGAGTGTCTGTGGACGGGCCTTGCGACCCATTATCTGCCTTGCGATGCACTGGCCGAAGCCAAGTCGCGCATCGAGCAGGGTCACGAACCAGTTCAGGTTCTCGCGGCTCTGTCCGTCACTCCGCCATCAGCGCGAATTGAGGCCCATGCGGTTCAAATTGCAAAGTACTTTGCCTCCGACCGTTATGAGGACATTCTCGCCAGCCTTGATGCTGATGGCAGCGATTGGGCCTTGAAGGAACTCGCTGCGCTGCGGACGAAGAGCCCGCAGACCTGCAAAGTGGCGCTACGCCAGCTGCATGACAGCCTGGAATGCGCCGACTTCGCCGAAAACATGGCAATGGAGTATCGCATCGCCGCGCGCGTGCTGACGCGGCCCGACTTTGCCGAGGGCGTGCGTGCGCTGATTGTCGACAAGACCAACGATCCCAAGTGGGACCCGGCCACCCCCGAAGAGGTCAGCGATGACCTGATTGCTTCGATCTTCGCGCCGCTCCCCGCTGATCAGGAATGGAAACCCCTATGAGCTATGAAACCATCCTCACAGAACAGCGCGGCGCGGTCACGCTGATCACGATCAACCGCCCGCAGGCGCTGAACGCGCTGAACACGCAGGTTCTGGATGATCTGATCGATGCTTTCGCGGCCTTCGAGGCAGACCCATCGCAGCTCTGCGCGGTTCTGACCGGTTCGGGCGACAAGGCCTTCGTCGCCGGCGCCGACATCAAGGAAATGGTCGAGAAGGACGCGGTTGACTTCTACAAGCACGACTTCTTCTCCAAGTGGACCAGCCATATTGTCCACGCTGTGCGCAAGCCGTGGATCGCTGCGGTGAACGGCTTCGCGCTGGGCGGCGGCTGCGAAGTCGCCATGATGGCGGACTTCATCATTGCCTCGGAAAAGGCGCGCTTCGGCCAGCCCGAGATTAAGCTGGGCGTCGTTCCCGGCATGGGCGGCTCGCAGCGCCTGACCAAGGCGGTAGGCAAGGCAAAGGCAATGGACATGTGCCTTACGGGCCGCATGATGGATGCCGCAGAAGCCGAGCGTTCGGGCCTCGTCAGCCGAGTCGTGCCGCACGAGGACCTGCTCGACACCGCGCTTAAGGCCGCGGCCGAGATCGCCGCGATGCCGCCGTTGGCAGCAATTGCCAACAAGGAACTGGTCAACGCCGCGTTCGAAACCACGCTTGAGCACGGCCTGCTCCACGAACGCCGCGTGTTCCAGATCACCGTCGCCACGGCCGACAAGGCTGAGGGCATGGCCGCCTTCGTCGAGAAGCGTCCCGGCGTGTGGCAGGGGCGCTGATTCCATGAAAATCGCTTTCATCGGACTTGGCAACATGGGCGGCGGCATGGCCGCGAATCTCGTCAAGGCTGGGCACGATGTCCGCGCCTTCGACCTTTCAGAAGCGGCACTGGAGCACGCGCGCGACAACGGCTGCACGACATTCACGGCTGCGCGCGAGGCGGTGGAAGGCGTCGAGGCGGTTGTCTCTATGTTGCCCAATGGCAAAATCGTCGACGCCGTCTATTCGGCTGACGTGATCGGTGTCGCGCCGCAGTCCGCCATCCTGCTCGATTGCTCTACCATCGATGTCGCGACCGCCAAAAAGGTTGCCGAAGCTGCGAAAGCGGCGGGCTACGAAATGGTCGACGCCCCCGTCTCTGGCGGTATCGCAGCGGCCAATGCAGGCACACTGACCTTCATGGTTGGCGGCAGCGATGACGGCTTCGCACGGGCGGAAGCGATTCTCGCCAAGATGGGCAAGGCTGTGATTCATGCCGGCGGCAGCGGGGCAGGGCAGGCAGCGAAGATCTGCAACAACATGCTGCTGGGCATTCACATGATCGGCACCTGCGAGGCCTTTGCCATGGCGCAGAAGCTGGGCCTTGATCCGCAGACGTTCTACGATATTGCTTCGGTCTCATCAGGTCAGTGCTGGTCGATGACGAGCTATTGCCCGGTCCCGGGCGCAGGTCCGCAGAGCCCGGCTGACAATGACTACAAGCCTGGTTTCGCCGCTGCGCTGATGCTCAAGGACCTGACGCTGGCGATGGAAGCAGCGGGTACCGCTGGCGTCGACGCGGAAATGGGCAAGCGCGCCACGGAGCTTTACCAAGCGTGGGTCGATGCCGGGAACGGCGGGGTCGACTTCTCGGGCATCATCAAGACGCTCTAACCCAGCAGGCGCGGGCCCATCAGCATCAGCAGCTTGCCGTCGATCGCGTCACCCAGCGCGCGGCGTTCGGCGATAAAGTCTTCCAGCCTGTCGAGCGCGACGCGGTGGACGGTGATATCTTCGCTCTCCGTCCCGCCGCCCTCGCTCACCTTGACGAGGTCGTGTGCCCGGATCAGCGAATAACTCTCCGTCACCATTCCCGGCGATGACCAGAATTCGCCAAGCGATTCCATTCGGCCGGCGCGATAGCCGGTTTCTTCTTCCAGCTCGCGCGCTGCGGCAGTGAGATCATCCTCGTCAGCGTCATCGCCGTCGCCGATCAGGCCGGCGGGCAGTTCGATGCAATTGCAGCCCAGTGGCACGCGGAACTGTTCGACCAGGATCGCGTGGCCTTCATCGATGGCGAGGATCACCGCTGCCCGGATTCCCCGAGCGCGGCTGACATATTCCCACCGGCCTTTCACCTTGGCGGTGATGAACTTGCCCTGCCAGACGATAGTTTCTTCAGTCATCAAACCTCTATCAGCCGGTCAGGCAGTTCATTCACGTCATTTTTCGCACGCGGGAAGTGTTCGGCGAGGACCACGCCGACTTCGCGCACGGCGGCGACCAGACCGTCGGCGGTGTTGCCCCTGGCGATTTCGGCGATCATCGAAGCCATGGCATGGCCCCAGACTTCGGGCGCGACCTGGCCGGTGATCGCTTCGTCAGCGACGATTTCCGCACGGTGTTCCGCCATCGACAGGTAGATGAGGATGCCGGTGCGGCCATGGGTGCGGCGTTCGGCACCCACTTTGAAGCAGGTGACCGCGCGGGCGCGGACGCGGGCGTTACGGATCGGGCGAGGGGTAAGCCACAGACGCAAGGGCTTCCACAGCAGGATCAGCCATGTACCGCCGAACTTCAGCGCGGCGACGACGGCGGCCAGTTCGAACAACTGGCGCGGCGTCCATTCAAGTGTCCAGCCACCGATGAACCGGTCCCATAGCCCCAGGTAAAAGTCGGGCGCGATGGCCAGTGCCGCCAATGCCAGCACCGCTGCCACGGCGGACCAGACCAGCGCCACGTCATGATAGGTGTCGGAGCGGTCAGTCACGATGGTCACGATCTCGCCCGCCGTACCAGCCTCTGCCGCGCGCACGGCTTCAGCGACTCGGGTGCGGTCGGCTTCGGTTAGCTGAACCTGTCTGGCCATGTCGTACCCCTACCAGCTGCCCGAGGAGCCGCCGCCGCCGAAGCTGCCGCCGCCGCCCGAGAACCCGCCGCCACCGCCAAAACCGCCGCCGGAAAAGCCTCCGCCGCCGCCCCTTGAACTGCCATGTGCGAGGCCTTCCAGAACCGACCACATGACCACCGTGCCAAGTCCGCTGTCGTCACGATACCGCCGTCCACCCGAACGCGAGCGGACCATGGCGGGCAGTATGAAGAGCATGAAAAAGACGAAGATAAAGAAGATGACGGCCAAGGGGTTGGACTTCTCCGCCTTTGGCTGGGCCTGCGCTTGCTGAGCGACCTTGGCGGCCTCATCCGCAGGCAGGGTCAGTTGCTTGATAATCGCATCGGCACCGGCTTCGATCCCGGCGGGCATATTGCCCGCCTTGAAGGCTGGCACGATCTGATTCTGCATGATGAGCGATGACAGGCCGTCTGTCAGAATCGGTTCGAGTCCGTAGCCGACCTCGATCCGCACCTTGCGTTCGTTCGGCGCAACGATCAGCAATGCACCGTCATTCCGCTCCTTGTCGCCGATGCCCCACTTACGGCCGAGCTGATAGCCATAGTCGGAAATCTCGTAGCCCTGCAGATCCGGCAGAGTCACAACCACCAATTGCCGCTGTGACTGCTTTTCCAGTCCGTCGAGCTTCTGGACCAGCCGAGCCTCGACATCGTCGGGAATGATGTTCGCGCCATCGACCACGCGGCCGGTGAGTTCTGGGAACGTCTGCGCCTGCGCGGGCGGCGCCAGCAGGCTTGCTAGCGCCGCCAGCAGCAGCGCAGCAAGCCCGATCAGGCGATGGTTCGGCAGGCGCCCGGTCTGGCCGAGCATGGCGATATCCTACATCTTGCCTTCAAGGCTGGGGGCGACTTCCGCGCCGGGGGTCGATGCTTGATAGGGAACCATCGGCTTGGCGCCGTAGAAGATCTTCGCGCCAACAGCGTCGGGGAAGGTGCGGATTGTGGTGTTATATTCCTGCACCGCGCCGTTGTAATCGCGCAGCGTGATGCGGATGCGGTTTTCCTGCCCTTCAAGCTGGCTCTGCAGCATCTGGTAATTGGTGATGCTCTTGAGCTCAGGATAGGCTTCGACATTGGCGAGCAGGCGGCCGAACCCGGCAAGCGATCCCGACAGCTGGTTCTGCGCCTCCTGGAACTGCTTCATCTTGGCCGGATCGTTCAGGTCATTGCCGCTGATCTGGATGGAGGTCGCTTTGGCCCGCGCTTCGACTACGCCGACGAGGATGCCCTTTTCCTGATCGGCCGCGCCCTTTGCCACCGCGGCGAGGTTGGGGACGAGGTTCGCGCGTTCCTGGAAAGCCGCCTGAACGTCGGCCCACTTGGCCTTGGCCTTTTCCTCTGCCGTGGGCACCGAATTGATGCCGCAGCCGGCAAGGCTGAGCGCTGCGCCGCCGATGATCGCGGCGTGGGTCAGGCGGCGGGTGAGCGAATGGCGCATGCAATCAGTTCCCTCTCATGGCGGCACGGGCCGCTGGTGCATTGGAATGTAGAGGGCCTGCCGCGCAGTTCAAGCGGTCCGCACGAACATTCTGGGAAACAAGGTTTACTTGACAACATCGGTCAAGATGGCAGCGTTAACAGGTGGTAAATAACCATGGAGCCGCGTGGGGCGGCTGAGGGGGACGCATTATGGGTATGCTGAGTGAATTCAAGGAGTTCGTCAACAAGGGCAACGTCATGGACCTTGCTGTCGGCGTTATCATCGGTGCCGCTTTCGGCAAGATCGTGACCGCTTTGACCGACGATATCATCATGCCGCTGATCAGCGCGATTGTTGGCGATACCGACTTTTCCAGCCACTACACTGTGCTGGGCGGCGGCGACAAGGTGACCGAGGGTATGTCGCTGGCAGCAGCGCGTGAAGCTGGCGCCAATGTGCTCGCCTGGGGCGACCTTATCAGCGTGATCATCAATTTCCTGATCCTGGCCTTCGTGATCTTCCAACTGGTGAAGTTCGCAAACCGCATGAACCCTCCTGCGCCTGCCGCACCGGCCGGCCCGAGCGAGGTCGATCTCTTGACAGAAATCCGCGATGCGTTGAAAAAATAGGCTAAATCGCTTTCTGAGCGGCATTTTTTCTGAGTGACTGGGGCGGCGCCTGATACAGGTTGCCGCCCCTTTTCTTTTGCGCCGGAACTCCCTATATCGGCCCTGCCGGGTTCGCCCGGCTATGGCGATAAATTGTTGCGTGCAATAGATGCAGCGGACCCGGGGGCGGTACCCGGCGGCTCCACCATTACTACCCTGATCTGATCAGGGGCCTTGTTATCGCAAGGGTAATGACGGGGCCGAACTAGGATCGACGTGTATTGAAAAGCGCAGTTTTTGCTCGGGCTGAGTAACCCGCTTCAAGGCTCACAACACACAAGTGCCAACGATAACGAAGCACTCGCTCTCGCGGCGTAATGTGACGGGCTAACGCCCTGAATTTACAAAGCTAAAGCGCGGTTGGACCGACCGGGCAACAGAACGGATTCCAGCGGCCCGGGGTGGGCCGGGCAACAGAACCACCCCACTATTTTGCACCGGGTCATCTGTCCGGACCGCCCGACACGTTAAACGCGTGGGCCGGGCAAAATACCACCCAACAGCTATTCGATCAGGAAAACTTGGCTGCTTGCTCGGCGGCGGCTTCGCGTGCAGCCTTCTCATACTTCAGGCAGTCGAGTACTTTGCCACCCGCCATGAACACGGCGCCAGAGCAGGCGAGAAAGAGCATCCAGCCGCCATATCCGGGGAACTGGTCAAGGTAGTGAAGGCCGCGCGAGCAGGCGCCGAGCGCCAGTGCATAGATGATCAGGAAAGCTTCGACCCGGGTCTTGATGGTGAACAACCGGGCAACCTTACGATACATCCGAAATCCCTTTTTACACTTGTATGACTATCAGCAACCTTTGTGCCAACGCCTGTTTCGCGACCTCTGCGATGGTTAAGGACAGCTTAGGCGTAAAGCTTACCGACAGAGTAACATTTACGCCAGCTGTTCGAGACCAAGCGTGCAGAGAAGCGCCTGACGGGCCTTGACCACCGTTTCCTCAAGAGAAACGAATTGCAGGTCGAAAGGTTCGATCTGTTCGGGCCAATGTTTCGCAATCACTTTCTCAATGGCATCGGCTTTGGCCTCGTCCAGCAGGAAGCGGGGATCGACCGTTGCCGGATCAGCAACCACGCGCAGGCGCAGGCATGCCGGGCCGCCGCCATTGGCCATTGATTGCCGGACATCGACGGGGATTACTTGCCGGATAGGGCCGTTGCTGGCAGCCAGACGTTCGATGTAGGCGCGGGTTGCTGGCTGTTCATGGCATTCAGACGGAACGATCAGCGCCATGCCGCCGGTGGGCAGTGAGACCAGCTGCGCGTTGAACAGGTAGGAGGCGATGGCATCGGCCAAGCTGACTTCGCTGTCAGGCACCACGACGATTTCCGCCTCGGGCAGCAGATCGCGAATGGTGCGGAACGTGCCTTCGGGATCGGCGAAGGCCAGTTCATGGCAAAACAGCACGCGCTCGTTGGCGACGGCGACGACATCGTTGTGGAATGCGCCTGCGGCGATGGCATCGGGGTTTTGTTCGACGAACAGCGCGCATTCGGGATCGAGCAGATGCCCGCGTGCGACGGCGCGGCTCGCCTGTTCATGCTGTCGCGCCGGGAATTTCCCGCCGGTTCGGCCATAGACGAATAACTCTATCCCGGGCTGGTCGTGCCCGGCGGTCATCCGCATGTGGTTGGCCGCGCCTTCGTCGCCGAAGCTGGGCGGCACCGGCGGGTGCAGGGCGAAATGGCTCCGGCTGGCGAAGGCGATTGCCAACTGGCGCAAGGTGTCCGGCCATTCCTGCGCCCGGTGCGGCATGGATGCGAGGTTCGCCGGAGTGAGGTGGCAGCGGCCATCAGCGGTGTCGGGCGCGGGCGATACTGTTGCGGCGTTGGCTGTCCACATCGAACTGGCCGACCAAGCCATGGCGGTGAGCACGTCGTCCGTCTCTGGCTTCGCGTTCAGCGCGGCGAGATATGTGTAATTGGGCCGGGGCAAGGGGACAAGAAAGCCCTGCGGCAAGCCGAGCGCCATGTTGTGCCGCATTTTTTCCAGACCCTGCAAAGCAGCGGCGCGCGGCTGCGAAGCCTGTCCGGCATGGCGGGTCGCGGCAAGGTTGCCATAGCTGAGACCGGCGTAATTATGGCTCGGCCCGATCAGGCCATCGAAATTGATTTCCACCAGCGCCATCGCTTTACCACCTCGCCACGTGAGTCACCGACTGACCCGGCTCAACCCCCAGGGCACGCGCGCAGTGGCTGTCGATGGCGATGCCGTCGCCCTTGGGCTCGGTCCAGCCGTACGCCGTTCGGAATTCGGAGAGCTTGCCGGTGGCTAGCAGGCGCTTTTCTCCGTGCTGGTGTTCGCCAAGCTCATCAGAGATGGCGACAATCTGCGCGTCCTTGGCCTCGCGGATCGAACGGATCTGGTCGGTCCGCACCGTCATCGTCGGGCCACCATCGAAGATGTCGATATAGTTTTCCCAAGCGAAGCCTTCTTCCTCAAGCATCCGCATCGCGGCGCGGCCTGACGGGTGCGGCACGCCGATGACCGAGCGGGCGTGGTCGGACAGCATAGCGATATAGACCGGGTGCTTGGGCATGAGGTCGGCGATGAACTGGTTGCCGAACTTGGCGTTGAATTCGTCCGCGTCCTGAAAGTTCATGCCAAAGAAACGCCCGGCTACCCCGTCCCAGAACGGCGATCCGCCGGCTTCGTCGATCACACCGCGCAGTTCTGCCAGAGTGCGATCGGCAAAGCGGGCGCGGTGCGCGCGCATGAATAGGTAGCGGCTGCGGGCAATCAGCAAGCCAAGCCCGCCGGCGCGCTCGCCGGGATGGAGGAAGAGGCCGCCCACTTCGCTCGCGCCCTCAAGGTCGGTCGACAGGTTGAGGATATCGGCGCGGAATGTGCGGCCCAATTCCTCGCTGTGCTGGGTCAGCGCGCCGATGCGGTAGGAATAGAACGGCCATTTGAGACCGACGGCGGAAAAAATCTGGCAGGTGCCGCGAACTTCGCCTGTCTCGGTGTTCTCCAGCACGAAGACGAACAGGTCGTCCCCGACAACCTCCTCGGTGCGCTCAAAAGCGGCTGCCGAGCGTTCGAGCTTGGTGCCAAGTGCCTTGCGATCGGGCGGCAGGTTGGTGAACCCGCCGCCTGTGCGTTTGGCCATCTCGTAGAGGTGTTGCAGATCGCTTGCAGTGGCGGCGCGGATGACAAAACTCATGACATGGCTCCATCGGCAATACGCGAGAGGATGAGGGCGGACAGCGCAGCGCGTTCAGCCAGACTAGCGACAAGCAGGTATTCATCTGGCGAGTGAATCGCGCCGCCCCGTACGCCGAGCGTATCCACCACAGGCACCCCGCAAGCGGCGATATTGTTGCCATCACAGACCCCTCCAGAGCGCTGCCAGCGTATGTCCTGCCCCAGCGCTGCCCCGCAATCGCGGACAAGTTCGAACAGGCGCAGCGCCGGTGTGTCCATCGGTTTGGGCGGCCGGCTGAGTCCGCCGTGGCGGTGGATGGCAAGGTCGTGCTGCGCTGCAATGGTGTCGATCAGGCCTTTGAGCGCGACCTCAAATTCGGCGGCATCAGCACTAGATTGCGGGCGGATATTGAACCTCACCACAGCGAGATCTGGCACGACATTGTTTGCACTGCCGCCATCAATCCGCGCCGGATTAATGCGCAAATCCTCGCTGTCGAGCGCCTTCAGCGCCAAGACAAGCGCCGCCGCGGCGACGATCGCATTACGGCCATCCTGCGGATTGCGTCCGGCGTGGGCAGACTTGCCGTGAATGATCACGCTGTAATTGCCGCTGCCGGCTCGTTCGCCGGCCAGCGTGCCATCGGGCAGGGCTGCGGGTTCGAATGTCAAAGCTGCCAGCTTACCTGCCGCGAGTTCGGCAATGAGCGGCGCCGACGAAGGACTACCGACTTCCTCGTCCGAATTGAGCAGCACGTCATAGCCGATCTGCGACGCGCCCGGGGTGGTTTCAAACGCGGCCAGCGCAGCCAGCATCACTGCAATGCCGCCCTTCATGTCGGCGACTCCGGGGCCATTGAGGGTTCCGGCATCGAGCCATTTCAGCGTCTGGAATGGGTGATCGGCAGGAAACACGGTGTCCATGTGGCCGGTGAGCAGGACCCGCCGGTTTGCGCCCGGACGAACCGAAAGCACAAGGTGCTGCCCGAACTTTCGCTCGATCTCGCGGCCCTCGGCGTCAATATACGGCGTTGTTGCGCCATCAACCCAGCGCACGGCACCGGGAAGCATTGCCATTGCAGCAGCCAGTTCTTCCGTCAGCAAGCCAATGCCAGATATGTTGCCGGTGCCGCTGTTGATCGCGCACCAGCGCTGGATCCGGGCGAGCATTGCGGCCGCGTCGATACCGGCAATCATGCGGGCTTCAGTTGGGGAAAGATGTTGCATTTGAAACCACCCTAACCGCTTGTACGCATGGGATCAAACAGAGGCCTCAGGCAAAGCCGCGTTTACCACTTGTTTCCTCGAACGGCTCTAAACGCCAATCTTTGCAGGGGAGGGGAACCCGGCATGAAGGACCGGATCGAGCCAAGGCACAAGGTATTGATGCGCGGCAGGCTGCATGGAAGCGGCTTTGCGCGCGATGTCTGTTTGCTCGATGCCTCATCTCGCGGTCTGTTGTTGACGCTCGCCCAGCCGCCAGCGCGGGGAGAAATGATCGACATTCTCGTCAATGGACACACGCTGTTCGGTCAAGTCGAATGGAGCAAAGGCCGGCGCATGGGCCTGCGCTTTCGCGAACGGATCGACGTGCTGGCATTGATATCCGGCGATAGCGGGCCGCTGGACCTCAAGCGGGCGCAGGCAGTCCGCGCGCGGCGATCCCCTGCCATGGCGCTCGATTTGAGCCGCTTTGTCGCCCACCGTATGCAATTCGTGGTGGCGATCGGCCTGATGGCTATTGGCGCCTGGTTTCTGTTCGATCTGGTCAGGCGTTCGGTAGGCGCGCTAGACGACGTAGCGCGGTTCCTCTCCCATTGATCAGCCAAGTTCGCGGGCGAGCGCTACGAATTCCGTCACCGACAGAGTTTCAGCGCGCCGCTGGGCATCGATGCCAAGCGCGTCTAGCGCAGCGAGTGCACCGGGCAGGCCCTTGAGGCTTTGCCGCAGCATCTTGCGGCGCTGGCCAAAGGCGGCTTCGGTCACGCGTTCGAGCATGCGGGCAGATACGCCTTCGGGCATCTCAGCCGGTTCAACATGGATCACTGCCGACATGACCTTGGGCGGCGGGGTGAAAGCGCTGCGGTGCACCTTCATCGCGATGCGCGGTTTCGCGCGCCACTGGGCCAGCACGGCGAGGCGGCCATAGGCATTGCTGCCGGTGTCCGCGATGATGCGTTCGGCAACTTCTTGCTGGAACATCAAGGTCAGCGAAGACCAGCGCGGCGGCCAGCTCTCACCGGAAAGCCAGCCCACGAAAAGCGCCGTGCCGACGTTGTACGGCAGGTTGGCGACGACGTGATACGGCCCTTCGATGCCATGTTCGACTTTGGTCGCATCGCCCTCGATCACGCGCAGTTGGCCGGGAAAGGCTTCGCCGAGTTCAGTGAGAGCAGGGAAGCAGCGCTTGTCCATCTCGATCGCAGTTACCATCGCGCCGGCGCGGAGCAGGGCGCGGGTCAGGCCGCCGGGACCGGGACCGATCTCCAGCACCTGCTGACCTTGCAGCTTGCCCGGAATAGCAGCAATGCGGCTGAGCAGTTGCTCGTCGAGCAGGAAATTCTGGCCGAGCGCCTTCGATGCGATCAGGCCGTGGCGATTGATAACCTCGCGGAGCGGCGGAAGTGTCATGCCCGCGCCGCCCGTCGCTGCGCCATTTCACCGGCCATGCGGATCGCCGTGATCATCGCTCCGGGATCGGCAATGCCCTTGCCCGCGATACCGAAAGCTGTTCCGTGATCAGGCGATGTCCGCACGATCGGTAGTCCGAGTGTCACGTTGACGCCTTCATCGAAATCGAGCGCCTTGATCGGGATCAGCGCCTGATCGTGATACATGCAGAGAGCAACGTCAAAGGTCGAGCGCGATCTGGGTGTGAACAGGGCATCGGCCGGATGCGGGCCGGTGGCGTCTATGCCCATCTCACGAAGTTCCGCGATGGCAGGCGCGACGATTGTAGTGTCTTCCTGCCCCATCCGGCCTTCTTCGCCAGCGTGCGGGTTTAGCGCGGCAATGGCAATGCGCGGCACGGCGATGCCGAAGTCGCGGATCAGGGCCTCGGCAACGATCCGCGCCTTGCGGACGATCAAGGCGGTGCTGATCAGCCCCGGCACCTCTGCTAGCGCAACATGGATGGTAAGTGGCACGGTGCGCAAACTCGGTCCCGCGAGCATCATCACGGCGTCGTCGGCATTCACGCCGCAGGCCGCTGCGACGAATTCGGTTTGCCCGGGGTATTCGAAGCCGATATCGGCGAGCCGTGCCTTGGCCACCGGACCGGTGACCATGCCCGATGCCTGTCCGCCGCGTGCCATTGCCGCGGCCCATTTGAGTGAATCATAGGCGAGCCAGGACCCGTCAGTGTCCGGCTCGCCTGGTTTCCAGGGGCCACCTGATGCGCCAAGTACGGGCAGACCGTAAACGAAGGCAGCAGGGGCCTCGGAGGGATCTTCGATGGTGATGACTGCAAAGTCCGGTGCCAATGTCCGGCCGACTTCGTCCAGCACATCGCGTCCGCCAGCGACGAAGAAAGGACTTAAGCCCGCAGACTCGCGCCGTAACCAGGCAGCCGCGATCACTTCCGGTCCGACACCCGCCGGATCGCCCAAGGAGACTGCCAGGGGCGAATCCGCAAACGGGGTCATCATCGCATCAATTGTATTCGATCACCGCATCGCGGCGAAGATCGCGCAGATAGGCCTGAGCACGCTTGTTTACGCGGTCATCTTCAAGTTGCGACATCATGTCCTCAAACTTCGGACCGGCATCGACCTGCGGATCGTCACGGCCGCACAGCATCAGCATGCGGACGCCTTCCTGGACCGAACCGAACGGCGGCGAGGTTTCACCCAGGGAAAGCTTGAGCAAGGTTTCCTGCAGCGGCCCGGGCAGGTCGCGCGCCTTCACCTGGTCGTTTTCGACCACGGTGGCGCCAATCGATTTGGCCACGGCGTCCACGTTGCCGCAACCTTTGGCACCCCTGATTGCAGTGGCAAAATCGCTGGCGCGCTTGCTGGCATCGGCGTCTGAGGTGCCGGCGGGGAAATCGATCGAAATCTGCTTGAGTGAAAGCAGTGCATCGCGAGGATCGGCGGTCAGCACCGCGCGCTTGTCAATCAGTACCAGGACCGAGAAACCGCCCGGAATCTGGACTGGGCCGACCAGCTGGCCGGGTTGCAGGCCAGCTGCGGCAGTGCTGAGTTCGGTGGGCAGTTGCGCCAGACGAATCCAGCCGAGATCGCCACCAACGCTCTTCGTCGAGGCTTCCGAATAGGTGCGGGCCATAGCCGAGAAGCTGGCACCCTGCTTGACCTGTTCGACAATTTTCTTGGCATTTTCATAGACAGCCGCCTGGCTTTCGGGCGTTGCGGCAAGGAAGATTTCGCCGATATGGTATTCCTCGGTGCCTTTGGCCGCCTTGAGGCGTTCCATGGCTTCCTTCACCTCTTCCTGCGAGACATTGACGAAGGGGTGGACGTTGCGGCGCAGCAGATTGTTCCACGAAAGTTCGCCCTTGATCTGCCGCTTCAGAGAGGCAACCGACGAGCCGATGCGGGTCAGATACCCATCCATGCCCTTGGGGTTCTGCGGAAAATTCTGCTGCGAAAGACGCGCGTAGGACGCATCGACTTCGCTATCTTTGACGTCGAGTTCCTGCGCCCGGGCTTCCTGGATCTGCAAGGATTCATCGATCAAGTTGCGCAGGATCTGGAGTCGGAGCCGTGCCATTTCCTCGGGCTGGATCTTGCCCTGGTTCGCCGATACGACAAGCGCGACGCGCTGGTCCACTTCGGTGCCAGTGATGATGTCGCCATTGACGATGGCCGTTGCCCGGCGATTGTTCGGATCATTCTTGCCGAAGATCTGGACGTTTTCCGGCACGGTAATGCTACCGCGCGTGGCTTCACCGGCATCCTGGGCAATTGCCGCAACGCCTGCGGTCGCAATGGATATGGCCAGGACAGAACGCCCGTAACGGGCAAAGCGAGTAGCAGTAATCACCGTTGTTCAATTCCCGTCTGCAGTAGGCAAAAGCTGCCCCCAAAGTCTGCTAGCGCTGTTGCAGCCAATCGGCTGAACCTTAGCTGAGCATCGTCGCAGGCGCGATAGCGGCTTTGTCAGCCCGTGGAAACACCTGACTAACGTCAGGCTAACGAATGCCCAGGTTCCGCAATGCGAAATAGATCTGGAAAGTGTTCCCGCGTCGAGCATCACCCGTTGCGACGAAATCGCGCTGCCAGGTGAGCGCAATTTCAGTGCATTCGTCTTCGTAGGCAACGCCAAGGCGTGTGCGGAGCGGTTGCCAGCCATCAGAAGTGTTCAGCGGATCTTCGTTGCGATCGGTGAGGTTGATGACTCCCGAGCCAAAGGCAGACCAGTTCTTGCCGATGGCAACACGCCCTGCGAAGCGCAATTCCTCGCGGTCCTGAAGATCCTCGACCGTGGTAATGTCCCGGTTAAGTCGCAGATATCCGATCTCGGCATAGGTCCGCGCACTCCCGACCGTCGCGTCGAACTCGTTGCGGCGGAACGCCAGGCTGTCCTTGTCGACCCGGAACCGGTGCGTGAGTTTAACGAAATCGCGGAAACGTACTTCAGTGCGTCCGACGACATCCGATGACCGGCTGGAAAGTCCGGTGCCATCGGGAAACAGCGTGGGTTTGCTGGTCAGGCTGTAGGACTGGCCTATGGTCGAATTGATCCGCCAGCCGGGCGCCTGCCACTGCCAGTCGACTCCATAAACAAATCGCACCCCGTCTTCGATTCGGTCGTAACCAGGGAAGCGATTGAGCGCGAAGAGGTTCGAATCCTCTAGATCAATCGCACGCGAATCTTCGTTCGGCACGGCGAGATTCTTGATTTTCGGGCTGGCGACAATCTGGAAACGTGGGGTCAGCACCTGCGTGCCGTTCATGAACTTGCCGACTAGCGGCCACTTCACGTCGATCGCAGCCGTGGCGATGCCGCGCGCTTCCCACCCGGGATTGCCGCGATAGCTGACCGTCTGGGTCAGCGCGTTGTCGGACGAATGATAGACGTCGCCGCGCACCAGGCCAGTGAGGGTGACCAGTTGCCCCATGCTCGTCATGCGGGTCAGGTCCCACTTGGCGCCGGCAAAGGCGCGCTGGGTTTCCTGCCCGCTCGACCGCGTGATGCCAAGCGAGTTGAGCTGCAATTCCAGTTTGCCGCCGCCGATGCCCTGAATGCGCTTGCGATAGTCGATTACCGGGAAGGCGACCGGCACCAGCCCCTGACTGTCCCCGACACGCAGCGTCTGGGTCGCCCAGCCGGCCACCGACAGATAGCTGTCGTTGGTGATCCGCTCCAGTTCGACGGTCGAGCGAAGCCGGTCGTCACGGCTGATGTCATAGCGGCGCAGGAACGTGCGATCGCTGGCCAGACGGATCGAGGAGGTCAGACTCCAGTAGGGATCGAACTGGAAGCGGCCATTGGCGAACAGATAGCCGCGCGCTTCGGTTTTGCTGACGCTGCCCGGGGTGCCGACCGGGATCAACACGCTGCGGGTAATGTAGCCGGTGATCTGGAACGCACCCTTGTCAGCCAGTTGGCGATACTGCGCGGAGATCATCGGCGCGGCTTCGGTAAAGGCGTGGGCCTTGATCTGGATGTCGCGGTTGTCGCCAAGTCGCTGGTAATAGCCCTCGCTGATTTCAACGCCGTTCGATGCCGACAAGCGCACGTCGGGGATCAGCAGGCCGGAAATCGCACGGCCATCGGTAGCAAGCATCAGGCCGGGCAGGGGCAACAGCGAAATGCCGAACAGTTCGATCCGGGCGCCGCGGAATTTCAGGTTCTTGCGGTTGGGATCGTAAATCACTTCCGCGGCATTAACGCGCCATGTCGGTGACTTGGGACAGCCCTTGTCATCCTCGACCGCACAGCCGGTATAGGACGCCTTGGTCAGGATGATATTGCCGGCCTCGTCCCGGCGGCCCAATTCTGCAGCCACGCGCCCACCTTCGCGCAGGGCGATGAGCAGGTTCTCCATTGCCCCGGCCTTGAGCTCGTCAGTCAGCTCGACGCGGTCGGTGAACAGCTGGTTCCCGTCCTGATCGATCAGGCGGATATTGCCGCTGGCGACAATCTGGCCGGTCTTCTGGTTCCAGGTGACCGAATCGGCGCGGACCGATTGGCCGGACCGGCGAAGGACGACATCGCCCGTCGCGGTGACCGTTCCATCTTCGTAACCGTACTGGACCTGGTCCGCCTCGAAACCGATCGGACCAGTGCCTTCGGCTGCACCCGAAAACGGCAGCGATGGCGCAGGCTCGGTCGGGTTTACAGCCTGTTCGATGGGGCGCACCGGCGTGGAGGAAGTGGCACCGTCCTGAGCATGAGCCGGGCTGAAACCCAGCGCCATTGCAAGTGCAGCTACGCCGGCCAGCCAGCGATGCGCACCTGTTTTCCTGAACGATTGCGGTAATACCAAGGCCGGGAGCATCCCTTGCCTATCGCACCGCCCGCGCCTAACTGCAATCCGCGATGGCGGCCGAAAGATGCAGGCTGCCGCAAACTGTTTGAGCCGGAGATTCCATGAAGATTTCTTTTGCCGCTGCGCCCGCAGCCGACGCGCGTGTCATTGCCCGCCCGGTCAACCAGAATTCACTGCTGTCCAGTCTTGACCCGGCGATTGCCGAAGGCGCGAAGGTAACGCGGTTTACCGGCAAGACCGCGCAACTGTTCGAAGGCTTCGTGAGCGAGGGCGGCAAGTTCGTCCGGACTTTTCTTCTTGGCGTGGGTGAAACGGGCGACAGCGCTCGAGCCGGTAATCTCGAAAAGGCCGGTGCAGCCTTGACCGCGCGCCTGCTCACTTCGGGTGAAACCATGATTACCGTCGATTGCACCGGCTCGGGCCTGACCCCCGCCGATGTCGCCAGCCTCGCGCTGGGCGTGCGGCTGCGGGCATGGCGTCACGATGGGTATCGCACGACGATGAAGGACGATCAGAAGCCTTCGCTGACCGAGGCCGTTTTCGTTGGCGCGACTGAAGGTTCCGAAGCCGCGTGGCAGGTTGAAGCTGCCGTTGCCGAAGGCGTCGAGTTCACCCGCGAGCTGGTCACCGAACCCGGCAATGTCATTTACCCTGAAAGCTTCGTGGCGCGCTGCCAGAAGCGGTACGAAGGTACGGGCCTCATGGTCTCTGTGCTTGATGATAGCGAGATGTTGGCGCTGGGCATGGGTGCGTTGATGGGCGTGGCGCAGGGATCGCCGCGACCGGCACGGATGCTGGTGATCGAATGGAACGGCGGCGGCGATGCGAAGAAGACCGCTTTCGTCGGCAAGGGCGTAACTTTTGACACGGGCGGCATCAGCCTGAAGCCGGGTGCTGGCATGGAAGACATGAAGTGGGACATGGGCGGTGCCGGAGCGGTTGCCGGGGCCATGCTCGCCATGGCTCTGCGCGGGGCCAAGGCCAATGTCGTCGCCGTCTGCGGGCTGGTTGAAAACATGCCCGACGGCTTGGCGCAGCGTCCGGGTGACGTTGTGAAAACCATGTCCGGCCAGACGGTCGAAGTGATCAACACCGATGCCGAGGGCCGTCTCGTCCTCTGCGATGCGCTGACCTGGGTGCAGAAAAATCACACCCCGGCGCGTATCCTTGATCTTGCGACGTTGACCGGCGCGATCATCGCTACGCTGGGCAACGAATATGCCGGCATCTTTTCGAACGATGATGGGCTGGCCGATTCGATCCTCGCTTCTGGCAGCAAGGTTGGCGAGCGTTTGTGGCGCCTGCCGATGGGTCCGGCCTATGACAAGATGATCGACAGCCCGATTGCCGACATGAAGAATATGGGTTCGAAATACGCCGGATCGATCACCGCAGCGCAATTCCTGCTGCGCTTCGTTGAAAAGGGCACCCCTTGGGCGCACCTCGACATTGCCGGCATGGTCTGGGCCGACAAGCCCGGCGCGACCTGGGAAAAGGGCGCGACGGGTTACGGCGTTCGCCTGCTCGACCGGTTCGTGCGCGATACGCTCGAAGGCTGATCGGGCGAGGGCCGATGCGCGTCGATTTCTACCACCTGACGCAATCCTCTGCTGAGGATGCCGTCGCCCAGATTGGCCAGAAGGCGCTGGCGCAAGGGCAACGATTGCTGGTGGTGGCGGAAGGGCGCGATCGGCTGCAGCGTTTTGGCGAGGCCCTGTGGGCGCGCGAGGGCGCGTTTCTTGCCAATGGCATGGCAGGCGGGGTGCATGATGCGCGTCAGCCGATGCTGCTGTCCGAAACGGTCGAACCAGCGAACGGCGCGCAGATTTTGGCGCTTGCCGATGGCCAGTGGCGCGAAAGCGAGGGATTCGCCCGCGTGCTGTTCTTCTTCGATGGCAGCGTGATCGAATCGGCACGGTCTCGCTGGCGCGACATCAAGGCGCGCCAAGGCATCGAATGCCGCTATAACAAGCAGGAAGGCGGCCGCTGGATCGAAGCCGGCTGAGCCCTGCCTTGCGGCGAAGCGCTTTCCCGGCTAGGGGCGCGCCCAACCGGAAAACGGACCTATCAACCAACACCCTTGTCAAGGAACAGACCATGGCGGTTACCCGCACCTTTTCGATCATCAAGCCCGACGCCACCCGTCGCAACCTGACCGGCGCGGTCACCGCAATGCTTGAGGAAGCCGGCCTGCGCGTCGTTGCTTCGAAGCGTATCCACATGACCAAGGATCAGGCTGAAGGCTTCTACGCCGTTCACCGCGAGCGTCCTTTCTTCGGTGAACTGGTCGAATTCATGATGAGCGAGCCGGTTGTTGTGCAGGTCCTCGAAGGCGAAGACGCCGTAACCCGTAACCGCGACATCATGGGCGCGACCAACCCGGCCGATGCCGCTGAGGGCACGATCCGCAAGGTTCACGCACTGTCGATCGGTGAAAACACTGTCCACGGTTCGGACTCGGAAGAGAACGCTGCGATCGAGATCGCCTACTTCTTCAAGCCCGAAGAAATCGTCGGCTGATCGGCTCAAAGCCATCGCATTTTGAAAGGCCGTCCCATCCGGGGCGGCCTTTTTTGTTGCCGATTTGATGCGCCGCAATGTCAGCATTGTTGCTAGCGAGGATACAGGGGCGGTCTGATACCTTTCAAAGGATTGCCGATGTCCAATACCCCGCATGTTCTGGCCGATGTGTTCCCCGAAGATCACTCCGTGCTGCACAAACTCAAGCTAGCAAACCCCCATTTTGTCACGCTTTCCGATCGCTATCACGAAGTGAACGACGAAATTCACCGCATCGATGCCGGTATCGATACGCCTTCTGACGACTATGCCGAGACACTGAAAAAGATGCGTCTCGCGCTGGTTGACGAGATTTCCGGGATCGTCTCGGCGGCAAAGGGCTGAAGACGTGGCGAAGGCCTTTGCCTGGCCCGCCTGAATGACTATCATCGCGGCAAAGGAGAGTTGCGATGGATGGTATGGGCGGTGCAGGCGAGGCCTGTCCCTTCGAATTCAATTTCGATGAAAAGACTTTTAAGGTCGGTGATTCAGTCAGTTACCGTGTCACCGGTAGCCTTTCTGACTTTCCCTTCGTTGGCACCTTGGTCGAGGTGCATGAGGATTACGTGATGATCGCCGGCGATCCGAACGACCCGGCAAAGGTCTATCGCGGCACGCGTGAGAGCCGTCCCGTCGTAGATGAAAGCGAGGTCTGAATGCAGTCTGTGCAACGGGGCTGCATCGGCATTGCAACGCTTCTGTTGGCAGGATGCGGCAGCGATGCCGCGAACGAAGCGCCGGTGGATATGGAGCCGGGCGCCTATCTGGTCGATTTCAAGGCGCCGATGTTTGGTGCCGACATTTCCAAAACCATCGACGGCAAGCGCTGCATCACTGGTGACCCCGAATATGTCCCGACCAAACTGGTGCGGTCTTACATCTCGCTCGCCCCCGAATGTGCGACAGCGAAGTTTGAGCGCAAGGGCAACCAGTTGACGGGTTCGGTAACCTGTCCGCTCGATCCGCAGCGCGCGACGGGCAAGGCGATCGTAACCTTCGACGGAACCATTGCCGAAACGTCGCTCAGCGGCACGATGAAGATCGACATGCAGATTACGGCGTCGCAGGACCCTCAGGCACAAGCAGCGGCAGCGCTGATGTCGAAAGTGCCGATCCCGTTTCGCGCCGAACGCACAGGCGATTGCTTGAACTGAGCAGACAACTTGTCAGAACGCGTCGGCAGCGTCCAGCAGGGCGGTGAGCCGTTTCGGGGCGACATTGCGCCAACTGCGTGCCAGCCACTCATCGACTGTTTCCCAATCGAGCCCCGAACGGTTGAGGATCACTCCGACCCAGCCCGATGCGCCATAGTAGGCGGGGCGGAAATAGGCGGCCGGGTTGCTTTCGACCAGGCCGTCCAGCTCGTCCGGGCCGCTTGTCCGCGCCAGCAAGGCGATATGCGGCGTGCCGTGATGCTGGTCGGCGAAATGGGCGAAGTACTTGCCGCCCACCCGCCATCCCGGCGCACCGTGCGATTCGCGCTCTTCGGTTTCGGTCAGCGCCAGCGCCCGGCGGCGGACTTCGGCCAGCAACCAGTCGGCGCTGTTGCCGCGTGAAACCAGTGCGGCGAGGCAACGCGAATAGAGCTGGTGCTCGGCAATGAGCACACGCGCGGCCAGCGTGTCTGCCGTGTCTCCGGGAATGATGGTGACCGCTGTCTGGCCGAGCGCCGGGCCGTCATCGAGTTCCGCCGTCACCTGATGCACCGTGCAGCCGCCGTGGCTGTCGCCGGCCTCGATCGCGCGGTCGTGGGTGTGCAGGCCGGGATACTTGGGCAGCAGCGAGGGATGGATGTTGAGCATCCGCCCCTGCCAGCCCGAAACGAATTCCGGCGTCAGGATGCGCATGTACCCGGCCAGCGCGACGTATTCAGCACCCGATGCGCGGATCGCTTTGTCCATTGCATGGTCATGATCTGCGCGGGCCATGCCCATGTGCGACAAGGCAAAGCTGGGAACACCTTCGGCCTCGGCCAATTTCAGCCCGCCCGCTGCCGGATCATTCGCCGCGACCAGCACGATCTCGTAAGGGCAGTCGTCCGCCCGGCTGGCATAGAGCAGCGCGGCCATATTGGTGCCGCTGCCCGAAATGAGCACGGCAACCTTCGCCCTCTCAGGCAAGGTGGATCGCTTCCCAGTTGCCCCGAGCCGACCAGACCTCGTCCGCGCCCTGAACGGTGCAACCGCGTGCTCCGTCTTCGATCGCGCCGATCACGAAAACGGTTTCGCCAGCTGCTTCAAGGTCAGCCTTTACCGCTGCAGCATCGTCCGCCGCCACTGCGAGAACCATGCCGATGCCGCAATTAAATGTGCGGGCCATTTCCTCTGGCTCGATGTGTCCCTGCGCTTGCAGGAAGGCCATCAGGCGCGGCTGTTCCCATGCGCCGGCATCGATCCGCGCGTGCAGCCCCTCGGGCAGGACGCGCGGCACGTTTTCGAGCAGGCCGCCGCCAGTGATATGGGCGAGCGCGTGGACCTTGCCGTCACGGATAACCGGAAGCAGGCTCTTCACATAGATTCGCGTCGGTTCGATCAGGTGGTCGATCAGCAGCCGGTCGGCATCGAACAGGGCCGGGCGGTCCAGCTTCCAGCCCTTGTCCTCGGCGAGGCGGCGCACCAGCGAATAGCCGTTCGAGTGGACGCCCGAGCTGGCAAGACCAAGCAAGACGTCACCCGATGCGACCTTGCTGCCGGTCAATTGCTCACCGCGCTCAACCGCGCCCACGCAGAAGCCGGCAAGGTCATAATCACCCGCGGCATACATTCCCGGCATTTCCGCCGTTTCGCCGCCGATCAGCGCGCATCCGGCCAGCTTGCAGCCATCGGCGATGCCGGCGACAACGCGCTCGGCCACGCCATTGTCGAGCTTACCGGTGGCGAAGTAATCGAGGAACAGCAGCGGCTCGGCGCCCTGAACGATCAGATCGTTGACGCACATGGCGACAAGATCGATGCCGATGCGGTCATGGCGGTCGTGATCGATCGCCAGTTTGACCTTGGTGCCGACGCCATCATTGGCCGCGACCAACAGCGGATCCTTGTATCCCGCCGCCTTAAGGTCGAAAAACCCGCCAAAACCGCCAAGTTCGGCGTCCGCGCCGGGGCGGGCCGTGGCCTTGGCGAGCGGGCCGATCGCCTTGACCAGCGCGTTACCCGCGGCGATCGAGACGCCGGCGGATTCATACGAATAGCTCTTCGGGGGCGTTTTATCTTCCATCGCGAGGCCCCCTAACCTTTTCCCGCTTGGATTTCCACGGATGATTGGGCAAAAGGCCCTCGGTTTTCCCCGATGGCAGTCGCACCCGCTCTTCCCGCCCGCTTGGCACCCCTCCGTACAGGCAAGTTCCCATTTTTGAAGGGCCCCCTTCTGAAGGGGCCATTTCTGAAGAGGATAGCTTGCGCCTGCGCGCTGGTGCTCGCCGTCGCCGGAATCGCGCGGCTTGTTGCGCAGATCGAAGGCGATCGCGGGATCAATCCCGTGGCGACATCGCACGACATCGAAATCAGTGGGATCGAAGTCAATGTTGCCGGCAAGACGGCAGAGGAAGCCCGTCAGGCCGGTTGGGCAGAGGCGCGGCGCAAAGCCTGGGAACAGGCCGGCGGACCTAAGATCTCCGACGATCAGATCGAATCGTTTGTCGCCTCGATCGTTGTCGAGCGCGAACAGATCGGCCCCCGCCGCTATATCGCCACGCTGGGCGTGATTTTTGACCGCGCCCGTGCCGGCCAGTTCCTCAGCGCCGCGGATGGCGTTGCCGCTCGCCATTCCGCGCCAATGCTCACCATCCCGGTGCTCTATTCGGGCGGCGTCGCGCAGGTCTATGAAGTGCGCGGACCGTGGCAGGCAGCCTGGGCGCAATACAAGGCAGCGACCAGCGGCATCGATTACGTCCGTCCTTCTGGCAGCGGCGGCGATTCGTTGCTGCTCACCGCCGGACAGACGACTCGCCGCAGCCGCGCCTGGTGGGGCAATATCGTCGGCCAGTTCGAAGCTTCCGACGTGCTGGTTCCCGTTGCCCGCCTTGAACGCCAGTGGCCGGGTGGTCCGGTGCGCGGCACGTTTACGGCGCGGTACGGGCCGGACAGCACCTCTCTCGGCTCCTTCACCCTTACCGCAAACAAGGAGGCCGACCTGCCGGTCATGCTTGCCAATGCGGTCAAGCGCATCGACGCAATGTATAACGAGGCCCTCGCTCGCGGTGACCTCAAACCCGATCAGACCTTGCGTCAGCAGAACGAGCTCGATCCGGCGCTGGCCGCGATCATCGCTGCGGCGGCCCGCATGGAAGCTGGCAATGCCTCGGCGGCGAGCACGACCACGACCACCGCGACTCCGTCGGCCACGCCGAGCGCGACTCCGACGCCAGAGGCCAAGATTTCGAGCATTACCGTGCAGTTTGCCTCACCCGATGCCAAAGCGCTGGATGCAGTGCTTTCCTCTGTCCGTAGCGTTCCCGGCGTGCGCGGCGCATCGACCAGCAGTCTGGCGATGGGCGGAACCTCGGTCATGCGCGTCACTTTCGCCGGTTCGATCGACGAACTGCGCGATGCCTTGCGGGCGCGGGGCTGGTCTGTCTCGGCCGGCGGCAACGCGCTCAGCATCAGGCGCTAGGACTTGCGGCAGATCCCGCTACCGCTCGGCACCGGCGCCGGCCCTTCGCGCATTGTCGTGGGCAGCGCCAACAGCCAAGCGATCGAAGCCTTTGGGCAAGTGCAGGACTGGCCTTTTCGTACAGCCGTGCTGTTCGGCCCGCCGCATTCGGGGAAGAGCCTGCTGGGCCGCTGGTTCGCCGATTCGGGGCTGGGCGACATGATCGACGATGCCGAGACGATGGACGAGGCCGACCTGTTCCACCGCTGGAACCGCGCGCAGGAACAGGGCCGGGCCTTGCTGGTCGTGGCGAATGCGGGCGAAGGGGGCTGGCAGATAAAGCTCCCCGACCTCGCATCGCGTCTTGGCTCGGCCCTGCACCTTGAAATCGGCGAGCCTGACGATGCGATGATGGCGGAACTGATCGCCATCCATGCGGAGATGCGCGGACTGGCTTTGGGCCCTGATGCAGCCGCCTACCTTGTCCCGCGGGCCGAGCGTTCCCATCTGGGGGTCGAGCGGCTCGTCGCCGCGATTGACCGGTTGAGCATGGAACGCAAACAGGCTCCGACTTTGGCGATCTGGCGCGATGCGCTCGACGAAACCCTGGGGGCAAGCCAACCACGCTTGCTTTGAATGCGTGAATGGGGGACAATTGCGCGTCATGTTCAAGAGCCTGATCGAATACCTGGACTCGATTGTTGCGCGCGATCCCGCGCCGCGATCACGTTGGGAAGTGCTGCTGTACCCGGGCGTCTGGGCCGTGGGCTGGCACCGCATCGCGCACTGGCTGTTCGAAGCGCGGATGTTCTTCCTCGCCCGCCTGATCAATCACATGTCGCGCTTTTTCACTGCGATCGACATTCACCCCGGCGCAACCATCGGCAAGCACCTGTTTATCGACCATGGGTTCACTGTGATCGGTGAGACGGCGGAGATTGGTGACAATGTCACGATCTATCAATGCGTCACGCTGGGCGGCACGAACCCGGCGAATGGTATCGGCGGCAAGCGGCACCCGACGCTGGAAGATAACGTCATCGTCGGTTCGGGCGCGCAGATCCTGGGGCCGATCATCGTTGCCAAGCGTGCCCGTGTGGGTGCCAATGCCGTGGTAACGGAGGATGTGCCCGAAGGCGCGACAATGGTAGGCATGAAGGCGCGCTCTACGTTGGTTCCTGTGGAGGCTTGGCAGAAGGACTTCATTCCTTACGGAACGCCCTGTTCCGACCGCTTCGATCCGGCGACGCAGAAGTTCGAAATTCTCCAGTGCGAAATGGAAACGATGCAGAAGCGACTCGCCGCGCTGCTCGCGGAACGCGATGCTGAAGCGGAACGTGATGCCGAAGCGGTTGGGGTCGCGCCGGTACGCAAGCGGGGCAAGAAGTCGGCTTGAGCGCGGTAATCACCCCGTTCCCCAATCGCAGCCCGGCGCAAGTCGGCTTTGACCGCACTGAATTGCAGCGCATCCTTGACCTCTATGGTCGCATGGTCGCGGCCGGCCAGTGGAAGGACTATGCGATAGACTTCAGCCGCGATGCCGCGGCGTTTTGCGCTTTTCGGCGGGCGGCAGAGCGCCCGCAGGTACGCATCGAGAAACGACCCGCGCTGCGCAGCAAGCAAGGCATGTGGACCTTGTTTGGCGAAGCGGGGCAGGTGCTCAAGCGTGGGCAGGAACTGCCGGGCATCCTGTTTCCCATCGAGCGCAGGTTGCTCAAGATCGTCGAGGACTGAGCGCCGGCACGAAAACGCCCCCGGCATGGCCGAGGGCGATTCGTCATCGATCCTGCCAGATCAGGCGGCGAGCATTCCGGTTACCGGAAGCCGGCCCTGCAGGTCTCCGGGCAACTGGCTCACCACCGAACGGCGGATGGGGCTCCAGAAAGCGGACAGCGTCAGCAGGGCTGAGCCGATCACCAGCCCGGTCACCGCGACATTAAGCTCGACCATGCCGAACTGGCGGAACAGGAAGGTCAGCGCGACCAGGACATAGACCAACGCCGATACCAGAAGGGCGCGGCGGTCGATGGCGAGGGCGACGATCCCCATGATGATGTAGATCGCGATCACCGCAATTGCCGAGGCCGGGGCAATGTTCTCACCATCATTGATGCCGACCCAGTTGAACAGCGGGTGGCAGATCATCGGTGCGGCGAGCAGGTGGAGCCAGAAGGCCACGTCGCTGCGGCGGGTTTCACGCGACCGGTCGGACATGTCCCAGCGCATGGCGAAGGCGAACACGGCGATTCCGGTCATGAAGATGAGCGGGAAAAGGTAGCGCTCTGCATCGCTGCCATCCTGCGGGATCAGGGCAGCGGCGATGAGTGCGATCAGGGTGGCGGAGACCGCGGCAGCCCCGGCAGCGATAGTGATCGGCACCATGAAACGTCGCCAGTGCAGCCAGGTTCCCGCAGCCACGAACAGGCCGACACCGGCAACAACAAGCGATGCGGCAGATTCGCTGATATTTTCGAAATTCTCCGCCATGATCTCGATCGGAGCTGCAGCAAGTCCGCCAGCAAAACCGAGCAAAAGAACGATCGAGGGCAGGGCCATGCGGCGCTGGCGGGTGAAGTATTCCGCCATTCCCCATGCCGAGACCGCTACCAGCGCCCCCGCGAGTCCGGGCACGATCGACTGGCCGATGCCGGCGACTGCCGCCATCAGCAGCACCGCCGCAATGGTCACGAAAATGTCGTTGAACCCGGTAATCAGCCGGAAATGTTCCTCATCAACCGAAGGCGCATCGCGCGATCCGGTGACGTGGAGTCGCAAGGCCTCTGCCGCCTCGTGGCTTAGCGCCCCTGCGGCGACGGCGGATTGAAGATCTGCTTCTGAATACATCGGGCATCCTCCCCTGTGATAGCCAGAGGATGCCCGATGTGTGTTATTGCGTCAATACACTATAACGCTCTAGCCAGCCTTGGCTTGCTGCAGCAGGGTCATCGCGTGCATTGATTGCTCCATGCCGCTCTGGATGACCTTGTCGCCTGACTGGCGCGAAATTTCGCCCCAGGCATCGGCAAAGCCTTCGACCGAGCATGAACCCGGCGGCAGCAGCACACCTTCGTTCATGGTGACAAAGCCGCTCTGGAACACGCCTGCGCCAGCACCGACGATGGCATTGGTCGGCGCGTCCTCGGAAACGAGGTAAAGCGCGGCGGGGACTACGTTTTCGGGACTGAAGGCCTTGAAAGCTTCTTCCGGGAAGATGTCCTGCGTCATCCGCGTGCCAGCGGTCGGAGCCAGCGAATTGACGCGGATGTTGTTCTTCGCGCCCTCAAGATAAAGCGTCTTGGCCAGCCCGACGATGCCGAGCTTTGCCGCGCCGTAGTTCGACTGGCCAAAGTTGCCGCCAAGGCCGCTCGACGAAGTAGTCATCAGGATCCGGCCATAATTCTGCTCGCGCATCGTTTCCCAGCAGGCCTTTGTGGCATAGGCTGATCCGAACAGGTGAACCTTGACCACCAGCTCGAAATCCTCGGGCTCCATTTTGGCAAAGGTCTTGTCGCGCAGGATGCCGGCATTGTTGATCAGGATGTGGACACCGCCCCAGGCTTCCTTGGCCTTGGCGACCATCTCTACCATCTGGGCATATTCGGTGACCGATCCGCCGTTTGACATGGCTTCGCCGCCAGCGGCCTTGATTTCCTCGACCACGGCCAGCGCCGCGTCGGAATGGCCGGTGCCATCGCGCGACCCGCCCAGATCGTTGACCACGACCTTTGCCCCGCGCCGCGCCAGTTCGAGCGCATAGGCCTTACCCAGCCCGCCGCCTGCGCCAGTGACGATGGCGACCTTGTCCTTGAACGAAATGGTCATGTCGATCCTCCTCCTCGCGCCAGCGCGGCGCATATCTCAAAGCGGCGCATGACACGGGAATCTGCGCGCTTCAATGGCTTTCGCAGCAAGCCGCCGCGCCGTAACGTCAGGTCTGGATCTCAATTGCGACAGACAGTCAAAAATCTGTCACGGGCGTGTCCTAATAGTGCAGCCGAATCGTCATAACGGCCAAGAGGGAGGCCCATCATGTCCATAAACTCACGCATTTCCGTCATCGCGCTGGCTTGTGCGTCAGGTTGGGCCATGCCTGCCCACGCGCAGGATGCCGATCTCAAGGCCATCCAGCAGCAGATCGCGGCTATGCAATCGCAGATGCAGGGCATGCAGCAGCAGATCAATTCGCTGCAGTTGCAGCTCGGCCAAGCCAATGCCCGCGTCGCCACCGCCGAAACGCGGGCGATTAGCGCGGAGACTCAGGCCAGCGCGGCGACGGCAGCACTTGCCAAGGCTCCCGCAGCGAGCGTCACGGCCAAGCCGGCGACCGACATCACCTGGGACGGCGCTCCGAAGCTTGCGACCAAAGATGGCTGGAGCTTCAAGCCGCGCGGCCGGCTGCAGCTGGATACGGGGGGCGTCAACGCGCCGGCGGGTATCGCTTCTGCACAGAGCCTCGGTTGGGCCACTGAATTCCGCCGCGCCTATATCGGCTTCGATGGCACGGTCCCCGGCGGTTTTGCCTATCGCATCGAGGCGGACCTTGCCGGCAATGCGGTTGACCTCACGGACGTATATCTGACCTACAAGGCCAATCCGCAGCTTTCGTTCACCATCGGACAGCAGAAGCCGTTCAATTCGATGGAGGACATGACCTCTGACCTGTTCACCAGCTTCATGGAGCGCGCAGCGTTCAACAGCGGCTTCGGCTTTGAGCGCCGGGTGGGGGTGAGTGCAACTTATCAAGGCAAAACGGTGCTGGTGCAGGCAGGTGCCTTCACAGACAATGCAGCCGATCTGAACAATGACCGCAACAACAGCTACAGCCTTGATGGCCGCGTGGTCTTCATGCCGAAGCTGGGCGACGCGCAACTGCACCTTGGCGGCTCATTCCACTACCGTGATTTCAACGATGCGCAGACCAGCACGCGATATCGCGCGCGTCCGTTCCTGCATACGACGGATGTCCGTTTGGTTGATACCGGAGCCATCGCTTCGACCGGAGAGCGTTCGTACGGTGCCGAATTCGCCTATATCAACGGCCGCTTTCACGCGACGGCGGAAGGGCAGTGGATGACTGCGCTGCGTCCCGGCCTGTCCGACCCCACTTTCAACGGCGGCTATGCCGAAGTCGGCTATCTGCTGACCGACGATACCACGGCCTACAAGGGCGGTGCCTATGACCGGATCAGGCCGAAGAGCCCGCTGAACAAGGGCGGCATCGGCGCGATTCAGATCAACACGCGCTATGAATGGCTGAACCTCAACAGCGGGGCGATTCTGGGCGGCAAGCAGGAAATCGCCGGTATCTCGGCGATCTGGATGCCGACGGATTACGTTCGCTTCATCGCCAATTATGGCCACATCTGGCTGAACAATGCTGCCGTTCCGGCAGGCGCGATCCGCAACTATTCCGCAGACTCAATCGGGATGCGGGCTCAGTTCGACTTCTGAAGCGCGATCAGCGCCGGCACCAGATCGTCAAAATGGTCGATCACGGTGTCGGCGCCGAGCTGGTCTGCCAGCAGATCGTTGAAGCCGAATCGCACGGCTACGCAGGGCAGTCCGGCCGCGCGGGCGGCTCCCGTGTCGAATGTCGTATCGCCGACATAGGCTGCCGGTCCGCCGCCGAGACGCTCGACCATCAGGTGCAGCAGGTCCGGTTCAGGCTTCTGCCGGCCGCGCCCGAGGGTGTCGCCGCCGATGATCGTCGCGAAGCGGTCTGTCAGGCCCAACTCATCCAGAAGTTTGCGGGCCAGCGATTCGAGCTTGTTGGTCACCAGGGCCACTTGCACGCCGTGCCCGGCGAGTGCCTCCAACATCGCTTCGCCGCCCGGGAACAGGCGCGTGTGGATAGCGATATTGTCGGTATAGAAGGCGATGAAGGCTGCGTGCAGTTCGGCCAAGTCAAGATCGCCGGGACCGCCGCTTTGCGCCAGCGCCCGGTCCAGCATCTGCCGCGCGCCGCCGCCGATGTAGGCGCGCGCCAGATCGAGCGGCACCGGATCACGCCCGGCTATCCCAAGCGCGTGGTTGAGCGCGTGGCCAAGATCGGCATGGGTATCGAGCAGCGTGCCGTCGAGGTCGAACCCGACGATGCGAAAGGGAAAATCGGTCATCGCCACGACCGATGGCGCGCCGTTGTGGAAACGGCAAGCATTTGGTGGCAAGTGCTTGGCGCATGAGCACCGTTAACCACGCCCGACCTCTTGCCGTCGTGATTCTCGCCGCCGGCAAGGGCACCCGTATGAAGAGCGACCTGCACAAGGTCCTCCATCCGATCGCCGGACGTCCGATGATCGAACACTTGATGGCCAGCGCGGCAGAGCTTGCGCCGCAGCGGCAGGTCGTGGTGGTCGGGTCAGGCCGCGATCAGCTTGAGGCGGCAATGGGAACGCGCGCGACGATCGCCGTGCAGGAGCCGCAGCACGGCACCGGCCATGCCGTGCAGCAGGCCGAGGCGGCGCTGGCGGACTTCGATGGCGACATGCTGATCCTCTATGGCGACGTGCCTTTCGTCAGCGCTGGCACGATGCAGGCGATGATCAATCGCCTGCACGGCGAGGACGCGCCCGCAGTCGTCGTGCTTGGCTTCGAACTTGAGCACACGTTGCAATATGGCCGCGTCATCGTCGAAGGCGACCGCGTGACCAAGATGGTAGAGCACAAGGACGCGAGCGACGCTGAACGCGCCTGCCGGCTGTGCAATTCCGGTCTGATGGCCGTGCGCGCGGCGGATCTGTTCGGGCTGCTGGCGCGGGTCGACAACGCGAATTCACAGGGCGAGTATTACCTCGTCGACATCGTCAACATCGCCAATGCCGACGGGCGCAGCTGTGCGGTGGTAATCACCGCCGATGCCGATGAAGTCGCTGGGATCAACAGCCGCGGTGAATTGGCCGAGGCGGAAGAGCGCTGGCAAAAGCGCCGCCGTGTGCAGGCCATGGCCGATGGCGTGAGCTTGCTTGCGCCTGACACCGTGTGGTTCTCATGGGACACCGCGCTTGGCCGCGACGTGCTGGTCGAGCAGAACGTCGTCTTCGGCCCCGGCGTCACCATCGCCGATAACGTTCGCGTCCGGGCGTTCAGTCACCTCGAGGGGGCAACGCTCGCCTCTGGTGTAGAGGTCGGCCCCTATGCACGCCTGCGCCCCGGCGCGGTGCTGGAGGAAAAGGCCAAGGTCGGCAATTTCGTTGAAGTAAAGAAGGCGACGCTCGGCAAGGGCGCGAAGGCCAACCACTTGTCTTACATCGGCGATGCGGAAGTCGGGGCAGGGGCCAATATCGGCGCTGGTACGATCACCTGTAATTATGACGGCTATTTCAAGCACAAAACCATCATCGGCGAGCGGGCTTTTATCGGTTCCAACTCAGCGCTGGTTGCCCCGGTAAAGATCGGCGCCGATGCCATAGTCGGTGCAGGCAGCACGGTTACGCGCGATGTGAGCGAGGGCGAACTGCGGATCGTGCGCGGCGAGCAGTTGGTAAAGCCGGGTTGGGCCGACCGCTTCCATGACGCGATGAAAAAGAAGAAGGCCGAGGCGAAGGCGAAGAAATGATCCGGTATGGTTGCAAGGCAGATTGACATGATATCGTGATATGATATCGAAACATCATGCGCATCCTCGCTGACCTTCCTGATGAAGATATCGCCTGGCTCGATGGCTACGCGGCCGAGCAGGGCAAGTCGCGCGCGGCGGTGATCCGCGATGCGGTGACTGCCTACCGCTCAAAGCACCGCGACTGGCTGGAGCAGGGCTTTGGCCTCTGGACCCGTTACGGTCAAGGTGCAGACGGCGCCGAGTATGAGGCCGAGATCCGCAAGGCGTGGGATACGGGCGACCTTTCGTGACCGAGACCTATTTCGACACATCCATCGTCATCGACATGCTGTCTGGCCATCACCTCGCCATGGCGGAACTGCGCCGTGTCGCTCGTCCGTGGATAAGCCGGATTACCTGGCTTGAAGTCATGGCAGCGGTTCCGGCACCGGCGCGCGACGAGACAGAGGCTTTCCTGGCGAATTTCTCAACTCGCGAAATCAGCCCGGAAATTGCCAAGCGCGCGGCGATGATGCGGGTGGATCGGCCGGCGCTCAGCCTGCCGGCGGCGCTTGTCTTTGCTGCGGCGCAGGACCATGGCGCCATTCTCGTTACCCGAAATATCAAGGATTTTCCGGCAAATATCCCGGGCATCCGCGTACCCTACACCTGATTTGAAAGGCTTCTGAAGCATGTGCGGCATCATCGGTATCGTCGGCAAGGAACAGGTCGCGGATCGGCTGGTCGATGGCCTGCGCCGCATGGAATATCGCGGCTATGACAGCGCCGGGGTCTGCACCGTCTCGGATGGACAGCTGATCCGCCGCCGCGCACCGGGCAAGCTGGCGAACCTTGTGGTCGAGCTGGAACACAGTCCCGCGCATGGCACCACCGGCATTGCCCACACCCGCTGGGCCACCCACGGCGCGCCGACCGCTGCCAACGCGCACCCGCATGCCACCGATCACCTCGCGCTGGTGCACAACGGCATCATCGAGAATTTCCGCTCGCTTCGCGAAGCCCTGACCGCGCGTGGCAGCAAGTTCGAAAGCGACACCGATACCGAAGTCGTCGCGCATCTGCTTTCCGAACAGGTCGCCAAGGGCCTATCTCCTGAGGAAGCCGTCAAGGCCGCGATCCCGCAACTGCGCGGCGCTTTCGCGCTGGCCATCGCCTTTCGCGAACATCCCGACATGCTGATCGGCGCACGTCTCGGCTCGCCGCTGGTCGTGGGGTACGGTGAAGGCGAAACCTACCTCGGCTCGGACGCGCTGGCACTCGCCCCCCTGACCCAGCGGATCACCTATCTCGATGAGGGCGACTGGGTCGTGATCACCCGCGACGGCGCGAAGATCTATGACAAGGACAACACCCCCGTAGAGCGCGAAATCGTCGCCTCGGGAGCCTCAGCCGCGGCGATCGAGAAGGGCAATTACCGCCACTTCATGCAGAAGGAAATCTTCGAGCAGCCAACCGTCGTGGCGCAGACCCTGCGCTCCTACGTTCGCCAGGTCGATCAGACCGTGGCCCTGCCGCAGTTCGATTTTGACCTTTCGACGATCAACCGTGTCACCATCGTCGCCTGCGGGACGAGTTTCTACGCCGGCATGGTCGCCAAATACTGGTTCGAACAGTTCGCCCGCCTGCCGGTCGACATCGATGTCGCGAGCGAGTTCCGTTACCGCGATCCCGTACTCGAACCCGGCGGCCTTGCGCTGTTCATCAGCCAGAGCGGTGAGACTGCCGATACCCTCGCAGCCCTGCGCCATTGCAAGGCGGCAGGCCAGACCATCGCCGTAGTCGTCAACGTGCCGACGAGCTCAATGGCGCGCGAGGCCGACTTGCTCTTGCCGACTCACGCCGGGCCCGAAATCGGCGTTGCCTCGACCAAGGCCTTCACGTGCCAGCTCGCCGTTCTTGCAGCGCTCGCCGCCCACCTCGCCGTCAAGCGTGGCCGCATGGACCGTGCCGAAGAGGCGGACATTGTCGAACAACTGCTCGAAGTCCCTGCCTGCCTAAACGCGGCGCTGGCGCACGACAGCGAGATTGCCGCTATGGCGCACCTGATCGCACCGGCGCGCGATGTGCTCTATCTCGGGCGCGGGCAGGACTATCCGCTGGCGCTCGAAGGGGCGCTGAAGCTCAAGGAAATCAGCTACATTCACGCCGAAGGCTATGCGGCAGGTGAAATGAAGCACGGCCCCATCGCGCTGATCGATGAAGCTGTTCCGGTGATCGTCCTCGCTCCTTCGGGTCCTTTGTTCGAAAAAACCGTGTCGAACATGCAGGAAGTTCGCGCGCGCGGCGGCAAGATCGTGCTCATTTCCGACCGCGAAGGTCTGGAAGAGGCTGGCGAAGGTTGCCTTGCAACAATCGAAATGCCCAAGGTCCATCCGCTGATTTCGCCGCTGGTCTATGCCGTGCCCGTGCAGCTTCTCGCTTACCACGTGGCCTGCGCCAAGGGCACGGACGTCGATCAGCCGCGCAACCTGGCCAAATCGGTGACGGTGGAGTGAAAGTCTGCGGCGGTTGCCATTGCGGCGCTGTGCGGTTTTCCTGCGAGGTTGAAGCCCAGCCGCAGGTGCTCGAATGCAATTGCTCGATCTGCAGTGCGACCGGGTTCCTTCACCTTATCGTGCCGCACGACCGGTTCAAGCTTGAGGCGGACGCAGACGCGCTGCAATCGTACCGTTTCGGCACCGGTGTGGCGAACCACCTGTTTTGCAAAACTTGCGGAATCAAGAGCTTCTACCAGCCGCGCTCGCATCCCGAGGCCTGGAGCGTCAACCTGCGCTGCCTTGACCCGGAACACGGCCTTGAAGCGCGTATTGAAACGTTTGATGGCCGAAACTGGGAAGCGGCGAGGGCTGGGCTCTCCGAATAGGGATGTCCACCTAAGCAAGTCTGCACTTAAGCCGCTGACTGCTGGACGATTTACGCCGCGCTAACATATTTGCGTTAGACCCGGGCTTGTGAAGTCTAACGCGCAAGAACCTGCGGCCCCGCCGCGCAGCCTGCCGGCCAGCCTGCTCCTCGGAATTTCCACTCCGCAGGAAGGGGACTGGGTACGCCTGCGCGGCATGCAATTTGCCAGCCTGGCACCGACCACGGTCCATCGGTTGATCGCGCACGGTATTGCCGCGCTGGGTGCTGCGCATATCCTGCTTGCCGAGTTCGGTCTGGTTACCATCGCCGGTTGGCTCACGGGCCTTGGCGGCGCGCTTGCCTATACCGCTAAGGTTGATCGCCTGCTGTCGGACGCCGATCGCCGGGTGCTAACGCGCGGTGAAATGTCCGGGCAGACCTTTGCCTATTTCCTGGTTTCGCTCGCCTGGTCTGTACCGATGCTGCTGCTGGCCATGGGCGGCACTCCGCTGATCAAGCTTGAGCTGTGGACGATCCTTGCCATGTTGCTGGCCGCGCAGGCGGTGATCTGTCCGGCAATTCCGATGGGGACGATCATTTTCGGGGCCTTGGCTGGAACCGTTTCAATCACGCAGTTCCTGCTTTCGGGCATGATCGATGCCGCCGCCGCCGCTGGCGCGCTGGTCGTTTTCGTTGTGCTTGGCGCAGTTGAGGGCGCGCGGAATTTCCTGACCTCGCGCATGGCCGAATCGGCGATGCTCGAAAAGAACGAGGTCGTTTCGCTGCTGCTGCGCGAATTCGAGGAAGGTGAGGCCGACTGGCTTTGGCAAATCGATCCCGCCCGACGCGTGCGTTCGATCAGCCCCCGCTTTGCCTTTGCGCTGGGCATGGACCCTGAAGAAATTGACGGAAAACCTTTCATCCAGCTTATCGCCGGCGATGCCTGGGATACCGGCCAGTTCCCGTCCAGCCTGCACGACCTTGCCGAGCGACTGAAGCAGCGCGACAGCTTTTCGAACCTGTTGGTGCGCGTCACCATTCGCGGCGAGGCCCGCTGGTGGGAGCTTTCAGGCACGCCAAAGCTCGATGAAAAGGGCAATTTCGATGGCTTCCGCGGCGTAGGCTCGGACGTTACCGAACAGCGCGAAAGCGCCGACAAGATCGCCCATCTGGCGCGGTATGACACGCTGACCGGCCTGCCGAACCGCCTCATGCTCACCGAATCGATGGGCGAGGCCATGCGGTTTGCCGAACAATGGCGCACCAAGTGCGCGTTCCTGATGATCGATCTCGATCGCTTCAAGGCGGTCAACGATACGCTCGGCCACGTTGTTGGCGACCAGCTCCTCGCGCGCGTTTCGGCGCGACTCAAGGAGATCATGACCGAGAACGAGCTTTGCGGACGGCTTGGCGGCGACGAATTCGCCATAGTCATCCGTGATGCCTCTGACCTTGGCCGGGTCGAGCACGTTGCCAAAGCCGTGATCGAGCGCCTGTCGCTGCCTTACGAAGTCGATCACCACACGCTTTATGTCGGCGCGTCGGTGGGATCAGCTGTTGGCCCGCGCGACGGGTCCACGGTGGAAACGCTGATGCGCAATGCTGACCTTGCGCTCTATCGTTCAAAAGACGCCGGCGGCGGCGTGCATTGCACTTACGAGCCGACGCTTCACGCTGACGCCGAAGAACGCCGCAAGCTCGAATTCTCGCTGCGCCGCGCGCTGGAACTGAACGAGATGTCGCTCAATTACCAGCCGGTGGTTGACGCCCAGACCGAACAGGTCGTCAGTTTCGAGGCCCTGTTGCGCTGGAACAGCCCGGAACATGGCTCGGTCAGCCCGGCGAAGTTCATCCCCATGGCTGAAGATACGCGCCTTATCGTGCCGATCGGCGAATGGGTGCTGCGCGAGGCCTGCCGCGAGGCGACGCGCTGGCCGGGACACGTCAAGGTGGCGGTCAACGTCTCGGGCGAGCAGCTGCTCGATCCGCACTTCTCCACCACTGTGGTTGCCGCTCTGGCCGCCTCGGGCCTGCCGCCCGCGCGGCTCGAGATCGAGGTTACCGAGAGCATCTTCGTCCGCGATGGCACCACCGCGCGCAACACGCTCGAGCAGATCATGGCGCTGGGTTGCTCGGTCGCGCTCGACGATTTCGGCACCGGCTATTCCTCGCTCGGTTACCTGCGCAAGTTGCGCTTCTCCACGATCAAGGTTGATCGCAGCTTCGTTCAGGGCGCGGCCACAGGCAATCCGGAAAGCCTCGCCATTATCCGCGCCGTTGTCGCCATGGCGCAGAGCCTTGAGATGACGACGACGGCTGAGGGCGTGGAAACCGAGGCGGAACTCAACATGGTTCGCAACCTCGGGGCCAACAAGGTCCAGGGCTATTACTTTGGCCGCCCGATGGTGGCGAGCGAAGCCAACCGGCTTTTCTACCAGCACAGCACCGCGCGCGGCGCGGCCTGAGCGGAAGTGATCAGGGCCTGATCAGGCCCCGACGAAGCCCTTCACTACCGATTCGAACAGTGCGCGGCCATCAGTGCCGCCCTGCGCATCCTCGATCATCCGTTCCGGGTGCGGCATCATGCCGAGCACGTTTCCGGCACCGTTGAGCACACCGGCAATGTCGCGGGCCGAGCCGTTGACCGGTTCGGCATAACGGAAAGCCACGCGGCCTTCGCCTTCCAGCCGGTCGAGCGTGACATCATCGGCAAAGTAGTTACCGTCATGGTGCGCGACCGGAATCGTGATCGTCTGGCCCTGCGAATAGCCAGCCGTGAACAGGGACTGGCTATTCTCCACGGTCAGCGCCACTTCGCGGCAGACGAAGCGAATGCCAGCGTTGCGCATCAACGCTCCGGGCAGGAGGCCGCTTTCGGTGAGGACCTGAAAGCCGTTGCAAACGCCGAGTACGGGAACGCCGCGGCCGGCTGCAGCGATAACCGCCTGCATTACCGGGCTGCGCGCGGCCATCGCGCCGCTGCGCAAGTAGTCGCCATAGGAAAAGCCGCCGGGCAGGGCGATGAAATCGAGCCGGTCGGGCAAGGCAGCATCGCCGTGCCACACGCGAAACACTTCGCCGCCGCAGACCTGCTCCAGCGCAACCGCCATGTCCCTGTCGCAATTCGATCCCGGGAAGGTGATGACGGCGGAGCGGAACGCGCTCATGCGGCAACTCGCTCAATGCAGTAGTTTTCGATCACCATGTTGGCGAGCAGCTTGCGGCACATCTCGTCGAGTGCCTCGTCGGTGACGCTGTCATCGACTTCGAGTTCGATCAAGCGGCCGGCGCGGACGTCCTTGACCCAGGCAAAGCCCAGGCCTTCGAGCGAATGGTGGATGGCTCGGCCCTGCGGATCGAGCACGCCGTTCTTGAGGCTGACGGAAACGCGGACCTTCATCGACTGGCCTTTCGCTATAGGCAGATTCTGGCGGGAAGCCTGGCCGCGCCTATGCCGCCAGACGCCGCGCGGGGCAAGCGCGGATCGCGGCTATTCCACACCGCTCGGGCGAAAGGCGCAGCCATTTGCTGGTCGGTGCCTTGCCGCTGACAAGGCACCGTGCAAGGGTCCCGGCAAAAGCGATTACAGGAGAGTGACATGACGGGATCCGGGGCAACATTGCGCGCGCTGATCGACAAGGGCGAGCATTTCATCGCAGGTGACTGCTTTTCGGCGCTGACCGGACGCATCGTCGAACACGTCGGCTTTCCCGCAGCCTATCTGGGCGGCCATGCCTGTTCGGCGTTCCACTATGCCGTGCCCGACAATGGCGTTTACAGCCAGGTTGAGCAGATCGAACAGGCTGCCCGCATCGCGCAAGCCATGTCGATCCCGCTGATCGCCGATGCCGATACGCTGGGCGAAACCGTGGCCGATGCCTATCACTTCACCCGCCGTTACATCCAGCAGGGCATCGCCGGAATCCATGTGGAGGACGAGGTGAATCCCAAGCATTCGCGCCACGTCAACGGGCTGTGCTCTATCGCTGACCAGCAGGCGCGGATCGATGCCGTGGTGCGGGCACGCACAGACATGGGACAGGACCTCGTCATCATCGCCCGCTGCGATGAACTTTACCCCAGCGAAGCCGGCGGCGGCGGCACGGGATCGATGGAAGAGGCGATCAAGCGCGGTTATGCCTATGTTGAGGCCGGTGCTGATGTCCTGTTCTACCCGCCGCGCCCCGATGCCGTGCCCGATCTGGTCAAGGAATTCGCCGGGAAGGTCCCGGTGGCGACCATGGGCTTCACCATTCCGGGCACAGGCTTCAACATGATGACCGGGGGCTGGGTCACCGCCGCCGCCAACCACCTGAAGATGGCGCGCGAAGTGATGGAAACCGGCACCGTGCAGAGCGCCAACTTCAACTTCCCAGAGAAGTACGAATTGATCGACCAGACGTTCTATGATGGCCTGATCGAGGAATGGGCGGTAAAGACGGGGCGACCAAGCCGTCCGAACAGCGCCCGCTGACCGGGCGAGCCGTCGGCCGGATATGAAGGGGGCAGGCTTCCGATGAAACAGGTTCCCAAGCCGCTTATTGCGTTGGGATTGCTGCTGCTGGCCCTCGCCGCATGGTGGTGGTTCTGGCGAGCACCGGCGGTCGAAGATCGCTGGCTTGGCTATGTCGAAGGCGAGACGCTCTATGTCGCCGCACCCGTTTCAGGCCGTCTGGCTGAACGCTCGGTAGATCGCGGTGCCAGCGTGGCTGCGGGAGCAGCGCTGTTCTCGCTCGATCCCGAGTCTGTCGATGCGGCGGTGAGCCAGGCGCAGGCGCAAGTCGCCGCCAATTCCGCGCAGGTCGAGGATCTTGGCGAGGCCAGCCGTCGCGAGGCCGAGATTGATGTGTTCCGCGCCAATGCCGCGCAAGCACAGGCGGCGCTGGTCAAGGCGACGAACGATTTCAACCGCATGGCCGCGTTGGCGGCGCGTGGGTTTGCCAGCAAGTCGCAGCTCGATACAGCCCGCGCCGCGCGTGATGGGGCAGCTGGCCAGTTGGCGGCGGCCCAAGCGCAGATTCGTTCTTCGCAGCTCACCGCCGGACGCGATGCGCAGATTCGGGCGGCGCAGGCCGGCGTGGCGGGCGCAGAAGCAGCCCTGCGCGGACAGCGAAAGCTGCGCTCCGAAATCGCGCCGGTCGCTCCCGCCAGGGGCGTAATCGAACAGACTTTCTACAATCCAGGCGAATGGGTGCCTGCCAATAGCCCGGTTGTATCGGTGCTACCCGATGACAAGCGCAAACTGCGTTTCTTCGTGCCTGAGGACCGCGTCGCATCGGTAAAAATGGGATCGGCGATCCGCTTTTCCTGCGATGGCTGTGGCGAATCCCGCATGGCAAAGATCAGCTTCATCGCGCCCCGCAGCGAATATACCCCGCCGGTAATCTACAGCGAGCGCGCCCGGGCGAAACTGGTGTTCATGGTCGAAGCGAAACTCGCCCCCTCGGACAAGCCGCTGCCGCTTGGCCTGCCGGTGGAGGTCGTTCCCCAGTGAATGACACTGCGCCCGCCATCGCGGTTCGGGGGCTGACCAAGCGCTTCTCGGGCCGCACCGTGGTGGATCATGTCGACCTGACGGTGGCGCCGGGGCGTATCTGCGGGTTCCTTGGCCCCAACGGCTCAGGCAAGACGACCACGCTGCGCATGATCTGCGGCCTGATCATTCCCGACGAAGGCGAGGGCGAAGTTCTCGGGCTCGATCTGCGCACCCGCCGCAGCGCGATCAAATCGCAGATCGGCTACATGACGCAGAAGTTCGGGTTGTTCGGCGACCTGACGATCCGCGAGAATCTTGAGTTCATCGCACGGGTCTATTGCCTCGAAAATCGTAAGCGGCGGGTAGATGAATCGCTGGAACGCCTCGGCCTTGCCAGCCGGGCAGACCAGTTGGCCGGCAAGCTCTCAGGCGGGTGGAAGCAGCGGCTTGCGCTGGCTGCCGCCGTACTGCACGAACCGCGCATCCTGTTGCTGGATGAGCCGACCGCAGGGGTCGATCCGCAGGCGCGGCGTGAGTTCTGGGACCAGATCCATGCGCTCGCCCGCGAGGGACTGACCGTCCTCGTCTCGACCCACTACATGGACGAGGCCGAGCGCTGTCACGAGATCGCCTATATCGCTTATGGTGTGATGCTGGCGCGCGGGACTTCGGCGGAGGTTATCAAGGCGTCCGGTCTGGTTGCGCTGCAAGGCAAAGGGCCGGGGGCAGACATGCTCGCCGCCGAGATCGAGCAGCGCCCCGGTGTTGCCATGGCCGCTGCGTTCGGCGCTTCGATCCACGTTTGCGGCACCGATATGGAGGAGCTGCGACAGGCCGTGTCGCCCTGGGCCGAGCAGGTCCGCTGGACTCCTGCCGAACCGACGCTGGAAGACGTGTTCATTCACCTCATGCGCCAGTCAGAAGACAATTCGGTGGTGTCGGCATGATGCAGGGTTACGTCCGCCACTGGCAGCGCATTCTGGCGATGATCTTCAAGGAAATGCGCCAGGCCGCGCGCGATCCCGGCACGGTGGCGATGATGTTCGCCATGCCGCTGATGCAATTGCTGATCTTCGGCTATGCGATCAACACCGATCCGCGCCACTTGCCGCTGGCCATCGAATCGAACGACAATTCGGTCTATTCCCGATCGATCACGGCAGCGCTGAGCAACACAACCTATTTCCAGATACGCCATGTGGTTGCCGGCAAAGGCGAAGGGGAACGGCTGATTGCCAATGGCGACGTCCAGTTCCTCGTCACGATACCGACTGACTTCAGCCGCGACCTCGCGCGGGGTCGCCGCCCGCAATTGCTGGTGAATGCTGACGCGACCGATCCATCTGCCACCGGCCCTGCCATCGCCGCGATTAACGAGGCGGTGCAAACCGCGCTGGCGCATGACCTGATCGGCGCCCGTGCGGCTCCCGCCAGCAAGCCGCCGGTCGAAGTCATCATCCACCGTAGTTACAACCCCGAGGGCATCACCAGCCACAACACGGTTCCGGGCCTGCTCGCCATCATCCTGACCATGACCATGGTGATGCAGACCGCGATGACGGTCACACGCGAAGTGGAGCAGGGGACCATGGAAAACCTGCTCGCCACGCCGCTGCGTCCGTTCGAGGTGATGATCGGCAAGATCGTGCCCAACCTGATCATCGGCACGGTGCAGATGATCATCGTGCTGATTTTTGCCGCGCTGATATTCCATGTGCCGTTCGCCGGATCGGTCAGCCTGATGATCGTGGTGACCGTGCTGTTCATGGCGGTAAACCTCGCCGTGGGCTTCACTTTCTCGACCATTTCGGGAAGCCAGGTTCAGGCGATGCAGCTCAGTTTCTTCTTCATGCTGCCCAGCATCCTGCTCTCTGGTTTCGCCTTCCCCTATCGCGGGATGCCGATGCCGGTGCAGATCGCGGCTGAGATCCTGCCGGCGACGCATTACCTGCGACTGGTGCGCGGGATCATGCTGAAGGGCTGGGACTGGACGCTGGCACTGCAACCTTCGGCGGTGCTGCTTGGCATGCTGTTCGTGCTCGGCTTCATCGCCATGCGCCGATATCAGGACACGATTGCCTGAAGGGTCAGCCGGCGGGAGGTTCGACGCCTTCGGGCAGAACGATCAGTTCAAGCCCGTCCTTTTCTCCAAGGTAGCGCTTCACCAGTGCCTGCAGGTCCGCAGCCGTAATCGCCGCCAACCGTTCGCGCGCCCTGGCGTGGCGCTCGATCCGGTCGGGCTCGGTCTGGGCGCGGTCAACCAGCGCGAGCCAGCCACCGTTGCGCTTGAGTGAATTCTCATAGGCTTCGAGCATCGGCGCGCGGGCGCGTTGCAGCTGGTCAGCACTGATCGACGCACCGCGCAGCTCCGCGACGGCCTGCTGGAGCGCACGTCGCACTGCCGGCACATCGGCGACATTGGCCGAAGCGGACAGCGAGAACGTCCCATATCCGCGCCACGCCCGCGACATGTCGCTTGAAACGCCGGGCGAGTATGCCTTGCCGAGCGCTTCGCGCAGGGTCTCGGTCACGACATTCTGCAGCACCTGCTCTAGCAGGGCGAACTTCAGCGTTTCCGCCGCATCCTCGCCGTCGCGGGTGGGCCATGTCAGGCGAATCACGGCCTGATCCTCCGGCCCATCATGGCGGATAAACCGCGTTGAGCGATCCGCCGTGAAGGGACGTTCGCGCTGCTCTGGGTAGGGACGGAATTCAGGTTCGCGCGCGGGCAGGGCGCCCAGCGTCTTCGCCACCGCGTCGATGGCGGCATTGGCCTCGAAATCGCCGACGATACCCACTTCGATGGCACCGCGTGCGAGCCGATCGCTCAGGTCGGCCTTGAGTTTCTTGAACGTCAACGCCCGGTAAGCCTCGATAGGCTGGAGCGTAAAACGCGGGTCCTTGTCTGACAGGATACCGCCCGCCGTATTGCGCAGGGCATCACCGGGCGTCGACTTCAACCGAGCGAAAAACGTGTTCATCGTGTTGTAGTAGAGCGTCTGCGCTTCGGGCCGGTAGCCCGGGTCAGTCAGGTATGCGGTAAACATCTGCAACTGGAGAGGCAGATCTGCGCGGTTGGTGGAGCCGGCCATGACGAAAGTTGCCGGTGTGCTGGAAAAGCCGCCCGATACCGACTTTCCGGCAAGGATAGTCTGCAGATCATCACGCGAATGCTTGCCGAGACCGCCATCAGTGAACCGCACCGACATCTCTGTCGCCAGCGGATTGTCCTTCGTGTTCAGCATGTCGCCGCCATCAACGCTGACCTGCAGCAGGATGCGGTCCTTTTCCAGATCGGTCGGCTTGAGGTTCAGCCGCACACCGTTGGCAAAGCGCAATGTGCGGATGCCGAACAGGGGTTCAGCTGCATCGGTTGCTAAGCTGCCGGGCGCGCCGAAGTCAGTATAGGCCCAAGCAAGGTCCTGTGCAGCCCCGCTTGCCGCGATGGGGGCGCGCATTGCCTCGTTCCATGCGGCGCGGATAGCCTTTTCGCCGCCGTCCGGGTTCTTGCGGCCGGCAAAGCGCAACAGCGGATCCTTGAGCGCCACTGCATCGTCGCGAAGGGCAGCCAGCACACGCTCGGGCGTGACTTCGGGCACGAATTGTTCGACCCGTTCGAGCGCATTCTGCGGGGTGGCGGGCACGCGCTCGTCGCGTACCAGACTGAGGATCGCATCGATGAACGTGCGATTATGGCGCGTATTGGCCGAAGCGACGGCATTGCGGTTGTCATTCAGCACGTTGGCGACCTGCTCGGCCACCTCCTGCGCGGTGAAGCCGTGGGTCAGCGCGCGCCGATACTCGGCCACTGCGGCCATCATCCCGGCCCGCCACTTGCCGTCCACTGTGTCGATCGCGAGGTTGGTCGTCCGCGCATTGCGGAACACGGCGCCGGTGCCGAATGAAGCACCACGGTACGGCGGAGTCGCCTGCCGGGAAATGCGCAGCAGCCGGCGGTTGACGATGCCATAAGCTACAGATCGCAAGAGACGGGCGCGGCGTTCAGTGACCGAATCTGCTTCGTTGCGCCACTTGCCCGAACGCGAAGCGACAACGCGTTCGCTCAGGGCCTGGTCGATGTAGATCGTCGTGCGGCCCTTGTCCCTGATGTCGATAGGGCCGGCGTTTGGCTGCCATGCGATCGGGGCTGGGGCGGGGTGCCAATCGTCGAATCGCTTGCGAATCTCGGCTTCGACCAGCGCTGGATCGAAATCGCCGACGACGATAATCGTGGTCTGCTGGGGCACATATTCTCGCGCCCAGAACGCCCGGACCGCCGATGCCGTGGCATTGGTCAGCGATTCGCCGGTCCCGATCGGCAACCGATTGACGTAGTGCGCCTTAGGGTAAGTGAATGCCGCCTGCGCGTTGTAATTGCGCAGCTGCCACGAGTTGCGATCGCGCATTTCAGAGAGGACAACCCCGCGTTCGCGGTCAACGGCAGAAGGTTCGAATTTCAGCTCGCTCGCCGTTTCGCGCATCAGCATCAGCGCTGTGCCGAGCAACTTGGGATCGTTGCGCGGCAGGTCCAGCATGTAGTTGGTTTCGGTGTAATTGGTCGACGCGTTGCTGTCCGCGCCAAAGGCCAGCCCTTCGCGTTCGAGCAGCTTGATCATTTCGCCTTCGGGGACATTGGTCGATCCGTTGAACGACATATGTTCGACGAAGTGAGCGAAACCGCGCTCGCTATCGAGTTCATCGAGCGAACCGGCGTTCACCTCCATCCGCACGGCGGCAGTGCCCTTTGGCGTCGCATTCTGGCGGATTGCAAAGCGCATGCCGTTGGCCAAACGGCCAAAGCGGTAGGCCGGATCGACCGGAACGTCGCTCCAGTTCATGGCCCATTCGGAGCGCGGGCGATGTTCCGGCGGCGGTGCTGAGGACAGGCCTACGCCCACTTGCTGCGGTGCGCAGGCGGAAAGCATCAACGAGGAGAGGACGGCAATAGGCAGCAGGATTCGGCGCATCGGCAAAGAGTTGGCCGAGCGCCGCCCTGCTTGCAAGCGACTTCCTATGAATTACTTGCCGCGCAGTTTCCGGTGCTTGGAAAGGTCGAAGACCTCGCTGGTCACGCCTTCATCCTGCAGCAGGCCGAGCCGGCGAGCGACTTCCTGATAGGCCTCCTCTTCACCGCCGAGATCGCGGCGGAAACGGTCCTTGTCGAGCTTTTCACCGGTCAGGATGTCCCACAGGCGGCAGCCATCGGGGCTGATTTCGTCGGCAAGAATGACGCGGCTGTAATCGCCGTCCCACATGCGGCCGAATTCGAGCTTGAAGTCGACCAGGCGGATGCCGATCGCCGCGAACATGCCGCAGAGGAAATCGTTCACGCGGATCGCCATCGATGAGATGTCCTGCATCTCCTCGTTGGTCGCCCAGCCGAAGCAGGCGATGTGCTCTTCGGCGATCAGCGGATCGCCAAGCGCATCGTCCTTGTAATAATATTCGATCAACGTGTGCGGCAGCGGTTCCCCTTCGGGGATGCCAAGACGCGTGCTGATCGAACCGGCGGCGACATTGCGCACGACGACTTCAATCGGAATAATCTCAACCTGCCGAACGAGTTGTTCGCGCATATTAAGGCGACGGATGAAGTGCGTGGGAATGCCGATGTGCGACAGCCGGGTGAAGACGTATTCGCTGATCCGGTTGTTGATCACGCCCTTGCCCTGAATCGTCCCGCGCTTCTGCGCGTTGAACGCGGTGGCGTCATCCTTGAAATACTGGATGATCGTGCCCGGTTCGGGGCCCTCGTATAGGATCTTGGCCTTGCCTTCGTAGATCTGGCGGCGACGTGACATTCGCGCTTCCTTGCAAAAAAATCGAGCCCCAGCGGCGGAGCGCAGGGGCAGACCTGATCGCCATAGGCCAATCGCGCCGGTTCCGCAATCGCCAGGGAGGCTGCGGAACCGGCAGGATTTCTACTACTTGAGCAGGTTCTGCTTCCAGAACTGAACCTCGGTCCAGAACTGGTAATCGATGTTTTCCTTTTTGGCGAAACCGTGGCCTTCGTTCTTGCCGACGAGATGCCAGGCCGTGCGGCCCTTGGCGCGGACGGCGGCGACAATCTGGTCCGCCTCGCTTTGCGGCACGCGCGGATCGTTCGCGCCGGTGACAACGAGCAGCGGGATGCGCAGCTTGTCGACCGAAGTCAGCGGCGAGATTTCCTGCAATTTCGCGCGCTGCGCCGGATCGCGCTCGTCACCGTACTCCACGCGGCGCAGATCGCGGCGGTAGGACTGGGTGTTTTCAAGGAAGGTCGTGAAGTTGCTGATCGCCACGATGCAATCGGCCGCCTTGAAGCGGTCGCCATAACGGATTGCCGTGGCGTAGCACATGTAGCCGCCATAGGAGCCGCCGGTCACCGCCATCTTGCTTGCATCGATGGTGGGATCGGATTGCAGGCGATCGAGGAAGGCGCCGATGTCCTTGACCGAATCCTCGCGCTTGAACGGTCCGTTGTCGAGGCTGACGAAGCGCTTGCCGAACCCGGTCGATCCGCGGACGTTGGGATAGAAGATCGCTACGCCGAGTTCGTTAAGCAGATAGTTGGCGCGGCCACGGAACGACGGGGTGGATTGGCCTTCCGGGCCGCCGTGGATATTGACGATCACCGGTCGCTTGCCGGGGAACTTCGCGGGATCGGGACGATAGAGGAAGCCGGACACCGGCTCGCCGTCGAAGCTCTTCACTTCGACGAATTCGGATTCGACATTGCGGGCAGGATCGAGGCCGCCGGTTTCGCTCATCGTCCAGCGGGTGACTTTCAGGGTCTTGGGATCGACCGAAAATGCGTCGGTCGGCACTCGCGCGGATGAGACGGTCAGGCCAATGGTTCCCCACGGCGCGATCCGGAAGCCGCCAATCGTGCCCTTGGGAAGGCCTTCGACCACCCGCACCTTGCCGGTCTTCGGATTAAGCAGCTTCAGCCGCGACATGCCGGCTTCATTGATGACATAGGCGATGAACGATCCGTCAGGCGCAATGTCAAAACCTTCGACATCCCAGCGCGCCTCGGGGCTGCGCGGGGTGAACTTGCCGGTGCGGGTATCGATCGTACCGAGGCGCTGGAAATCGGAATTCTCGTCGCTGGTCGCCCAAAGTGCGCCGTTCGGAGCAAATTGGGCGCCACCATAGGCGATTTTCTTGGAGTGATCGCCGATTGGCGTCATGACGCCGCTGGCGAGATCGAGCGTGAACATGTTGGTCTTTTCGATAGACTGGTAATTGCCGACCACGGCCATGGTATTGCCGGGGGCGAAATCGATGATTCCCCAGCCGCCGCCCTTGACCTGCGCTACCATGCGCGATGTGGACGGGTTCATCGGGTCCATCACGTAGAGATCGGAATCGGCGCCATTGCGGCGGGTTGAGCTGAAGCCAACCAGCTTGCCATCGTTGCTGATTGCGCCGAGTTCGTTGCGGCTCTTGCCATCGGTCAGCAGGGTCAGGCGGCCGTCTTTCAGCGTGTAGAGCTGGAAGAATTCGTCGCCGCCGCGGTCCTTGCGGACGAGAACGGTGTCAGTTCCAGGGATGTAGCGGCCACCGACGGGTTCGGCCTCGAACGAAATCTGCCGGCGATCCATGCCCGGGGCGGCCACGGTGTGCAGCTGCGCGACATTGCCGAAGCGTGTTGAAATGAGCATCGAACGCGACTTTGGATCCCAATCGGAGAATGAAGCCGTGCGGAATTCCATATAGGGCCGGGTGAGGTCGACGAGCTCTTGCGGGACCGCCGGAATGCCATCGGCAATCAGCGCAGCGGGCTTTGCGGCAACGGCGGCGGCGTTGTTTTCCTGTGCAGCCACGGCAGTGGAGCAGAGCAGGGCGGGGACGATCGCCAGTGTGCGGAATTTCATCGGGGATTCTCCAGATTCGAAGCTGCCGTATGGTGGCCTCCGTCCGTTTCACTTGCAACCAACAAAGGTGCAAAACTTGGCTCGTTTTGGCGATTTTCGATCAGTGCCAGGTGAGGGCATGAGCCTCTCGCAGACAACGAAAAAGGCGCGGACCGAAGTCCGCGCCTTTGTTCGTTCTCAGCGTTCGGCAGGTGCCGGGTGGCCTCAGAAGTTGATCCTGATGCCGCCCGTGACCGAGCCGCCGCCAAGACCACCACCGCGGAACAGGTTGCCCTGAACGTAGACGTTGATCTTGCCGCTGGCATCGCGGCCGCTGATGCCTGCCGTGTACTGCACCCCGTTGTCGAAGCCCGAAGTGACCGAGCTGAGAGTGGAGATGCCGTAAGTGGCGCTGCCGGCTTCGGTCCGCGAGAAGCTGTTGATCGAGTAGGCACCAACATAAGGCTCGACCATGAACTTGCCGTTGTTCGGCATGGCATAGGCGAGCTTGGCACCGAAGCGACCAACGCTCTGCTTGTCATCAGCAAGAGTGACCGTGCTGAGGGCATCGACCACGAAGGGATCGACGCTTGACGAACCCCAGGTGAGCGAGGCGCTCGGCGTGAGCGACAGGCCGCCCTGGCCCAGTGCGATCTTGTACGAACCGCTGACCGAACCGGCCGTGGCATCGCCCTTGGTCGTGGCAGAACCTGCGCTGAAGATGACCGGGTTGACCATCTTGTAATCGCGCCATTCCTTGCGGATCGTCGCGTCGAAGGTGAGACCGCCGCCGGTGAGGGCCACATAGCCGCCGAGGAAGTCGCCATCGATCTCGGTCTGGCCGTTAACGCCCTTGGCAGTGCCGCCGAAGGTGCCGCCGGTGATCCCGAAGTGCAGGTTGAAGTTGCCCGTGCCGAGGCCGAGGATGCCGTAGTCGAGACCACCCTGAACAGTGTGGAAGCTCGTCGAGACACGCTCGTTCGCCGTTCCGGAGAAACCGGTCGCCGTGAAGGTTGTCGACAGGTTCTGATCAAAGTTACCGGCACCGCCGCGGATCCACAGGCCGACCTGATGGTCACCCTCTGCACGCTCGGTGATGTAGGCGCTCAGCGGCTCGTCCAGCATGCCCGAAACCGTGCCGGCAAGGGTCTGGAGACCCGTAACCTGCGTGGCGCCCGGATCGAACGTCTGCAGGATGCCGAACTGCTTCGAGTTCGCCGGGTTCTGCGTGAACTTCTCCAGAACCAGCCCGGTCGTGGGCAGCGAGGTCGAGGTGAAGGTACCCGCAGGGGCGCCGCCGTTGACCGTGACAACCGTCAGGAAGCCGCCGGGCAGGATTGCCTGGGGTCCGATCAGGTTGAGCTGGACATTGGTGACAGCTGAGCCGGTGCCGCTGATCGTCAGCGTGTCGGTGAGGGCGCTCGAGATCTTGGTATCGACCCCGAGGCGTCCGCCGCCGACATAGTTGCCGGTGACTGTGATGGCATTGTTGCCGGCCGTACCGTTGCGCGCTTCCATCAGGCCAAGGTTGGTGAGGTTGGTCACCAGCGTGGCGTTACCGGCGAAGTTCATCACCCCGGCTGCCGTGTTGGTGGAACCGTTGGTCACCGTGATCGACGATCCGTTGGCGATGTTGGAGACGCCCGAGTTCGACCACGAACCGCTGTAGGTGTTCGTGCCGAAGGCGTTCCAGGTGCCAGCGTTGGTGAAGACCGACGTTGCGCCTGCCGATCCGGTGACGTTGACCGCACCGTTCAGCGTTGCGCCTGCATTGTTGTTCAGGGTGAACGAACCGCCGTTCATTGCCGCCAGCACCGCATTGGTGCCACCGGTGATCGTGGCAGTGTTCGTTACCATGCCCGTGCCGGTGCCCGATGCGGCCATCTTCACGGCGGTGACATCACCCTGGATCAGGCCAGAGTTGTTCACCGTCATCGCGCCGGTTGCAGTGTTCAGGTCAGCACCGATGATCGGATCGATCTTGCCAGTTGAAGAGACGTTGAGCGTGATCGCGCCGGCCGCCGAAGTGGCCTTTACGCCGGTTCCCGAAGCCGCAGTAACCTCACCATTGACGTTGATCACGGTTGCGCCCGTGCCGCCGGTGATGGTGCGAATGCCGATGCCGCTGGGCGCAGTGATCAGCGTGCCGGCTTTCTGCGTGACCGTAACAGTGCCGGCTCCCGTGCCCTGCGAAGCCGCGAAGACACCCGTGCCGCCGCTGCCCGCGGTAACATTGGCATTGGTGGTGATCGACGTGCTGCCGTTACCGGTGGCGTTGCCGACGATGCCGGCCGCCACACCCGTGACCGTGGCATTGTTCACGATCGTGATGTTGCCGTTGGCCGACTGGGCGTTGATGCCGGTGCCGACGCTCGGCGCCGAGACCGCGAAGTTCGTCGTTACCGAAACCGTGCCCGACCCTGCGGTGATGGCGGCGATGCCGTCACCCGAGGTGCCGCCGGTAACCGACGAACCCGGGGTGATCACGATGTTGCCGCCGCTGGACTGGGCAAGGATGCCCGTTCCTGCGGTGGTGGTCACCGTGCCCGAATTCAGCACGTTGATGTTGCCGGTGGTGCTGACGGCCTGGATGCCGCCGGTTGCACCCTTGACCACGCCGGTGCCCAGCAGGTCGATCGTGCCGCCGGTCGACTGGGCGCGAATGCCCAGAGCGCCGGTGCCGGTGACATTGCTGGCACCCGTCAGCTTGATCGCGCCGTTGGTCGAGGTCATGTCGATCCCGTCCTGGCTGCCGATGACTTCGGCGCC
>NZ_JANPGP010000059.1:0-10797 GCF_031424035.1 Novosphingobium sp.
CAGATCCGCTTTTGCCGCAAGCGGGCCGATCGGATTATCCTCTGCTCGTCCCCCGCGCGAATTCGGCAGTGCGTTATTAATCCATATGTGCGCTAGCGCCCATATCGCTCATTAACCCACTGCCGAATCCGCGCGGGGGACGAGTAGAGGAGGATCCGATCGGCCCGCTTGCGGCAAAAGCGGATCTGCGCGTTAAGTTTGTAAATGTAGCCGGCAGGAAGGTCCTGGATGCGCCGCGCACGACGGCTTGCGGGCGTTTGGGCTGATGGCATCGTGCCACGCGCCACTTCTAATGCCACGCAGCCGCAGCGCGTCCATCTATTGATGTGCATCAGCGATGGCCGGTGCGGGTCACCCGCCAGCGCGCTTGACGGTCCAGCCTTGACTGGCAAGTAATTCGATCACCCGGTCGCAGTGATCACCTTGCACTTCAATCACGCCGTCTTTCGTTGTGCCCCCCGCGCCGCACGCCGTCTTGAGTTTTCCACCGAGCACAACCAGCGCGGCGGCATCCAGCGTCACTCCCCTGATCACGGTCACCGCTTTTCCATTGCGCCCTTTGGTTTCCCTGGACACCCGGACCACGCCATCCGAAACCGGTGCCGATGGCCTTTTGCCACAGGTACATTGGCCAATGGGTCGGCGGCACCCGGGACACATCCTGCCGCCTTCGGTGGAATAAACGAGCCCGTCGCTTTTCCTGGCTGACTTCATCATAAGAGGCCATTCCCTTCGCACTGTTCTATCCATCCCGGACGCGGCGCCTGCTATGTGACTTGACGTACATACCGCCACCACAGACAAGCGGATACTGCCGGCAGCAGGCAGGCGATGGTCATTTTCCTGATCGACAGGGCTTCCCCGCTTTCCTCCCGCAAGTTCTAACGCGTGATCCGGCTCCAGAAACCATTTCATGTTTCGTCTGGCGGCGGGGCACGGCTGCGAACAAACCCAATTCTGAGGCATCCGGCCGCCAGGCCGGATGCCCCCGGCAATGATCCCTCAGGAACGCACATGAAATCCGTCCGACCTTCCCTCGTAAAAGGCCCCGCCAAAGCGCCGGCCGGCGTCGCCGTCGGGATGCGCAAGGAGGCGGGGGAAACTCGAGAGCAAATGGAGGACGGACACCGGCTTGTGGAAGAAGCACTCCGGGAAAGCGAAGAAAGATATCGGATGCTGCTCGACGGAATCCGGGACTACGCGATTTATATGATGGACCCGCAGGGCCGGGTCGTAAGCTGGAATGCGGGTGCCGAACGCATCAAGGGCTACAGCGCCAGCCAGATCATCGGGCAGAGCTTCTCGTGTTTCTTTCCACCGGAGGACATCGAGCGCGGCAAACCGGCGGAGGTCCTGCGGGTGGCGACTAACAGCGGGCACTACGAAGAAGAAGGCATGCGCGTGCGCAAAGATGGTTCGCGTTTCCTGGCGAAGCTCACGTTCACCGCATTGCGTGACCCCGCCGGCAATCTGCGCGGGTTTTCCGAGTTCAGTCACGACCTGAGCGAGCGCCAGGAATCGGAGGCGAAGTATCGGGGACTGCTGGAGGCCGCCCCGGATCCGATGGTCGTGGTGAACACGTCCGGGGAAATTGTGCTGTTGAACGTTCAGGCTGAGAACCAGTTCGGCTACCACCGCGATGAACTCCTGGGGCGGCCGGTGAAGAATATCATCCCCCAGGGCTTCGCCGAGCGGCTGGTGGCTGATGCTCTTCGCACCCCGGAAGTCGCGCTGGCGCAGCAGATGGGGATGGGCATCGAGCTGCGGGGACGGCGCAAGAGCGGAAGCGAGTTTCCCATCGAAATCATGCTGAGTCCGCTGGACAGTGCCGAAGGCACTCTCGTGACCGCGGCAATCCGCGACATCAGCGTGCGCAAGGCAGCAGAAGCTCACCTCCTGGAAAACGTGAAGGAGCTGAACCGTTCCAACGAGGAACTGGCGCAATTTGCCTACGTGGCCTCGCACGATTTGCAGGAACCGCTGCGCATGGTTGCAAGCTACACCCAACTTCTCTCCCGGCGATACAAAGGAAAGCTCGGCGCCGATGCCGACGAGTTCATTGCTTTCGCAACGGACGGAGCCAGCCGCATGCAGCGGCTGATCCAGGACCTTCTGACTTATTCGCGCATAGCGACAAAAGCACATGAGCTGCGCAGTGCCTCCAGCGAAGACGCATTGCATCAGGCGCTCCTGAATCTGCGCGGCGCCATCGAAGAGAGCCATGCGCTGGTCACCCACGACCCCCTGCCCGACGTTCTGGCAGACGAAGTGCAACTGATTCAACTGTTCCAGAACCTTGTTGGCAACGCCATCAAATACCAGCGTCCCGGTGTACCGCGGGTTCACATCTCGGCGACCGGAGGTGCCAAGGAGCGATGGAGATTTTCGGTGCGGGACAACGGTCTGGGAATCGACCCGCAGTACTTCGAACGGATTTTCGGCATGTTCCAGCGCCTGCACAAGCGCGATGAATTCGAGGGAACCGGAATAGGGTTGGCAATTTGCAAGAAGATCGTCGAGCGTCACGGCGGCCACATCTCGGTAGAGTCACAACCCGGCCACGGATCCACATTTCGCTTCGATCTGGCGGCGGCACGGGACGCGCAAATCATGAAAACAAACTGAGGAAGATACGATGCCCATGCATGTACTCCTGGTTGAAGACAGCCCCGGCGACGTCCGGCTCACGCAGGAAGCGTTCCGCGAAGCCAACAGGTCCATCCGTTTGCATGTTGCAACCGACGGCGTAGAGGCCATGGCCTTTCTGAGGCACGAGGGCGGCCACGTTGACGCCCCCCGCCCGGATATCATCCTGCTCGACCTGAACCTCCCCCGAATGGATGGCCGCGAAGTCCTCGCGAAAATCAAGGCGGACGAAGACCTGAAAACGATCCCCATCGTCATCCTGACCACTTCGGATTCGGAAACCGACATCGTGAGAAGCTATCAACTGCACGCGAACTGCTATCTCAACAAACCGGTGCAGTTCGAAGAGTTCGAAAGTCTGGTGAAGAGCATCAATGATTTCTGGCTGACGAAAGTCAAGCTGCCGCGACAGGAATCAAGCGGATGAGCAGGACACCGATCTCGACACTTCTGCTCGTCGAAGACAATCCCGGCGACGCCCGGTTGCTGCGCGAGATGTTCAATGAGCCGGGCGTGGGCAGAATCGGATTGACCTGCGTGGAGAGCATGACCAAGGCCGAGCACCATCTGCGGGATCACACGGTAGACATGATCCTGCTCGACCTTGGATTGCCCGACGCGCAGGGACTGGAGGCAGTACGCCGCGCCCACGCTGCCGCGCCCCGTGTTCCGCTGGTGGTGCTGACCGGCCTGGACGACGAGGCGCTGGCTGCACAATGTTTGCAGGAAGGCGCGCAGGAACATCTCATCAAAGGCCAGATCGACGCGCGCAGCCTGTTGCGGGCCCTGCGTTATGCCGTCGAGCGCAAGACCACGGACGAGGCGTTGTACGAAGAAAAGGAGCGCGCGCAGATCACCCTCAACTGCATCGGCGACGCGGTTATTTGCACGGATATGTCCGGCAACATCAGCTTTCTCAATGTCGTCGCGGAAAAGATGACCGGCTGGTCCCTGCAGGAAGCAGCGAATCGCCCCATGGCTGAAATCGTGCGGATTCTGGACGCCACGAGCCGCGAAGTCATCCTGAATCCGATGACCAGAACGACGGGGCACGAACGAATCCAGCAACTGAGGTCGAACATTGTCCTCGCCCGGCGCGACGGATTCGAAATCCCGATTGAAGACTCCGTCGCCCCCATTCACGACCGCGCCGGGCAGCCCACGGGAGCAGTATTTGTTTTCCGCGACGTCAGCGCGGCCCGGGCGATGGCATTGCAGATGAGCCATTCCGCCCTGCACGACTTTCTGACCGGCCTGCCCAACCGATTGTTCCTGAGTGACCGCATCAGCCAGGCTATTGCGCTCGCGCCGCGCCACATGAACAAGGTCGCGGTGTTGTTTCTGGACCTGGATGGCTTCAAGCACATCAACGATTCACTGGGACACCCGACCGGCGACAAACTGCTTCAATCCATCGCAAAACGCCTGGGCGAATGCGTGCGTGGCGCGGATACGATAAGCCGGCAAGGCGGCGATGAGTTCGTCGTGCTGCTCTCGGAAGTGGCGCAATCGGAACATGCCGCGATTACGGCAAGAAGAATGCTGAACGCGGTGGCGCGTCCCCATTCGATCGACCACCATGACCTGCACATCACCACGAGCATTGGCGTAAGCGTCTATCCCGAAGACGGCCTGGACGCCGAGACGCTCATCAAGAATGCGGATACGGCGATGTACCATGCAAAGGAAAATGGTCGCCAGAGCTACCAGTTCTTCACACCGGCGATGAACGTCCGGGCGGTGGAGCGGCAATCCATCGAGGAGACCCTGCGGCGCGCCCTGGAGCGGGGGGAATTTTCGCTGCACTACCAGCCGAAAATTAATCTGGAGACCGGAGCGATTACGGGGGCGGAAGCCCTGTTACGGTGGACGCATCCTGTCCGGGGTTCAGTGTCACCGGCGCAGTTCATTCCCATTGCGGAAGACTGCGGCCTCATAATTCCGATCGGGAAATGGGTCCTTCGCGAGGCGTGCAAACAAGCCCGTCTCTGGCTGGATGCAGGCCTGCCCGCGGCGACAATGGCCGTGAATATATCCGCCGTAGAAATTCAGGACCAGAACTTTCTGGAAGGGGTATTAGCGATCCTCAAGGAAACGGGCCTCGATCCGCGATCCCTCGAACTGGAACTGACCGAAAGCGTTCTCATGAAGCGCGCCGAATCCACGGACACCATCCTCAAGACGCTGGCCGCACTCGGGGTACAACTCGCAATCGATGACTTCGGGACCGGTTACTCCAGCCTGAGCTACCTCCGCAAGTTTCCGATCGATGCCCTCAAGATAGACCAGTCGTTCGTCCGGCAGATCACCACCGCGGGCAACGATACAAGCATTGTGACCGCGGTGATCAGCATGGGACGCAGCCTTAAACTGCGGGTCATCGCCGAAGGCGTGGAAACCGCCGCGGAACTGGCATTTCTGAAGACTCAGCGATGTGACGAGGCGCAAGGCTACTATTTCAGCCGGCCGGTCCCCGCCGGGCGCTTCGCGACGTTGCTCAAAAGCGGAATACAGGTTGGGCCGGCCGGCGCCCAGCCGGCGCCGTTGCTGGTATAGCCAGATTCTGTCGGGGCAATGCGCGGCTTGCCTTCATTGCAGCCGCGCGTCCGGCTTGTTAAGAATCCGGATGAGAGATCCGAGCCAACGCGCCTTTCGAACCCACGTTCCCGCTGCTCGGGTTGTCACTGCGCGCCGCCATCCCGCCAATCGACGACACCGAAACCGTCGTTGCCCAGGTAGGTATAGAAGAGGCCGACCGTTGCGCTGCTCTGGACGATATTGCCTGCAGCGGGCGAGGACGTATCCCTGCGCGATAACAGGTAGCGGACAGCGACCGCATGCTGCTTGTGAACGCGCACGGTAAGCGCCGCATCCGTGCGAATGATGTTGTCGTGGCCGGATCGACCGGGCCCGCCCAGGCGGCTCACGAAATTTTCGCGGGTGGTTGTATCGAGCGAAACCCTGTCGCCGAAAATGGCGCGAAGCGAGATCAAGGCCTGCGGGGCAACGCCGAAGTTATAGTCGTTTTCAGCGGTGCCGTGAACGGTTCCCACGGCACCGTAGCCGGCCCCCGCAAGGACGCTGCCTTGAAGGGCGATCGTTCTGGACAGCCACCACTGCCCTGTCGTGCCCAGCGACAGCGCGGTCGTGGAGACTCTGAAAATCTGCGGCTCGATGTAGTCATAGCTGCCGTACAGTCCCCACACGCCCCGATAATTTTTTCCCGCCGCGTAATCGGTTCCGACCAGCAAGCCGCGGGTCATCAGGTTTTCGACGCCGTTCGCACTCGAGGCCGTGATCTTGAACGTGAAGTAATCGAATGGCCGGTCATAGCTGTAGCCGGGCTTTCCCGGGAGACCGTAATCCAGGGAAAAATCCGCAATCTCCTCGGTATGCTGAAGGGTGGTCGACGTGCCTGATTTGTGCTGCGTATTGGTCGCGACGCCAAGCGCCAGCCGCCCGTAATAAACCGGCTCGTGGCTCGAAAAGATATGGTCGAACCGGTCGCCGAAGGCGAGACGGTTCAGGCCTGTGGGCGGAGAGATTGCCGCGGCGAGCACCTCGCGCCAGAAACCCGGCATGCTCGCTTCGTCGAGGACGAGATGCGACATGCGGAACAAAGCCTCGCCCAGGAAACTGCCGCCAAAGCCTGTCGTGATCTGGTCATTGAACGAGGGCGGCGTGGTCTCGCCCGCAATTTCCCACATCGCGCTGCCGGCCGCCGTATAACCCATCGACTCCCAGAAATTGAGTCCCGCCGACCGGGCGAATCCATAGTACATCGACCCCTGGTACGGATGGCCGAGCTGGTTCACCGTGAAAGGGTCCGTGTCGGTATTCCAACTGCTGCGCAGGTTATTCCTGATGGACGACAGATTGCTTTTGTACTCGTTGCCGATGACGTGGCGGTTGATCTCATTCAACAGGAGGTCGAAGCCGACGATTTCGCCCGCCGGAATCCAATAACTTTTACGTGCTTCGACGTCCTGCAGGAAGTCATTCCTGCCACTCCCGATGGAGGGCGGCTCCACATTCTGCCGCCGGGCCGTCGATGAATTCGAACCTTCGACTGGATCGGTCTGACCGGCGCTCGCTGTCAAGGCCATGGCCGCAAGCGCGAAGGCGAAGCCCAGTGCGCTTGTCCGAAGCGCTGTCGCATGCCATCTGACAATCTGCATTTCGCCTTCTCCTCTCCTGATGTTCGCTCTCGCCGTTCAATTGACGATTGCTGCTCGTCTTCCAATGTGCCCGCTATGAATTGAAAGCGTCGTCACGCGTGACAGGAGCAATCCTGGCTTCATGACTGAAGGATGGCCGAGTCACGCCCGGGCAGTTGTGAATGGTTATGGAGACTAGCGCCCTGCGTGCCTGACGCTCTGTTCGCTAGCGAACATAGGCGGCGGAACATCAACAGCGCCCGCGATGGCGCCATGCGCAACAACACCCGGCCCCGACTGACCGGCACGATGGCGGCCAATGTGGGCTGGCGTACATACGACCGCGGCCCCAAAGCCCATACTCGCCGCATCAGGGGAACTACGTCGACACCCTGGTCGAACCGGTTTTTCTGCGCCCTTCCCGCGTTTTCGCGTGATCCGCCTCCAGGACCATTCCGTGTTTTGGCAGGAGGCGGCACTACTGTGCGAGCAATCCCTATGCCGATGATTTCAGCCGCACGATCAGATGATCCCGGCGCGGGTGTGCCGCGGGCTCAATTCGCAATTCGAACACACCTGCCCCTTCAGTCCAGTGCAATCTCCGATCGCGATTTACTGAAAGGCTTGCCGCCAACCCATGGATGAAAAAGTCACGCCAATGAGTGTTCCCGTGAAAGGGGTTGTGCCGACAGGCGGGTCCGGAGAAAAGCCCGGCGGTCCCGACGGTGCCATCGAATTCCGCCGCCAGGAAACCCTGCTCAAGACGGGCGCTTTGCAGGATGCGATTTTCAACAGCGCCAATTTCTCCAGCATCGCCACCGACGCGAAGGGCGTCATCCAGATTTTCAACGTCGGCGCCGAGCGCATGCTGGGCTACACCGCGGCCGAAGTGCTGAACAAGATCACGCCGGCCGACATTTCCGACCCCCAGGAACTCATCGCACGCGCGCAGGCCTTGAGCGAAGAGTTGTTGACCTCGATCACACCCGGTTTCGAGGCCCTGGTGTTCAAGGCTTCGCGCGGCATCGAAGACATCTACGAACTGACCTACATCCGCAAGGACGGCAGCCGCTTTCCAGCCTTGGTGTCGGTGACCGCACTGCGCGACGCCCAGGAAGCCATCATCGGCTTCTTGCTCATCGGCACCGACAACACCGCGCGAAAACTGGCCGACGACCGGCTGCGCACGGCCTCGCAATACGCGCGCAGCCTCATCGAAGCCAGCCTGGACCCGCTGGTCACCATCAGTCCCCAGGGCAAGATCACCGACGTCAACGCCGGTTCGGTCACGGTGACCGGCGTGGCACGCGACCGACTGATCGGCACCGACTTCTCCGACTACTTCACCGAGCCCGACAAGGCCCGGGAAGGCTACGAGCAGGTCTTTGCCAACGGCTTCGTCACTGACTACCCGCTGACCATCCGGCACGAGGACGGCCGGCTCACCGACGTGCTGTACAACGCCTCGGTCTACAAGGACGCGCGGGGTCAGGTGCTGGGCGTGTTTGCGGCGGCGCGCGACATCACCGCGCGCAAGCGCCTGGACCAGGCGCTGCAAGAGACCAACAAGGCGCTGCAAACGGCCAAGTCCGCAGCCGAGAAGGCCAACCTGGCCAAGTCCGACTTCCTGTCCAGCATGAGCCATGAATTGCGCTCGCCGCTCAACGCCATCCTGGGCTTTGCCCAGCTCATGGAGTCGGACGAGCCCGCGCCCACGCGGGGGCAGCAAGAGAGCATCGACCAGATCCTGCAAGCGGGGTGGTACCTGCTGGCGCTGATCAACGAGATCCTAGACCTGTCCTTGATCGAGTCGGGCAAGCTGTCCCTTTCGCTCGAGTCGATGTCGGTCACCGAGGTGCTGGGTGACTGCCACGCCATGATCGAGCCGCTGGCCGGCAAGAATGGCATACGCCTGTTCTTTCCGAAGCTCGACAACCCCTTCTTCGTCCGCGCCGACCGCACGCGCCTGAAGCAGGTGTTCATCAACTTGCTGTCAAACGCGATCAAGTACAACAGCATGGGGGGTCGGGTGGACGTGACGTGCAGCGTCGCCGGGCTGCGGCTGACGCGCATCGCCTTTCGCGACACCGGCGCCGGCTTGTCGCCGGAGAAGGTCGAACAGCTCTTTCAACCTTTCAACCGGCTGGGCCAGGAGGCCGGTGCCGAAGAAGGCACGGGCATCGGTCTGGTGGTGAGCAAGCGCCTGGTGGAACTGATGGATGGCGCGATTGGCATGGTCAGCACGGTCGGCGAGGGCAGCGTGTTCTGGGTCGACCTGCAGTCAGCGCAAGCCTCGGATGCCGTGGCCGGCGGCGACCGCAACCTGGACTTCGCACCGGCGGCAGCACAGGCCTACACGGCACTCAACACCGTGCTCTACGTCGAAGACAACCCGGCCAATCTGATGCTGGTGCAAAGACTCATTGCACGGCGGCCCGACCTGCGCCTGTTGAGCGCCACCGACGGTGCAACCGGCATCGCTGTGGCGCGCAGCGCGCAACCCGCGGTCATCCTGATGGACATCAACCTGCCCGGCATCAGCGGCATCGAGGCCTTGAAGATCCTGGGCAGCGATCACCTCACAGCGGACATCCCGGTGATTGCACTCAGCGCCAACGCCATGCCGCACGACATCATCAAGGGTCTGGAGGCCGGGTTCTTTCGCTACCTGACCAAACCCATCAAGGTCGCGGAACTGATGCACACACTGGATGACGCCTTGATGATTGCGAACACCCCTTCCGCCACAACCACCCCGAAGGCGCAGCCCACGTGATCAAGAGCCAAGACATCTTCAAGGCCCGCATCCTCATCGTTGACGATCTGCAGGTCAACGTCAGCCTGCTGGAGCGGCTGCTGGCACAAGCCGGATACGTCAACGTCAGCGCCACCACCGAGCCCGCGCAGGTGCGTGCGCTGCATCGGCAACATGCCTACGACCTGATTCTGCTGGACCTGCAAATGCCGGGCACCGATGGCTTCGAGGTCATGGAACAGCTCAAGCAGGACATGGGCGACAGCTATCTGTCCGTGGTGGCGCTGACGGCGCAGCCGGCACACAAGCTGAAGGCCCTGAAGGCAGGCGCCAAGGACTTCATCAGCAAGCCCTTCGATCTGCTGGAAGTCACCGCGCGCATCTACAACGTGCTGGAAGTGCGGTTGCTGTACCGGGAACTCGAAGGCCACAACGCCCGGCTCGAGCAGACGGTGGAACAACGCACGGCCGAGCTGCGCCAGAGCGAGCAGCGCTTCCGGCGCTTGACGGCCTTGGCCTCGGATTGGTATTGGGAGCAAAACGAGAGCGGCGACTTCACCCATGTCAGCGGGCCCGTGCTGCCGATGGTGGGCATCCGCATGACGGCCTTCCTGGGCGACCCGCTGACGGCCGATGGTGCAGAGTGGCGCCATGAAGAACGCGCCGCGCTGAGGCAGAAGATCGTCGCCCGCCAGCCGTTCATCGACTTTGCCTTCAGCCGCATCAATGCCGACGGCTCGGAGCAGCAGTTCAAGGTCAGTGGCGAGCCGATCTTCAACGAGGGCAGCCAGTTCACGGGCTACCGCGGGGTGGGTGTCGAAGTCACGGCCAAGCTGCCGCTGTAGCGCTTCAGCGCTCGGCGATGTAGTGCTGCGTGGTCGGTGCCTCGCCTGTGACCAGATGCTCGCGCAGCTGGGCCTCCAGCGCCTGGTCGGCGAGCGTGGCACGTGAGCGCTGGTGCAGGTAATCGGCCCAGCTGGTGACGATGAAACGCTCGAGGTAGCGCGACGGGTCACCCAGGTCGCGGTAGATGCGCCAGAAGGTCGCGCCGTCGCGCTGGCGCGGTGCCTTCAACAGCGTCACCGCGGCGAGGAACTTCTCGGCCTCCTCGGACCGGATGCGGTAGCTCAGCTCGACCGCCACCGGACCGGCGCCAGGCGCCGGCGGGTCGCGCACCAGCAGGTCCTCGAACGGCGCCTGCGTCACGTCGTGCAGCGCGCCCATGCGCAGCGGGAACGG
>NZ_JANPGP010000060.1:0-2073 GCF_031424035.1 Novosphingobium sp.
CTTCGGTCAGGCCTTCGCCGCCGGGGGCGCCCTCGCGGACCCTAATGCCGCCGTTGCAGCGCTCTCGGACGACGCAGAAATCTGCGGCTGCAACGGTGTGTCCAAGGGCAAGGTCGTGGGCTGCGTGCTCGGCGGGGCGCACAGCCTCGACGCAGTGCGCGCGGCCTGCAAGGCCAGCGCCAGCTGTGGTTCGTGCACCGGTCTCGTCGAAAGCCTGCTCAGCCTTACACTTGGCGGCGAAGTCGAGTCTGGGCCCAAGACGCTCTGCAAATGCACCAAGTTCACCCATTCCGACGTGCGCCGCCTGCTGATCGAAAAGCAGATCAAGGCGATCCCGCAAGCCATGCAGGAACTGCACTGGACCACGCCTGATGGCTGCGCCTCATGCCGTCCGGCGCTCAATTACTACCTGCTTTGCGCCTGGCCCGGCGAATATGTCGATGACCAGCAAAGCCGCTTCGTCAACGAACGGATGCACGCCAACATCCAGAAGGACGGCACCTATTCTGTTGTTCCCCGCATGTGGGGCGGGCTGACCAATCCCAAGGAACTGCGCGCGATTGCCGACGTGGTGGAGAAATTCAACGCGCCGATGGTCAAGGTCACCGGCGGCCAGCGGCTCGATATCTTCGGGATCAAGAAGGAAGACCTGCCTGCCGTCTGGGCCGATTTGGGCGCCGCCGGCATGGTTTCCGGCCACGCTTATGGCAAGTCACTGCGCACGGTGAAAACCTGCGTCGGCAGCGAATGGTGCCGCTTCGGTACGCAGGATTCGACTGGTCTGGGCGTCAAGCTGGAGCGGATGACCTGGGGTTCATGGATGCCACACAAGTTCAAGATCGCGGTCAGCGGTTGCCCGCGCAATTGCGCCGAAGCGACAATCAAGGACTTCGGCGTGGTCTGCGTCGATTCAGGCTACGAACTGCACGTCGGCGGTAACGGCGGCATCAAGGTCCGGGTTACCGACCTGCTGACCAAGGTGGCGACCGAGGAGGAAGCCATGCAAGTTTGCGCCGCCTTCATCCAGCACTACCGCGAGGACGCCTGGTATCTTGAGCGCACCGCTCCGTGGATCGAGCGCGTCGGACTGGAAGCGGTGAAGTCCGCGCTGTTCGACGATCCCGATGCCGTGGCGCGCCTCGCGGCCCGCTTCCGCCATTCACAGCAATTCATGCAGGACGATCCCTGGGCCGCACGCGCCGCTGGCGACGAGGCCGAACTGCACCAACACCTGGCCGAAGTGCGCCCCCTTGTTCTGGAGACTGCGTCATGATCGGAGAATGGCTCGATATCGGTCCGGTCGGTCAGATTTCGCCCGGCAATGCCCGCACCCTGCCCGTTCAGGGCGGTGAGGAAATCGCTGTCTTCCACACGCTCGACAACCAGTTCTATGCGCTGGTCAACAAGTGCCCGCACAAACAAGGTCCGCTCAGCCAGGGGATCGTCCATGGTTCGGTGGTCACTTGCCCGCTGCATTCGTGGAACATTTCGCTCAAGACCGGCGAGGCGCAAGGCGAAGACAAGGGCTGCGTGCCGACCATCCCGCTGAAAGTCGATGCCGGGCGCATCTACCTGCTGCGCGAAGCCGTCGTCGGTCGCAGCGCGGCCTGATCGATGCGCGAGATCCGTACAACCTGCGCCTACTGCGGTGTCGGCTGCGGTATCCGCGCGACCGTTACCGGCGAGCGTAGCGTCACGATCAAGGGCGATGCCGAGCATCCGGCCAATTTTGGCAAGCTCTGCTCCAAGGGTACGCATCTGGGCGAAACGGTTGGCTTGGAGGGCCGCCTGCTTGCCCCGATGATTGGTGACAGGCAAACAGGCTGGGATGAAGCGCTCGACCTCGTGGCGGCGAAAATGCGCGAATGCATTGCCGCACATGGTCCCGACAGCGTGGCTTTCTATGTCTCGGGCCAGTTGCTGACCGAGGACTACTACGTCGCCAACAAGCTGATGAAGGGCTTCATCGGCAGCGGCAATATCGACACCAACAGCCGCCTGTGCATGGCCAGCGCGGTTGCCGCGCATAACCGGGCGTTTGGTGAGGACGTCGTCCCCTGCACTTACGATGAC
>NZ_JANPGP010000061.1:0-36956 GCF_031424035.1 Novosphingobium sp.
TTTCCTCGGTGAATTCGTCTGGACCGCGATGGATTACATCGGGGAGGCCGGGGTCGGGGCCACCGCCTATCTCAAAGCGGGCGCACCACCCTTTTATTTCGCGAGCTATCCGTGGGTAAACGCCTGGTGCGGCGACATCGACCTGATCGGCAACCAGAAAGGTGCGTCGCGTGCGCGCGATGTCGCATGGGGAATTAGTCCGTTGGAAATGTCCGTGCAGCGCCCCGTTCCCGATGGGAAGTTCGAGTATGTGGCGATGTGGGGCTGGTCCGACGAACTGCAGAGCTGGAGCTGGACGGGATTCGAAGGCAAACCGCTCGCCGTGCGGCTGTATTCGCCCGGTGACCGGGTCGAGCTGCTGCTCAATGGCAAGAAGGTGGGGACGAAAACCTTGGCAGCCAGCGACAAGAAGCGCGCCGAGTTCAAAATCCCGTATACGCCGGGCAAACTCGAAGCGGTCGCGTATCGCGGCGGTAAAGTCATCGGTCGAAGGATGCTCGAAACCGTGGCCGCCCCGGCCAAGCTGCGCGTAACGCCGGAGCGTGCGAAGGGCAGCCGCGACCGGCAAGCACTGCACTTTGTCGCCATCGATATCCTCGACGCGCAGGGCCGCATCATCCCCGACGATAAACGCAAGCTGAGCCTGACCATCGACGGCCCTGCCGACCTGATAGGCTTCGGCAGCGCCAATCCGCTCGCGGTCGGCTCGCTCCAGTCGCGCGATGCCGAGAGCTTCCACGGACGCGCGATGGCTGTCCTGCGATCGCAGGGCAAAGCCGGCACGGTGCGGGTCGAAGCGCGGGCCGAAGGGCTGCAGGGTGCAGCCACAAATGTGCGACTGATTTGATCGGAGTATCCAAGTGACAATTGACGGCTCAATCCTGATCGGTGCGCGCGACGTGCGGCGAGACGCGGTGTTTCACGCAGTCGATGCTGCAAGCGGGGCGGCGTTGCCGCAGCCCTTCGCCGAGGCGAACGAGATCGACGTGACCGCGGCTTGTGTGCTGGCCGAAGCCGCAGCGGAGGCGATCGGCACGCTCGCACCCGATGCGCGCGCAGCTTTTATCGAGGCCGTCGCCGTCGCGATCGAGGCGATCGGCGACGTGCTGATCGAAACCGCCATGGCCGAAACCGGCCTGCCTCGCGCGCGCCTCGAGGGCGAACGCGGCCGTACCACCGGTCAGCTGCGGATGTTCGCTGCCGAAGTCCGTGACGGGGGATGGCTCGACGCGGCGATCGACCTGGCCCTCCCCGACCGTGTACCGCCGCGCGCCGATCTGCGCCGGATGAACCTGCCGCTGGGTGCGGTCGCTGTCTTCGGCGCGTCGAACTTCCCGCTCGCATTTTCGGTCGCGGGCGGCGACACCGCAGCGGCGTTTGCGGCGGGTTGCCCGGTCGTCGTCAAGGGCCATCCCGCACATCCGGGGACCGGAGAACTTGCTGCGCGCGCAATCGTGCGCGCAGTGGAGCAGTGCAAGTTGCCGGCGGGAACCTTTGCCTTCCTGCCGGGGCGCTCGAACGAACTCGGCGCGGCTCTTGTGGCAGATCATCGCATAAAGGCGGTGGGCTTCACCGGCTCACGCAGTGGCGGACTGGCCCTGGTCGAGATCGCCGCGCGCCGGGCTGAGCCTATCCCGGTCTTTGCCGAAATGAGCAGCATCAACCCGGTCGTGTTGCTGCCCGCAGCAATGACCGCCCGCGCCTCAAGACTGGGAGCGGACTTCGTTGCTTCGCTGACGTTGGGGGCAGGGCAGTTCTGCACAAATCCCGGTCTTGTCATCGTCCACGAGGGCGGCGGGCTCGAAGACTTCCTTGAGGCTGCGCGCGGCGCGCTTGACGTTACCATGCGCCAGCCGATGCTCACCCCGCAGATCGAGGATGCATACCTTGATGGGATAGCTTCTCTGGAGTGGAATCCGGCAGCAGCGCGCGTGGACGGTGGCGGACCTGTTCATACCTCGGAGCGACCGGGCGGCGTCCTGTTTCAAACGACGGCCGCTGCTTTCCTGAATGACAAGGCATTCGGCCGGGAGATATTCGGTGCCGCCGCGGTTATCGTGCGATGCAGCAGCTTCGAAGACATGCACCACGTAATCCAGTCGCTTGAGGGACAGCTTACCGCGACGCTGCATCTTGATGCAGCAGACTACCAATCTTCCGAACCGCTCCTGCATCTGCTCCAGCAAAAGGTGGGCCGGATTCTGATCAACGGCTGGCCTACGGGCGTTGAAGTAACCCGGGCAATGGTACACGGTGGGCCCTTCCCGGCGAGTTCTGATGGGCGCTCGACTTCGGTCGGCACACTGGCGATGACGCGTTTCCTGAGGCCGATTTGCATGCAGGACGTACCCGAAGCGCTACTACCTCCGCCGTTGAAGGATGGGAATCCTTGGAATGTACCGGTTTGCCGCGATGGGCAAGGCTCAGGCTGATTGTTCGATCGGCCCGGCTGACGTCTCATCTGATACGAACCGGGTTTCGGCACGGCGACACGTGGTGCCCTTATTGACGAACAGCTTAAGCTTCGGAGCCATGTGAAAACGATGCGTGCCAATCGCCAATAGATTTCCTTCAAGGATGCCGCTGAAGATGCCTGCCGATAAACGATAGCTGCTGAGGGTAAGGGGCATCGCGATCAGGAACGGCAGCTATGTCGAAGGCTTTCGGGCGCCGGGAGGCGTACTAAACCCGGATGTGTACGACCCGCGTTTCGTCAGGCTCTTGGCTATGGGGATTCGGGCTTGGCCGCGGCTTTGCGATCGTATGACCGCCGGTCGGGCGTGGTCGACGTGCCGCTTGAGGCTGGATGATCGGCATGAAGGTGCCTTTGCGACGACACGCCGATCCAGCTTTTCGATGGTCACTGGCGGCGCGAACTGTCCCCAGGATATAGCCGCCCTTTCTTCGCTTGTGGCGCCGCGCGCCGGCAGGATTGCCTGACTGGCCGGGCTTGAACTGGGTGGCCTCGGGCGGCTTTCCCTTGTCGACTTCGCAATCCCGTTCCTCGGTCAATTTGGTGGCCTGGCAGTGCTCGTGGCAAACAGCCGTTCTTGCCGCTTCAGATGCGATCCAGTGCCATGCTGTCGGTACCCGGAGTCAATCGCCATTGGCTGATCAACCGGGTGCGATAGTGCATGCTGGTGATAGTGCTCACCGCGAGGAACGAAGCCGATCCGGCGGTCGGGGTGAGGACCAGGCGGACATAGCCCTGATGCAGGGTGTCGGTCCACATGACTTCGGGATTGTGTTCGGCGAGGGCGGCGTCCAGCTTGCGCGTGGTCAGCGGGTCGAAGCCGCTGTCGATGAAGTCTCCGGGCGACGTGACCCCGGCGGTGCCGAGCTCGATGCCGGTGCTGCGCCCTGAGGCGTCGGCCAGGCGGTTGACCCAGAAGCTGTGGCTGTCACCGGTCAAGAAGACCAGATCATTGACCCCCGCAGCACGTGCCTGCGCATAGAGCCGCTCGCGGGCCCATTCATAGCCATCCCAGGTGTCGGGGTAGAAGGGCAGGTTCCACTTGCCCTTCCACGCCAGATCACGCGCTGCGGTCAGGGGTTTGGCCTGCTGCGCAGGATCAGGAAGGATGCCGAGGCCCACCAGGTCCGGAACTCTCGTCCGGGCAATTGGCATCGGGTTGCCGATCAGCCGCCAGTGCTGGCCTGCCTGTTTCGAGCGGGTCCACGCGGCAGACAGGTCCGCCTCAAGCTCGGGCGCCAGCATGGCCCGGCCTTCTGCCCCGATCACGCCGCGTTCCAGGACGGCGACATCGGCAAAGCTGGTGATCGACGTACGATAGGGTTCGTAATCGATTTGCTGCGCGCGCGCCGTGTGCCGGGTTTCCAGTGTCGAAAGAGTCGCCAGATCACCGAACACCCAGGTCCGCCAGAATTGCATGCGAGTGCGCCCCGGACCGGGCTCACGCACCGGCATCCATTCGAAATAGGCCTGGATCGAAGCGGCGCGGCGGGCGGCCCAATCGCCTTCCTTTTCGCTCTGATGATTCTGCGCGCCACCGGTCCAGGGATTGTTGGCGCTCTCATGATCATCCCAGCAGGCCAGTAGTGGCATGACGCCGAGCATGGCCTGCGATCCGGCGTCGGTCTTGTATTGAGCATGGCGGGTGCGATAGTCGGACAGTGAGACAATTTCGTTCGCCGGCTGATGCACGCGGTCGAGCTTGAGCGCCGTTTCCGCTCCCCAGCCCTCGGCGCCGTATTCGTAGATGTAATCACCTGTGTGGAGTACGAAATCGATCGCCGGATCGCGGGCAATCGCGTCATATGCGTTGAAGAAGCCAAAGGCGAAATTCGAACAGGAGACGAGCGCGATGCCCAGCCGGTCGACCTTGCCGATGGGCAATGTCCGCGTTCGCCCTTCCGGCGAAGCCTCCCCTCCCGCCTTGAACCGGTAGAAATAGCGGCCACCCGGCTCCAGTCCTTCAGCCAGAACCTTGACCGTGAAATCGCGGTCGGGTCCGGTCAGGAGCTTGCCGCGCTGGACGATCTGGGTGAAGCCGGTGTCGCCGGCCAGCTCCCATTCAACCTCGACCGGACCAGGCACGCTGACCCGCGTCCACAGTACGACGCTGGTTGCATCGGGATCGCCGCTGGCCACGCCGTGGCGGAATACCGACGGGCCGGTGCTGCGCGCCGAAGCCGGCATTGCCGCGATTGCGACCGATGCGGTCAGTCCTTCAAGCGTGGTCCGACGGGTGATGGCAAGGCGCTGGGTCACGGCGAAATCCAATCGTAGACAGGGGCTGTATTTGCATGGAGTTGGCGGCAGCCCGAAACGGGAAAGAGGGGCGGGCACCGCAAAGCACCCGCCCCAGGCTCAGGAATTTAACTGCCGGTCAGAACCCGGCCTTCAGCGTGACGAAGAACTGCTGCGGCGCGCCGACGAGCAGGGTCTGGCGATCCCCGCTGTTGCCGGTGCCGCCCGAATTGATCGTGCCGATGTACTGGGTGTCGAACAGGTTCGTGGCATTGACCTGCACCTCGATATCCTTGGTCACGCGGTAACCGATCGAAGCATCCACTATCGTGCGGGCTGGAACCGAACGGTCGTTGGTGTAGGTGAAAAAGCGTTCCGACATGTAATTCACGCCGATCCGCCCGAACAGCGCCCCCTGGTCATAGGTCAGTTCACCCCGGAGCATGTGCTTGGGCGAATCCACCACGGTCTTGCCCTTGATCGCTGCAAGCAGCGTGCCCGAAAGGTTGAACACATCGTTGCGGTACGTCGCATCGGTGTAGCTGTACGAGGCGAAGAGGCCGAAACCGCTGCCCAGCTTGAGATCGCCCACGGCTTCGAAACCGATCGAGCGCACCGCGCCGACGTTCTGCAACACCGACGGGCTTCCGACGATGCTCGGGCCGCTGGCGGCCGAAAGCAGGCGGTCATGGAAGTTGACGACGTAGGCGCCGATAACGCCGTTGAACGCCCCGCTGTTATAGCGCGCTCCGACTTCGTAGGTGTCAGAGGTTTCCGGCTTCAGCGTGTTGACGATGGCGTTGAACCCGGTCTGATTGGTCGAGAACGGACCGGTCGTGGTCGCCGAGGCGAAAGCGCGGGTCGATTGCGTGAAGCTGGCAAACATTTCGGCATTGCCGCCCAGCGCGAGGTTCACGCCGACGCTTGGCTGGAACCAGTCGGTGGCGTCGATCTTGCCTTGCGGGAAGCTGGCCGCGACGACTGCGGTCGCCTTGTTGGTGACCTTGAAGCCCTTCCAGCCGATGTTCACCTTGACTGGGCCAAGATCGATCCGGTCCTCGACGAAGTATTGCAGCGTCTGGGTGTCGAAGTCGAACTCCCACTGGGTGAAGAACGGGTTGGTCGGATATTCGCGGAACGAGCGACCGGGGCTGGTGCGGCTGTCGAGGCCGTAGAAGCGTCGCGCCTGGTTGAAGCTGTTGGTTTCATACCAGCCGCCGACCGTCAGCGCATTCTTGTCGGTCTTCCATTCAAGCTTGCCGAAGACACCGCCGCGGTCGATCTCGTATTCTGTCGTGCGGATCGAGATCGGCACGCCATTGGGGCTCGCCACGTAAGGTGTCGCCCAGAGGCCCATGCCCCGGTTGTGGTGGTAGTAACCACGCAGTGCGACGGTTACGTTGTCACCGATCGGGCTCTTGAAGCCGATGGCAGCGACCGTGTCCTTACGCAGGCCCGAAGCATCGAAATAGGCATCGTCAACCGTGGTGACGTTGCCCGGATAGACGGTGCCGGCGGCGGCGTTGGAGATCGCGGCACCGGTCTCACCGCGGTTGTTGCCGATGTCAGCGTAGAGGATCGCGCGGGCATAGTCAGGGTAGGTGTTGTCCCAATCGTAGCCGAGGCGGCTCAGCATATCGAGCGACATGTCCTGATAGTCTTGCTCACGCCGGTCGGAATAGCTGAACCAGGCATCGAGCGTGGCCGCGCCGATCGGCAGCACGACCTTGGCATTGACCATGTGCTGGTCCTGCTGGCCCGTACCCCGGTACTTGTCGGTCGAGCCGTAGCCATAGGAGACAAACCCGCGCGGGCCATCCGTGCTGCCCATGTTGACGCGCACGAAGCCGCGCATGGTCTCGTCGCTGCCGTAAGTGGCATTGGCCTGGACCGCGAGGCGGTCAAGCGGGTCCATCGAGAAGGTTTCGACCGTGCCGCCCAGATTGTTGCTCGACTGGGTGCCAAGCGCGCCGGCGCCCTGCGTCACGCGTACCGAACCGACGTTTTCCGGGCTGACCACGCGGCTGATGTGCAGGCCATTGTGGTTGCCATAAGTCATGTCGCCCAGCGGAATGCCGTCGAAATTGAAGCCGAGCTGGTTCTGGTTGAAGCTGCGAATGGTGACGCGCGTTGACCATTCATAGTTCCCGAAGGCGTCAGCCGACTGGATGTTGACGCTGGGCAGCTTTTCGATGGCGCGGATCACGCTTGTGCCTGGCAGCAGCACGGCAATGTCGCGTTGGCTGACTTCCTGGACCTGCTTGGTCTCGCCCTTTCCAAGGACGACGATTTCGGCTTCACCAGCAGCAATGCTTGCGGCTGCCTCGGCATCGTCTGCGGCAAAAGCGACCTGCGGAAGCAGGGCAGTCGAAGCGAGCAGAGCGGTAATCAGGTTGCGCATAATTTCCCCATTCAGGTTTGATCCTGCGGGGCAGTTAGTGGCCGCCTGTTACGGTAAGATGCGATTTGCTTGATGGGTATGAGACCGGTTCGTGACGGCCGATAGTATAGAGCCGTGCCGAGATGGCGCGAGCTTGCTGCCCCGCCTTATCGGCCAGTTTAATCGTCTGGACGGCATGCGTGGCAGCGCGCCGATCACTGGCTTCTTGTCGGGATCAGGCGGCGAACCTGCGCCACGGTCCGGTGATCGCCAGCGTGCGCCCCGGCTTGTAGACATTGACGAACAGCGTCGTGCCATCGGGCGAGAAACAGGCACCGGCGAGCTCTGTATCGGCGTTGAGCCGCGCCAAGGCATAGCACTTCCCTTCAGGGGTGATGCCGCGAAGGTGGTTGATCTTGGCGCCGGCCCGGTCCTCGCAGACGATGAGATGCCCCCAGGGGGCGACGGTGATGTTGTCGGCATAGTCCATCACCAGCGGGTCTGTGGATTCCACGAAAAGGTCGAGCCGCCCGGGTTCATCCACCTCGCGTACGGTGCCTTCAAAGCGCGATGGTTCATAGCGCATGATCTGGCCGTATCGGCCTGCACCGCCCGACGTGCAGGTGAAGTATAGCTGCCGCCGGCGGTCGCGCGTCCAGCCCAGATGAATGCCTTCGCCGCGCGCGAACCGGACGCCGCCGGCTGCTTGACCCCGCAGGCGCAGATCGTCCGCCGGGCTTTCCACCTCGTCGAGGTCAATCCAGCGCGCCTTGCGCGATTGGCCGACTGCCATGTCCGTCGCCAGCCAGTTGCGGCTGTCCGTGCCGCCATCGACAAAGGCGAGGGACTGCAATTTTCCGCCCTTGGCCAGCTGTCCGCGCACCTCGGGGATGAAGCGATAGAACAGGCCGTCGGCCATGTCTTCGGTCAGATAGACGATGCCTGTGGCCGGATCGACCGCCGCAGCTTCGTGGCGGAACCGCCCCATGGCCTTCAAAGGTTGCGCCGTGACGAGCCCTTTTGCGCCTGCGGGAACTTCAAATATCCAGCCATGGCTCTGCCCGGTGTTGGGCGCGGAAACCAGCGTTTCCTCGCAGGTCAGCCAAGTCCCCCACGGCGTCGCTCCTCCGGCGCAATTGGTCGAGGTGCCGGCGAGCGAAAGGTGCTGCGACACCACGGTCAGCGTCTTGGGATCAAGGATCAGGGTCGATGTTCCGCCGGGCAGGACCCGGCCATTCGAGCCCTTGTCAAAATGCGCCGCTGCCGCAAGCCGCGCTTGCAGGGCCGCATCATCGCGCGCCGGGCCAAGGTCATGGTCGGCAAAGCCAAGTTCGTGGTTGCGCACCAGCGCGATCCGCCCGCCGCCCAGTTGCAGGCAGCCCATGCCGTCGAACTTGTCCGGCGTGAAAAATCCGTCGTCCATGCGGTCACCCGCGCGCGACAGGACCGAATAGGAAAAGCCCTCGGGCAGGTCGAACAGACCTTCGGGATCGCGGCGCAGCGGGCCGTACCCCGGAGCCTCGTTGTGATCGGTGCCGCCCTCCTGCGCGAGCGTCAACCGCGCCCAGCCGCCGAATGCCGCAATGGCGGCGGCAGAGGTGGTAAATGATCGCCGGTTGATGGTCATTGCGGCTTCGTTCTCTGTGAGTCCTTGATCTGCTTCATGACATCCCGCCATGACACCAATTTGAAGTTCTGCGCCGCAGGTGCGTTCTGTCCATCCTGAGCAATGAACAGACCGCCGGGAAAGTATCGCCCGAAGCTGCCCTTGGCCAGTTCGATGCCATCGGTTTCTTCGGTGCCGCCGAACATTCCGGCAGTGATGCGGAAACGCCCTGCCGGTTCCATCCCGGGCAAGCGGTAAAGCGCGTAGGCATTGTCACCCTGGCTCGATGCCACCAGCCAGCCGCCGCGCTTGCCTTGCGGCCAGAGCGCGAGGCCCTCGACATCAGCGACGAGGTGCTGCCCATCGACGGGACCGATCAGCCGGCCTTCGCTGCTGCCAATGTCGCGCGCGTCGAATGCCCAGATTCCGCGATCCTCCTCGCCGACGTAAAGCACGGCGCCGCGGGGATCGACCACGCAGCCTTCGGTCTGGGTGGCGAGCTTGAGCGTGCGCAGTGTGCGTGCTTCCGGCTTGCCGCCAGGAAAGGTGATCCGAGTGTGAACGATGCTGCCGTGCTTGAGCACCGAGAACGCATCGAAGCCGCGCCCCTGTTGCAACAGGCAGACCCCGTAAGCCTCTCCAGCGCCGCCATCGACATCGCCCAGCGGCACGAGCAGCGCGCGGCGCGTGTCGAGGCGGTAGAGTTGCAGGCGGGCCGCAGCCTCATTGTTGCGGTCGCTCGCCACGACAATCACGCCGCTGCGCCCCAGATCGACCAGCGCGACATTGTTGACGCGTCCGGCGGGGATGAAGCTGCGCACCTTGCCGTTCAGCCCATAGACGTAGAGCCCAGCCTTCTTGTCGGTCGCAACGATCAGACTTTGCGAAGGCCTTGCCGCATTGCGCCAGACCGCCGGATCGTCTGCCGCATCATCGTTTGCCGTCCCCACCGGCGCAGTCTCCCCCCGCGCCGTGACAGAGACGGTCTGCGCCTGCACGGCACTCCCTGCCAGGCAGAGCGCCAGTCCAAGGAGTGCAAACCAGTTCCGCGCCATCAGAAGTTGACCCGGATACCGCCCGAATAGCGGCGGCCAAAGCGTTCCCACTCGATCGTCTGATTGTTGGTGAACGGCGTCGGCACGCCGGTCGCGGTGAGCAGGTTGCCCGGCTCCGAATAGCGTCGGCCCGGCTTGTTGAGCAGGTTCGTGGCATCGAAATAGATCTCGAAATTCTTGGTGATCGCATAGCGTGCCGAGAAATCGAGCTCATCATCCGCCGCCCAATAGGTATCGCCGCCGTCGGTCAGATCGTCGGCAATGCCGTCCATCCAAGTGCTGCGACGCTGGTATTGCAGGCGCAGCGACAGGCCATATTTCTCGTAATAAGCGCCGACATTGTAGACGAGGTCGGACGTGCCCGGTAGCCGCACCTTGCGCGCGGGGATTGCACCCAGCGCCGGTTTGGTCACTTCGCTGTCATTCACCGTGGCATTGGCGCTGATGCCGAAGCCGCCCATCCAGTCGGGCAGGCCCAGACTTTCGGTCCATGGCTCAAGCTGGAGCTGGGCGGCGACTTCGAAGCCGAAAATGCGCCCCGAACCCCCGTTGGTGATGCCCGAATAGGCATAGCCCGAACGGTCGATGCCATTGCTGTCGAGCGCCGATGAACCGAAGGTGCGCGTCTGGCGGTAGAGCACGTCCTCCACCTTCTTGTAGAACACGCCGGCCATCAGGTAGCCCTGCGGGCGGACATACCATTCGAAATAGGCGTCGACGCCGTAAGCCCGCTCGGGCTTGACGCCCGGGTTGCCGCCCGAAATCGTCTGGTTGATATCGTTGACCACCACGTTGGGGCGCATCTGGTCATAGTCGGCCCGCGCCGCGCCGCTGTTGAACGACAGGCGCAGCTTCTTGGTATCGTCGACATTGAAATTGACGTGCAGGCTGGGGAAAGCGAGCGTCTGTTCGCTCTCGGCGGAGACGAGGCCGGTCGCCGTGCCGACTGTTGCCGTGGCAATGCCCCGGTTCTTGACATGCTCAATCCGCACGCCGCCCAGGATCGAGCCCCAGCCATATTTCACCGTGCCCATGACGTAACCGGCATAGACCTGCTCGCGCACGTCATAGATATTGGCAGTATTGGGCGTGAAGGTGAAGTTGGCCCGCGCCGCAGCGGCATATTGCCGCATCTTGTCAGTGTCGAAATAGCGGAAGGTGTAGCCCATCGGGATCTTGCCGAGGAACGCCTGATCAAGGCTGAACTGGTTGTAATCGGTCGGAATGCCGATCGTTGCGAACTGGCCTGCAGTGTTCAGCAGGATCTGCGATTCATCGACCGCCTTGGTGCGTTGGTCGAACTGGAAGCCCAGCTTGATCGTCGCCTCTCCGCCCAGCATGGCGCCTTCATGCGCCAGCGAGAGCTTGCCGGTGTAAGCCTTGGTCGTATCGACCGCATCAAGGATGGTCAGCTGCGACAATGGCTTGGTGAAGCTGTCGATCGCGGTGACCGGCGTGCCGGCCTGATAGCGCGTCGGGCTGGAAAGCTGGTTGGTGGTGAACAGCAGCAGGCGCGAACGGTTTGGATCGGTGAAGTCATAGCTCACGGTCGGGCGGAGCGTGCGGGTCGACGGGCTGTCCCAGCTCGCTTCGCCAACGACTGAGCGGTCGTCCTTCGATTCAGTGTAATTGCCCAGCCAGTTCAGCTTCCAGCTCTCGCCGATCGCGTGCGTGCCTTCAATGGTGTTGGTAAAGATCGACTGGCGGAATGCGCGCAGGGTCGAACGTTGGCGGATGTCGATGCCATAGATCGTACCGGTCAGCGGCGTGTTGCCAATGCAGACATCGGCATAGCCAGTGTTGATTGGTGTCGGGTTCACCGTGGTGGCGCAAGCGGCGGTGCTGGCCACCTGATCGGACTGGCGGTCATCCAGATCGAAGCGGAAGTTGTCGCGCGCCTCGTCGTCCTTGAAGATCGTATAGACCGAGCGCAGCGAGATCGTGTTGTCGGCGTCGGGCTTCCAGTCGATCCGACCGGATGCCGACCAGTTGCGGCGAGTCAGCCGGTAGAGTTTGTTCTCGGTTTCCTGCACCCAGAAACGGGTTTCATTGCCGGGACGCTGATCCTGCGACACACGCTCCCAGTCATGCTCGAAATTGTCGGTGATCATGCCGCGCTGGTAATAGCTGCCTGAAAGCAGCACGCCGATCTCGCCATCACCGGCCTGGAACCGGTTGGAAATGACGGCAGAGGCTTCGTATTCCTTGCGATCGCCCAGTTCGGCAAAGCCCATGCCAGCCTTGCCGGCAAAGTGCATACCGGAATAGTCGAAGGCCGATCGCGTGATGACATTGACGTTGCCTGATACCGTTTCGCCCGGCATGTCCGGTGTCACCGCTTTCGACACGATGATCTTGGCGGCAATTGCCGATGGCACCGAATCGAACCGCGCGTCGCGGCCTTCGGGGCTGACGATGTTGATCCCGTCAAAGCTCAGCGTAGTCCAGTAATTCGGTGCGCCGCGCAGGGAGATATAGCGCGCCTGGCCCTGATCGCGCTCAACCGCGACACCGGGCAAGCGGCCAGTGGCCTGGGCAATGTTCTGATCAGGCAACCGGCCGACCGAATCCGATGCCGCGACCGAAACCAGCGAATCCGAATTCTTCTGGACCTCAAGCGCAGCCGCTTCGGATTCGGCGATCGGGCGGGCACCGGTGACGATGATCTCCGACGCGGCTTCCGCGGCTGCCTCTGCAGCGGCATCCGCAGCCTGAGCTTGCGCCTGAGGCCAAAGCAAGGTCGCGCTCGCCAGAAAAGCAAGGCGCAGGCGCGCAACGGCTGAAAATTTGGACATTCTGTAACCCCCTGGTCAATAGATTATGCGGGGGAACTAGAATGCTTCGGTGACTCGACGGGGACAGTTATCGGTCATTGAAATGACGGATAAACGACCGCCTTTTGACGCGCCTGTGATGTGAGGGGCACTAGACTTTGTCGTCAGGGTGGGCGGTCATTATCTGTGGCGGAAGAATGTCTTCAGCGGCCATCGCCGTCAGTGATGTATTCGACGAGCAGGATGTCGAGATCCTGCGTCGGTTCGAAATCGGTCTTCACCACTTCAAACTGGGTCGGGCTGATCTTTTTCACGCCATTCATGCAAAAGCTGACGAGGTTTCCGGGCTTGCCCTTGTCCACGACCATGCGAAATTTCTTGATAGGGCCGGCCCAGTTCGCGCCCGATTTCAGGACGTAACCAAACCAGCTTTGCACCACGGTTGTGCCGGGATCGGGCCTTGCGCCGGTGCCATAGATGCGGCGATCATAGGCCGCGAGGAAAGCGGGATCGACGCAGAAGACCTTGGCCAGCCCGTCCGGGCCTTTCAGCGCTTCGCCCCGGATGTCGCGGTTGAGCGCGGTGCTGGCCGACCCACCGACATACGGCTTGTAACTGTGTTCAACCGTGATGGTTTCGCCCGCCGGGAAGGTCTGATCGCGGGTGACATGGGTTTGCACCACCCAGCCGGCGCGCAGATTGCGAACCGCGCCGCCGCCGCTGCCGGCATCGTCAATCAGCAGGCCTTCTGCGACCAGCGTGGCCGCAGCCGCATCGGACAAGGCGTTGATCCGCTTTGAAAACGCCGCATCCTTCCAGTGCAGAACCGGCCAGCCAAGCGCCTTGACCCGCGCCTCGACCGATTTGCCGCGCACCATGGGCACATCATACCGGATCAGCGGCGCCGGCTTGCCATCGATCAATGTCTTGAAATCGAGCTGATCCCATTCCTGATACATGCCCGATTCCAGCGATTCCGCCTGTTCCTGCTCGGTCGGGAAGGGAAGCGGGAAGGAAATCAGCAGATGTTCGGGCTGCGAGCCAGTGTTGGTAAACTGATACCTGACGCGCACGCGGTTTTCGGAGAGATAAAGGTCCTCGCTATCCATCGTCACCAGTGCCGAGGGGGAAAGACGCAGTCCGCCCAGATTGATCGAAGCGACAGAATCATTGGCTGAAACAGTGCTTGCACCAGCAAGGGCAGCAATGCTGATCGCGGCGAGAAAGATGCGAGTTCTCATGGCTGGTTACTCCGCCGCGGGCTCGGGTTCACCGATGGTAAACTCGTAGGTGGTCGAGTGCGACGGGCCGTTATCGATTGACTGGGCCATCACCTGGATGCGGTAAATGCCATCGCGGGTCAGCGGCTGCTGCAACGGGAAGACGAAGGTCTTGCCACGCAGATAGGCACCGTCCGCAGCGAACAGTGTAAAGCTCTGTCTGTGTTCGCCGTAGATCTTGACCATCTGGACGTTGAACAGATGGACCTCTGCAGCATAGTCAAAGCGCAGTTCGTTGACCGGGGCCGCGGCTACCTTGCTCATTGCCGGATAAACCGTGGTCATCACCGGCGCGAGCATTTCGGCATGGGCCGGCTGGCTTGCCGCGAAGGTAAGTAACAGGGCCGTAAGTGCGGTCCTTTTCATGGTCATCCTCCCTTCCATGTCGCGATCATTGCGCTGAGGGCGCGGCTTCGCTGGCCGGTTCTGCTTCGTTCTTCAGGCGTTCGGCATCATCGAACCTGGCGGTAATCTCGTCATATTCGTTGATCTGTTCGTTGGTGCCGATGGCAAAGGCATAGGAGATGGAGATCGAGGTTTTCGTCCGTGCCTCCCATGCCATCAGAGCAACCTCGTAGCGACCGACGGCTGCGACCGGGACCCTGAGTGGATAATTGTAGGACGCCGCCAACGGCACCGTTTCGCCATCTGCCACCAGCACCTGTTCCAGGCTATTTTCGCCGCGCGGGCCTCTGACCCGCAGCGATTCCAGTTTCACCGGGTTCGAGAATGCGAAGCTGATGGCAGTGACGGGAGACTCGGTCCGGTCTCCGTTGGCGGGCGAAACGGCGATGATCGTCGCGGATTTCGGCGCGGCGACGGCGGGAGGGACAAGCGCACTCCCGGCCAGCACGGCCACCACCAATGGGAACGACAGGACACAGTTTTTCATGACGGTACCTTTGGGAAAAGGGTGCGCCGCCGTTGCCAGCGGCGCACGTAAGGTCCAGGCAAATGTCGATTAGGGTCGCGTGACACCGCCTGTCGCGAAGACAGCCTTGCGGCTGGCTCAGCAGCCCGAATTCTTCTTCTTGCCAAAACCGCCAATCGCCGCGCCAGCAAGTCCGCCAAGCGCCTTGCCCCTGGCACCGCCAACCGCGCCGCCAATCGCCGCACCTTGCTGGGCCGCAGTGTCGCAGGACTTTGCCGGTCCTGCCTGTGTGCTGCCTGCGCTGCTGGACGCAGAGCTGGTCGACGACGAACCTCCTTCAGGAACTATGCCGTAAACCTTGGTGTGGACCGGCGTGCCCTTGATGTCGTCGTAAGTCAGGTCCGCAATCGCCTTGTGAGCGATGACATTCGGAATGCCGCGATTGAAAGCATAGATGGTGTTGTAGTCCTTCAGGGCCCAGGACTGCATCTGATTCGACGTCAGGTGTTGATAGTTGGATGTGCACCAAAGGCCCCATTCGTCGACCTCGCTTGCCTTGCATGGCTTGCCTGCCTTGGGACGGGAAATTACCGCCGGATCGGTCTTGGTGATGCACTCCAACCCGGCATTTCCGCCAGTATTGTTGGTGTAAAAGCCGGTTGGGCAGCGATCGCCCTTACTGGCCTTTACCAGCGTATCACCTGCCGAGGTCTGCACGGTTGCCTTTGGATAAGGCAGGGTGGTGCACCAACCGAAGTCCCCGCGATACCCTGCGGCGCAGCTCGAACCATTTCTCAGATAGATCGATGGCGGGTTGGAACTGGCGGGTTTGCAGACGTCAAAACCTACCATCGGCGTGCGGCTCTTGCCCGCAGTCCAACCGGTCGGGCATGCCTTGCCGCCATTGGCAACTGGAGACGTTGTCCCCTGCGCCTGCGCCGGCGTGGCCATCGTGGTCGCGGCCAATCCGCCGACCATGGCAATATTGGCGAGCGTCAGCGCGGCGGCGGTCAATCTGTCTTTCATGTCGGTTCCCTCCAAAGGCGTTGAGTGACTTCTGGAGAGGCTGGGCCGGCGCCGATATGCCATGCGCCATGATGCCATATCCTTGGCAGGGCGGCAGTTTTTCCCCCTTCAAAGCTCGCGATAATTCAGGCAAGGGAATGAAAACCGGGGGGAAATAATGAACGATGTGGGGGGCGCTCAGCGCGCGCGCGGCGTAAACTGGCGGCAGGTTGTGCAGGTTGCCCTGGCCATTTTGGCGGCTCAGGCGATTTACTGGCTGATCATCGACAAGCACTTGTTCAAGGCGCCGCCGCCCGCGGAACTGGCGCGGATCGGCGTCAGCCGGGTTGAGCTTGCCAAGCTGCCGGAACCCAGCTTGGCCGCCGCAGCAAACGCCGTGTTCAAACCTGCCGAACTGCCTTTCAGCGATTGCTGCACGACGGCCAGCTTTGCTGCACGGCTGCATTTCAAGCTGGATGTGGTGCCTGAAAAGGGGTTGGGCGTGCTCTCTACCCTGCAGGTCGATAATTACATCCTGCAGGCCAATGGCTCGACGATCGTGGCGGAAGGGCGGATGACCCCGGGCCGTCAGAGCTTTCACGGCCAGAAGACCTTTCTGACCCGCATTCCGGCCGGAGTGCTGCGCACCGGCGACAACGAACTGACCTACATCACCCTGCGCGACGGCTTTCCCTATACCGACATCAATCCGCCGCTGATTGCCGAATATGATGCCCTGTCTGCCTATTCGGCGCAGCGTTTGTGGATCATGGGCACCTATCCCCTGCTCAGCGGGCTGGTGCTGGGCATCCTCGGGCTGTTCGGCGCGCTGATGGTGTCGCGATCGGATGACAAGCCGTTCGCCGTCTGGCTCAGCCTGCTTTGTGCCGCCTGGGCCGGTTATGCGCTTTACGGTGCCCTGCTCGATCCGCCGTTTGATGGCTGGGTGCGGATGATGGTCTATTTCGCGCTGATCCTGTTCATCCCGGTCGCGCTGCTCTGCTTCGTCGATAGCTGGACGCGGGCCCCCGTTCCCTATCTGAGAAGGGCGGCCGTTGCCGCTTATGCCGCAATGATCTGTGCCGTTGCCTGGCTCTTGTTCAAAACCCCGATGCCAGGAGCTTTTGACGTGCCGGTGATGATCTGGATCTGGGCCCTGATGGGCTTTGCCTTGCTCACCCTGGCGCGGATCTTGTGGCATTTCGCCCGGATCAAGGAAGACCGGGTCATCGAAAGCGCCATCATGTCGGTCTGCGTCGTGGCGGTGCTTATGGACGGACTGGGGCAATGGGCACCTGAACTTGGCGCGGGCGAACTGAACCTGATGACCGCAGCGCCGTTCCTGATGCTGGCGATGGTAGCCGCGTTCCTGGCGCGCAATTTCCGCCTGTTCCAGTCACAGTCAGCGCTGAACGCGACCTTGCAAAAGAAAGTGGCGCTGCGTGAGGCCGAGCTGGCCGAGTCGCACGCGCGCGAACAGAAGTTTGTTGCCGAACAGGCGCATGAAGCAGAGCGCCGCCGGATCATGCAGGATATCCACGATGGTCTTGGCAGCCAGCTGATGTCGATGATGCTGTCGGCGCGGCTGGGCGAAGCAGAGCCGGCGAAAGTGGCCGAAGGTTTGCAGGCGGTGATCGATGAAATGCGGCTGATGATCGATTCGATGGACTCGGTCGGGGAATCGCTGGAGGCCGCGCTTGCCACTTTCCGCGCCCGCGTTCAGCCGCGCGTGGTGGAAGCGGGATTTGCGTTTGACTGGTCGCAATCGGGCCCGATCGACCTGCCCGGCTATGGCCCGCGCGATGTCTTGCAGATTTTCCGTATCCTTCAGGAGGCCGTCACCAACGCGCTCAAGCATTCGGGCGGCACGGCCATTCGGCTCGCCGTCCGTCAGGAAGCCGGCGGGGCAGGCATCATCGGCATTTCTGACAATGGCCGGGGCGGCGCTCAGCCGGGCGAGGCCGGACGCGGGCTTGCCAATATGCAGAACCGGGCGCGAGCGGTTAAGGCGGACTACAATTTTGAATCCGTGCCGGGGAAAGGCACGCAGATCATTCTGGTCCTGCCATATCATGGCATAGGCAGCGCTCAGGCAGCGTGATAGCCCAAAGCGATGACTGACAGCCCGGACAAGACACCCGCCCGCATCGCGATCATCGAGGATGATCCGATGGTCCGCCAATACTTCATGCGGATCATCACGATGGAGGCCGGATATGACATTGTCGGTATGGCACCTGACCTCGCCACCGGCCGCGCGCTGATCAGCCTCAACCCCGATCTTTTCCTGATGGACATCGGCCTGCCCGATGGCAGTGGCTATGATCTGGTGCCGGAAATCAAGGCGCGATCCGCCGCCAAGACGCTGATCATCAGTTCATTTGGTGACCGCGACACGGTGGTGAAGGCCCTGTCCGCCGGGGCGGATGGCTATCTGTTGAAAGACAGCAGCCCGCAGCAGGTGCTGGACGGTATTGCCGTCACCCTTGATGGCGGCGCACCCGTCAGCCCGGCAGCGGCGGTCTACCTGCTTGACTTGCTGCGCGCGCCGGCGGTGCCGCCAATGCCGAGTTCCGCGGTCGTGGAAGACAGCCGGCTGACCCCGCGGGAAATCGAGCTGTTGCAGGCATTCGCGGCCGGGAAAAGCTACAAGGAAGCGGCGCGGGCGCTCGGAATTTCGCCCCATACTGTCGGCAACCATGTGAAGTCGATCTATCGCAAGCTGGAAGTCAATTCGCGCATCGAAGCCATCAGCGCGGCCGGTATGATCCGCAGCGGTTGAGCCGCAATCTTCCTGCGCCAAGCTCTGCGCTGCGCGTGTGACGTAAATTCGCCCAGCGTTTAATTTACAGCGGGTTAGATTGACTCACCCGCTTTGGTGCCTATGCCAAAGGCTTGTGATAGGGCGGACTTCTCTGAACCTCCGGCTGGTGCTGGGCGTGTTGCTGGCTGTCGCGGCGGTTTGCGCGGTACTGGCGCTTGCGGCGTTTTATCTGACCAACCGGGACAAGGCTGTTGCCGCCGACGGACAGGCATCGCGCTATCCGCTGACCGCCGCAATCGACGAATTCAGATGTCCCTCCGGACTGACGCGGATCGTGCTGCGCGGAGGTGTGGAGGACGGTTTCGCACCGGCCGGCGATGAACCTTTCCGCATCGATCCCCAACTGCTCAGGAACGGCTATTACGCAGACCTTGCCGAAGGAACCAACAGCGCGGTGCGTCCGCGCGGTTATGATCAGGGCGGCAGTGACCGGATCCTGACCGACTATTTCACCGTGCCGACCGGCATTGTTTCGGGCGCTCTGGTGATCCGCATGATGCCAAGCGGGGCAGGTTCTGCCAACGATGGCCTGCGCATCGGTAATCTCGATATTCTGGGGCAGATCGGCAGTGCCGAAGGCCAGCATACTTATGCCGCAGAACGGTTCTGGTCGACGGTGGGTAATGTTGTGCCGGAAGATGGCAGCACGCTGGTGCGGATCGATTTTGCGGCGCTGCCGGATGAAACGCGCCGCGCCGGAAAGCGCGAGTCTTTCCTCGACTATCTGGGCCGCAGCGATCGCCGGCCCGACATCGACCTGACCGTGGGCGATGATACCAAGGTCGATAGTCTGGCCTTGCTGGCGTGCCAGTTGCCCGGGCAGCAAAAGGGCACGACCTTGTCCGAACATCGCATAAAGACGCTGGGTGAGGGCGTTTCGTGGCTGTCTTGCGGCGCGGACCAGAGCCAGCGCACTTGCGATCCATTTGCCGGTGATCGGCTGTGTTCGGCTCCGGGGCCGCTCGCCTGCTACCGCGATGGCGGCAAAGTCGCTCCGCAGGCGATGTGGGAAAATGGTATGCGGCCGACCAGTTTCGTTGGCGGCGAAGTGCGGCTCACCCCGCCAGTGCGCGGGGACCGGTTCGCCCATCTCGGTGATGCCAATGCGTTTTGCCAGCAGCAGTTCGGGCGCGAATGGCGCGTGCTCAGCTATCACGAAGGCGGCGGCGGCGATGTGGTTTCGTACAGCCGGATCGCCCCGCTGACCCGCGCGCTGGTCAACATCCGCGATCAGCAATACGGCAATTGCTGGGACCGGGACGTGAAGCGATGACGGGTGGGGGAGTGACCGGAACGCAGCGGATATCGCTTGGCATCCTTGAGGATGACGAGCCGACGCGCGGTTATCTGGAAACCCATCTTGGCGCAGAGCCGGACTTCGACCTGTTGTTCTCCTGCGGACTGAAGGCAGAGGCCTTGGCCGCATTGGAGCACAAGGCCCCAGATATCGTGCTGGTCGATATCCGCCTGCCCGATGGCACCGGGCTCGATTTCATCCGCGAATTTCGCGCAAAAGGCAGCGGGCGCGCGTTGATCCTGACCGTTCTGGGCGACCGCACCACAGTGCTGCTGGCCTTTGAATGCGGTGCCAGCGGCTACCTGCTGAAGGACACGCCGGTCGAACAGATTGCCCGCGACATCCGTTCGCTGGTGGCCGGGGGAACGCCGATCAGCGCGCTTGCCGCCACGCACTTGCTGACGATGTTCAACGCAGTCCCCCGGCAAAGCCCCCGCGAGGTCGTCGAACCACTGCTCACCCGCCGCGAGCTTGACGTGCTGACGATGTTCTCACGCGGACTGACCTATCGCCAGACGGCGGAAACACTGGGCATGTCGGCCCATACGGTGAGCGATCACGTCAAGTCGATCTATTCGAAGATGGCAGTGCACTCGCGCAACGAGGCGGTGTTCGAAGCGGTCCAGAACGGCTGGCTGGAGCTATAGGATCGCCGACTTGATCGGGAGGCGCAGCGAAACCACTGTTCCGGCGCCTGTCATGGCGCTGATCGACAAGTCTCCGTTCAGCTTGGTGATCCGCTTGCGCAGGTTGGTCAGCCCTTTTCCGGCTCTACGGGTGGTGACATCAAAGCCGCGGCCATCATCGGCAAATGTCGCTGTCAGCCCGCCGCCCACCGCATCATGATCCAGCGTCACGCTCAGGGTTTGTGCTCCTGAATGGCGCGCGCAATTGGTCACCAGCTCTTGCAACATGCGGTAGATGCTGAGGATGGCGCGCGGATCGAGGATCACTTCGCGCACAGATTCGGCCAGGGTCCAGTCAAGCCGGATACCGGCCGCATCGAGCTGCGGCCCGGCGCGCAGCCGGAAATTCTCCAGCGCGGTGAACAAGCTGGCGTCGATCTGGTCGAGTGAATCGACCATCAGGCGAAGGTCCGCAAGTCCGCTCTGGAGCTCGCTGGCGACATCGTCCGGGGCGATGTGCTTGGCGCGCACGCGCATCAGCAGGCCCTGCAGGTGGCCGCCGATGCCGTCATGCATGTCACGGGCAAAACGCTGCCGCTCCTCGAGAATGGCGGCATTGCGGATTTCGGCGTCGAGCGTCTGCTGCTGCCGGGCGATGATGTCGTCCTTGCGCTCCATCTCCGACCGTGAAAGCGCCAGGCGATCGAGCAGAACCCGGCCGTTGCGCCACACGGCAACCGGGGCGGCGATCAGCAGTAGCGGCCGGCTGCCGGTGTTGGCCAGTTGCAGGACGGGAAAGGGAAACTCCGGCAGCCAGATCCCCGAAGCCAGCACCCATGCGGCGATTCCACCAAGGCAGGCCAGCCCGGCAAGGGCGGCCAGCAGGCTGTCCTCCCAGCGCAAGGGGCGTCGTTGCACGAACAGGATCAGGCCACCCGCTGCCACGGTCGCGCCGGCCTTGAGCAGGGGTAGCACCGGGCTCGCAGCCGGCAAGCCGACATCGAGCGTCTGCAGGGCCGCGAGCACCGTCAGAGCGCTGGCCAGAACGCGCTGTTGCGGCGATAGGGACAGCAACAACGCGGCGATCAGGCCGGACACGGCGGCGGTGACTGCAGCCAGTCGCTGCCAATCGAGCCAGCGCGCGAAGGCTGCCTGCGCCCGGTCGACCAGGCTTGCCGGCCCCACATAAACAGCACGAAGCCCTACACGTGGGCCGTCGTCTGACTGGATGATGTCGATACGGTTCAGTCCGTCCTGAAAATCTTCTCGGGGCAGGGCGGCATTGAGCGCCGCGCCGCCGATCCCCGGGCCGTAATAGGCTGCATTACGGGCGGTTTCAGCGGTGCGCGCGCCGTTGATATAGAGCGATCCCTCTCCGGCCATGTCGGCGATGAACAGCGACGATTGCGGTGCGCGCGCGTTGGGGGCAGCCAGCGTGAAGTGCCATTGCCGCTCCTCGGCATTGACCCGCGGGCTGCCGACTTTCGCGGCGCGCTGGCGGGCTGTTTCCTCGTCAAAGCGGAACTGGTCGGCAAAATCGAGCGACCAGTTCGCGGATGCCGGGTGGCGCGCCTGATGCTGCTCGCCCGGCTCCATGACCTGAATCTCCCCCGCTGCGATCGGGGCCAGCCCGATGCGCGCCGGATCGGGTGCCAGTGCAGCCAGCGCAGCAAGCGCCAGCGCCATGATGAGCAAGGCAAGGGCATATTGCGGAAGCTTCGTAGGCGGCCTTTCGGAGGTGCCGGATTCACCCGGCTCGGCAGACGCAATGCTTGTTTCAGATACTGGTGCGACCCGTCCCATGGCCGCCATATGGAGCCGCAAATGCCCGCTTGTCGAGAGCGTCATGCGATCCCCCCCAATTCGTGGGATGGCGCGAGGGGCGATAAGTTCCGAAAGTGTTTCAGAAGCTTAACGGCGCCCATCAGGACGCGTCGTGAACGATTGGAGCACGAACATGATCCAGACCAGCCGCCGACAGCGCATTGCCGTTCTGGCCACACTCGGGCTCGCAAGCCTGCCTTCACTGCCGCAAGGCACGGCACTGGTTGCTGCTGGTACGGCGACCGCCTGGGCCGAAACCGCTCTCGCATCTACCGCGATCCCGGGCGTTGGCGTCATCATCAAACGCAAGCCCGGCAACGCCCCGATCGTCGCTCCGGCGGACGCCAATGGCGAGCTGCGCATCTCGGATTTGCAGCCCGGCGAATATCTCGTTCGCGTCATTGGCGGACGTGATGAAACCCCCGTGCGGGTCGGTAGCGACGGCCGGTTGGCGCTGGTCGTTCGCGAACAGGCATCCGGTCCGCGCGCTGCCGCCGAGCCCGAACGCAAGGCGCGGCCGGTCCAGGCGGCCATACCGCTTTCGATTGTACAGCTCGCTGCCAACGGACCATGCCGGCCCCCGTATCTGTGCGACTTCGTCAGCGCGGCGAAGGTGCTCGATATCAACGCGGCGAGTGACAAGGAGCTTGGCGGCGGAACGCTCAACTCCTCCGATGCAATCCGCGTCATTATTGGGGAGCGGCAGCGCAGCGGACCGTTCAGCGACGTGATCGATTTTGCGCAGCGCATCTGTTCGAAGACCGACGTTGATTTCGACGACCTGCCGATCCGGGTCGGCGAAACCAGCATCGTGGTGAGGCGCGGCGGTGATCCCAAGTCCGCCGGCTTCAAATGCGCACGAGGGACCGGTGAATTCCAGTTGTTCTCCAGCAAGCACAATTACGTCGGCCACGTCACGCTGTTGCGCTGACCCAGATTTTCGAAGCTGAGTTTTAACTGAGAGAGGGATGCAATCATGAAGTTTTCCAAAGCGATTTCGCTACTGACAGCCGCCGGCTCCGTGTTGGCATCGGTCCCGGTCATGGCCGCGCCCCCGCCGCAGACCTGGGATGTCAGCATTGGCTTCGGCAGCGCGCCTTGGTCCTACATGCAGCGCGCCGGCGCGGGCTGCGCAGGCGCCGATACGCCGCTGGCCTTTCCTTACACCGGCCCGACCGGCACCAACTTCACCGGACGGCAAGGGGTCAATACGCCGGTCATCGTTCCACTGGTTGGCAAGAACCTCGCGGCATCCGGAACCACGGTCTATTCCAGCGCGCAAATTCCTGCTGGCGCGGTCTGGCTCCATCCGGGTGCGACGGGTCCCAATAGCCAGTGCGCCGTGGTCCGCTTCAATGCGCCGATGGCCGGAACATACCGCATCAAGGGACTGATCCGCTCGGTCGATGTCGGCGCGAACCGGGTCAACGGCTATATCATCGTCAACAATGTGAAGATTGCCGGTCCGATTGCCCTGAGTGGCCCGATGGGAACGCAAATGCCTTTCGACCAGACGGTCACGATCCTTGGTATGCCGCGCACGATCGACTTCGCGCTGGATGATGGCGGCAGCTATTACAACGATTCCACACAACTCGAAATGACGATCTCGCGGTGCCCGCCGAGCAATACGACCTGCCCGTAAGGCCGGGGTGGGGGCGGCGACCCAGCCGGTTGCTGCCCCCTTCCGGACCAGCACATCCTGAAATCAAAGGAACCTGACCATGAATTACAAAGCCATTGCGGCTCTCGCCGCCCTGATCCCGGCGATCTGCGCCGGCGCCGTTCAGGCCAAGCAGGTCGCGCCCTATTATGGACCCAACTACCAGGTCAGCGTACACTGCAAGGATGGGGTATTGCTGACCTCGCGGTATTCCGATTTTCCCGCCATGTGTGCGGCACATGGCGGAACGCGTTATCCGGCGCCTTATGTTGACCCGGTCGGCACCCGTCCGCGTGTCCAGCCGAGTGTGAAGGCGACGGCAATCCCCAAGGCCATTCCCACGCAAACCCCTGGCTGCGGAACGCCCGCTAGCGGTATCCAGGACCAGAACAACTGCTGATCGCGCTGCGCCGCCATCCGCAAGGGGGCGGCGCCGCTTTCACAACGGGAATGATAAATATGCGACCCATGATTGCAGTTCTGGCGGCAACGCTGCTCGCATCCTGTTCCGGCTCGCGAGTCTCGCAGCCGGACCAGGTCCGCCGCCAGCCCGGCAGCTGGACCCAGGTCCATTACATCATGGCTTATGATGCAACGGATGTTAACGGCGCCATGGCCGATGTCGTGTCGGCCGGTCAGGCCATGATCGGCAAAAAGGATTTCGGCGGGCCTGCCTGCCTTGAAGCGGCGACAGTGGCCAAAGACAATCTCGCTGGGCGATTGCGTGAAGCCATCCAGATCGGCCCGGAATGGTCGGTGAAGCGGTCGACGGTGGTGGACGGCAAGGTCAATTTCCTCGCGGCGATGGACGATCCGCAAATGGGCAAGGGCGAACTTTCCATCACCGGAACGATCAGCCCGACCACCACCGATCTCGTCGTCACCAGCGACGCCCGGCAGCCAGCGCCGGGCAAGGGCCATGTCCGCACGGTTATGAAGCAGGAAAACACCCGGGTGGGTGATTGCACGTCCGGTGAAGCCACGTGGGAGTAAACCGGGGCAGGGCGGGCTGTCACGCCGCTGGCAGGGCGAATTTCCAGAACTGGGTTTCCGCGCCTTCGATCCCGTAGTCGCTGTCATTGGCGAGGATCAGGTTGCCGTCGCCAAGGGCCAGCATGCCTTCAAGGTCACCGCAGACTTGTTCGTGGTCATCGCTCGACAGGACCAGCTGTTTGGCCATCACTGGCGCACAGCCGGCCTGACCCCGTTGCTCCAGCGTGGGGCGGTGGTCCGGATCGAGGAATTGCGCGGCAGTGCTTGCCGTGTCGTCCGGACTGACGCGGTAGATGTGGGTGGACAGCGTGACCCGTTCGAGCACCAGCAAGCTGCCGTCCGGCAGGCTGGCGAGTTCGCTGACCTTCACATCGCTCTTCGCCACAGGGCCGGCAGCGCAGTCGCGGACGAACGACAGCGGGGCGTCCAGGGGATAGATATATTCGGCGCGAAATTTTGCCGTCTCGGGATCTAGCGCCCAGATGCGGACCGTGTCGCCATCCTCGTGGGCCGCCCTGTCCGGGTGGGCCAGCGGGCTCTGGAAGGCGGCGAAAAGCGTTGCGCCATCGCGCGACAGGGCAAGTGCCTCAATTCCCCGGTTCAGCTTGCGGGCCAGGCTGATGGCGGGGAGGTTCTCCTCGACCGGAATCGAAGAGCCTGCGAACAGGTGCCCAGCGCCTTGGGGGACGATCCGCTTCAGGACCACCCCGTCCGCCCCGGTCAGCAGGAGCGAGGGGCCGTATTCCTCGGCGATCCAGAAGTGGCCATCGGGCAATGCGGCAATGCCTTCGGTATCGACGCCGTTCGCCGTTGGGGCAAACGGCTTGCCATCAATGGCGAACACCGGCTCAGTCTCCATGCCGGCCAGCGTCGGCGGCGCGAGGCCCGAAAGCAGTGTGCCATCGGGAGCACGCAGGGGCATGACCGCTTCAAGCTCGACTCTGTCCCCAACCAGCCGGAACCGCGCGATGGCAGGGCCGGCATCCGGCAGCGGCATGATCTTCGCGCCCTCTGCCCCTGCCAGCGGCGCGAGGAGGGCAAGGCCATAGCGCCGTATGGCATCGGCTGGCTTGATGTTCGGCCCCCGGTCACCCACGCCCCAGAACACGCCCGCCGGATCGCCGGCGCGTTGGGTCAGCCCGGAGGTCAGGCTGCGGGTCAGGACCATCGTTCCCGCTGGCATCGCCAGTTCGGCAAGAAGCTGGTCGGTCCAGCCAAGGCGCTGTGGGCTGGTCAGCTTCAAGTCCTATTGCGGCCGGTTGGCGAGCAGGTGTTCGACCACGGATGGATCGGCCAGCGTTGAGGTGTCGCCAAGGTTCGACACGTCATTCTCGCCGATCTTGCGCAGGATGCGGCGCATGATCTTGCCGGATCGGGTCTTGGGCAGGCCGGGGGCGAACTGGATCACGTCAGGCGTTGCAATCGGGCCGATTTCATGGCGCACCCATTGCACCAGCTCCTTGCGCAGGGCCTCATCGGGCTCAACATTGGCGTTGGTCGTGACAAAGGCGTAGATGCCCTGGCCCTTGATGTCATGCGGCATGCCGACCACAGCAGCCTCGGCCACCTTGGCGTGGGAGACGAGCGCAGATTCGATTTCGGCGGTGCCCATGCGGTGGCCCGATACATTGATCACGTCATCGATACGCCCGGTGATCCAGTAATAGCCATCCTCGTCACGGCGGCAGCCGTCGCCGGTGAAATAGAGGCCCTTGAAGGTGCTGAAATAGGTCTGGAAAAAGCGGTCATGATCGCCCCAGACGGTGCGCATCTGGCCAGGCCATGAATCGGTGATGACCAGGCAGCCGTCAGTCGCGCCTTCAAGGAAATTGCCCTCGGTATCGACCAGCGCCGGCTGCACGCCGAAGAACGGCCGGGTAGCAGAGCCGGGCTTGAGCGGGGTCGCGCCGGGTAGCGGCGTGATCATCGCCGCGCCCGTTTCAGTCTGCCACCAGGTATCGACGATGGGGCAGCGGCGCTCACCGACAACCTTGTGATACCATTCCCACGCCTCGGGATTGATCGGCTCACCCACCGATCCCAGCAGTCGCAAGGTCTTGCGGCTGGTTTTGGTCACCCAGTCGTCGCCTTCGCGCATCAACGCTCGCAAGGCTGTCGGCGCGCCGTAGAAGATCTCCACGCCGAACTTGTCGACCACTTGCCAGAAGCGGCTGGGATCGGGGAAGTTGGGCACGCCTTCGAACATCACCGTCGTCGCGCCGTTCATCAGCGGGCCGTAGACCACATAGGAATGGCCAGTCACCCAGCCCACATCAGCTGCGCACCAGTAGATCTGGCCGGGACGGTAATCGAACACGTACTCATGCGTGATCGCAGCCCAGACGGCATAGCCGCCAGTGGTGTGCAGCACGCCCTTGGGCTTGCCGGTGGAGCCGGAGGTATAGAGGATGAACAGCGGATCTTCCGCGCCCATTTCTTCAGGTGGACAGTCGGTGCTGGAAGCGGCAAGTGCCTGATGCCAGTCGACATCGCGGCCTTCGACATGAGCGACGTCTGCCCCGGTGCGGCGCAGGACGAAGACGGTGTCGACGCAGGTGCAGTGACCCGCGGCTTCATCGACATTGGCTTTCAGCGGAACTTTCTTGCCGCCGCGCAGGCCTTCATCGGCGGTGATGACCACGCGGCTGTCGCAATCCTGTATCCGGCCGCCGAGCGCTTCGGGGCTGAACCCGGCGAAGACGATTGAATGGATCGCGCCGATCCGCGCGCAGGCGAGCATGGCGACCGCGGCTTCGGGCACCATCGGCAGGTAGATCGTCACCCGGTCGCCCTTCTTCACCCCGCGCGCCTTCAGCGCATTGGCGAAACGGCAGACGTCTTCGTGCAACTGGCGATAGGTGATGCGACGTTCGGGCTCGGATGGATCGTCGGCCTCCCACAGGATCGCCACAATATCGCCGCGCTCTTCAAGGTGGCGGTCGAGCGCATTGGCGCAGAGATTGAGCGTGCCGTCACCAAACCAGCGGATGCCGAAGTCGGCCTCGTGAAAGCTCGATTCCTGGACTGTGGTGAAGGGCTTGATCCAGTCGATCCGCTGCGCCTGCTGCCGCCAGAAGCCTTCGGGATCGTTGACCGACTGGCCGTACATCTCGAAGTAGCCCGCCTCGTCGACCAGGGCATTGGCGGCCCATTCTGCGGGGACGGGATAGATTGCTTCGGCCATTGCGGCGGTCCTCTTCCTTGGTTATCCCTGCCTTGGCCCAAGCGAAGGGGCGGTTTCAAGCCCGTTCTGCGCTGGTGTCAAAAAGAAGGGCTGGCACTGCGTCCGACCGGCCAAGAGGGGGCATGGATTGACCGAGGAAAGCACGCTGGCAAAGCACCATCAGGCCACGCAGAACGAGAAGCTGGTGATTGCCGCAAGCTCGCTCGGCACGGTGTTCGAATGGTATGATTTCTACCTCTATGGCCTGCTGGCGACATTCATTTCCAAGGTATTTTTCGCCGGGGTCAACGAGACGACGGGTTTCATCCTGGCGCTCGGGGCTTTTGCCGCAGGCTTCGCCGTGCGGCCGTTCGGCGCGATTGTCTTCGGGCGCATCGGCGACATGGTCGGGCGCAAGAACACGTTCCTTGTCACCATGGGGATCATGGGCTTGTCGACTTTCGTCGTCGGCCTGCTGCCGGGATATGAGGCATGGGGCATCGCTTCGCCCGCGATTCTGGTTGTGCTGCGCCTGCTGCAGGGGCTGGCGCTGGGCGGCGAGTATGGCGGCGCGGCTACATACGTTGCCGAACATGCGCCCAACAACAAGCGCGGACTCTATACCAGCTTCATCCAGATCACCGCGACCTTTGGCCTGTTCGCCGCGCTGCTCGTTGTGCTCGGCTTCCGCACCTGGCTGGGTGAAGAGGCCTTCGCGGCTTGGGGTTGGCGCTTGCCGTTCCTGATCTCGATCATTCTGCTGGGCGTGTCGATGTGGATCCGGATGCAACTGAGTGAAAGCCCGGTCTTCCAGAAAATGAAGGACGAAGGCACGACCTCCAAGGCACCGTTGACCGAAGCATTCGGGCGCTGGGCCAACCTGAAATTCGTGCTGATCTGCCTGTTTGGCGCCGGCATGGGCCAAGCGGTGGTCTGGTACGGCGGGCAGTTTTACGCCCAGTTCTTCCTTGAAAAAACCATGAAGGTTGATGGCGCAACAACCAACGTGCTGATCGCCACGGCCCTGCTGCTGGGCATGCCGTTCTTCGTGTTCTGGGGTTGGCTATCCGACAAGATCGGCCGGAAGTTCATCATTCTGGGCGGCTGTGCGCTCGCGGCCCTGACCTATTTTCCGGCGTTCCACGCCTTGGCCGGGGCAACCAATCCGGCGCTGGTCGCGGCGCAGGCAAGCGCTCCGGTGACGGTTCACGCGGACCCTGCAACCTGCGCCTTCCAGTTCGATCCCATCGGCAAGCAGACCTTTGACCGCACGGGCTGCGATGTCGCCAAATCGTGGCTGGCCAGGAACGGGATCAACTATGTGAATGTCGAGGTGCCTGCAGGCACGTCGACGAAAGTGAGTGTCGGTGCAAACGAACTCATATTTCGCGACCTTGGCGGTGACCCGGCACAGACGATTGCCGCTCTGGCCAAGTCGGATCAGGAGCGCTTGAAAGCCGTGGCCGTGGCTGCCGGTTACCCTGCCAAGGCCGACAAGGCAGCGATCAACAAGCCGCTGGCCATCGCCATCCTGTTCTACCTCGTCCTGCTGGTGACCATGGTCTACGGACCGATCGCGGCCATGCTGGTCGAGCTGTTCCCCAGCCGCATCCGCTACACCTCGATGTCGCTGCCCTACCATATCGCCAACGGCTGGTTCGGCGGATTTCTGCCTACCACGGCCTTCGCCATGGTCGCGGCGCGCGGAGATATCTACTTCGGGCTGTGGTACCCGGTGATCATTGCGGCGATCACCGTGGTCATCGGGCTGCTGTTTCTGCCGGAGACCTTCAAGCGCAACATCGACGATTGACCGCAAGCCACTGCACTTGACACGCCCCGTAACCCCCGTCAATTGGTCTTACCAAATTGGCGGGGCGAGGGATTCGATGAAGATTACAGCAGCACGAGTCATCATCACCTGCCCGGGGCGCAATTTCGTCACGCTGAAGATCGAAACCGATCAGGGCGTTTACGGCATCGGCGATGGCACGCTCAATGGACGCGAACTATCGGTGGTTGCCTACCTTGAGGAACACGTGATCCCCTGCCTGATCGGCATGGATCCGCGCCGGATCGAGGACGTTTGGCAGTACCTCTACAAGGGCGCCTACTGGCGGCGCGGCCCAGTGACCATGCGCGCGATCGCGGCGGTCGACATGGCGCTGTGGGACATCAAGGCCAAGATGGCGGGAATGCCGCTCTACCAGTTGCTCGGCGGCCGCAGCCGCGACGGCGTGATGGTTTATGGCCACGCCAATGGCAGCGACATAGCCGAGACGGTGGACGCAGTCGGCCAGTATATCGACATGGATTACAAGGCGATCCGCGCGCAGACCGGAGTGCCGGGCATCAAGGACGCCTATGGGGTCGGGCGCGGCAAGCTGTACTACGAACCGGCCGATGCCAGCCTCCCCTCGGTCACTGGCTGGGACACGCGCAAGGCGCTCAACTACGTTCCGAAGTTGTTCGAGAAGCTGCGCGAGACTTACGGCTTCGACCATCACCTGCTCCACGATGGCCACCACCGCTATACTCCCCAAGAAGCGGCGAACCTCGGCAAGATGCTTGAGCCCTACCAGCTTTTCTGGCTGGAGGATTGCACCCCGGCGGAAAACCAGGAAGCCTTCAAGCTGGTTCGCCAGCACACCGTCACTCCGCTCGCCGTGGGCGAGATTTTCAATACGATCTGGGACGCCAAGGACCTGATCCAGAACCAGCTGATCGACTACATCCGCTGCACTGTCGTCGGCGCGGGCGGGATCACGCACTTGCGGCGGATTGCCGATCTGGCGGCGATGTACCAGATCCGCACCGGCAGCCATGGTGCGACAGACCTCTCACCCGTCACCATGGGCTGCGCGCTGCACTTCGATACCTGGGTGCCAAATTTCGGCATCCAGGAATACATGCGCCACTCCGAGGAAACCGACGCGGTCTTCCCGCACGATTACCACTTCGAGGCGGGCGAGCTGTTCTGTGGCGAGACCCCCGGCCACGGCGTCGACATCGATGAGAAGCTGGCGGCGAAGTATCCCTACAAGCCCGCTTACCTGCCGGTTGCGCGGCTCGAGGACGGGACGATGTGGAGCTGGTAACCGGACGCTAAGAAGCGGCCAGCCGCGCTTTCACCAGCTCGGCCAGCTCGCGGCGGGCGACCTTGTTCGAATGAAGCAGCGGCACCTCGGCGCGGGCGATCGGCACCCAGCGCCGGGGCACCTTGTAGCCGGAGAGCTTGCGGCGCATTTCGGCCTCAACCTCTGCGAAGTCGGGCGCTTGCCCTTCGGTCGCGATTACGGCTGCGACCACAATCTGCCCGCGATCATGGTCGGGCACGCCGAATACGTAAGCTGCCTCGATGCCTTCCAGTGCCATCAGTTCCATCTCGACCTCGGCGGGCGAAACGTTGGATCCGGCAGTCTTGATCATGTCCCCGTCGCGCCCGACGAAGTGCACGCGCTTGCCGTCGACCTCGCACATGTCGCCGGTGCGGTAGTAACCGTCCGGGGTGAAGTAGGTGTCGCGCTCGATCTTGTGCAGCCCCGGCGTCACCGGATAGCCACGCACCTGCATTTCGCCCACGCCGCCGTCGGGCACCGGCTGGTTGTTCTCGTCGGCGATACGGATTTCGTACCCGTCGGCGAAGTGATCGAGGGGCGCGCACAGCGGCCGTCCGGGGGCGCGGAATTCGTCTCCGGCATAGGAATAGGGGCCGAGAGTCTCGCTCATCCCGAGGCCCCACCACGGCTTGGGCTGACGCGACAGCATGGCGAGATCTGCCTCGGTCAGCACCGATCCCATGGCAACACGGCTGTTGTTCAGGGTCTTGCCCGGACAGACGCACGTCGCCCCGGCTTGCAACGCAGGCATCAAGTACATCATCAGTCCGCCGATCCAGAACATCGGCAATTGCGCCGTCACGTCCTTGCCACGCTCGATGTTCAGCATCTCGCGCAGGTAGGCGGTGCGGAACAGTACCGGGCCGTGGTTGTGCCGCACACCCTTGGGCAGCGCCATCGATCCCGATGTATAGATTTCCACCATCTGGTCGGCAGGGTGAACCTCGGATTCGACCGAGAGGAGCACCTCCTGGCTCACCATGCCCGCATCGCCGGTGATCGCGCCAAGGTCGATCATGCGCGCGGGCAAGCCTTCGCCGGTCGATGCCGCCCAGCGGAGATACGGAACCTCCGCCAGTGTGAGCGGCCCAAGGCCCGGTTGATCCAGCGCAGGCAGCGCCTCGGCCAGTCGCTCGGCATAGTCATAACCCATGAATCGGCGCTGGACGATCAGCCCGCCCACGTCCGACTGACGCAACACGCGTACCAGTTCGCCGGCTCGGATCATCGTCGAGATCGGCACCGCGACCGCGCCGATGCGCGCCGTCGCCGCCAGCATCAGCACAAAGCCGGGGCCGTTGCCGTAGATGAAGCCGACCCGCGATCCCTTGCCAACGCCGCGCGCCAGCAGCCCGCGCGCCAGTTCTGCCGACTGGCGTTCGAGCGCGGCGAAGGTGATTTCCTCCGGCTGCCCGTCATCACCATCGGCGCGAACCGCCACGGCCTCGCCATAGGTGGCCGCTGCCGCGCGGATCAGTTGCGGAAAGGTGCGCGCGTCTTCGGGTTTGGCCAATGGTATTCTCCCGCCGGCATCGCTGTGCAGGCGGCGCAGACTTCGCGCGGTGCAGAGCGGCTGGCAAGGGCTGCCCGACAAATTCGCCTCTGCGGTGCGCGGCGGGGAGGGCCGGCTTGCCGGTGTGGGAAAGTGCCGAGCGGTTCGCGCAGACCATCGCCGCGCCGCCGCAATCCTGCTACCAGTGCTCATGTTCGGGAGGGAGTTTGCCAGCATGATGCGTTTGTTCGCCCGCACCGCCTTAATGCTCGGCGTAGCCCTGCTCGCCTCCTGCACGCCGCGCGCCAGCGGCCCAGCGACCGAGGGCGTGACCGATGCGATGCTCACCACACCGCCCGAAGGCGAGTGGCTGTCCTATGGCCGCGACCCGTCCGAGCAGCGCTTTTCGCCGCTGAAGGCCGTCAACGACGGCAATGTCAGCCAGCTTGGCCTGGCCTGGGCGGCCGATATGGAAACCGCGCGCGGGCAGGAAGCCACGCCGCTGATGCATGATGGCACGCTTTACGTCACCACGGCCTGGTCGATCCTCAAGGCCTATGATGCGAAAACCGGGCGGCTCAAGTGGAGCTACGATCCCAAGGTGCCGCGCGAGACGCTGGTGCGCGCCTGCTGCGACGCGGTGAACCGGGGCGTCGCGCTCTATGGCACGTCGGTCTATCTTGCCACGCTCGATGGCCGGCTGATCTCGCTCAAGCAGTCAAACGGGGCGCTGATGTGGTCGGCGCTCGTCGTGCCGAACCAGCAGGATTACACGATCACCGGCGCGCCACGCATCGCGAACGGGCTGGTCCTGATCGGCAGCGGCGGCGCGGAATACAAGGCGCGCGGCTTCCTCGCGGCATATGATCACCGCACGGGCGAACAGATCTGGCGATTCCACACCGTGCCGGGAAATCCGGCGGACGGGCAAGAAAGCGCAGCGCTGGAGAAGGCCGAAAAGACCTGGGCCGGCAAGTGGTGGGAACTCGGCGGCGGCGGCACCGTGTGGGATTCAATCACTTACGATGCCAAGACCGGCCTCGTCCTGTTCGGCACTGGCAATGCCGAACCATGGAACCCGGCTGCGGCGGGACGACAAGGGGATTCGCTCTATACCTCGTCAGTCGTCGCGGTTCGCGCGGATACTGGCGAATATGTCTGGCACTTCCAGGAAACGCCCGAGGACCGCTGGGACTACGACAGCAACGCCCAGATCACGCTGGCCGACATCGAGATCGGCGGCAAGATGCGCCATGTCGCGTTGCACGCGCCGAAGAATGGCTATTTCTATGTGCTCGACGCAGGCACGGGCGAGTTCCTCTCCGCCGGCGCTTTCTCGCCGCAGAACTGGACGACCGGGATCGATGCCAAGACCGGCCGACCGGCGATCAATCCCGAGGCGCGCTATGAGAAGACCGGCAAGCCGTTTATTGGCATGCCGGGCGTGGCCGGGGCCCATTCGTGGCAGCCGATGAGCTACAGTCCGGCCACCGGGCTGGTGTACATTCCCGCCAACATCGCCGCATTTCCCTATCTTGCAGCGCAGGGCTGGAAGCCGAGCGAGATCGGCTTTCAGCTTGGCCTCGATTCCGCCGCTGTGGCCATGCCCGCCGTGCCGCAGGTCCGCGCCGGGGCCATGACCGCGACGACCGGAGCCCTGCTCGCGTGGGATCCGAAGACGCAGAAGGCGGCGTGGTCTGTGCCGCACGCCGGCCCGTTCAACGGCGGCACCCTGGCGACAGCGGGCAACCTGGTGTTCCAGGGCGACGCGGCGGGGAATTTCAGTGCCTATGCGGCGGACAAGGGCCGCAAGCTCTGGTCCTTCCCGGTGCAAACGGGCGCGATTGCCGCGCCGATGTCCTACGCCATCGATGGTGATCAATATGTCGCGATCCTCGTCGGCTGGGGCGGGCTGTGGGACCAGTTCTCCGGCGTGCTGGCGCACAAGAGCGGGGCCACGCGCAACATCAGCCGGCTGTTGGTGTTCAAGCTGGGTGCCAAGGGGCAATTGCCGGCGCCCGTGCCGCTCAGCAAGCTGCCGCTCGACCCTCCGGCTTTCACCGGCACGAAGGAGCAGGCTGCACTCGGGGCCGGGTTCTATGCCCGCTATTGCACCGCCTGCCACGGCGATGCAGCGGTGGCGGGCGGGCTCAATCCGGACCTGCGCCGTTCGGCCGTGCTTGGCAATCCAAAGACCATGCAAGCCATTGTCCATGACGGCGCGCTGTCACCGCCGGGCGGCGGCAACGGCATGGTCTCGTTCAAGTCTGCGCTGAAGCCCGCCGATATCGAGTCGATCCGCCAGTACCTGGTTGTGCGCGCCAATGAAGACAAGGCGCTGGGCGAGCGCTAAGGGGATCGCTATGATCAAGAGGAATCTCGCGTGACCATAGACCTGTCTCAGATCCGCGCCATCGACATGCACGTTCATGCCGAAGTTTCGTGCCACGATCCCGAAGACCCGGTGATGGGCAAGTTCTTCGATGCCGCCAGCGCCTATTTCAAGGCCCCGCGCGAGCGGCCGAAGATGCCGGAGATTGCGCAGCTCTACCGTGAGCAGAACATCGCCTTCTGCCTGTTCACCGTCGATTGCGAGAGCGGACTGGGGGCCAAGCGCGTCTCCAATTACGAGATCGCCGAATTCGCCGCGCAAAACGCGGACATCTGCATTCCCTTCGCCTCTATCGATCCGCGCAAGGGCAAATTCGGCGCACGCGAGGCGCGCGACCTGATCGAGAATTATGGCGTGCGGGGCTTCAAGTTCCACCACATCCTGCAGGACTGCGATCCAGCGGACCGCGTCGGCTACCCGATCTACGAAGTGATTGCTGAGCACCGGCTGCCGGCGATCTTCCACACCGGCCATTCGGGCATGGGCACCGGCATGCGGGGCGGCGGCGGGGTGCGGCTCAAGTGGGGCCAGCCGATGCTGGTCGATGATGTCGCGGTGGATTTTCCCGACATGAAGATCGTGCTCGCTCACCCGTCATGGCCGTGGGTCGATGAAAGCCTGTCGATGGCGCTGCACAAGGAAAACGTGTTCATCGACCTGTCGGGCTGGTCGCCGAAATATTTCCAGCCGCAGATCATCCAGCACGCCAACACGCAGCTGCGCAAGAAGATGCTGTTCGGCAGCGACTTTCCGCTGATCCACCCCGACAAGTGGATCGAAGCGGCCAAGACCGTCGGCTTCAAGGACGAGGTCATGCCCGGGATCATGAAAGACAACGCCGCGCGTCTGCTCGGACTGGCCTGATGGCAGGCTTTGTCCTCATCCACGGTTCGTGGCACGGCGGCTGGTGTTTTGACCTGCTCGCCGAGGAACTGGGCGCGCGCGGGCATGAAGTCGATGCGCCGATGCTGCCGGGGATGGGCGGCACAAAGGAAGAGCTTGAGGCGGTGACGCTGGACGGCTGGGGCCAGTTCGCCGCCGATCGCTGCCGCGCGATGCGGGAACGGTTGGGCGGCGCTCCGGTCATTCTTGCCGGGCACAGCCGGGGCGGACTGGTGATTTCCGCCGCTGCCGAGATTGACCCGCGGGCGATGGACCGGCTCGCCTATATCTGCGCGATCATGCTTCCAGCTGGCATGAGCCGGGCAGAATTCAAGGCGCTTGAAGGGCCAAACCCTGACTTTGATGCGATCATCATTTCGGTCGAGGACGGCGCGGGGACCATCGTCGATCCGACTTTGGCGGGGGCGGTTTTTGCTCAGGCCAGCCCGCCTGAACTGGTCGAACAGGCCTTGCCCAAGCTCACCATCGAGCCGCACGGCGTTCGCTCGACGCCGGTACCGGTCACGCCGGAGCGCTGGGGCAGACTGCCGCGCACCTATATCGAATGCACGCTGGACCGGACGATCCCGCTATCCAGCCAGCGCAAGATGCAGGCCCTGTGCCCCGGCGCGGCGGTCATCACGCTGGAGGCCGATCACAGCCCCTACCTGTCACAGCCCACGGCGCTGGCCGACGCGCTGGAGGCGGCGCTTCCCTAAAAAGGAGGGCCGGTCCATAAAGAAAACCCGGAGCACTTGCGGTGCCCCGGGTTCCCGATTTCAGCAATTTAGCCGGGATCAGCCAGCGCGGCTGCCGCTCAGCGGCATCGAGCCGAATGCGCCGGCCTTGACGTCGCCAGTGATGGTGTCGCCATCGACGCTCGCGGTGCAGTCGAGCGTCATCGGCATCGGCACCTTCATGTCCATCGACCAGGTCAGTGTGTTGCCATCGACCTTGCCGTTGTTGACGTCCATCGCGCCCATGCCGCCGGCGAGCGAA
>NZ_JANPGP010000062.1:0-59410 GCF_031424035.1 Novosphingobium sp.
GCATTCGGCTTGAGCAGGTGTTCATCAACTTGCTCCAGAATTCTCTCGATGCTTTGATTGATGTCGAGGATGGCAAAATCGAAGTGCGACTCCACGAGAAGCTAGAGGACAAAAGCATCTTGATCACGTTCGACGACAATGGTCCCGGATTACCCACAGCGATGCGCACCACCCTGTTCGAGCCATTCGTTACGGGTAAGAAGCACGGCCTTGGCTTGGGCCTAGGAATTGCGCAAAACATCGTCCGCGAATTTGGAGGGGAGCTCGAGGTGACCGAATCCGCCTTGGGCGGAGCGGCTTTTTGCGTGACGCTGCCCCAGCTATGACTGAAAACAACGGCCTCGTTGTCTTTGTCGATGACGACGAACTGCTTCGCATTGCAAATAGGCAGTCTCTGACTTTAGCAGGATTTTCCGTTCGAACCTTTTCGGATGCCCAATCGGCATTGCTCGAAATCGATGCTCAATTCGACGGCGTAGTAGTCAGCGATATCCGGATGCCTGGTATGGACGGTCTCCAGTTCTTCCGAGCAATTCGTGAGATCGACCCGGAGATTCCTGTCGTACTGATCACGGGCCACGGTGATGTTCCGATGGCCGTTTCGGCATTAAAGGCAGGAGCTCATGACTTCCTGACAAAGCCATTCGCGGCGGAGCATCTGATCGCCACGGTGCGAAGTGCATGCGCGTTGCGCTCACTCCAACTAGAAAACCGCATGTTGCGCGATGCGGCGGACGCCGCTTCGCGAAAGTCTCCTTTGATCGGCGAAACAGATTCGATAGTGCGGCTGCGCAATTCGATCGAGCAGATCGCGGCAGCCAACGTGGACGTGATTATCGAAGGAGAAACTGGCACCGGAAAAGAGCTTGTTGCAAGAATGATCCATCGCGCCAGTTGCAGGCGAAAATTCCCTTTCGTGTCAGTCGCCTGCAACACTGCGCCCGCTGAGGTACTCGAAGCGGATCTGTTCGGCGATCCGGTCGCAGGCCATTCCAGTTGGCGCACAGGCAAGGTTGAGACTGCGCACAATGGAACTTTGTTTTTGGACGACATCGATGGCTTGCCACCGTCTGCACAATCACGGCTGATGCAGCTGCTGGAGCATGGAGTTTTGCGCCGTGGTCACGGCGCGTCCGATCGACCGGTCCAGATTCGCGTGGTTGCAAGTTGCAAGACCGAGCTCATACACGCAGTGCGCGAGCGCCGATTTCGGGAGGACCTCTATTACCGCCTTGATATGACACGTTTGACACTCCCCCCACTTCGGGATCGGAGGGCAGATATTCCCCTGCTTTTCGCACACTTTGTAAGCGCAGCGCTGCCAAAGGCGGCAACAGCCTTCCCAGAAATGACAGAAGCTGTTCGACGACGTCTCATTGATCACGATTGGCTTGGTAATGCGCGCGAGCTGAACACTTTTGCGACGCGTTTCGCGCTCGGACTAATTGACAAAGGAGGCGAGGACGAAAAGTCTAATCCCAAGTCGTCTCTGGCGGAACGTACGCGGTTTTATGAAGACTCATTGATTCGAGATGTGCTTACCCGGTGCCATGGCGACGTGCCAACTGCACTCGCCGAGCTTCAACTTCCTCGCAAAACTTTTTACGATAAACTTACGCGTCATGGGATTGATATTGGCAGTTTTCGAAGGAAGTCTTGAGCGTCAGCAGCTGCGATCCAGAAAGTATATGTGAAATGTCTTCGTGAGAGGCCCACTCCGCCCCACTCAACGTGCCGTGAATCGGCAGAGAGCTGGGGTAATCGAAGCCTTCTACAATGCGTTGCCGACGACCCTGCTTACAGCCATCTCTAATGGGACCGAAATCCCGACATTGAAGCGTTCGAGGGGCGAAGCTCGATCGCCGGCAGTTAATCGAAGTCTTTTACAATGTGCTTCGCACTACTGCCGGCGATACTGCGAACAGCCTTCGCGAAATGGGACCGAAATCAAGAAACCGTCGCTGATCTCTAACCACTGAACTTACCCCAAGTATTCCTGCCTTTGCTTTGGGTCTCGCCTCAGCTCTTCCAGCGCCCTGCCCTCTCGTGAAGCGCCCTTGGAATACGACCGGTTCTCCAGCTTCGCCTTGTAGCGCGGTCCGACGGTATCGTTGATGATGTCGAACATTCGCTGCTCGAAGAGCCAGTTGTCGAGGTGGCGCTGGCGGCGATCGGGATCTCGCGTGCGGCGATACTTGTCTGCGAAGTAGTTGACTTCTTCCTGTGCCTCGGCGCGGCGAGCGAGGGCGTGGTCGAGCCGTTCCTTTTGCTCTTTGGTCTGCGGTCCCATGATCTTCACGTCGCCGGAGTTGGGATCAAGGACGATGTCGTCAGGATGCGGGATCATACCCGGCTCAGGCAGGCCGGCCTTGCGGCAGCGCCCGATCTCCCTGTCCCACTGGTGCTTGTACTCGACCATCGATCCGAACAGTTCGAACTTCACCTTGAAGTGATCAGCCTCCATGCGCGCGACCATGTCGGTGAGCGTCTTCTGGACGAACCTGTTGCCCTTGAGCGCGGACACCCCCATCGCCCGGAACACTGCCTGGATGGCAGGTAGCTCAATTACCTGCTCGCCCTCGCGGATCGCGATTGGACGGTACGCTTCCATGCGCAGGAACTCCTCGGCCGCTTTCATTCCGAATCCGGTGTTCACTTGCTTGGGCTGCGCTTTTGAACGTTTCGGGCGGCCCGCAGGATTACCAGATTTGCCTTTTTCGAAACGATGCTGTGCAGGAGGCTTGGCGTAGCCAACCTCGTAAGGCACCAATAGGTTCTCGTCGCTCATCAGGCCGCCTCCTCGCCCAGGATGAGGCCATGACGCTGCTCGGTGACGTCCTCGAAAGTCTCGTTGGAAACAGCCAGCTCTGCACTCTTGCCGGTGAGCTTCTCCCAACGCCGAACAATGGTGTCGCAGTAGAGGGGGTCGTACTCAATGAGCCGGGCACTGCGCCCCGTCTTCTCGGCCGCGATCAGCGTCGAGCCGGAGCCACCGAAGCAATCGAGCACAACCTCGCTGCGGCGCGAGCAGTCGCGGATGGCGTCGGCAATCAGCGCGACCGGCTTGACCGTCGGGTGCATCGCCAGCTCTTCGCTACGCGCCGAACCAATGCTGCTGATTCCGGCGTAGTCCCATACATTGGTGCGGTAGCGACCGGTCTCGCCAAGACCGAAGCTGTTGGTGTGCTCCGCCGTGCCCTGTTTGAACACGAAGATCAGCTCATGCTTCGAGCGATAGAATGCGCCCATGCCGCCATTGGTCTTGTTCCACACCACCAGGTTCTTGAGCTCGGTGAAGCATTGCTGCCCCGCCGCGAGCAATTCGCCCATGTGGCGCCAGTCCATGCAGACGAATGCGATGGCGCCGTCGCGCATCACGGAAGCTGCATTGCCAAGCGTATCGGCAAGGAACGTCGTGAACTGGGTCTGACTCATCTCGCCAGAGGCAAAGGCGAACTCGCGGTGCTTGACCGTACCCAGCCCGCACACATTGCCATCGATCTTCACATTGTAGGGCGGATCGGTGAACACGAGGTCGGCTTTCTCGCTGCCCATGAGCGCTTCGAAGTCGAGAGGGCTGCGAGAGTCACCGCAGAGCAGCTTGTGCCGTCCGAGCAACCAAAGGTCGCCCTGCCGCGAGACAGGCGTGCCGCTTTCGACCTGCAATTCGTCTTCAGCCGCATCCGTGCCGGCCGGGTCTGCTTCACCGGCTTCATCCAGAACAAAGTCAATCTCAGCCAAGCTGAACCCGGTGAGCTCGACATCGAACTCGAGATCGACCAGCGCCTGGAGCTCGATAGCCAGGATCTCGCGGTCCCAACCGGCATTCAGAGCCAGCTTGTTGTCCGCAATAACGTAAGCGCGGCGCTCGGCATCGCTCAGGTGCGAAAGTGCTATCGTCGGCACGGTCCTCCACCCGAGCGATTTTGCTGCTTCAACCCGGCCGTGGCCCGCAATGATCTCGCCGGCGTCCGAGACCAGGACGGGATTGGTAAATCCGAACCGCTCGATCGACCGTGCGATCTGCTTGATCTGTTTTTTGGAATGGGTGCGCGAATTGCGCTTATAGGGCCGAAGCGCACTGATTGCGCTTTCGACCACCTGGAAGGCGGTATTCTTCATCATGTTATCCTTCAGCTGTCGCAGCGATGGGAGATTGTGATATACATCAAACGCGTCCGGTTGAAAAGATCATAACAAGAACATTTGTCGCTCGAAAAGAACGCTCTGCCGCAATTTTGTGGTTCTGCTTCCGTATATTGTCCAGTAAGCTGGGCGATAGCGGGCGCTCACCACCGGCCCTGTTATCCCTCCCTGAAATCGCTGTTCGTTTACGATCGGTTCGCTGTTCCGCGCGCGGCAATTCCCTGTTCTGCAGAACTAAATTCCCTGATCCGTGGGCAGGGAATTAAGGTGCTGAGTCGCGGTTTTCTGCGGCGCTTGGCTGTCGAGCCACACTTCAGCAGCGCTCCAAAATGATCGAATTCCCTGTTAATTGCCGAAGAACAGGGATTTTCTGCCTGAGACTGGTCCGCTCAGGACTGCGTCGCGCACCAATCAGTCCGGAATAACTCCCCCTGAAGGGGTCCCCTGTAGATCAGGCGACCGGAATGGCGCAGTTCTGCGGCAATTTGGGTATCCGCTGATGTTCGGTGCAGTCAGAGACTCTTGCATTCGCCCAAACAAATCGCGGCAAAATGCCAAGCGTCTCTGGCACCCAAATCCTGACTGCAGTTGAGATTGGCGAGATTGGCCTCCGGCGAACCCGAGCGGCGCGCGCTGGTCAGTTCAGGCGAGCGGCAGGTTGATGTCCTGCAGATTACGAGAAGTAAGCATTGCTGGCTGCCGCCCTTCGGCAATGACGGTGACGATATCTGGAGCGAGGCAGCCAAGTGTCGCAAGCTGCCTGGCCTTAAACGTGTGGGCAGCGATTTGCCGGCGTGTCGCGCCTGGTTCGCTGCATAATCGAACCAGGAAAACCGCCTTCTATGTCAGCCTGGATAAGTTGAGCAGTAACACCCTCTTGCAAAGGCACAAAAGAAGCTCGCTTTCGGCGCGATGAAGTGCCGCTGGCGGCAACAAAGTCATCCGATTTTCTTCCCCTTTTGCCCAAGAGCAATGGAGGCGTTCCGGCGACGGGACGCAATGGTTCAAATGCCATCACAGCAATGTCCGCTTTTTGCGCCTTTGTAACTTTGCCGCACTTCGCTACCCTTCGGATTTCATGGTGGGACAAGCGTGAATGGAAGCGGGGGTTCAATTCAACACGCCGCGACAAGAGCGGGGCCCTGCCTTCGCCAGGCTGTTTGGGCGTTTTCAGTTAAAGGCCGCGGACGGCCGCGAAGTCATCATTTCGAACCGCCGGGTGCGCGCAGTGCTGGCAATGCTGTGTCTGGAGCCTGACGAGCCTATCGAGCGCGACTACCTCAGCAAACTGCTCTGGCCAGGTCGGTTCGAGGCTCATGCCAAGGCAAGCCTGCGTCAATGCCTGCTCGAGCTGGGCAAATCGCTTGGCACGATAGATGGCGGCATTGTTGAGGTATCGCGCAATCGGATCAGTCTTCGCTCCTCGGCAATCCAAACCGACCTGGGAGAACTGGAACGGGCCCTGCACCTTGGCGATTATGCCGGTGCTGCATGCCAGCTTGCAGCCTTCAGTACGACCCCTCTGCTCGATCAGATGGAATTCGGCGAGGCCTTTGCGGATTGGCTCGCACGGCATCGTGCACAGGCCGAGCAGCGATTGCAGTCTGCGATCTCAACCGGACTTGCCGCATTGGCGCGCGCCGGCAACCACGAACTCCACGCGCGCCTGCTGGAAAGCTGGTTGCTGCGCGAGCCCAGCGGGCAGCGCCTCGCCGCAGCCAAGCGGGCGGGCGGCAAGACGCCGATCGCGGTTCTGCCGTTCCGGTCGATGGGCATGGATGAGGAGCAAACCTACTTCACCGATGGGATCGTCGATGAACTGATCACGGCGCTTGGCCAAGTTCCGCAGCTGCGTGTCGCTGGCCGGACCTCGTCATTCCATTTCCGCAGTAGCGATATGGCGCTGCCCGCGATCGCCGATGCACTCCGGGTATCGTACCTGATCGAAGGATCGGTTCAGCGCCAAGGCGCGCAAGTCCGTATTTTCGTGCGCCTGATCGACGGCGCAACCGGCTTCGAGATCTGGGCGGAGCGCTATGATGGAACGCTCGACAACATTTTCGGCCTGCAGGAGGCCATCGCACGCGCCGCAACCGCGACACTGGCCGATAAGCTTGGCCTGCTTATGGACACGCCGATCGTTCACGCACTAACTGCCAGCAAGGAAGCATACGACCTCTATTTGCAGGGTCGCGCGCTTGGAACGCGGATTTTTGGCGATGGTGTTCTGGACCATTCCATCCAGTTTCTGCAGCAGGCGCTGGAGATCGATCCCCTGTTTGCCGAAGCCTGGGTCGAACTGGCCGAGGCGCATCACAATGTAGCGGTCTACACTCAGTGCTTTGATCGTAACGCTGCCGCGCAGCGCATGGCAGTCTGTGCCCGCAAGGCCATCGAACTATCGCCGCAGCTAGGCTATCCCTACGCGCTGCTCGGCACCTACGAGTGGACACAGAACAACATCGTCGGCGCACTCGACTTTGCATTCAAGGCTTATCGCCGCCAACCGGACCACCCCGGAGTGGCGATGCGGGTCGCCTCGTTCCTGATCTATTGCGGGCGCACTGCCGACGCGGTTCCCTACGTGAAAACAGCGCTCGATCAGGATCCGATCGACCCTCGCAAATATGCCTTGCTGTGGGCGGTGCATTTTGGCCGAGGTGATTTTGAAGAGGCGCTTAAAGCCGCGCAGAGGGTCGTCGATCTCGGCTGGCCATCGACCTATCTGGCGTTCACCTCCGCGGCAATGGGCCGGAATGAACTGGCGATCGAGCAGTATCAATTCACCAAGCAGCTGGTGAACACGATGATCCTACCACCGGTCGGGAGTGGTCCGATTTCAGACGATGCGATGGACGCCTATTGGCTGATGGCGGCGAAAGGCATTTGCGGCTGTCAGGATGCCGATCGCCAGATCTACGGTCAGGTGCTGGAAATGATGTACCGCACGCTGCATGACAAGGCTGATATGGCGATCAGCGGACCGGCCATTTTCATGGGAAATCCTGACCTGGTGTTCAAGACTTTCGGACACCATCTGACGCCGGCCAACATCCTCAGTCTGTTGGTGCTGTGGGCTGATGTCGATCCGATCCGCCGGGTGTGGCAGCACAGCGAATTCATCCCCTTCGCCCAGCGCATCGGCATGGCTGCGGCTTGGGATAAGTATGGCTGGCCTGACTTGCTGCCGCCACCCGATAACCGGGACGGCAGCCACGATTGACGCACTATTGACGGTTTATTGACGGTCGGGCGGATTGACGCCTGACGCTACGGCATCGCACTATCAGCGCCGGGGAACGCAGACATTTTTAACCTCTTTCCGGGCCGGGATTACCTCGGTTCCGGTGCCGGGAGAACTGTGTCTTCCGGGGCGGGATGACAGCGTGAACGCAACGGAAGCGAGCCGACACCGCGTCGCGGATTTTTGGATGCTCACCCGATGATGGGGAGCAATTAGGCGGAGTGAAGACCATGATGAACATGAAATCGATCCTGACCACGGCAATCATCGCGGCAACCGTGGCGATGGCCAACCCTGCGGCGGCCCAGGAAACAAACTACAAGCTCGGCACGGTCTGGACGGCAAGCCGCATCAATGTCTTGCCAGGACAGTTTGAAAATTACATGGATTACCTCGCATCGCAATGGAAGCGTGTGCAGGAATTCGGCAAGAAGGAAGGCGTTGTCCTGTCCTATCACGTCCTGACGGTGAACAACCCGCGCAAGGACGAACCCAACGTGATCCTGCTGGTCGAAGCGAAGGACTATATGACCATCGCCCAGCAGGACGCGTTCAGCGGCAAGCTCAACGCATTCCTCGCCATGGATGACCGCAAGCAGGATGCGGCGTCGGGCGCGCGCGGACCGATGCGCGAGCTCTGGGGCTCCACCGAATACCAGGAATTGATCCTGAAGTAGGCGAACCGCTTCAGGACAATGGCAGGCGGGGCGCCAGTCCCGCCCTGCCTGCCATTTCCAACTTGCCTCGTCCCGCCTCCCGGTATTCCAGGAGCCCGCCATGCCAACGATCCACGAAGTTGCCTGTGACTTCACCGCAATGCTGCGGGCGGGGCACTTCGTGGCCGCCGGTGACCGGTACTGGGCCGACAACGTAACCAGCGTCGAGCCAGCGGATCTGCCGGGTGGAATTCGCGCGAGTGTTTCGGGCATCGATGCCGCGCGGATCAAGTGCGCTGCGCGCTTCGGCGCGGTCAGGATCGACGAGATCGGGATCGACGGGCCGTTCGTCACCGGCAACCAGTTTGCCCTGTTTCTCGATCTGGTGACCTTCGATGCGTCCAGTGGATTGCGCCAGCCTTTCACCGAGATCGCACTCTACACTGTACGCGACGGTCAGATCGCCGAGGAGCGACATTTCTATGCATGAGACCAAGCTCGCCGAGCCGCTCGGGCATCGTGTTATCGCCAAGATCAGCTGGCGGATCCTGCCGTTGATCCTCCTGAGCTACATGGTCGCGGTGATGGACCGGGCCAACATCAGTTATGCCTCGGTCCAGATGAACGCCAGCCTGGGCTTCAGCGCGGCGGTTTATGGCCTTGGGGCAGGCGTCTTCTTCATCGGCTATTCGCTGTTCGAAATACCATCTAACTTGCTGCTGGTCCGCTTTGGCGCGCGCCGCTGGATTGCACGGATCATGCTCACCTGGGGGCTGATATCGGGCCTGATGGCCTTCGTTCAAACCCCGGCGCAGTTCTATGTCATGCGGTTTCTGCTCGGGGTAGCCGAGGCCGGATTTTATCCCGGCGTGTTGCTCTACCTTTCGCAGTGGTTCCCGGCGACCTGGCTGTGCCGCGCGGTCAGCCGGTTCTACATCGCCAACCCGATCAGCTTCATGGTGATGGGGAGCATTGCCGGGCTGCTGATGAGCCTCGACGGCGCGCTCGGCGTGGCCGGGTGGCAGTGGATGCTGCTGGTTGAAGCGATACCGGCGCTGGTGATTGCGTGCTTGCTGCTGCTGTACTTGCCCGAACGGATTGAGACCACCGCCTGGCTCAGCGAACCTGAAAAACAGTGGTTACTGGACCATCACGCCGCCGATCACGCTGCCTCGGGGGCGGTCCAGCATGATTTCTGGCGCACCCTGTGCAACCCGGTGGTGCTGGGCATCGGCCTGACCTGCGCGCTGACCTTCATGTGCGCCAATGCGCTCACCTATTCGACGCCAAAATTGCTGATGCAGGCAACCGGTTGGTCGCTCGGCACGGTCGGATATGCTGCGGCACTGGCAAATATTCCAACTGTCATCGCGATGCTGGCAGTGTGCTGGCATTCTGATTACCGCCGCGCGCCACACTACCATATCGCCGCTATGCTCGCGATTGCGGCAGTCGGCGGATTGGGAATGGCTTGGGCATTTCAGGCCCCTGCCGGGCAGGCGGTGGTCTCGGTTCTTGCCGCCTATTGCCTGTTCAATGCTGCAACCACAGTCGTTGGCCCACTGACCATGCCTGCAGCCAGCGCAACGCTGCATCCTGCAAACCGCGCCGTGGCCTTCGCCGCTATCAACACAATCGCACAGGTCGGCAATTTCCTCGGCCCGGTGCTTTGGGGCTACGCGGCCGGCCGGACTGGCAGCTTCCAGTTCGGCTTGAATATCGTGCCGTTCATCCTGCTGATCCCTCTCGGGCTGATCCTTTTCATGCGCAGGAACAGGCCCCGAACAATCGTTCTGGCCACCGCAGCAGCATAGCCGACTTCTTTCGCCGTTCCCGCCCAAACAGGACACAGTCATGGCATCAATCGCACCTTCGGTCCCGCAGACCTTGATCGAGGATCAGTCTTTCTTCGGTCATCCCAGAGGCCTGGTCTATCTTGCCTTCACCGAAATGTGGGAGCGGTTTTCCTATTACGGCATGACCACGCTGCTGGCGCTGTACATGACCAAGCAACTGCTTTTGCCCGGACATGCCGAGCATGTGATCGGATTGGGAGCGCTGCGGGATATCTTCGAGTTTCGCGGGCCGATGTCCAATGTGGCATTCGCCTCGCTAATCTTCGGCTGGTACGGCGGCCTCGTCTATTTCACGCCGCTGTTTGGCGGAATGATCGCCGACCGCTGGCTTGGCGCCAAGCGGACCGTGACAGTGGGCGCGGTGCTGATGGCGGCGGGGCATCTGGCGATGTCGTTTGACGGGAGCTTTCTGTTAGCGCTGGTGCTGTTGGTGCTCGGATCAGGGTGCCTCAAGGGCAATGTCACAACGCAGGTCGGCTCGCTCTATCCAGAGGCGGCGGACTCGCTGCGCCAACGCGGCTATTCGATCTTTTCGACCGGCATCAATGTTGGGGCGGTGATTGGGCCCCTGGCAACGAGCGCGCTGGCGGCCATCTATGGCTGGCACGCCGGCTTCGCTCTGGCGGCACTGCTGATGCTGCTGGCGCTGGCAGTCTATTTGGCCGGACAGCGGCACTTGCCGGATCCGCAACACGTTAGAACGCAAAAGGCTGAACATCCGCCGCTCAGCGCCACAGAGCGGCGGCGCCTGCTGGCCTTGTTCGCCGCGATTGCTTTGGTGGTTCCAGCGGCCACCGGGTTTTTCATGATTGGCGGGATCGGGATGATCTGGATCGATCAGTACGTCAATCTAGCCTCGCCGCTCGGCGCGGTCCCGGCGGGCTGGTTCAACTCGCTCGATTCGTTCGTCAGCATCCTCTCTGCGCCGGTGCTTATTGCGCTGTGGACATGGCAAGCACGGTCGCGGCATGAGCCGTCAGGCATCACCAAGATGGCCATCGGCGGCGGCATAATCGGGCTGTCTTCGCTGGCGCTTGCTGCAGGAAGCTACCTTTCACCCGCTCCGGGCTCGGTTCCAGTGCTGTGGGCGGTCGCCGGGTTTGGTGCGATGGGCCTGGGATTCATGTGGTATTGGCCGGTCTTGCTCGCGCTCGTGTCCGGGAGCGCTCCGCCGAAAGTCAATTCGACCATGATGGGCGCAGTCTTCCTGGCGCTATTCGTCAGCGCAGTCGCTGGGGGCTGGGTCGGCAGCTTCTATGATCAGATGAGCCCGGCCGCGTTCTGGTCCCTGAACGCGGCGATTGCCGGGACCGGCGCGCTGCTCACGATCCTTTTGGGGCCGACACTCCGGCGTGCGCTGGCTGTCGTCGGACCAGCCTCTGCTCAACCGATCGGTTCCCTTGGATAACCTGTTTAGCACAAACCGCGCATGGAAACATTGGCTGAAGGGGTCGAGGAGCAGGACCAGCTCGAAGTGCTACGCCGTGAAGGTTGCCAGAATATCCAAGGATTCCTTTATAGCCGGCCGGTCCCATCAATCGAAGTCGAAGGTCTGATCCGCAAATGCCACGGCGAAGCCAATCGCTGGGTAGCGTGATAGACTCCGATGGTGATTAAGCGGCCCGCACTTTAGGACGGATCCATGGCGTAGGGTTTTGCGTGAGTTGGACGGGTAATCTAACCGTCCGTCACCCCTTTTAGTTCTGGCTCATCGACCTACCGCGCCTGAACACCGCCAGCGCTTTTGCCCTTCATTCCCACCCACGTCGTCCCGCCCGAGGGTAGCGCCTGCAAGCCTGATAGCTAGTTTTCGCATTCTGATTGCCGTTCGATCGAGGCCCTCACCGAACCAGGTTCTGCATCAGGCCGGCGGCTATGCGATGATCCTCCTGCACGCCGAGATTGGCCACGAGGACGACCACGACGGCGAGCACAGTACAACGGCAGCAAGCTCCGCTGACGCTCGCCGGAACTGGCGACTATGAGCCGCTGAGATTGCGGCGAACAGCCTGTTCGCGAGTTAAGATTGGAAAGGGCCGGTCAAGGTCTGTCCGACCAACATTCCGTCAACCGATCGGCATTCCCGGGGGCACCGCAGGGAGCAGTCGGCGATCGGCAATGTATCTGGACATTGCTTCACGGTCCGCGAGCAGTGCGCCCAGTCCGCGACGCCAGTTGCCTTCATCGCCACGCGCGCTGGTCGCACTCAGTCGCTTCGCCCACGCTAACAGCTGACCGTCAAGCTCAAGGCCGATCGAACGACCCAGCACCGAGTCTCGTGACCGCCTTGCCAAGTCCAGTGCAATCGTCGTCGCAATGCGTCGCCCGACCGCACCCTGCCCGGCGACGGCATCGGCATGGGCAAGAAGTCGTGACACAACTGTACCCGCCGATGGAATCTTCGGATCACCAGTATGCTGCATGTCGAGCCGGTTGAGCCGCTGCGGATCGAGCAGGCTGGCGAGGACATGGACAGCCCCGATCTCGGTGGCGCGCAGGCTGTCGAAAACCGGTCCGCCAGCGGTCGGCATGATCTCGATCTGTGTGGCGTAGTCTCCATCATCTCCCTGGGCGAACGACAGCAAAGGCTGGAGTCGACTCGGAACCGTAAGCGCCTCGATAGAAAGGGCCGCAATCAACGCCTCTAGGGTCGCGTTCTGCTGCCCGGCGGGAACGGACGCAACCTTCGCGCCATCCCCGGCTAATGCGGTCGGGCTGGTCATGCCGCCGAGTGACTTTGCAGTCGCTTCGATCTGGAAGCGATGGAGCAGCCAGATCGGCACGAACGCACGGCGCAAGCTTGCCATGTCCTGCCCGTCCGGGACGGCATCGACATCGAAGCGCGCAAGCGCGGCCTGCCGCACGGTCATCACCCTGGCCAATTCGGCAATGGGGCCGGCCGAATCGTCCCAAAGAGCACCCTCGGGATTGCCGGTGGAGACCGGGCGCGAATCATTGTCGGAGACGAACTTCAGGCCTTTCGCCTGTGCGTCCTGAGCAAGCCGCCGGCCGTCGGCATCGGTGGAGGCATAGAGATAGCGGATCGCAAATCTGTCCCATTCACCAACCCCGACACCGTAGGCATCGCTCAAGTCGATCTTGCCGCCGTTCAGCGTTATCCGCGGGGCCGGGTAGTCCATTACCGAGTACCGTCCCTGAGTGCTGGCTGCAAAATTGTGCTGCAAACCGATGGAATGGCCGACCTCATGTGCGCCAAGCTGGCGGATGCGGGCGAGCGCTGCGGCGATAGGATCGTTGGGATCGCCGCTGCCGGAAAGTCCCGCGCCAACCAAAGCCTGGAAGATCAGCACATCTTGCTGCGCGCGCTGGGAATCGAGCATTACGCTGCCCTTGAGGATCTCTCCCGTTCGCGGATCGACGATACTTGACCCGTAGGCCCATCCGCGGGTCGCACGATTGACCCAGTTGACGACGTTGTAGCGCATGTCGAGCGGGTCAACGCCGGGCGGCAGTTCCTCCGCCCGAAATGCGTCTATGTAGCCGGCCTGATCGAACGCCTGAGCCCACCAGCTCACTCCCTCAATTAGCGCGCGGCGGATTGCTTCGGGCGCGCCGGGATCGACATAGTAGACGATCGGCTTGACCACGCGCGATCTCACCGCCGTGGGATCAACCTTTTCCAGCCGGTGCCGCCGTGCGACTTTGCGCAACATCGAGCGACCGAGCGGAGTCGAGAAATCGTACTGCGGCACATTAATCACATAGTCGTATGGATCATGCCGCAATGGCAGGGGCTTGTTCGGCAGGCGCACCAGCGAATGGCGAACCCACAAGGCCAGGTCGGTTCCGGTCGGTGAAACCTGGCGAAGTGCGGGCGCGGGCTTAGCGGTCGCAAAGCTGAGCAGCGCGGAGAACTCGACGTTGTCCGGGAAGGCGCGCACTTTGGCCGGGTCGGCGATAGATCGGCTGGCAACCAGCGCATAACCTTCGCCCAAAGTTTGCGCAAAGCCGAAGTGGTCCATCGCCAGGAACGGGGCGAAGTCAAAGCTGAAGCTCCCATCCTTGCTTGTGGCGGCCACATCGCCGACCCACAGGGTCGCGTTCGAAAAACTGTTCGCGACGGATGCCTGTTGCGCCGCCGAACCGCTGGTGGCGACGAAGGTGGTGTTTTCCAGCTCTGCGAGAACCTTGCCGCCTGCCCGTCGGAAGCGAATTATGCCATTTTGCAGGGGCGCACCGCGGTCGAGTGGGCCGCCCTCGGCAGACGCTCCCACGCCAGTCTCGATTTGCGCAACATAGATGTAGCGCGCGGCTATCCCATTAGCGTCAGGTCGAGGCACCGTCACGACGATCTTGCCAGTTTCCATGCTGGCAGCGACCGGGAGGAGCGCGTCTTCCGCGTGAAGTGGTGTCCCAACGCACATATTCGCAACGAGACCCGCGACTATCACCCGTTTGATCATGCTATGCACCTCCAGCACGACATTTAGCGTCCATGCGGAAGCTGTCATCCTCAATCACGTAGTTCCAGACATGCCGACTTGGCGCCATCGGTTCCGATTAAGTCGATGCTCCGACGCTGGCTGGAAATTGAAAGCGTGAAACGCCCAGTGAGATGACTCCTGCGCACCCACGAGATGCGTGGTGACGGCGGTCAAAGGCTACCCTGAGCGGCGATTGGATCCGAGGCTAGCCTGCTTGGTCTGTACGCTGTTATCAGGTCATGGGTTCCCTGTTCTGTGGGTAGGGAAATTGGACAGAAAACGCCAGATTTCTCTAGATTTACAAGCCGATCAGACGGACCGCGAAGCGTAGTTGCTGAACTTCGCGCGCGAGGCGATTGCCCGGCGCAAGGCATCGCCCGCCCTGCTGCGCCGAGATTTCAGGCTGCTGCAGGCCGATGACGAAGTGCTCGCCTTCATGCGCGGTTGCGGCGAGGAGCCGATGCTCTGCGTCTTCAACCTCGGCCATCGCACCGGGCGCTTCCGCTTCAATGGTCCGGTCGATTGGCTTCTCTCGTTCGGCAAGGCTTGCGGCGAAGGGGATGAACTCCCCGTCCTTTCGGCCTATGTCGGCAGGGTATGAACGGCGAAGGGAGTGGACGATGACGGAGCGTTTGATCGGCGCTGTCGAGGCGGGCGGCACCAAATTCGTGCTCGCCGTGGCGCGCGAAAGCGGCGAAGTGATCGCCGAAACGCGCATCGCCACCCGCACCCCGGATAAGTGCCTCCCCGAAATGGCAGCCTTCTTTCGCCATGCCGCGCAGGCGCACGGACCGATTGCCGCATTCGGCGTGGCCAGTTTCGGTCCCATCGACATCGATCCGGCCTCGGCAGACTATGGCCGCTTCACCACCACCCCCAAGCCCGGCTGGGCCGGCGCGCGGTTCCATGACGTGCTGGGTGAATTCGGTGCGCCGATCGTGGTCGATACCGATGTCAACGGCGCGGCGCTGGGCGAATGGGCAATGGGCGCGGGGCAAGGCTGCCACACGCTGGCCTATACCACCGTCGGCACCGGCATCGGCACGGGCGTGGTGCAGGACGGGCATTCGCTCGCTGGGTTCTCGCACTTCGAAAGCGGTCACATTCCCGTGGCGCGCGACCCTGTTCACGACCCCTTCCCCGGCCGCTGCCCGTTCCACGGTGATTGCCTTGAAGGGCTGGCCAGCGGTCCGGCGATCGAGGAGCGTTGGGGGTCGAGCCTCTCGAAACTGGCGAGCCCGGCCGGACCATTGGAAATCATCGCCGATTACATCGCCCAGCTGGCGGCCAGCCTTGTCCTCCTTCACATGCCCGACCGGCTGGTGTTCGGCGGCGGAGTGATGAAGACCCCCGGCCTGATCGATGCCGTGCGCCGCAAGGCCGAGGCGCGGCTGGGCGGATATGTGCAGGCGCCACAGCTCGATCCCGGTCTGCAGCGCTACGTCATGCTTCCGGGGCTGGGCGACGAGGCGGGAATCACCGGGGCGATCCTGCTGGGCAAGCGGGGGCTTGGAGGCGATCATTGACAAGTCCGGGTTTGGCAGCGAGTTCGCTCGCGACAATCGAATGCAATCCGGAGCAGAGGTTTCGCGCATGAGCCATGGGACGAATCCTCCGGCCAAGATTCGCAACATCGCCGAACTGGCGCGGCTGGCGGGAGTATCGGCTGGCACCGTCTCGCGCGCACTCGCCGGCAAGTCGCTTGTCAACAAGGAAACCCGCGAGCGTATCGTGGAAATCGCGCGCGAACATGGCTTTCGCCCCAACCAGATGGCCCGGCGGCTGCGCATGCGGGAAACGCGGGTCATTGGCGTGGTCGTTCCTCTCGGCCATGAACAGCGCCAGCACCTGTCCGACCCGTTCTTCATGGCGATCCTCGGGCACCTTGCCGATGCGCTGACCGAAAACGGCTATGACATCATGCTCAGCCGCGTGATCCCCCATGCCGATGACTGGCTGGAGCGCATCGTCGAATCGGGCATGCTCGATGGCGTGCTGGTGATCGGCCAGTCGAACCAGATCGAGACGCTCGAACGGGTGGCCGGGCATTACAAGCCGATGGTTGTCTGGGGCGGCCGTGAAGCGGGGCAGGTCCACTGCACGGTCGGAGTCGACAATCGGGCCGGCGGCAAGCTCGCGGGCGAGTGCCTGATCCGCGCCGGCCGCAAGTCTCTCGCCTTCCTCGGCGAAACTGGCGTTCCGGAACTCCGCGACCGTTTCCGGGGCCTGTGCGATGCCGCGCGCGAGGCAGGCCTGCCCGAGCCGGAGCATCTGCATGTCCACCTCGCCTCGGACACCATGGCCGCGGAAATTTGCGGCCATGTCGCTCGCATCCGGACGGGCATTGACGGCATTGCCTGCGGATCGGACCTGATTGCCATGTACGCTGTCCGCGCGCTGGCCGATCATGCGATTTCAGTTCCGGGCGACGTTTCGGTCACCGGCTTCGATGACCTGCCGCTCGCCGAACAGACCGTGCCGCGTCTCACCACGATCAGCCAGAACATCGCCGAAGGAGCGAAGGAAATGGTTCGACTGCTGTTCGAACGAATTGCCGGCAAGGACACGCCATCGGTGGAGATGGCCCCGCAGTTGATAGTGCGCGATACGGCCTGACGGGTCCTTTCAGGCGGCTTCGATGCGGCAGTCAATTGTAACTGAAATCAACTCCTCGATTTCGTCGAACAGCTATCCGATCATCATCAGGCTGGCATTGCCCCCGGCAGCGGCGGTGTTGATCGAGATCGACACTTCCTCGACCAGCCATTCGAGCGGATAGGCCAGCGGCTGGTCCTCGCGCGCGGCGTGGACCGAGAAGATCGGTCCCGGCATGGCCGCCGATGTCTCGGTCATGGCGGCCACGCGGGCCGGTCCTCCTTCGACAAGGGCGGCGGCGTAAGGTTCACTGCCAGAGCTGTGAAGCACGGCGGCCACGCTCGCCGGAAGGCCCTCGGGAACGTTCATTCCCTCCACGGTCGCACGATTTCCGGTGGCGAGCACTGCGGCGATCTGGGCGAAAAGCCCTTCGCGGGTCGCCGGCCGCAGCAGGATCCGGCCGCGCGGATGCAGCTCATAGAGGTTGCGTTCCCCGACCGGCCCGGCCAGTTCCATGCTGGCACCCAGCGCCGAAGACTCGCCATAGCGGCGCGCGGTCGCAGCGGCATCAGCTTCGCCCGCCATGTCCAGCCAGTCGATGAAATCATGCAGCGGCGTTTCGAGATGTCCGGCGCGCGCACCGAACACCGGCGGCACAGTGACCAGCCGGCCAAGATAAAGCGGCCCGCCCGCCTTGGGTCCCGTGCCTGACAATCCGCGCCCGCCAAAGGGCTGGACGCCGACAATCGCGCCGATGACATTGCGGTTCACATAAAGGTTCCCGGCCTTCACCCGCGCGGTGACATGGGCAATCGTCTCGTCGAGCCGGGTGTGCAGGCCAAAAGTCAGCCCGTAACCGGTGGCGTTGATCGCATCGATCAGCTGCCCCAGCCGCTCGCGGGAAAAGCGCACGACATGCAGCACCGGGCCGAAGACTTCTCGGGTGAGGTCGGCGATGGAGTCCAGTTCGATGATCGTCGGGGCCACGAAAGTACCGTGCCGGGTGGCATCGGGCAACGTCCGCCTCTCTACTTTGCGACCGAGCGCGCGCATCGCGGTGATGTGCTGCTCGATGGTCGCCTTCGCCTCGGCAGTGATGACCGGGCCGATATCGACCTTGAGCGCGTCAGTGCGCCCGACGCTCATCTCCGCGAGCGCGCCCTTCAACATGTCCAGCGTACGGTCCGCCACCTCTTCTTGCAGGCACAGCACGCGCAGTGCCGAACAGCGCTGGCCGGCGCTGTCAAAGGCCGAGGCGATGACATCGGCCACGACCTGTTCGGTCAGCGCGGAGCTGTCGACGATCATCGCGTTCTGTCCGCCGGTTTCGGCGACCAGCGGGATCGGCTTGCCCGCAGGCGACAGCCGGGCGGCAAGCTGGCGCTGGATCAGCCGCGCAACTTCGGTCGAACCGGTGAACAGCACGCCCATGGTTTCCGAGGCTCCAACCAGCGCCGCGCCGATTGCGCCATCGCCGGGAACGAATTGCAGGGCATCGACAGGCACGCCCGCTTCATGCAGCAGCCGCACTGCCTCGGCGGCGACGAGCGGGGTTTCCTCCGCCGGCTTGGCGAGCACCGGGTTGCCCGCAACCAGCGCCGCGGCGACTTGTCCGGTGAAGATCGCCAGCGGGAAATTCCACGGGCTGATGCAGACCACCGGCCCCAGTGGCACCTGCGCCGCGCCGAACGTGGCACGGGCCTGCTGCGCGTAATAGCGCAGGAAATCGACCGCCTCGCGGACCTCGGCAATGGCATTGGGCACCGACTTGCCCGCCTCGCGCACGATCAGGCCGAGCAGCAGCGGCATGCGCGCCTGCAGCGCATCGGCAGCGCGTTCGAGGATCGCGGCGCGCTCTGCAACCGGGGTATCGCCCCAGCTTGAGGCCGCCGCGCGGGAGGCGGCCAAGGCCGCCGCTTCGGGCGATGCCTCGATCACCATGCCGACCACGTCGCGGTGATCGGCGGGGTTGAGCACGGGCCGCATTGGCCCTGCGCGGTTCGCCGGCGCGGCTTCCCACGCTGTGTCTGCGCTTTGTCGCAGGCTCTCGGTCAGCGATGCCAGTGCCGTCTCATCACTCAGGTCGATCCCGCCCGAATTGCGCCGCCCCGGATAGAGATCGCCCGGCAACGCAATGGCCTCGTGCCGGGTGCCCGGCTGCGGCATCGCGCGCGTGACCTCGACAGGATCGGCAATCATCGCCTCAACCGGCACCGCCGGATCGGCGATGCGATTGACGAACGAGGAATTGGCCCCGTTCTCCAGCAGGCGTCGCACCAGATAGGCGAGCAGCGTTTCATGCGTGCCGACCGGCGCATAGATCCGGCAGGGCCGATCGAGATTGCCCGTGCCGACGACCTGTTCATACAGCGGCTCGCCCATCCCGTGGAGGCACTGGAATTCGTAGTCGCCGATCGCGAAATCGAGCCCGGCAAGGTGATAGACGGTGGCCAGCGTCTGCGCATTGTGCGTGGCGAATTGCGGGAACACGGCATCGCGCGCGGCAAGCAGTTTGCGTGCGCAGGCGATGTAGGCGACGTCGGTGTGGACCTTGCGGGTATAGACCGGGAAATCGGCCAGCCCATCGACCTGCGCGCGCTTGATCTCGGCGTCCCAATAGGCGCCCTTGACCAGCCGCACCATGATCCGCCGGCCGGCGCTGCGGGCCAGATCAACGATCCAGTCGATGACGAAGGGACAGCGCTTGCCATAGGCCTGAACCACGAAGCCAAGCCCATCCCAGCCGCCCAGATCAGGATCGCGCGCCAGGCTTTCCAGCAGGTCGAGCGACAGTTCGAGCCGGTCGGCCTCCTCGGCATCGATGTTGAAGCCGATGCCATAGGTCTTGGCGAGCACGGCCAGCGCTTTCACACGCGGCAACAGCTCGTCCATCACCCGCTCGGCCTGCGGCCGCGAATAGCGCGGGTGCAGCGCTGACAGCTTGATAGAGATGCCGGGGCCACCATAGATGCCGCGGCCGTTCGATGCCTTGCCGATGGCGTGAATCGCGTTGTCGTAATCCCGGTAATAGCGCGCCGCGTCAGCCGCCGTCGCCGCCGCCTCGCCCAGCATGTCATAGCTGTGCTGGAAGCCCTTCGCCTCCAGCCCCTTCGCGCGCCTCAGCGCCTCGCCGATGGTCTCGCCGGTGACGAACTGTTCGCCCATCATCCGCATCGCCAGATCGACGCCGCGCCGGATGACTGGTTCGCCGGCCCGCGCGACAAGGCGTTGCAATGCCGCCCCCAGCCCGCGATCATCGACGCTGCCGACCAGCTTGCCGGTGACCACCAGCCCCCAGGTCGCGGCATTGACGAACACCGATTTTCCGCCGCCAAGGTGCGAGCCCCAATCGCCGCCGGCGATCTTGTCGCGGATCAGCGCATCGCGTGTGGCATGGTCGGGAATGCGGAGCAGCGCTTCGGCGAGGCACATCAGCGCCACGCCTTCCTCGCTCGACAGCGAATATTCGTGGACCAGCCCTTCGACGCCGCTGCCTTTGTGATTGGCGCGCAAGGTCGTTACCAGCTCGCGCGTGGTTTCGCGAACCTGCGCCCGCATGGCCTCATTGAGCGTCGCGGCTTCCAGCAGCGGGCCGAGGCACTGCGCCTCGTCGCGGCGATAGGCTGCGGTGATCGCCGCGCGCTGCGGCGACGGAGCGCGGACGGTGGGGGCAAAGGCGGAGAAAGCGGCGGGCTGAGTCATGCCGGCATCCTATCCCATTTGTTTGGGTCAACCTGACCTAATTCAGGCCAATGAATAGCCATATCGACTTAATTGTGACGATCTGTTAGGCAAAAACTATGCCCAGACCATCAATTACAGTCGAACTGGACGATTTCGACCGCAAGATCGTTGCCGTCCTGATGGAAGATGGCCGCATCACCGTCACCGACCTTGCGCAGCGCGTGGGCCTCTCCAAAACGCCGTGTCAGGTGCGCTTGCGCAAGCTGATCGACAGCGGCGTGATCCTCGGCTTCCGCGCGGTCGTCGATCCGGCCAAACTGGGCCTCGATCATGTCGCCTTCACCGAGATCAAGCTGTCCGACACGCGCGAACAGGCGCTCGAGGCATTCAATGCCGGCGTGCGCCGCATTCCCGAGATCGAGGAATGCCACATGATCGCCAGCAGCTTCGACTATCTGCTCAAGGTCAGGACCGCCGACATCCGGCGCTATCGCATCGTGCTGGGCGAGCGGATCACCAGCCTGCCCCACGTGGCCAGCACATCAACCTTTGTCGCGATGGAAACCATCAAGGACCCGTCCGGCTAGGGACCTTCTCTTCAGACCGCATCTGCAAGATCCGTTTACTCACCATCGGAATGGTCAGCATCGTGCTGCCCAGTGCCGCCAGCAACAGCGCGGTGAAGGTTGCGCTGGTTATCAACTGCTTGTCGAACAGCACGCTGACAAAGATGATCATGATCAGCGCCTTGGTCTGCAAAAGCCAGCCGATGACCGTGGCATCGCCCTTCTTCCAGCCGAGGATCCTGCCGGCAAGGCCGACGCCGGCCAGTTTGCCGACGACCATCGCGGCCAGCAGGATCAGGCTGACGCCAAAGATGGCGTAGCCGCCGATTTCCCAACTCGTGCGCAGCCCGGTCGACAGGAAGAACACCGGCATGAAGGCTAGCAGAACGACGTCGCGGAACTGGTCCATCTCATCCAGATCGAACCAGCCCGCATCGAGCGCGGCACCGGCAAGGAAGGCACCCACCATGAAATGGAGGCCCGACCAGTCGGCGAGGAAACCGCAGGCCGCCAGCCAGACCAGCGCGCAATACCAGCGGTCCCGCTTGGGAATTGCCGCCATCAGGCGGCGCACGGCCCAGACCGCAACGCCAAAACCGATGACGAAGGCGGCTTGCCGCTCCACCCTCTCCCAATCGAGCAGGATGACCGCCAGCACGCCCCAGATGATCACATCGTCGAGACTGGCATAGCGCAAAATGCGCTGCCCCAATGGACTGCGCAGGATGCCCAGTTTGGTCAGGAACAGGACCAGGATCGGCAAGGCCGTGACGGCACAGGCCATGCCGATGCCGGTAACGAACTGCCAGTCCTGTCCCTTGGCACCCATCCACGCTGCCGGGTTGCCGAAGTACAGGAGCGCAGCGGCGACGGCGGCTCCCAGCACCATCGGGGCGACCATCGCCAGGCCTGCGGTGACCACCGTGTCGCGGCGGCTGCGCCAGGCTTCGCGGAAATCCAGTTCAAGCCCGGCAACGAAAACGAACAGCATGACCGCCCACCAGGCGATGCCGTTCAGCGCGCCAATGACCTGCGGCGTGAAAACCAGCGTGTAATAACCCGGCAGTGCCGCGCCGAGCACGCCCGGGCCCAGCAGGATACCCGCGATGATCTGCACCACCACCAGCGGCGCCCAGTGATCGGTCTTGCCCAGCCGCCAGACCAGATAGGGCACGCTGAAGATCAGGATCAATGCGAGCAGGAAAAGCTCGGTAACAGGGGGCGCACTGGTCATCGGTAGCCCTTTAGGCCTGCTCTGCGGTCGCCGGACGGCGGGCGTACCAGCCGAAGCCGGCAATCACCGCGTAGCAGATGGCCGGCAGGATGAAAGACATACCAAGGCTGCCGGTGAGGTCGGCGATCATCCCGGTAATCAGCGGGATCACCGCACCGCCGAAGATCGCCACGTTGATGATGCCCGAGCCGTCAGCCGCCCGGCTGCCGAGTTTTTCGCAGGCGAGTGAGAAGATCGTCGGGAACATGATCGAATTGGCGAGGCCGACTGCCAGCAGGCTATACCCGGCAACTTCGCCGGTCGTCTGAGTGGAAATGGCCAGCAAGGTCACTGCCCCAAGCGCCGCCCCGGCGAGGACCTTGCCGGGACTCAGGAAGCGCAGCAGGGCCGAACCGATGAACCGGCCAACCATGGCCCCGCCCCAGTAGATGCCGATCATCTTGCCGGCTGCCTCGGAATTGAGACCCATAACGTCGGACAACTGCAGGTAATTGACAATGATCGAACCGATCGCGACTTCCGCGCCGACGTAGAGGAAGATGCTGAGCGCACCGAGGCCGAAACGCGGGCGTTTCAGCAGGTCGAGCCCGGCAAGGCCCTGGCTCTCTTCATGGCGTTCGCCCTTTAGCGCATCGCGGAAGTACCAGACCGCGCCGGCGACAAGTGCCAGCGCGAAGGCGAGGCCAAGGTAGCCGTGGACGATCGCCTGACTTTCGGCGGTGCGATAGGCATCGAGCTCTGCGCCCTGCAAATCCGCCATGTTCACTGTCGCGAGACTGCCGAGGATCAGGATCGCCCCGAAAATCGGGAAGAGCGTGGTGCCAAGCGAGTTGAACGCCTGCGCGAAAGTCAACCGGCTGTGCGCGGTGGCGGGCTTGCCGAGCATCGAGATCAGCGGATTGGCGACCACCTGGACGATCACCACGCCGCTCGCCAGCACGAACAGGGCCAGCAGGAAGACACCGTAAGTCGCCGTCTGGCTCGCCGGGATGAACAGCAGGCAGCCGGTCATCATGATGAGCAGACCGGCCACGGCTCCGCGCATATAGCCAATCTTCTTGACCAAGCGCGCACCCGGGATGCCGATCACGGCATAGGCGGTGAAGAAGCAGAACTGCACCAGCATCGCTTGCGTAAAATTGAGCGTAAACAGCTCTTTCAGCTTGGGAATGATAACATCGTTGAGGCTGGTGATGCCGCCAAAGATGAAGAACAGGCCCATGACGAACAGGCGAAGCTGCGGCGCATCGACACTCGATTGATCTGCGGGGGCATCGGAAAGTGCAGTGGCCGTGGGACCAAGTGCCATGGGATTTGCTCCTGAAGCTAGCCGGCCTTGCCCGGACAGGGAATCGACGATCCGACCGGTTCGATCCGGACGTTGCGCAGAGTTGCGGTAAAGCCCTTGTTGGCGGTGATCCGCAAGGGGGTGCCGACCGCAGAGAGGTTGGCGCCCGCATCCTTGAAGCAGCGCAGCGGCACGCGGGTCTCGGTCGGCTGGCCGGCGGGGGCGGCACGGACCACGGGCCCGATGTCGAACGCGGCGCCGGCAAACGACAGGTCTACCGGCCCGGCGGGCGCCGAATCAATGCGCCATTCAAGCAGCAGGGCATAGTCGCCGCCCAGCTGCCGGGTGAGATCGACCGTAGGCCCGTCAATTGCGATCGAGCCGCGATCGGTCCAGGTGAACTGGCGCGAATCTTCCTGCGCGGCGAGGTCCATGGCCCGCGCGGTCACGGTGCTGTCGAGGCCAAGCCGCCACGGCGAGGGCACGGCGCCGCGCGTCATGTAGGTGTCTTCGCTGGCCGAGGCGGCAAGGTCCACGCGGGGGTCTTCATTGACCGCGCCGAGCTTTGCAGGCCGGGCGTAAGTGAGGCCGTAGCCCACCGGGAACAGCGGCTTGGCGACCGGTGACCTGGCATCGGCCGGCCATGCAAACGGCAGACGGCCGGCGAAGTCCCGCTTCGGCTTGCCATCGGGCTTTGCGACAAGGACATCGGCCAGCCCTGCGCCCTGCGTCCCCGGCAGCCAGGCCGCGACGAAAGCGTCGGAAGCATTGATCTGCGGCCCGGTGAACATCGGCCGGCCCGAAAGGAACACCGAAACGACACGGATACCGGATGCCTTCAGCCGGGCAACAAGCTGCTGCTCACCCATGTGGCCGCGAAAGGCGAGATCGGGGCGGTCGCCCTGAAATTCGGCATAGGGCTCTTCGCCATAAACCACCACGGCAACATCGGGGCGGTCCGTGAACGTGCCATTAGGTGACAGGACAGTCTTTCCGCCGGCAGCGCCGATTGCCGAGGCGAGCGCGCGTCCGATGGTCTGCCCATTGGGGAAATCAGCGGCGGTCGTGTCAGTTCCTTGCCATGTGATCGTCCAGCCGCCCGCCTGCATCGCCATATTGTCCGCGCCCGGTCCGGCGATCAGCACGCGCGCACCGGGGCGCAGCGGCAGGACCCCGCCATTGTTCTTGAGCAGGACGAGCGAGCGCGCCGCCGCCTCTCGGGCAAGCGCGAGGTGCTGCGGCGCACCGACTTGCGCTGGATCTCCGCGCAGGACGGGCTCTGCACCCAGCAAGCCCAGCTTGGCCTTCACGCGGAGGATTCGCCGGACGGCATCGTCGATCCGCGCCATCGGCAAGGTGCCGTCGCGGGCCTGCCGGACAGTCGTTTCGTAGAGGCCCTTCCAGCTGTCAGGCGCCATGGCGAGATCGAGTCCAGCCGTGAAGGTCTGCGGGCAATCGGTGACGGTGCAGCCGGGAACCTGCCCGTGGCCGTTCCAATCGCCCACGACCAGCCCGGCAAAGCCCATGCGGCCCTTGAGCACGTCGGTCAGCAGGCTCTTGTTGCCGTGGTGCTTGACCCCTTGCCAGCTCGAGAAACTGGCCATGACGGTGAGCGCGCCAGCGTCGATCGCGGCGGGATAGCCGACGGCATGGCGGGCGACGAGTGTGCGCTCCGACATCTGCGCGTCGCCCTGATCCTTGCCATCAAGCGTGCCGCCATCGGCGAGGAAGTGCTTGGCCGTAGCCGCCACGTGCAAAGGTCCCAGCGGGCGTCCCTTGGCCAGCGGGCCCTGCAAGCCCAGCGTCATCGCGCGGCCATAGCTGGCGACCTGTGCCGGATCGGCGGCATAGCCTTCGTAACTGCGCCCCCAGCGCAGGTCCTGCGGCACGGCAAGCGTTGGCGCGAAAGTCCAGTCGATGCCGCTGCCGGCAACTTCGGCGGCTGTTATCTCGCCGATACGCCGGATCAGCGCCGGATCGCGCAGAGCGCCAAGGCCGATGTTGTGCGGAAAGATCGTCGCGCTTGGCAGGTTCGAATGGCCGTGGACCGCATCGACGCCCACCAGGATCGGCACGCCCGCCCCGCTCTTGCGCGATGCCTCACGGAATTCGTTGACGAGGCGCAGCCACTTCGCGGCATCGGCCCGTTCATCGCCATAGGGTCCGGAATTGCCCCCGGCGAGGATCGAGCCAAGCGGATAGCGGGCAAGGTCGGCGGGCGTGATCGCGCTGATGTCCGCCTGGATCATCTGGCCGACCTTCTGTTCGACCGTCATGCCTGCGAGCATCCGGGTAATCGCCGCCTCAGTTGCAGGATCGGTAACAGCGGCGGGGCTTTTCGCCGCTGGCCATACGGCGGGGCGCGCCTGCCCGTTCGCCTTCGCAGCGACTGCCGGAGTGCCCGCCTGAAGCGCCGCGGCACATCCGCCGGCGAGCAAGGTTGCCACCATAAGCCAGCGCCTGAACTTCATACGATCCCTCTACCCCTGCCCGTCTGTGAACGTTCTCAATCCCTAACTGACATGAGACGCGGGCAAAATCAAGCGGGCTGTCAGAATTGCCGCGCGTAGGGCCGCAGAAGCAGGCCAGCACCCAGCGAAAGCGCGGAAAACAGCAGGAACAGCGCGGCGAACCCGAACTGCGGCACCAGCGCCAGGGTGAACCACGGCATGATCAGCGACGGCACCGTGTTGGTCAGGTTGAACAGGCCCAGATCGCGCCCGCGCCGGTCGGAGCGCGGCAGGACGCGCAGGGTCTGTCCGGAATGGAGCGCGAGGAAGATCGAGGTGGCAAAGCCGAACACCGCATAGGTCGCGATGGCCACCGGCAGCGTCGGTGCCAGCGCCATGCCGATCAGCCCTGCCGCCGAGACGAAGGCGCAGGCAACCAGCGGCGTAAACGGGCGGCTCGTCCGGTCGGCCCAGCGGCCCGCCCACAGCGCGATCGGCGCGGACAGGATCAGCACCACGCTGAACACGCGCGCGGTGCGGTTGTCGCCCATCTCCGGATCAATCGAGCGGAACCAGAAATAGAGGTACGAAAACAGCGCGGCCTCGGCGATCTGGACGGCAAGCCGCGCGAACCACATACGCCGCATGGCCCCGCGTCCTTCAGCCGCAAGGGCTGGACTGCCAAGTGAACTGGCGCGCGCTGCTTCATTGGCAACCGCCGGCTCGGACACCTTCGTCGGCGGTGTGACCAGCAGCACGGGCACCACGCAGCAGATTACCAGCGCCCCCACCAGCACCAGCCGCGTGTCGGCGGAGGCCAGACCCGGCAGAGTAACGAAGGCCCCGGCCAGCGCCCCCAGCCCCGGCGCAAAGGCCAGCAGGCCCCCCAGCGAGCCCATCTGCGCATCGGCCACGCAGTCCCCCGCCCACGCCGCCAGCGGCGCGAGCATCATGTTCAGCGCCAGTTGCCAGGCTATGATGATCGCTATCAGCGCGGGCAATGTCTCAGCCTCGCGGAACAAGGCGAGGAGCCCGCAGGACAGGACCAGCCCCAGCCAGACCCATTCCTTGCGCCGGCGAGTGATATCGCTGAGATAGCCGAACCCGATGAAGGCCGCGCTGGCGGCAATCGCCCCGGCAAAGGCGATATAGGCCAGCCAGCTCACCCCAGCCGCATCCCCGGCCAGCAGCGAAACCCGCACCGGCAGCAGGATCGTCAGGAAGGGAACGTAGGCAACCGATCCGCCGGCCCAGGCCAGCGCATAGAGCAACAGGAAACGCTGCGACTGCCGGGCAGTTGGCAGCGGTTCAGTCACGGGTGCCGGCAGTGCAGGCGGCGACCGAGCCGCGTTCGACCAGATCCGCCGAGATGACCGTCAGCGCATCCGGCCGCGGCTCACCTTTTTGTGCGGCGATGATCAGTTCGACCGCCATTGACGCGGTGGCAGCGATCGGCTGGTCGATCGCGGTTAGCGGCGGCTGGGTGAAGTGCACCAGCGGCGTATTGTCAAAGCTGATGACCGACAAGTCACGCGGCACTTCCAGCCCCAGCGAGCGCGCGACTTCGAGCGTTGCCAGCGCCATCTGGTCATTGCTGGCGATGATCGCGCTGGGCGGATTGGCCGAGTCCAGCAGCCGCCGCGCTGCCCGTTCGCCCGAGGCATAGGTGAAATCGCCGGGTTCGAACAGGCCATCAGTCGGCAGCGCCGCAGCCGCCATCTCACCCTGCCAGCCATCGACGCGCCAGCCGCTTAGCGCATATTCGGGATCGCCCGAAATGAAACCGATATTGCGATGGCCGAGGCCGATCAGGTGGCGGGTCGCGGTCCGGGCCGAGCCTTCGTCGTCCATCGAAATCGGGATGCCTTCGCCATTCTCCTGCGAGCCGATGCGGACGAAGGGTATCTTCTGCTGGGCAAGAAAGCGCACGAGCTGCGGGTTGTCCGAATGCGGCGGGGTAAGGATGATCCCGTCGGGCTGCAACGCGGCAATCGCCGCCAGAATTTCGCGTTCGACATGGTCGTTGTGCGTATCGACCAGTTCGAAGATCATGCGATAGCCGTGCTCGGCGCACTTGAGCATGCCGCCCAGCAGCATCTGATCGACCCAGTCGGTGCCTTGCCGCGCGCGCCAATCGGCAATCGTGCGATCGCGGTCATTGAGCGCGAGGATCAGGTATGAGCGCGAGCCGCTCATCCGCTGGGCAGCGATCGACGGGACATAACCGAGCCGGTCAATCGCTTCCTGGACGCGCTCCTTCATTTCCGGGCGGACATTCGGCTCGTTGTTGATGACGCGGCTCACCGTCTGCAGGGAAACCCCTGCATCGGCAGCAACATGCTTGATCGTGACAGCCTGTCGGCGCCTCGCCATTCCCTACTCGCCCTTCCCGGTGGGTCGATCCACGGCGGCGGTAACGGGCTTTGCGCCTTTTTGCCAGACGCGGACCCAATCAATGGCGAAGCGCTTCGGGAAATCCTTGCGCGAAACGCCGCCCAGCCCCCGCGTTTCGGCAAGCTTGCCGCCGATGGCGAGGTTGAGGATCAGGTGGAACTCCTGATCGAACGGCGCGCCGGGGGTCTTCGATCCGGTGGACCACCAGTCCTTGCTCCTGCGCTCGGCAAAAACCCGGCCATCGAGCAGCCAGACGATGCGATCGGGGGCCCATTCGATGGCATAGGTGTGGAAGCCGTCCAGCACCTCCGGCGCGTGGACTTCGTCGCCCGAGTGGACATTGGCGGGCCATTTCGCACCGAAATGCAGCGTGCCAAGGATGGTATCCTCGCGCCCGCCCTTGCAGGTCTTGCAGGGGACGCCAAGGTTGACCGCCTCAAGGATGTCGATCTCGCCCGATGCCGCCCATGGGCCATAAGTGTCCTTTTCGGGCAGCATCCAGATCGCCGGCCAGGTGCCTTGCCCTTGCGGCAACTGCGCGCGGACCTCGACCTTGCCATAGCGCCAGGCAGCCTTGCCCCGCGTGGTCAGCCGCGCGGAAGTGAACTCGCGGGTGGCCTGCCCGCGCGGATCAGAGGCGGCCTTGCGCTGCGCTTCGGGCAGGGCCGGGCCGGTATAGCGTTGACGCCGCGCGGTAATGACCAGCTTGCCATCGGCAATCGCGGCGTTGGCGGGACGCGCCGTGTAGCACTGCCGCTCGTCATTGCCGCCGCCCCAGCAATCGACATCGAAGCCCCATTTGGCCGGGTCGATGGCTGGCTGGTCGAACTCGTCAGACCAGACCATCCGCCAGTCGTCGGCGAGTGCCGGTGCGGCGGATAGCATGGCAATGGGCGCTGCCAAAAGGGCGAAAAACCGCATTTTCACGCCGCTTCCGCCGCGCGCGCGCCGCAATAGCTTGCGACATAGGCATGGTGCTCGGGCAGGCTGCCGACCGTTTTCGCCACGCTGTCGCGCAGGCCGGAGAGCAGGTGATCCAGCTCCTTGTCCGAAAGCTTCGTGGCGATGGGATGGTAAGCCTTTGGCATGATCCCCTGTCCCATCATCACCTGAACCCAGCTGTTCTCGGCGAAAAGCTCCTCGTTCTTGCGGAACACGCGGCCGGTTTCGCGGAACAGTTCGATCTTCTGGGTGAGGCTATCGGGGATCTCCATATCGCCGCACTGCCGCCAGAACGGGCTGTCGCGCCGCTCGGTAGCCTTGTAGTGGAGGATGAGGAAATCACGGACCTGCAGCATGTCGGTGTGCTGCTGTTCGTTGAATTCGGCCACGTCGCGCTCGCTGACCTCGCCCATTGGCATCATGCGGATGAGGCGGAGGATAGCGCGCTGAATGAGGTGGATGCTTGTCGATTCCAGCGGCTCCATGAAGCCGCCCGAAAGCCCGATTGCAACGCAGTTGCGATGCCATTGCTTGCGCCGCGCGCCGGTGGTGAAGCGAATGAAGTTCGGCTCGGTCAGCCGTTCGCCTTCCAGCGTGCTGAAGAGCCGGTCGAGCGCCGCGTCGCGATCAAGGTAGCGGCTGCAATAGACGATGCCGTTGCCCTGCCGGTGCTGCAGCGGAATGCGCCACTGCCAGCCGGCATCGTGGGCAATCGCGCGGGTGTAGGGAATAGGCGGACGGACAGAGGCTGTCTGGACGGCGATGGCGGAATCGCAGGGCAGGTAATGCGTCCAGTCATCAAAGCCGACATGCAGCGCGCCTTCGATCAGCAGGGCGCGGAAGCCGGTGCAATCGACGAACACGTCACCTTCAATGCGCTGCCCGCTATCGAGCACCAGCGCGGCGATGTTGCCGTTGCCGCCGTCAAGTTCGACCCTGCCGATCTTGCCTTCGATCCGCACCGCACCGTCCGCCTCTGCCAGCTTGCGGAGGTATGCGGCGTAAAGCGTCGAATCAAGCTGGTAGGCATAGTTCATCCGGTTTTCCGGAAGGTGCGCGAATTTGCCGGCATAGGCGGCCTTCAGCTCAAGACAGTAGTCATCGAAGCTATGCTGATGCCCCTTGGTCAGTCCGTGCAGCCAGAAGTGCTGGAAGCCTGCCGTCCAGTGATCGCGCCCGGTGAGGCCAAAGGAGTGGAAGTACTTGTCGCCGTCCAGCTTCCAGTTCTCGAAAGCGATGCCCAGCTTGAAGGTGGCTTGCGTCGCCGCCATGAATTCCGCCTCACCGATGCCCAGCAGGCGGTTGTAATTGACCAGCGGCGGGATGGTGCTTTCGCCCACGCCGATGGTGCCGATCATATCGGATTCCACCAAGATCAGCTCGATCGAATCTCCCATCGTCCGGGCCAGCGCGGCGGCGGTCATCCAGCCGGCGGTGCCGCCGCCGGCGACCACGACACGGCGCTTTTTGTATTCACTCATCATCGGCTCAGTGTCCTCAGGAGGAAGGATCGCAAGCGACCGGCGGATTCGGCGTCGAGCGGATCAAGCACGACGCGCGCGCCTGCCGGGATGTGGGCAGTGGCCTCGGGACTGTTGCCGAAGACATAATGATCGAACAGGTCGCGCCAGATCGCCTTTTCGGCCGCGGGCAGATCACGGATCGACAGGATCGCGTGATTGAGCGCGTCCTGCGGCTGGCCAAGAAAGCGCGGCGTTTCACGCCACCAGTAATTCATCAGCACGTTGAACGGGGCCAACCCTTCGACATGGTGCCACCACATCGACGGGATGAACACGGCATCGCCCGGCTCCAGTTCGGCCACCAGCGCGTGCTCCAGCGCCTCGGCAAAGCGCGGGTGGGCGGCAAGGTCGGGTGCATGGAAATCGACCATGCTCACCGCGCGGCCCGCCGGGGTATTGTCGATCGGGCCGAGGTAGAGATAGCGGAACTGACCCGGCGGGAACAGCGTGAAGCGGCGCTTGCCGGCAACACAGCAGGCGAGGTTGTCGGGAAAGTCATTATGCGCGGCGATGCGCGTCGGCGTGCCGATCCACAGGCTGACCAGCGGTTCGCGGGCGCCGAGGTCGAGGCGGTTGGAAGCCTCAAGTCCGTCGAAATGGGTCGGCACGTCGATAGAGCCGAGGTAGATCATCGGCGCATCGGCGCGGCCTTCGTTGGCGTCGATGCCGGCAAAGATGTCAGCCAGCTTGCCTTTCGCCATCTGGAAATTCATTTGCATGGCGGCATCGTAGAACAGCCGGTCATCGCCGCCGGGAGCGCCGATTGACACCGCGAAAGGCACCGGGCGGGCGTGATCGGCGAGGTAGCCTCGCGCCTCTACTGCCGAGCGCAGGCCGGCTTGCACCAGCGGCCAGTCACGCACGAGGCCGCGGATCACGAAGGGCGTGGCCGCACCGCGCAGCAGGCTGTCCAACGCGGCGGCATCGGGTGCCTCGCGCTCCTCGGCGACCGTCAGCGCGGCAAAGATCGAGGCGCCGGCTTCAGCCACCCATGACCTTGGCGTTCTTGCGGTCGACCAGCTTCGAGAACTGCGAGAGCGAGGCCAGCGCCATGTACAGCGGGCCGAGGTGCCCGGCAGCGAGCAGATCGCGCAGGGCATCGCCATCGAGCGTCGCCAGCTTGTCCTCGTTCACCGTCTGGAAGCCGACCAGCGAATGCTTCGATCCGTCCCCCAGCGGCACTTCCAGGGTGAAGGGTTCGATCAGCGCGTGGCGTTCAAGCGCGGCAAAGAAGTCCTCGCCCTCGCGGTGCGCATGGTCGAGGTCGCCAAGCATGGCGGCGATCCTTTCGAGGTGCGGGGTCGGCTTGCCCTCTTCGTCGAAGACGAGCGTGCCTTCGCCGCTGGACGACACGCGCGGGTGGTCCATATCGACATGGACTTGCGGTTCGGTCCCTTCGCTGGCCGGGCGGCCAATCAGGAAGGGCTGGATCGACAGCGCCAGCGGGCGGTATCCGGCGTCCCAGCGGTCACCGCCGAGGAACAGGTTCTCCCCGTCCTCAAAGCCGAACAGCGCGAGTGCCGACATCCGGCCTGAGGCAATGTCGCGGCGGAAGACGATCGGGAAATGCGCCTGCACCTGACGGAATTCGGCGGGAACGGTCAGGCAGGCCATGGTCGCATCGCCGTAAGCCGCCCCGGCCTCGACATGGACGCGCAGGCCGGCATGGTCACCGCTGTTGAGGATCTGGTGGTTGCTCATCGCGAGGCAAGTTCTCCCTGTGCCGCATTCGTTGTGTTCTTGGCCGCCTGTGCGGCTGCGGCAGTGAAATAGTCCCGGTTGGCCGGCAACGCCGATGCCAGCGCGCGGGAACGATCGCGAACCTCGGCCAGCTTGCCCAGCGCGGCGGGTGAAGGATTACCCGCAAGGGCGGGCGGCGCAAACCCCATGCCGTAGAGCACGTAATGCTGGCTGGCGGCGGAAAAAATCTCGTCGATGCGCGGCAGGTCCCAGGTCGATGGCGGCTGGTCGCGCCACAAGGACAGGCATTCGGCAAGGCGGGCAGGAATGGTCTCGGGCGCGCGCTGCGCCAGCCAGTAAGGTTCGGTCCGGCGGCTCAGCACGTAATGCAGCTTGAGGAATTCAACGATGCGGTCCCAGCGATAGCGGAACAGATCGTTGAAGCGCCCACCGTGGATGTTCATCGCTGCGCGGCTTTGCGGGAAGTTGTCGGCCAGTGCCTTGATCGACAGTTCGATCAGGACGATGGCCGATGCCTCCAGCGGTTCGATAAACCCGGCGGACAGGCCGACGGCGAGGCAGTTGCCGGCCCAGAAGCGGTCGCGGTGGCCGGTAGCGAAAGCCAGCTTGCGGGGGTGCAAGCTGGCCGGATCGACGCCGGGGACATGGACTCCGACATAGTCCCCCAGGATCTGCGCGGCGCGATCATCCGACAAGTGGCGCGAGCTATAGACGCAGCCGATGCCCCGGCGGCTTGGCAAGGCGATGTCCCACAGCCAGCCCGCCTCGTGCGCTGTGGCGTTGGTCTGCGATGCCACGGCGCTGTCTGGCGCAACCGGCACTTGCACCGCCAGCGCGCGGTCGTTGAACGACACGTCCGAACGGTCGACCCATGCGGCACCGCAATATCCGCCGATCAGGATCGCCGCCTGCCCCGAGCAATCGATGAACAGGTCCCCGGCCAGCGGTTCGTGGCCGCGCAGCTCCAGCGCGGCGATATCCCCGCCCGCGCCCGCTACAACTCCCGTCACCGCCGCGGAGACATGGCGGACGCCCAGCCGGCCCGTGGCGTGACGTGCCAGCAGGGCCGCAAACTTGCCGGCATCGAGGTGGTAGCCATAGTTGAGCGCGCCAGCATAGTCCGGCATGGCGCGCTGGCGCGGGGCAAGATTGCGGGCGCTGGCAGCGTGCTGCGCAGTCATCGCCTTGGCAAAGCAGCATTCCGGAGCCGACGCCTGCCACGCAGCCAGAAGGTCACGCATGTCGCCGGAAGGCGGCGGCGTGAAGGGATGGAGATAGCTGTCCCCTGCGCTGCCATCCAGCCAGCCATCAAAGCGCGAGCCCTGCTTGAACGAGGCATCACATTCGCGCAGGAATTCGTATTCGGAAATGCCGATGGTCGCCAGCGTCTCGCGCATGGTCGGCCAGGTGCCTTCGCCCACGCCAATGGTCGGAATGTCGGGCGCCTCGACCAGGGTGATGGCCAGCTGCGGGTGCCGCGCCGCGAGCAATGCGGCCGAGAGCCACCCTGCGGTGCCTCCTCCGACGATCACGACCTGTTCAACCGCGCTGGACATTACCGGGGCACCCTACCGTGCATCTCAGAGGATAAAAGAGCCGCACTGCCTTTGGGGGCAGTGCGGCTCAAGGTGTCTCAGGGAGGAGACAATGGCGTCACATCAGAACGAGAACCGTGCGCCCGCTGCATAGCGCGCATAACCGGGGGCCGAGAAGAACACGGTCTGGTCGTTGCGCATATGGCCGCGGCGATCGGCGTTGGTGATGTTGATCCCTTCGGCAAAGACGGTCAGGCCCTTGCGCAGTTCATAGCTCATGCTGACGTCGAACTGGCCATAGGGCTTCACATAGTAAGGATCGAAGCCATAGCCGGACAGGAAGCCGTCGCGCCAGTTGTAGGCGATACGGGCCTGCAGGCCGTTCTTGTCATAATAGAGCACGGCATTGGCGCTGTCGCTGACCCCGTTCACCGCGAATTGCGGCACGGTGTAGCGCAGGGCATTGTCGAACTTCGTATCGCTCTTGACGATCGTGTAGTTCAGGATCGCCCCGAAGCCGGTTTCCCAGAAGCGGTGCTGGATCGCGAACTCCCAGCCCCACAGCTTGGCTTGCTGGGCGCTGTTGGTCGGCTGGGTGATGATGAAGTTGACCAGCGGATCGCCCGAGGTGCCGATGATGCCGCCATTGGCCGCATCATAGGTCGAAGGATACTTGGCGGCGATATAGGCAACGATCTGCGCCGCCGAGGCGCCCGAACCCAAGGCAGTTCGGGCTTCGGTCGCATGCGGGCCAGCGGCGGCGTTCGTCAGGCCGAATGCGGGCTGGTTGACCTGCGTCTGGCTGATGAAGTTGCGGACCTTCTTGTGGAAGAACCCGGCCGAAATGTAGCTGTCATTGCTGTAGTACCACTCTGCCGAGAGATCGATGTTCTTCGACTTGTAGGGCAGCAGGCCGGGATTGCCGCTGGCGCCGGTGCTGCCTCCGATGCGGATCGGCGAATCCAGCGTCGTGCCGCCTTGCAGCGAGCCATAGTCGGGCCGGGTAATGGTGTGGCTGTAGGATGCGCGCAGCTTGATGTTTCCAACCGGCGACATGTCGAAGTCGAACGCCGGCAGCCAGTTCTCGTACTTGCCCTTTAGCGATGCGGTGGCCGATGCCGCGCCATAGATGATCGCGGTTTCGTTGCCGCCGGTCCAGACCGTGCGGTTGGGGATCGGGACCAGCGCCGATGAATCGATCCTGGTGTTTTCATAACGCAGACCCATCCGCAGATGCGCCGGGTTGGTGAACAGATCGAAGGTGTGCGAGCTCTGGATATAGGGCGCCCAGGTCTTTTCCTTGACCGTGCGGTCGGCGGTGAACTTGGCAAGGCAGGTGCCCGCCGCCTGCGACGAGGCGCAGATGCCGAGCTGGGAATCGAGCAGCTTGATCAGGGCCACCGTATCGACCTTGAAATAGGTCGGGATGATGCCTGCGCCGTTCGATCCGATCATGCCCTTGAGGTCGTTGGGCAGGTCCGTGGGCGAATAGAGGCTGTCAGGCGTGTTCGCCGCTGTCAGCGTGCCGCCCCAGGTATCGTTCTGGATGACACCGAAGGCCGAGCGGACTTCGTTGTCGGTATAGGTCACGCCGAAGTCGAGGCTATCGATGAACGAGGCGTCGAAATCATAGCCGCCGCGCAGCGAGAACTCGTTGAGTTCGTCGCGCATATAGGCGTTGCGGAAAGCGTTGCCGGCCGGGCGGATGTTGGCCGCGTTGATTTCCGAACCCGGATACATCGTTACCGAGATCACCGGCATGTCAGTGGTGAAATCGACCTTCTGCGACTTCACGCCAAAGATCGCGCTGCCCACGGCAATGCCGCTGCCATAGGGCAGGGTCGGCTTGCTTTCGGCGGTCGAGTGGTGGCCATCAAGCTCAAGCCGCAGGCCGCCGGGGCCGTCCCACTTGAGGTTGCCGCCGATAGAGCGGTTGACCGAACGGTTGGCCGCAACCGCGCCGGTAATGGCGAGATCCTTGCCCGGGCCGAAGTTCTCGGCATAGAAATTGGGGCCGGCGGCGGGGCCATCGGTCCAGCTGCTGCTGGTCTGGTCGTGGTTGAACCACACGCCAATAGAGTTGGTCCGCGCGTCGATGGTGTTCTGCGAGAAGGTGTAGTCGATCGTCGCGGTCAGCGTATCGGTCGGCTTGACCTGCAGCACGGCCTGGCCGTTGATCCGCTCGCGATCAAAGCTGGTGAAGTCGTAACCGGCGTTCTGGGTGACCTGATAGACCGTATTCGGCCCCGGGCGGTTCTGCGTCTGGGCAAAGTTGCCGCGCCAGTCGTTGGCGTCAACCGGCAGCGAACCCCAGTTGTTTTCGTTGCCGAGGTAGCCTTCGCGCCAGCCGGCGTTGAACTGCGCCTGGCTGCCCTTGCGGCGCTGGTACGAACCGCTGACCAGCACGCCAATGCGGCCGTCGGCAAAGGTATCGCTGATGATGCCCGAGACTTCCGGCGCAATCTTGCTGCCTTCGAAGCGTGAGGTGTCATAGACGCCCTTCACGCCGATGCTGCCGGTGAAGCCATTGCGATCGAGCGGGCGCGCGGTCTTGATGTTGATCACCGAGCCGATGCCGCCGGTGGCCAGGGTGGCGCGGCCCGACTTGTAGACTTCGACGCCGGCGATGCCTTCGGAAGCCAGGTTGCCGAAGTCGAAGCTGCGCGATGCCGGAGCGCCGCTGCTGCCGCCAAGGCTGGAAGCGGGCATCTGGCGACCATTGAGCAGGACAAGGTTGAAATCGGGACCAAAGCCGCGAACCGTCACGGTCGAGCCTTCACCGCTGTTGCGGTCGATCGACACGCCGGTGATGCGCTGCAGCGATTCGGCGAGGTTGGTATCTGGGAATTTGCCGATATCCTCGGCCGAAATGGCATCGACCACGCCCTGGCCGTCGCGCTTGATTTCGAGCGATTTGGCAAGGCTGGCGCGGATGCCGGTGACGACGATGGCGTCCGGCTCGGCTTCGGCATCGGCGCTTTGCGCCATCGCAGGCTGGGCGGCAGTGCCAAGCGCAACAATCGACGTACCGATAAGGAAGCGTGCGATCATCGGATTGCGGAAGGCCTTCATCAACGATTCTCCCCCAGAAAACGGCGCGATTGCGCGCTCGTCATGCTTGTTGTGAACGTTCACCTAAATGATAACGTTCACTTCGTCAAGCCAGTGCCATTCGTGGTTTTGAACTTGCGGCCTGCATAGTGGCAGAAACACCGCCTTTCCAACAGGTCTGAAGCTGGCCTCTGGCCAAGCACAAGCGGGGGATGGCTTGGCAGGCGCGATGGGCTAGACAGCAGGAATGACCAGACCTCTCCTGACGCTTTTCACCCTCGCATTTGCCCTGATGCCGCTTGCCGGTGCCGCCGCGAAACCACCGCGCGCCGAAGTGGATGCGATTTCCCCGCAGCGCTTGTCTGATGATGTGCGGGCGCTGGCATCGGATGCCTTTGCCGGCCGTGCGCCGGGTACGGCGGGAGAGGACAAGACCATCGACTGGCTGGTCAGACGGCTGAAAGCGATCGGCCTGCAGCCCGGCGGCCCGGACGGCGCGTGGACCCAGCCCGTCCCGCTGGTCCGCACCCAGCTTGGCAGCGGGACGATCACTGCCAATGGTGGATCGCAAACCATCGCCCTCGTCCAGAAGCGCGACATTTACCTCAGCACGGTGCGCCCGGTCGACCAGGTGCGCATTGCCTCGGCCCCGCTGGTCTTCGTCGGCTACGGCGTCACCTCCCCAGAACGCGGCTGGGACGATTTCAAGGGCGTCGACCTCAAGGGCAAGGTCGCCGTGTTCCTGATCAACGACCCGGACTTCGAGGCCAAGGCAGGCGAGCCGGTCGCGGGGAAATTCGGCGCACGGCGGATGACCTATTACGGGCGCTGGACCTACAAGTTCGAGGAAGCCGCGCGGCGCGGCGCGATTGCCGCGCTGATCGTCCACGACACCCCCGGTGCGGGCTATGGCTGGAGTACCGTTACCGCGCCCGGCGGGGAGAACTATGACGTTGCCGGCGCGCCGAACCGGGTGGCCCTGCAGGGCTGGCTGGAAGGCGATGCCGCCAGCCGGTTGTTCGCCGCCGCCGGCCTCGATCTTGCCGCCCAGCGCGTTAAGGCGCGGTCGGCCAATTTCCGCCCGGTCGAACTGGGCATCGCGCTATCAGCGGACCTTCCCGTGACGCACGAGGCACTGATGAGCCGCAATGTCCTCGCAAGGATCGACGGGGAAAAGCGGCCCAAGGAAGTGGTCATGTTCGGCGCCCACTGGGATGCCTATGGCCAGGGCGCGCCCGATGCGCAGGGGCGCACCGTGCGGCCCGGGGCCAACGACGATGCGCTCGGCGTGGCCGGCTTGCTCGAGGTTGCGCGGGCCTTCAAGCGGAGCAAGGCGCCCGATCGCAGCGTGGTCTTCGCCTTCTGGACCGCCGAGGAGCGCGGCCTGCTCGGCTCGGAAACCTATGCGACGCGGCCAGTCTACCGCGCGGCGGACACGGTGGCCAATATCACGCTCGACATCTTGCAGACCGGCGGTCCGGCCCGCGATGTGATGCTGGTCGGCCAAGGCCAGAACAGCCTTGAGGACGATCTTGCCGCCGCGGCAGCCCGGCAGGGCCGCGTGGTCACGCCCGAGGCTCTGCCCGAGCGCGGGCTGTTCTACCGCGCCGATCACTTCCCGCTGGCCAAGCGCGGAGTACCGACCCTGCTGTTCATGGCGATCAGCGGTGCTCCTGATCTCGCAACCGGCGGCCGCACCGCCGGTCAGGCGTGGCTCGATGGCTATATGCGCTGCTATCACCAGACCTGTGACCAATGGAGCGAGGCGCTGAACTTCGGCAGCGCCGCGCAAGATGTTGCGCTCGCCTACCGCGTGGGCCGCGATCTCGCCACATCGGCGCGCTGGCCGAAGTGGCGCACGGATTCCGAATTCCGCCAGACGCGGGCCAAGGACGGGCGCTAACGGTAGTGCGGCCCTAGCGTGGGTGCCGCGCGGCCAAGGCAATCCCGGCGAGATTTTGCCCGCGTTTGATCCAGCGAATTCGCGCGCCGGAGAGCTGTTTGGCAAGGTCCAGCACGGCGGCGGCATGGGCATGCGGGGCTTGGCCAGCGCGCAAGGCTTCGCCCGCGTGGTCGATGATTTCGCGGGCATCACCGATCAGCACAATGTCTTCCAGACCAAGTGCCAGCGCCTGCCGTAACGCGCAGATCAGCGCCAGCCACTCAGCATCGCTGTTGGTGCCTTGCCCCAGATCGTCGAACAGATACGTCACGCCGCGGATCACCACCGCAGCCTCGATGGCTCCCGGGTTGGGGCGGCAACCGCCATCGAAATAGACTTTGGCCCGGCTGCGGGACTTGGACGTTTCCATTCGGATAGCTGCTACCTCAAAAGCCAGTGGCCCGAAACCGGCGAGGATGCCTCTCGCGCCAAGCGCAAACTGCGGGCCTTCCCCTGTTGCCCAGAATGCCGGCTTGGGGCAAAGGGGCGCGATCAGATTCTTAAGGTCCGGAACCGACATGACGACTTCGCGAAACGAGCTGAACGGCAAGCTGGTGGTGCTGGTGGGCGGCAGCGGCTTTTTCGGCGCTCACGTGGCGCAGGACCTGCTCTCGCGCGGCGCGCGCCTGCGGGTGGTGTGCCGCACGCCCAAGAAGGCTTACCGACTGAAGGCGCTCGCCAACCTTGGCCAGATCCAGTTCGTCCGCGCTGACCTTGCCGACCGTTCGGTCCTGCCTGCAATCGTCGCCGGGGCTGACGGGGTGGTGAACCTCGTCGGCGCGTTCAAGGGCGATCTCGATACGCTCCACGTCCGCGCCCCCGCCGCCCTGGCCCGCGCCGCTCGCGAAGCCGGCGTTGGCGCTTTCGTCCAGATTTCCGCGCTGGGCTGCGATGCCGAGAGCGATGTCGACTATGCCCGGACCAAGGCCGAAGGCGAGGCCGCCGTCCGCGCCGAATTCCCCGCCGCGACGATCCTGCGCCCGTCTATCCTGTTCGGTCAGGACGACAATTTCGTGAACATGTTCGCCGGCCTGATCTCGCGCCTGCCGGTGCTGCCGGTGTTCGGACCCGAGGCAAAGTTGCAGCCGGTCTTCGTTGACGACGCGGCGGAGGCCGTGGGCAATGCGCTGGCCAATCCGGTGGCCTTTGGCGGCAAGACCTTTGACCTTGCCGGTCCCGACGTGATCACCATGGGCGAGCTCAACCAGCGCATCGCCGCCGCGCAACACCGCAAGCCGCTGTTTGCGGAGCTGCCCGATGCCGTGTCCGGCCTGATCGCCGCCGCCACCGGCTGGATGCCGGGCGCGCCGCTCAGCACCGACCAGTGGAAGCTGCTGAAGGCCGGGAACATCGCCTCAAGCGGCCTTGGCATCAAGGCGCTGGGCGTGGAACCGCGCCCGCTCTCGCTGTTCCTTGACCGCTGGATGGTGTCCTACCGCAAGCATGGCCGGTTCGGCAGCAAGGCCAGCGTGTAAAGCCTGCCTCGGGCGTCATCCCGGCAAGACCAGCTTACCCGTCCACATCCCCGTAATGCTCGGGGGGCTGAATGCCGTCTTGCCGTTCGGCGAGCAGCGGGCGAAAGCTCGGTCGGCTTTTCATCACCGCGTACCAGCTGCGCGACTGGTCGTGACCGGCCCAGTCGATGCCGCCGAGATAATCCGCCACCGAAACGTGGGCGGCAGCGGCAATGTCAGCCAGGCTCATCGTCGCGCCGCCGATCCACGGGCGGCGATCGAGCAGGTAATCGACATAGTACAGGTGCTCATGCGCCAGCTTCATCGCTTGCCGCAGCGCGCGGCTGTCTGGCGGCTGGCGCAGGATCACGCGCTTCTTCATCTTTTCCAGCAGCAGCGGGCCTGAGACGTCCTCGTAGAAATTCTCGTCAAACAGCGCCACCAGCCGCCGCACTTCGGCTCGGGCCGAAGCATTGCCGGGGATCATCTGCGGCTTTTCCGCGGTTTCCTCAAAATATTCGCAGATTGCCCGGCTGTCGCACAGCGTCAGCTTCTTGTCCGGATCGTGGAGCATCGGGACGCGCCCCGCCGGGTTGCGGCCGAGAAACTCGTCGCGCCCTTCCCACGGATTTTCGCGCCACAATTCATAGCCCACGCCCTTTTCGGACATGAGCAGGCGCACCTTGCGGCTGAAGGGGCACAGGGGAAATTGGTAAAGCTGCCACATGACCTGCCCCAATGGCGCAAAGCACCGCCCTGCTCCAAGCCATAAGGCCTGGAACAGGGCTATTTTATCTGTGCAAAAGCCAGATCAGTAGTCGCGGGGGTCGGAATAGCGGTCAGCACGGCGGTCCGCGCGGTCGATGGCGCGGCGCATCTCGTCAGCCATGCGTTCGAATTCGGGGATCATGCCCTCGATCGCACCGGCAGTGCGGCCCATCTGGCCCATCGCGCGCGGCATTTCGCGGGCGATGTCGCGGGGAAGTTCTCGGAGGTCAGGCCCGGCGAAGTCGCGCACCCGCGCGTCATAGGGCACATCGCGAAGGTCCGGGTCACCCCATTCGCCCACGGCGCGGGCGAGCGGCCCGACGCGCAGGTCGAGAAGCATCTCGCTCATGATCGCGGCCATGGCCGAGGCGCGCGCCTGAACCACCGGATCGGTCAACCGTTCGGCGACGCGCGAATCGTGGCGGGCGCCATGGCTGGCAGGCCGCGCCATTGCGGAAGAGGGGACCAGCGCTGCGACTGCGAGCGCTGCGGCGAGCGACATGCGTGATATCATCCCGAACCTCCTGAATTGGGACCAAAGTAGCCGGATACATTACGCGCCGCTCGCTTTCAGGTGGCTGAATGGAGGGCAGATTCGCGGCTGACCGCACTGGAGGCGGGACAGAGTGTTGAGCTTCAGAAGCTGCCCTTCACCTGGAACGTGAAGATCGGCCCGATCTGCCGGTTGCGTTCCTCGGTAAAGGCGACCGGCGCGGTGGTGCGCGGGCCGGTGAACACCGTGCGGTTCCAGTGCTGGCGCGCGCCGAGCAGGTTGTTTGCCTGCAGCCGCATGGTCAGCCCCATGACGTCCTTGTGCTCGATAAAGGCCGAGCCCCAGAACGGCCCTTCGTAATCATGGCCAAATTCGGTCAGCCGGTAGCTCATCGACTGTTCGAAATGGCCGATCCCCAGCCCCCAGGCGACTTGCGATCCGGGGATATCGTGCCGCAGGTTCGCCTCGATCCCCAGCTTGGTATAGCCGTTGAACGGGATGCGGCCGCTGCCCAGCGGGTCCTTGTAGGAGGCGTTCTGGTAGAAGGCCTGAAAGTTCACCTTGGCGCCCTTGAAGCCCAGCGGGTCGAGGTTGATCGTGCTGACGTTCTCGATGAAGCGCACCCGCGCGCGCGGCACGTTGCCTACTGATTCCCCGCCGCCGATGGGGATCAGCGTGACGTAATCCTGCGTTTCCTTGGCAATCCAGTGCAGCTTGGTCGAACCCCAGGGGCCAAGGCCCTTGTTGATCTCGCCCTCAAATGTCCAGTCCTGCCGGGGGCGCAGCTGGTTGTTGCCGGTATTGGCATTGCCGTTGTCGAGGAACACGCGGGCGAGGAAATCGTAGAACGACAGCTGGCCGACCTGCCGCCGCAGCTTGATATTGATGTCGAAGTCCTTCGACGGCTTCCACGCCAGCGACAGCGAGCCCTTTGGCCGCACGAAGCTGCGCACAAGTCCTCCCGGCCCGGTCTGCGCCAGCGTCGAACGCTCGACCGCGCCGATCACCTGCAGCGTCAGGTTCTTTGCCAAGGGGCGCGAGAAGCTGAGCGAACCTTCGTAACGGTCCTCCTTCACCCCGCCGCCCGCCTCGGGGAACGGCACGATATCAAACGTGCCGCCCGCGTTCAGCGTGCCGAGCGTGGCGCTGGTCTCGAGCCGGTTGAACGCCGCCTCACCCGCCGCCTGCCAGCTGCCGCCCAGCATCTTCCAGCTGTATTCGGCGCGGGCGATATGTTCGGCGCGCTCGCCGATCTGCTCGAACCGGTCGCCGGTTGCGGCGGCACCGGTCGACGGCACGGAAATCACGCTTTGCCAGTATGGTTCGTGGCTCGCCCGGTCGAGGCCGATCAGCTTGAGCCGGCCGGGTCCGAGCGCGAATTCGAAATCGCCACCGAACTCGCGGTTCCAGCCGCTGAGCCGGGACGAGACCAGCCGGGTGCGCGCTGTGCCGGTGGTCGGGGTGCGCAGCCCTTCCTCGTCAAAGCGTTCCCAGACGCGCTGGTAGGAGGCGTTGATATTGCCCACCGATGTGCCGTGGCCGCGGAACTTGAGCGTGCCTGAGAGTTTTGGCGCGTCGCGGTCATAGGTCCAGACATCTTCGCGGCGCTCGGTGATGCTGCCGGCGGCATCGCGGATGATCGTCGGCCCGCCCGCCGCACCGCGACTGGCATCGTTGACGAGGCTCAGCGAATATTCCGCCGCGCCCAGCTTGCCGGTGACCGAGACCGAGCCATCGTACCAGCTGGGATGGGCGTAATGCGCGCGGACCTGCGGGTTCCAGCTGAACTGCCCGGAAAAACTGTCCGACATCGAGATGACATTGGCGACCACGCCGGTCAGCCCCGGCACCTTGAGCGTTGCCGCGTCGACAAGATCGATCCGCACGACATTGCCTGCCGGGATGCGGCCAAGCTGGGTGAAGATGTCGTCCGATTTGGAAGACAGGCGTTCCGAATTGACCAGCACGTTGCCCGAAGCCTGCCCCAGCCCGCGCGAGCCCTGATCGGCCTCGGCAATCGAAAAGCCGGGGATCTGGCGCAGCATATCAAGCGCGGATCGTGGGGCAAAGCGGGCGAAATCGGCGGCGGTGTAGCTGCGCTTGGATGCGACCGCTTCGGTCGTCTCAGGCGCGGCCTCGCCGGCTTCCTCTGCCAGCGCCGGGGCGGCGAAGATCAATGAAATGAGCGCACAGGACGTGAGATGGCGTATCGCCATGAAGGTTCTCCCAATCGTCCCGCTGGGCGATCAGGTAGCGGGGGGAGCGGCGATTGACAGGGAGCCTCGACCGGGGGCGAACCCGGTCCGACGAACGGATTCGGTCAAATAAATCAGCGCTTGGCGGTGGCAGGCACTTCGGCGTCGAGCAGCGGCAGGCAGGCGCGGACCGTGCGCCCGACGAATTCCGGCGGATTAGCAGAAGCAATCGCGCCCCTCTGCAGTTCATCGACGCGAACCTTGAGCAGGGCCTGCACGGCCTCGCGCGTGGCGCCAGTTTCGTCCATCAGCCGTGCGGTTGTGCGCACGAAGAATTCGCGCCCACGCTCCCCCAGCGGCGGGAAGGCATTGGCTCCGGGTGCGCCGCGCTTCTGGTCATAGGCGATCAGTCCGAACGCCGCCGAGCAGCGCAGCGAGGTTTCCTGCGCCAGGTTAAGCCTGGGGGAGGCAGCCGGCGTCTGGGCGGCAACCGGCAGGGCGGAAAACAACAGGGCGGAGCCAAGAAGGATGCGGTTCATCGTGCTCATGTGCCTAACCAAACCTGAACGCAGCCTAGCAATTGATGGGCCTAGCGGCGCGAAATCAGGAACACCGCGTGTTCGGCGCGAAATGCGGCCATGGCGGGCGAGCACAGCTTGTCGCCTGACAGGTACCACGATTCCTCCACCGTGATCCCGCGCGCGGCCACCAGATCGCGGAAGTCTGCCACGGTGACGTGGTGGATGTTCGGCGTTTCATACCACGCCACCGGCAGCAGCCGCGTCACCGGCATGCGCCCATTCCACAGCAGCGAAAGCCGCACCCGCCAGTGGGCGAAATTGGGGAACGAGACGAAGGCCTTGCCGCCGATGCGCAGCAGATGTTCCAGCACCTGATCGGGCCGATGCGTGGTCTGCAGCGTCTGGCTGAGGATTGCATAGTCAAACGACTGGTCGGGATAGATCGCCAGATCGCTGTCGGCATCGCCCTGAATCACCGACAGCCCGCGCGCCACGCAATTGGCCACCGAGGCCGAATCGATCTCCATGCCGCGCGCATCGCATTGTCGCTCGTCGCGCAGCACGGCGAGCAGATCACCATCGCCGCAGCCGACATCGAGCACCCGCGCGCCGGGCGTGACGTTGCTGGCGATGATCGCCAGATCGGGGCGCAGCTTGCTCATTGATCGAGGAACCCGGCAATAACGCGGTCAAGTTCGGGCACTTCGAGCAGGAAACTGTCATGCCCGAACGGCGCGGCGAGTTCGACAAAGCTCACCGGCGCACCTGCCGCGTTGAGCGCGTGAGCGAGATTGCGCGATTCGATGGTCGGGTAGAGCCAGTCGGTGTCGAACGAGACGAGGCAGAAGCGCGCCTTGCAGTCCGTAAACGCGTCCGCCAGCAAGCGATGCTCGCCCTTGGCGCACTCCTCGGCCAGATCGAAGTACGACATGGCGCGGGTGATATAGAGGTACGAATTGGCATCGAAGCGGCCAGTGAAGCTTTCACCCTGATAGCGCAGATAGCTTTCCACCTGAAAGTCGGCGTCGAAACCAAAGCTCTTGGCCTCACGGTCCTGCAGACGGCGACCGAACTTTTCCGACAGGGTGGCCTGCGACAGATAGGTGATGTGCGCCGCCATCCGCGCGACGGACAGCCCGGCGTCCGGGGCCTTGCCGGTGTTGTAATAGGCACCGCCCTGCCAGTTGGGATCGGCCATCACGGCCTGCCGGCCGACTTCCTGAAAGGCGATGTTCTGCGCCGGCATCTCGCCCGTGGCGGCAATCGCCATGACCCGCCGGGCGCGGTCCGGCCAGTTGGCGGCAAGGCTCAGCGCCTGCATCCCGCCCATCGACCCGCCGACCACGGCATGCAATTGCCCCACGCCCAGCGCATCGAGCAGCGCCAGATGCGCGCGGACCATGTCGCGGATGGTGATGACCGGGAAGCGCATTGCCCACGGCTGGCCGTCAGGCGCCAGGCTCGAAGGCCCGCTGGTCCCCATGCAGGACCCCAGCACATTGGGGCAGATGACATAGAACCGGTCGGTATCGATGCCCTTGCCCGGGCCGACCATGCGGTCCCACCAGCCGGGCTTGCCGGTAATCGGATGCGTGCTCGCCAGATACTGGTCGCCGGTGGTGGCGTGGCAGATCAGCACGGCGTTATCACCCGCCGCGTTGAGGCTGCCATAAGTCTCGTAAGCAATGCGCACGCCTTCGAGGCTCTGACCGCAATCGAGCGGCAGGGCTTTGGTCAATTCCAGCACGGTGCTGGCGGATACGGGCGCGGCATTGGCCATGGCCTGCGGACTAGAGCCTGCTCCCCGGCTGTCAATGCCCGGCTGGCTCAACGCGCGTCAATGGGGTTTCAATCGCGCGCCACGGTGCTAAGGCCCGCGCGAAATGAGCCAAGGTCCGATCCCGAAAAGCTGGATCTCCGCGATCCATGCCTATGTCCCCGGCAAGAGCACGGGCGCGGACGGTCGTCCGCTGATCAAGCTTTCCGCCAACGAGAACCCGCTGGGCACGTCCCCCGCCGCGCTGGCTGCCCGGAGCGAGGCAGCGGAGACGCACCGTTACCCCGATCCTGACAGCAAGGCCCTGCGCGCGGCGATCGGCGAAGTTCACGGCATCGATCCGGCGCTGATCGTCATGGGCACCGGCTCGGACGAGCTGCTCAACCTTGCCGCACAGGGCTATGCCGGGGTGGGCGATGAAGTGCTGTTCCCGCGCTACAGCTTCTCGGTCTACGACATTGCCGCGAGACGCTGCGGCGCGACGCCGGTGATCGCGCCCGACCTCGATTACGGCACCGATGTCGATGCGTTGCTGGCACTGGTGAGCCCGGCCACGCGGGTAGTATTCATCGCCAATCCGAACAACCCGACCGGGTCCTACCTGCCCGCCGGCGAACTGGCGCGGCTCCATGCTGGCCTGCCCGCCGATGTGCTGCTGGTGATCGATCAGGCCTATGCCGAATATGTCGCGCCTGCGGACGACGACGGCGCTTTTGCGCTGGCCGAGGCGCACAGCAACGTGCTGGTAACGCGGACCTTCTCGAAGATCTTCGGCCTTGCCGGCGAACGCGTGGGCTGGGGCACCGGCGCGCCCGGCATCGTCGATACACTCAACCGCATCCGTGGTCCGTTCAACGTTACCAACACCGCGCAGGCCATGGCGCTTGCCGCCGTGAGTGACCGCGATTTCGTGACCGCAACCCGCGACCACAACGCCCGCGAGCGCGTCCGCTTCGTCACCGCGCTGGAGGCACTGGGCAACCACGGCCTGCGCCCGCTGCCGAGCGAGGCGAACTTCGTGCTGATCCTGTTTTCCGGCAAGCTCACCGCCGAAATGGCCTACAATGGGCTGGCGGAGCGCGGCTACATCACCCGCTGGCTGCCCGGACAAGGTCTGCCGCAGGGGCTGCGCATCACCATCGGCACGGCAGAGCAGATGGACGAGATCGCCGCTGGCTTGCGCGACATGGCGGAAGCCGCGCGATGAGTTTCGAGCGCGTTGCCATCATCGGCCTTGGCCTGCTCGGCGGATCGATCGGCCTGGCCGTGCAGGATTACCTGCCGGGCGTGGCGACCACCGGTTATGACGCGGACCCGGCCACCCGGGCGCGGGCGCACGAACTCGGCCTTGCCGGCACGATCAGCGAGACAGCAGCCGATGCCGTGCGTGATGCGGACCTCGTGATCTTCTGCGTCCCCGTGGGCGCGATGGGTGCCGCCGCCGCCGAAGTTGCCGGTTCGCTGCGCGCCGATGCGCTGGTCAGCGATGTCGGCTCGTCAAAGGAAAGCGTGGCCAAGGCGCTTGCCGACGCGCTCCCCGGCGCGGCGATCATCCCCGCTCACCCGGTCGCCGGCACGGAACATTCCGGGCCAGACGCAGGCTTTGCCGCGCTGTTCCGCAACCGCTGGTGCATCATCACCCCGCCCGAAGGCGCCGACCCGGGCAAGGTCAAGGCGCTGTCCGATTTCTGGACCGCGCTGGGCGCCAATGTCGAACTGATGACGGCGCAACACCACGATCTCGTGCTGGCGGTGACCAGCCACCTGCCGCACCTCATCGCCTATACCATCGTCGGCACGGCCTCGGACCTCGAAGGCGTGACGCAGGGCGAAGTGATCAAGTATTCCGCCGGCGGCTTCCGCGATTTCACCCGCATCGCCGCGAGCGATCCGACCATGTGGCGCGACGTGTTCCTGACCAACAAGGACGCGGTGCTCGAAATGCTGCAACGCTTCAGCGAAGACCTCACCGCCCTGCAACGCGCGATCCGCGTGGGTGACGGCGACCAGCTGTTCGACCACTTCACCCACACCCGCGCCATCCGCCGCTCGATCATCGAACTGGGGCAAGATGACGCCCGCCCCGATTTCGGCCGCAGCGACCACGGCGGTACCAACACCTAAACCCTGAGGAATAAACGATGAGCTATGCTGTCTGGATTGCCCTCGCCGTCGTGCTGATCGCCGTGATCCCGCCGATCATCAAGAGCGCCCGCGCCAAGAACCGCGCGGCTGACGGCTCGGGCGACGCCGGATCGACTTCAGGCAGCGATTCGCCCTGCGATTCCAGCGATGGCGGAGATTGCGGCGGGGATTGAGCCTGCGACACCACATTCATTTGAATCGTCATGCTGAACTCGTTTCAGCATCCATCGTGCCGCACGTGCGGAACAGGGAAGCGAAGTCAAAGCTCGCCCCACATTCTCTGAGCTTCGGAGCTGGAGGCGAAGTGGATGCTGAAACAAGTTCAGCATGACGATGCGTTTAGGTGAAGCTGCTGTACCTGACCGGCATCAGGCCCGCCCCAAATCCCCCTTACCCACGGTCCCGCTTGCCATCTCGAGCATGCGGTCAAGGCTCTTGCGGGCGCGCAGGCGCAGACCTTCCTCGATCTCGATGCGTGGCTGCAGGTCACGCAGCGCGACGTAGAGCTTCTCGAGCGTGTTGAGCGCCATATAGGGGCAGATGTTGCAGTTGCAGTTGCCGTCCGCACCGGGGGCGCCGATGAAAGTCTTCTCCGGCAGCGCCTTTTCCATCTGGTGGATGATGTGCGGTTCGGTCGCGACAATCAGTTTGTCACCCGGGAAAGTCTTGGCGAATTGCAGGATGCCGCTGGTCGAACCGACGTAATCCGCGTGGTCGATGATGTGCGGCGGGCATTCGGGGTGCGCCGCAACCGGCGTTCCGGGGTGCTGCGCCTTCAGCTTGAGCAATTCGGTCTCGCTGAACGCCTCGTGGACGATGCAGACGCCCGGCCAGAGCAGCATGTCGCGCCCGAACTTGCGGTTGAGATAGCCGCCAAGGTGCCGGTCGGGGCCGAAGATGATCTTCTGGTCGGCGGGGATCTGCGCGAGGATCGTCTCGGCGCTGGAACTGGTGACGATGACGTCGGACAGCGCCTTCACCTCGGTCGAGCAGTTGATATAGGTCAGCGCGATGTGATCGGGATGCGCCGCGCGGAAAGCGCGGAACTTGTCGGGCGGGCAGGCGTCTTCAAGGCTGCACCCGGCGTTCATGTCGGGCAGGACGACGATCTTCTGCGGGCTGAGGATCTTGGCGGTATCGGCCATGAACTTCACGCCGCAAAAGGCGATGACATCGGCGCTCGATTCGGCGGCCTTGCGGCTCAGCTCCAGACTGTCGCCGACGAAATCGGCAAGGTCCTGGATTTCCGGCTTCTGGTAATAGTGCGCGAGGATCACCGCATTGCGCTCTTTACGCAGGCGGTCGATCTCGGCGCGAATGTCGAGGCCGGTGAGGTTGGTCGGCTGGGCAGTCATTGTGGCGCGTCCCTTGGGCGAGTGGTGCGAAAGGGCAGATAGGGACTAACGCCGCCTGAATCTATCCCCCGGCGATGGAAGCTGCGAGTTCCTGCACCATGCGGTTGGTGGCGGCGAGCGATACCAGCACTTCGGTCATCGCCAGAATGCCCCCGACCGTGGCGGTTGAGGGATGAATGCGGCCCATCGTGCGGCGATCATGCAGCGCCATCACGCCGACCAGACCCAGCTGGATGGCAAGGATCAGCCAACCGCCCCACGGCGCGATCAACGGCATCGGCAGGACGCGCCCCAGCGCCGGACTGGCGATGGCGATGAGCGAGCCGGTGATCAGGCGGCGGTGAAAGTCGGTCTGGCTGCGGCGGGTGATCGCGGCAAAGACGAGCCCGCCGAAAACGACCGCGCCGACCTGAGTCAATGCAAGGAAATAGGCCGGCGAATAGAATGGCGGGACATAGCCGCCGCGCAAGGCGGCTACGCCTGAAAATGACATCGAGCCGACAACAATGACCGCAAGGTAGGCGCCGATCCAGCCCAGCCGGCGATGACGGGCAAGGTCGCCCCCGGCGGCATGGCGCGCCTGAAAGACGTGCAGCGCCAGCCACGAAATCATCACCAAGGCGTGCGCGTGCGGCCAGAACAGCGTGTAGCTATAGGCAGCGCGGCCGAGCACGGCGTTGAGCGCGAAGCACGCGACGATAAACACCGCCAGAATGGTCGTGAATCTGCGGAACCATGCCGCATCGCCCACTTTGTCCATCGCCGGAACCGCTGCTGAATCCATGTAGAAAACTCCCCTATCACCCAGTCCTAAGTTACAATACTTAACACTGGTAACAAGAGCGTTTCGACAAGGTCAGACCAGTAACGACCAGCTTTCATGCACGCGCGAAACCTTGCCGCGCTGTTCAAGGTCAATCAGGTGAGCGAGCACCGAGCGCCCCGCCGCCGGCCACAGCCGTTCATCGACGCCCTTATACATGCGCGGCACCATGGCGGTGATTTCGTGCGTGCCCTCGCCCAGCAGCTTCAGGATCTGGCGTTCGCGCTGGCGGCGGTGGCCGATCATGCCGCGCACCAGTTGGCGGGTCTTGTCCACCTGCGGGCCGTGCGCCGGATAATAGACGCGGTCCTCGCGGGCGTAGAGCTTGTCGAGGCTGGCCATATAGGCCGCCATGTCACCATCGGGCGGGGCAACGACCGAGGTTGACCAACCCATCACGTGATCCCCGGTAAACAGCGCGCCACTTTCCTCCAGCGCGAAGCACAGGTGGTTCGAGGTGTGGCCGGGGGTGGCGACGGCGATCAGCGTCCAGTCAGGGCCGGAAAGCTTGTCGCCATCGCGCAGCACGCGGTCCGGCGCATAGCTCGTATCGAAGGCGGCATCGGCGCGGGGGCCGTCATCCTCATAGGCCAGCGGCGCGCAGCCGATCACCGGCGCTCCTGTCAGACGCGACAGCGGCCCGGCGGCAGGAGAATGATCGCGGTGCGTGTGCGTGCAGCAGATCGCTGCGACTTCGGCGTCACCAATCGCGGCCATCAGCGCCGCGAGGTGCGGCTCCTCGTCCGGCCCCGGATCGATCACCGCGACCCGCGCGCCGGCGCCGACGATATAGGTCTGCGTTCCGGTAAAGGTGAAGGGCGACGGATTGGGCGCGAGCACGCGCCGCACCAGCGGTTCCACCACTTCGCTTGTTCCGGTAGGCCAAGGGCGCTCGGGGATGTTCATGATCGCGCTATGCGTATTCCCAGCGGGCCTGTCGAGCGGCTAGGCTGTTACCGGGAGAGCGGAATGGCAGACGATCCTTTGATTCTGGTGCTGGACGAGGGCACGACATCGACGCGGGCAATCGTCTTCGCCGCCGATGGCGCGGTGGTCAGCGCGGCGCAGCAGGACCTGACGCAATATTACCCACAACCCGGCTGGGTCGAACATGACGCAAGCGAGATCTGGGACAAGACCCTTGCCTGCGCGCGGGAAGCGGTGGCAGCGGCCGGCGGTGCGGACCGGATCGCAGCCATCGGCATCACCAACCAGCGCGAGACCGTGGTCGCTTGGGACAAGGTGACCGGCGAGCCGCTCCACCGCGCGCTGGTATGGCAGGACCGGCGGACGGCGGATCGGTGTTCTGCACTCAAACTGCGCGGGCTTGAGGAGCACGTGCAGTCGCAAACCGGCCTGCTGCTCGACCCCTATTTCAGCGCCACCAAGGCCGCGTGGCTGGTCGAGAACGTGGCCGAAGTGCGCGATGCTGCTGCTGCTGGAACCCTCGCGCTGGGCACAGTGGAAACGTGGCTGGCTTTCAAGCTGACTGGCGGCCTGCATATATCGGACGCCACCAATGCCAGCCGCACCGCGCTGCTGCCGCTCGATGCGCCGGCATGGGACGCGGGGCTGTGCGACTTGTTCGGCGTGCCGATCGCGGCGCTGGGTGAAGTGACTGACTGCGCGGGTCCGCTCGGCACGGCGCTGCCCGAATGGCTGGGGCGCGCCATCCCGCTGACCAGCATGGTTGGCGATCAGCAATCTGCAACCATCGGCCAGGGTTGCCTCGCCCCCGGACAGGTCAAGGCGACCTATGGCACCGGGGCTTTTGTCCTCGCCAACATGGGCCCGCGCCTGCCCAAATCGGCGCACCGGCTGCTGGGCACCGTGCTGGTGCAGCAGGGCGGCAAGCGGACCTATGCGCTCGAAGGGTCGGTCTTCGTCGCGGGCAGCCTGATCCAGTGGCTGCGTGACGGCCTGGGGCTGATTTCGAGTTCCGCCGAGACCGAGGCGCTTGCCCGCTCGGTCGAGGACAGCGCGGGCGTGGTGATCGTCCCGGCGCTCTCGGGACTTGGCGCCCCGCACTGGCAGCCCGAGGCGCGCGGGGTGATCACCGGGCTGTCGTTTACCGCCCGCAAGGCGCACATCGCCCGCGCTGCTTTGGAGGCAATGGCGGCGCAAACGCAGGACCTCGCCCGCGCTTTTGCCGCGGACGGCGCGGCATGGCGGCACCTGCGGATCGATGGCGGGATGAGTGCGAATGACTGGATGGCGCAGGACCTGGCTGACCTGCTGGGACTGGAGGTCGAGCGTCCGGACATGGTCGAAACGACAGCGCTGGGTGCGGCGATGCTCGCGGGCCTTGGCGCGGGCCTGTTCGCTACGCTCGGCGAAGCGGCGACAGCCATGCGCGGCAAGACGCAGCGCTTCCAGCCATCAATGAACGAGGCGACCCGCGCCGCGCGGATCAAGGCCTGGGAAAAAGCGCTGCTGGCGGTTTAGGTCATCCCACCATGCCGCTTAGGCGGTCACGCAAGCGGCGGATCGCCGGCACCTGCATCGGCACATTATCGCGCCAGCCCCGGTCGAGCCGGGACAGCCGCGCATAGAACCGCTCGGTCGCGCCGATCAGTTCGCAAACCGTGGGTGAAAGCAGGGCCAGCCGCTCAGGATCGGCGGCGGGAAAATCGGACTGCAGCTTTCCGTAACGCCGCAACTGGAATTCGCTGATCTCGCCGCGAAAATAGGCGCGGTGGTTAAGCAGCCATGCCACCGCGTGCATCATTCGCGTGGTGGTGCGCAGCGCTTCGCACGACAGGGCAATGCGCGCTTCGTCCTCGGGGCTGCGGTCGCCATGATCGGCAAAGCTGAACATCGCGCGCACTTCGTCCGACAGGACAAGCCCCTCGCCATAGAGCGCTTCGATGATGCGCGGGTTCATGTTGGCGGGTCTCTCCATCGCCAATTGCGATAGACCCGTGAATCCGCGCGATTCAACTGCGCTGAGCGGTGATGCACAGGCCAATTCGGGACTGTGCCGGAACGGAACGTTTTCGTCCGCCTCACGGCGGTGCGGAAAAGCCATCCGGCTTTTCCTACGGCACCAGCCCGCTCCCCCTCCCGGCCACCCATTCCAGAATATCCTGCCGATGGGTGGCCGGGAGGGGGAGCGGGCTGATGCCGCAGGAAAAGCCGGACGGCTTTTCCGCACCGCCGTCAGGCGGACAAGGACATCGCTCCCAACGAAAACTCAACCCTACCTCAACACCCCGCCGGACAATTCCAGCACCCGCTCGCAGCAGGCGAACACTTCTTCGCGGTGGCTGACGACGATCAGCGCGAGGTCCGGTGGCAGATCCTGCAGCGTGGCAAGGATCGCTGCCTCGCTGGCGGCATCAAGCTGGCCGGTCGCTTCATCCAGGATCAGCAGGTCACGCGCCCGGTACAGTGCGTGGGCGAGCGCCAACCGCTGCCGTTCACCGCCTGAGAGAAACGACACTGCCTCGCCGATCGGCGTATCGAGCCCGCCGGCGAAGCGTTCGACCATGCGCAGCACGCCGGCGCGCTTCACGGCATCGTCGAAGCGCGCGGCGTCTGCTTCCTCAGGCCGCTGCGGAAAGACGACTGCCTCGCGCAAAGTCGTGCCGAGCAGGATCGGGTTCTGCGAAACGACGCCGATGCGTTCGCGCCAGGCGGGGCCATCTTCGGGAGCGAGCACCTGGCCATCGATCAGCACGCGGCCGCCATCGGGCACCGTGGCCCCGCAGATCACGTCGAGCAGGGTCGATTTGCCCGCGCCGCTATGGCCGCGAATGCCGATGCGTGCGCCTTTGGGGACCGAAAGATCGATCCCGGCGAGCACGGGTTCGCGTCCTTCCCGGCGGACCTCGATGCTTTCAAGGACCAGCGCGGCACCAAGCACGACTTTCCGCCCGGTTGCCCCTGCCGCAGCCGGCTCAGGAGCGGCGCCTTCCAGCAGGCCGAGCACGTCCTGCGTCACCGTGCCGTGCAGCGCGACCAGCCGCAGCGCCGAGCGCAGCGCCGCGACTTGCGGCAGGATACGCAGCGCGGCGAGGCCGGTGACCGCGAGCAGCGGCACCAGCTGGCGTCCTTCGCCCGGCAGCTGCGCCATGACCAGAACCAGCACCAGCGCAAGTCCCAGCCCGACAATCTCGACCTGATGGCGCGAGGATTGTGCCGAGGTGATCGCCCGCGCCTGATCAATCCGGAAGCGCTGTTCAAGTGCGGCGAAATCGGCAGCCATGCGGTGCTGGCCGTTGGTCAGGAAGATGTCGCGAAAGGCAGTTCGAGCTTCGTGCAGCAGCACGGCGCGATTGCGCGATACGCTCGACAAGGCGTCCCCCGGCAGGCGCCGCTCGCGCCAGGCGCTTTCGGCCAGCAGCGCCGCGAACAGCAGCGCCAGCGGCAGGGCGGCCAGCGGATAGAGCACGGCAAAGGCCAACCCCACCAATGCCACGCCAAGGAACGCACCAATGCCGCCAATCAGCGGCACGATGGCCTGATGCGATATCAGCGATAAGTGTTCGAAAGCGGCGAACCCGCTCGACGCGCCCTTGCGTACGTAATCGGCATAAGGCTGCATTTGCAGCGCACGAAAAGCGCGCAAGCACAGGCCCTGGATCACCGCGTATTGCGCCGCGACCGTTTGGCGCTGGGCGACCAGCCGCAGGATTGCGGCGAGCAGCGCAGCCAGCAGGAACATCGCCAGCCCCTGCGCCGCCGCGCTGCCACCACCGGCCAGCGCGTGCACGCCTGTGCTGAGCAAGGCGAGCGAGGCAACCTCGCCGGCAGCGGCCAGCGTGCTGAACACAATGGCAAGGTGCAGACTGCGCATCGGCGCTTGGCCCGCGTGGCGCATCAGCCTCCACAACCCACCAACAGACGGCAGAAACCCGCGTGAACGATCCAGCGTCTCCATCATGGTTGAAGCCCAAGGGCGCGGCGGTTTTCGCTCATGCGGGGGCTGTGGCACCTGATTCACCAGCTGACAACCTGCCAACCAGATGTTGCTCCTGCGGCACGTTTTGATAAGGCGCGCAAATGTCGTCGCAAGCCCCGCGGGTCTCCGTTGTCATGCCGGTGCATAACGCAGGTGTCTTTCTGGACGCCGCCGTGGAGTCGATCCTTGCGCAGACACGGACCGATTTCGAATTCGCCATCTATGACGATTGCTCGCAGGACGGATCGTGGGAACGCGCGCTGGAATGGGCAGCGCGCGATCCGCGCATCGTCGTCAGGCGCGGCGAAAAGCGGCTCGGCCCGGTCGGCAGCTCCAATGCCGCCGCCGCCATGGCCCGCGCGTCGCTGGTCGCCCGGATGGACGCGGATGACTTGTCCCGGCCTGACCGCCTGGCGCTGCAAGTCGCTGCCTTTGAAGCGCATCGAAGGGCCGTGCTGGTAGGTTCAACCTTCGAGATCATCGACGGCAGCGGCGCGGTCGTGCGTGAAGCGAAGCCCGGGCGCATCGGCGGGTCCACGCCGCCGTTCGCCCATCCAAACATCATGTATCGGCGCGAAGCTTTCGACGCGGTCGGCGGCTACCGCGAAGGCACCGAATATTTCGAGGATCTCGACCTCTACCTGCGGCTCGCTCCGCTCGGCGAGATGCTGGTGATCAACAGCCCGCTACTGCAATTGCGCTTTGCCGGCCAGAATGCGCGGCTGCTTGAAGAGCCAAGCGACGTGCTGCGGCAGGTCAGCCGGCAATATCCGGCGATGGCCGATGGCAAGCTGCCGCCAATGTCATTCTATTCGGTTGCGGTGCTCGCCATCCTCAAGCCCGCACGGCCGCGCCTGCTGGGGCTGATGATCAGGAATGTCAGCTTCAGCCGCCCGTTGGCGACCTTTTCCGTGCTCGCCATGATCGCACTGGCCGAGGTTTCGCCCCGGCTCGCCCGGGCGCTGAGCGGCGGGCTGGCATCGCTGCGCGAACGCAACCGCAGCCGCCGGTTCATGCCAGGCGGCGTCTATGCATGGCGCTTCCCCGCCGCGACCCAGGCCGCCGCGAGCGAAGCACCGGGGCCGATTACTTCAGAGTCTTGAGGAACTCGATGATTTCCTTGCGCTTGGCCGCATCGGCCATGCCCGCAAAGGTCATCTTGGTGCCGGGAACGTGCTTCATCGGCGCGGTCAGATAGGTGTCGAGCGTGGCTTCGTCCCAGGTCAGGCCCGATGCCTTCATCGCTTCGGAATAGGCATAGTCCGGGCCAGTCGCCGACTTGCGGCCATAAACTGCGAACAGGCTGGGTCCGACTGCATTCACGCCGGACTTGATCGCGTGGCACGTGGCGCACTGTCCAAATGCCGCCGGAGCCGAAGCGAGGCTGGGTCCGGTGTTGGCCGCAGGGGCAGGCTCGGCGGCGGTCTGCGCGGCAGGATCGGCCGGAGCTTCTGACTTGTCGCCACCGCTACCGCAGGCGGACAGCATGAGCAGGAGGGCGGGGGCAAAAGTCTGGCGCATCGAAACGCTCCTTCATGGGCGGGACATCTGCGCCATGCGTTGCCAATCCGCCGCCGTCAACGCCCTGACACTGGCAAAATCCGCCTGTCGGCTTTCCCTTTTTGCAATCAGCCTCTATCCGGGCCGGCCCGATGAGCGAGCCTGCCGCCCTTTCCCCCCTGCGCACCGAGATTGGCGCGACCCTGCGCCTTGCCGCGCCGCTGGCGCTCGCCAATCTGCTGCAGATGGCGGTTTATGCCAGTGACGTGATTTTCGTTGCGCGGCTGGGGCAGGATGCGCTCGCCGCATCAAGCCTCGCCGTGTCGATCTTCATGCTGATCAACTGGGGCCTGCTGGGTCTGACCGGTGCCGCCGCCCCGCTGATCGCCGCCGAGCTTGGCCACAAGACCCATTCGGTGCGCGAAGTGCGCCGCACGATTCGCATGGCGCTGTGGCTCAGCTTTCTCTGCGCGGCGGTGGGCATGGTGGTCTGCCAGTTCGGCCTGCCGCTGATGCTGGCAACCGGTCAGGACCCCCGGATCGCTGCCATGGCGCAGGAATTCCTGACGATCCTGAGCTTTGCGCTGTTCCCGATGATCGTCGGCAACGTGTTGCGGACTTTTATCTCGACCATGGGCAAGCCGATTTTCGCTACGCTGATCACAGCGCTGGCAATCGGCGTCAACGTGCTTGGCAACTTTGCGCTGGTGTTCGGCAAATTCGGATTTCCCGCGATGGGCCTGCCGGGCTCCGCGCTGTCGAGCCTGATTACCGCCGTGATCACCATGCTGGCCTATCTCGCGGTTATCCAGCACGACCGGCGGATGCGCCGCACCTATATCTGGGGCCGGTTCTGGCGCCCTGAATGGAAGCGACTGAAAACCATGGTGCGGCTCGGGATTCCGATCGCACTGACTATCATGGCCGAAGGCGGACTGTTCGGTTCGGCGGCTTACCTGATGGGTAACATCGGCGCAGCGCAGCTGGCCGCGCACACCATCGCGCTGCAGATCGCCGCCGCCTTTTTCCAGATCCCCTATGGCATCGGCCAGGCAGCAACGATCCGCATCGGTTATCACTTCGGCGCGGGCGACCGGCAAGGCGTGGCGCGCGCCGGGATCGCCGTGTTCGGCGTCTGCCTGATCGCGCAGGTTGTGGCGATTGCCGCGATGCTGGGTGCGCCGCGCCTGATCATTTCGGCCTATGTCGATCCGGACTTGCCGGAGAATGCCGCCGTGGTCGCCTTCGCGCTGCAATTTCTTGTCATCGCCGCGGCCTTCCAGCTGGCGGACGGCATCCAGACCGTCGCGTCCGGTGCCTTGCGGGGACTTCAGGACACCAAGTGGCCGATGATCATCGCACTCGCCGGCTACTGGCTGGTCGGCTTCGTCGTGGCCGCGTGGCTGGGGCTGTGGACTCCGCTTGCCGGCATCGGCGTGTGGATCGGGCTGATGGCTGGGCTGGTTGTCGTCGCGATCCTGCTCACCTGGCGCTGGTGGCGGCGCGAGGCGCTGGGACTGGTCCGGGCCTGATCTCGCTTCGGCGCGCAGACAATTTTTTCGGCTCGCTCCACCTTGACGCTGGATGAACCCCGACCCATATGCGCCTCGCTGGCACTCTCCCATGGCGAGTGCCAAACCCATGTGAATTTTTCGAGAGGAACTCAAGCAATGGCATTCCGTCCCCTGCACGATCGCGTGCTGGTCCGCCGCGTCGAAGCCGAAGAAAAAACGGCTGGCGGCATCATCATCCCCGACGCCGCCAAGGAAAAGCCCGCTGAAGGCGAAGTCGTTTCCGTCGGTTCGGGCGCCCGCGCCGAAAACGGCACCATCACCCCGATGGACGTCAAGGCCGGCGACCGCGTGCTGTTCGGCAAGTGGTCCGGCACCGAGGTCAAGGTCGACGGTGAAGACCTGCTGATCATGAAGGAAAGCGATATCCTCGGCATCATCGGCTGAGCGACATCCATCCCCATCAAATCAAAATTCAAAGGAACTGAATAATGGCTGCCAAGGAAGTACGCTTTTCGCGCGATGCGCGTGAACGCATTCTCGCCGGTGTCGATATCCTCGCCAACGCGGTAAAGGTCACGCTGGGCCCCAAGGGTCGCAACGTGGTGATCGACAAGAGCTTCGGCGCTCCGCGCATCACCAAGGACGGCGTTACCGTCGCCAAGGAAATCGAACTCAAGGACAAGTTCGAGAACATGGGCGCCCAGATGCTG
>NZ_JANPGP010000063.1:0-3819 GCF_031424035.1 Novosphingobium sp.
ACTCCGCGGCATTGGGCCAAGGGTTCGAACGGGGTCCACTCGCTCAAGGATTATATACATGCGCAAGATCGCTCTCGTCGCCGCTGTTGCTGGCGTTTTCGCTCTCTCGGCTTGCAAGTCGGAAGCTCCTGCTCCTGAAGCCACCACCGAAGCTTCGGCTGAAGCTACCGTTGACGCTTCGGCTCCGGCTGTTGAAGCTTCGGTTGAAGCATCGGCTGACGCTTCGGAAGCTCCGAAGATGTAATCTTCGCCTTACGGCAAAGATGAATTTGGGCGCGCAGGGGAAACCTTGCGCGCCCTTTTCTTTGTCCAGAAGATACCTGCAGGCCCTGCCGGAAATGCGGCGAAACGAAGGCGGGCGCGATTGACATTCGATTGGCCGCTCGGCAGCCTCGCGCCGGCCCAAGACTCGCCCAGGCGGGTCGGAATGGCCAGGTCCACTCGCTACAAAGGATTGTAATTCATGCGCAAAATCGTTCTGGCGGCAGCTGCCGCCGGTGCCGTGCTCGCCCTCGGCGCCTGCTCGAACACCAAGGAAGGCGCAGAAGCCGACGCTTCGAACGCTGCTGCCAGCATGAGCGATGCCGCCGGCGACGCGGCCGCTGCTGGCTCGGAAGCTGCGGCTGACATGAAGGCTGCCGGTTCAGAAGCGGCTGCGACGATGAAGGAAGGCGCCGACAAGGCTGCTGGTGCTGTCGCTGGCGCAGCTGCCGGCGCTGTCGAAGGTGCAAAGGCTGGTGCCTCGGAAGGCGCCAAGTAAGCACCTCGTTTGAGGATGTTATGGAAGGCGCGTGGGACTTGGTCCTGCGCGCCTTTTCTTGCGTCATTGCGGCGCGCTAAGTGCGGCGCAGCGCTGCGGCGTTCAGATAATGTATGCTGAGTGGATCAGCGCAGCGCGGTGCGGCGGTTGCTGGCAGCTTCGGCCAGGTAACCATCGTAAAGCGAACGGGCGATCGCGGCGATGCGGGCATCACGGGCCGGCTTGCTGCCTTGTCCCGTGACATAGATGGCCACAGCCAGATCGCGTCCATCAGGGGTCTTGATGAAGCCGACATCGCTGGCCGTGTTGAACAGGGTGCCGGTCTTGTGGGCAACCTGCGTGCCTTCGGGCAGCAGTCCGCGGATGCGGTGTTTGCCGGTGACCGTGCGGCTCATTGCGCCGAGCAGCACGTCATTTGACGCCCGGCTCAGCCATTCGCGGCGATAGATACCGGAGAGAAGGCGAACCATGCCCATCGGGGTCACACTGTCGCGCTTGTCGATGGCGGTCGCCGGATTGACCGCGCCGTCATCGCGCACCAGCGTGGCGATCGTGCGGTCGATGCGGAATTCGTTGATCCCCGCGCGGCTCTGCACCCAGCGGGTCACGACCTGTGGGCCACCGACGGCGGCGAGCAGCGCGTCGGTGGCCTGATTATCGCTGCGGGTAATCGCAGCTTCGATCAGGCTGAGCGCGCTCATCGTCGTGCCCTGACGGACAGGGGCCTGCGCGCTGGAGAACTTCTTCGAGGGCACCGCCACGATCAGCGGGTACTGGTCATAAAGCTTGTATCGGCCATCATCGACGCCCGCCAGGAAAGTGGCGACAATGGCTATCTTGCTGGTCGATGCCATCGGGAACGACTGGTCGCCCAGGATCGCCACAGAGCGACCGGTCTCAAGATCGAGCGCGGCCACGCCGATGCGGCCTTGCGAGCCTTCTGCCAGCGCTGCGATCGAGGCTTCGAACGGGCTGGAATAGGCGTAGGAGGGCTGGCTTTGCGGTACAGCGGCGAGAGAAACAGGTGCGCGAACCGGCACGGAGACAGTCTGGACAGATTGGCCCTTCTGGCCGCGCGTAATGGTAACGCTGGACTGGCTGCTAACCGACGAGGGCGTTTCGATCTTCGCCTTCGGTCCGCCGAACATCGTGTCAAACTCGCCCTCGAGCGAGCTGGACAGCGAGTTGCCGGATGCAGCCTGTGCGGGAAGCGCCAGCAGTGCTGCCGCCGCGACGCTCAGCGTCAGAAATCGAGAAAGCAGTCCCTCAGTCACGCACTATCCCTAACCCCACCAAGGTTTACAGATGTTGTACGCGGCGCGCATTTTGTCACAACGGCCGCGCGACGAGTTGCACCAGACGCGCGGGAAAATGCGTAAACGCGCGATTTTCGACCGTTTTGGCGCTCACAAGCCCGAATCAAGCAGACACGGCGCAAAAAAAGGGCCGGAGGATTGCTCCCCGGCCCCGTTTTTCGGTGCGTCAGTTGGGCAGGCTCAGAAGCCCATGTCGCCCATGCCGCCCATGCCGCCACCCATCGGGGGCATAGACGGCTTGTCGTCCGGCTTGTCGGCGATGGCAGCTTCGGTGGTGATCAGCAGACCAGCAACCGAGGCAGCATCCTGCAGGGCGGTGCGCACGACCTTGGTCGGGTCGATCACGCCGGCAGCGACGAGGTTTTCATAGACGTCGGTCGACGCGTTGAAGCCCTGAGTCTCGTCATTCTCGCGCAGCAGGTTGCCCGAAACCACGGCACCGTCATGACCGGCGTTGGTGGCGATCTGGCGAACCGGAGCCTGAATCGCCTTGCGGACGATGTCGATGCCCTTGGTCTGGTCGTCGTTCACGCCCTTCATGCCCTCAAGAGCCTTGGTGGCATAAAGCAGCGCCGTGCCGCCGCCGGGGACGATGCCTTCTTCAACCGCAGCGCGGGTGGCGTGGAGAGCGTCGTCGACGCGGTCCTTGCGTTCCTTCACTTCGACTTCCGACGCGCCGCCAACCTTGATCACGGCAACACCGCCAGCCAGCTTGGCCAGACGTTCCTGCAGCTTTTCGCGGTCGTAGTCGCTGGTGGTGACTTCGATCTGGGCGCGGATCTGTTCGACGCGGGCCTTGATCTCTTCAGCCGAACCATTGCCGTCGACGATGGTCGTGTTGTCCTTGTCGATCGTGACCTTCTTGGCCTGGCCGAGCATGGCGAGCGTGACGTTCTCCAGCTTGATGCCAAGGTCTTCGGAGATCATTTCACCGGCGGTCAGCGTGGCGATATCGCCCAGCATGGCCTTGCGGCGATCGCCGAAGCCCGGAGCCTTGACGGCTGCAACCTTGAGGCCGCCGCGCAGGCGGTTGACCACGAGGGTGGCAAGCGCTTCGCCTTCGATGTCTTCAGCGATGATGAGGAGCGGACGGCCCGACTGCACCACGGCTTCGAGGATCGGCAGCATCGACTGCAGGTTCGACAGCTTCTTTTCGTGGATCAGGATGTAGGGGTTATCCAGCTCGACCAGCATCTTTTCAGCGTTGGTCACGAAGTAGGGCGAGAGATAACCACGGTCGAACTGCATGCCTTCGACGACATCGAGTTCGAATTCGAGGCCCTTGGCCTCTTCCACGGTGATCACGCCTTCCTTGCCGACCTTTTCCATGGCTTCGGCGATCTTCTCGCCGACTTCACGGTCGCCATTGGCCGAGATGATGCCGACCTGGGCGATTTCGGCCGAACCCGAAACCGGCTTCGAACGCTTCACCAGATCCGCAACAACGGCGGTAACGGCCTGATCGATGCCGCGCTTGAGGTCCATCGGGTTCATGCCGGCTGCAACGCAGGTCATGCCTTCGCGGACAATCGCCTGGGCGAGCACGGTGGCGGTGGTGGTGCCGTCACCAGCCTGGTCGTTGGTCTTGCTGGCGACTTCGCGCAGCATCTGGGCGCCCATGTTCTCGAACTTGTCCTTGAGTTCGATTTCCTTGGCGACGGTAACGCCGTCCTTGGTGATGCGCGGAGCGCCGAAGCTCTTGTCGATCACCACGTTGCGACCCTTGGGGCCCAGCGTGACCTT
>NZ_JANPGP010000064.1:0-1915 GCF_031424035.1 Novosphingobium sp.
CAGCGCCGAGGCGTCTTCCATCCCCGCGAACATCTTCGCGGGGCGCAAATTGGCGAACAGGCCGAGTTCGCCGCGCAAGCCGAGGATTGCCTGTTCGGGCCGCAACCGGCGCTCCAGCGCGTCGCACGAAGGATCGCCGACCGCGCCGAACAGGATTGCATCGGCGGACTTCGCGCCCTCCAGCGTCTCGGGCGGGAGCGGGTGACCGTGGCGCTTGTAAGCCACCCCGCCGACGTCGGCCTCGATCAGCACCAGCCCCGGCAGCGCCAGCGCATCGAGCACGCGCAGCGCCTCGGCGGTCACCTCGGGTCCGATCCCGTCGCCGGGCATTACCGCAATTCTCACTCGGGCCCCGCAATCCGTTTCAGCCGCTCGACCAGAATCGAACGGGCCGCCATAACATCGCCCCCCCGCCCCGCAAGCCCCAGCCCTCTTGAAGGGCCATTCTGAAACAACCGGGTTTCGAGCAGTTCGCCCAGCCGCGCCAGCCGATCGAAGATCGCGCCCCATTCGTCACCCGGATCGCCGCCCCCGCCCGCCAGCACCCGACTGCCATAGCCGAGCTCGCGCAGCAGCAGCGCCTCATAGGCGACCAGTGCCCGGCTCCACCCGCGCGCCGATGGCGCGTGGCAGATCGCATCGAGCAATCCGCCGAGCGCCTGGTACAACGGCGGATAGGGATGGCCCTCGGGCAGCGCGGTCGCGGTCAGCGCACAAGCCCAGGCGATGGCCGCGCTGGCAAGCGGCTCGCCCAGCCACGGTCCACGGCTTTCGACCAGTTCGACTTTGGCGAACGGCAACTGGCTAGAGGAACGCGCCGAAATCTCCGCATCGAGCAGGTTGCCGGGTATCAGCACCGGTCGCAGCCGCCGCCCCCGCGCACCCGCGCAATAAGCAGCGAACAGCCCATGCTCGGCGGTCAGAATCCGGATTACGGCAGCGGTCTCGCCATGCGCGCGTGAAGCGCAAAGAATAGCGGGGGCGCGCAGATGCATCGCCCCCGCCCATAGACCTGCCCGCGCGTCAATGCATCAGGCGAGCATACGCACTTTAGGCTCGCGATCCCAATGCCGCGCCGGGGCGATGGCGGCGAACTCGGCCAAGCCGACCACGCCTTCGTCCTTCACCACGCCTGCCTTGTCGAGCAGCGGCTGAACCGCTTTATCGCAGCCGATTGTCTTGCAGTGCGCGAAGGCATCCATGAACCACTGCACGGCAGCCCCTTCGCTCAGCAACTTTTCGACCGCTGCGGGCGCGAGCACCGCGGCAACCGCGTCGAACAGCACCGATGGCGAACCGGCAAGCTGGCCGTGTGCCTTCAACTCGCCGCCGCCCGCGAGCGCGAGCGCACCGACCTTTGGCGCAACCAGGAACATCGTTCCCCCGGCACCCTCGATCTCCTTGCCCAGCTTCGCCAAGGCGGCTTTGTCCGATCCTTCATCGAACAGCACGCCGACCTTGCGGCCCTTCATCGGCGGCTGGCCCTGCTTGACGATCGACAGCTTGTCCGACGGATCGAGATCGAGCGTCGGTGCAGCGGCCGGTGCAGCTTTGGGCAACGGCATCGCCAAGCCATCGGCCACCCGCTGCGCCAGGCTTTCATCGACAGTGCGCAGTTGTGACAGCATCCGCAGCCGGACGTGCTCGAGTTCAACCTTGGACAATTCGAACACGAACGCCGACGCCATATGCGCCTGCTCGATCTTGGTCTGCGACGCGTACATCATCCGCGCCTGGCTGAAGTGATCGGCAAAGCTTTCCGGCCTGATCCGCAGCTTCTGCGACGCATCGTTGTCCTCGCCGGTTCCGCGAAAGCTGGTGAAACCGGTTTCGGAGCATTCGCGCGGGCCGGGATCCTCGCCCGCCTGATCGAGGCTGTTGGGCTCGTAGTTCGCCCGCCCCTTGGGGATCATCG
>NZ_JANPGP010000065.1:0-32680 GCF_031424035.1 Novosphingobium sp.
CCTTGCGAGGACAGCAGGATGGCGATGGCGGCGACCGGCAGCAGCATCGATCCCGCCGCCACGTAACGCGCTTCGAGGTGATCGAGCATTACCCCGCCGAGCAGCCGCCCGATCATCGAGCCCATGCCGATCAGTCCGGCAGCTTTGGCGGCGGCGAGCGGATCGAGGCCTTCCGCGCGCAGGATCGGCACGGCGTTGGTCGTCACTGCCGACACGGCCAGCCCGAAGGCAAAGGCCGCTGCGGCCAGTTTGAGGAACCGCGCCGACAGCAGCTCTGCCACCATTGGCTTCGCATGGACCGAATGCCCCGCGCCGGCGCCACGCTGTTCGTCGCGGGCGAAAAGGAACCAGACCAGCGGGAAAACGATGGCAAAGGAGCCGAGCGCCAGCACCTGATAGGCGGTTCTCCAGCCTTCCTCGGCAATCAGCACCGTCGTCAGTGTCGGCACGAAGGTGGCCGAGACACCGGTGCCGACCAGCGTCACCGCCAGCGCCTTGCCCCGGTTGCGGTCAAAACGCACGTTGACGGCAGTGGTCCACACCGTCGGGAAGATCAGCATCGATGCCACGCCGAGCAGGAAATAGAGCACCAGCCACGAGGTAATCGATGGCCCGGCCAGCGATAGTGCCGCCAAGCACAGGCAGAACGCCGGCACGCCCGTGAGCGCAATCCGCCGCGCGCCCAGACGGTCAATCGCGATGCCAACCAGCGGCGCAAGGATGATGGCCGCCATCGAGGGGAAGAAATGGCCGGCGGTAATCTCTGACCGGGACCAGCCAAATTCACGCTCCAATGGCAGGACCATCGCGCCCAGCGCATAGTTGTGAACCGACACCAGCATCATGCCGGCCAGACAGGCGGGAATATTCCAACCGTGCCGCTTCCATTCGCCCAAGGCCAGCATTTCGCCCGATGCCATGTCATTCCCCGCCCAGATGCACGCGGATCATGCCGCAGCGCTTGCCGCCATCATGGCGGGACGCGCGCAAAGCGAAAGCGCAATCACGCGTCGCCCGCATCGCCTTAGCAATTTTGCAAGGGGCTATGCCGTAAGGGGCAAGCATGACTGGAACTCTCTCCCCTTTTGCCGGATCGGCCACCGCCCCGGCGCTCGTCGGATCGGGCCGTGCCTCGTTCGGCCAGGCTTCTGCAAGCTCCATGGGCATGAAATGGTCCGCGCTGCATGACGCCGCTGGCATCGTCGCCACACTGGCCGGGATCGCTCCCGAGCCAATGACCGCCGAACTGCGCAATTTCCCGGCAGTGATTCGCGATGTCGGAGGATGGCAACGCGATGTGGCCGGGCAGGGCGTCGATGACTTGTCGGCGATCATGGAAACCGGGATCGGTGCCCTGCTTGCAGTCCATGCCCGCGGGATCGACGCAAGCACCGCCGCGCTGAGCCTGTGGCAGGAATTCATGACCGCACGCTCGGCCCTGCTGACGCTGGCGCCGAAAGCCAGGGACATGCGCCGCCCGTTCTGATGCGGCTTGCAAGGTTCCCGGTCTGTTCCTAAACTGGCGGAATGAGCCTGCCTGCCCCTGCCGAATCACTCCTTGAACCGCGCACCTCGCTGGCCGTGGCGCGAGGAATCTGCCGGCTGTTCGCCCGCAACGATATCTGGTGCCTGCCCGAAATGCCGCTGCGATCGAATCGCCGCGCCGACCTTATGGGGATCGACGGCAAAGGCCGGGTGATCATCGTCGAGATAAAGGTCAGCAAGGCCGACCTGCTCGGCGATGGCAAGTGGACCGATTATCTTGACCACTGCGACCGGTTCTACTGGGGCCTGTCGCATCACCTTGATCGCGAATGCATGGAGACCGCCAACTTCCTGCCTGATCGCTGTGGCCTGATCATCGCAGACGGCTATGACGCGGAATTCCTGCGCCCTGCGCCCGATCTCGGGCTTAATGCCGCGCGGCGCAAGGCGGAGATCGAACGGTTGGCCCGGGCCTCGCTGCGGCGGCAGGTTGTCGGTGCCGATCCGCACTGCAACGACTGGGGCTGATCGCCGGTTGGCTGCTCAATAGGCCCGGTCGTGGACGAGCACCCGGATCGTCAAGAAGACAATCCTGACATCGCGCCAGATCGACCAGCCGTTGAGGTATTCGAGATCGGAATGGAGCCGGTCCTGCAGATCCGATTCGTGATCGGTCGCCCCGCGCAGCCCGCGAACTTGCGCCAGACCGGTCAATCCCGGCTTGAGAGCATGGCGCAGCCAATAGCGCGAATCGACTTCCCAGAAGGTTTTATCGCCGGCCAGACTGCCAATTGCATGCGGGCGCGGACCGACGATCGACATGTCGCCCAGCAGCACGTTGAACAGCTGCGGCAATTCATCGAGCGAGGTGCGGCGGATGAACGATCCAATGCGGGTAATCCGCACGTCATCGCGCGCGGTCGAGACAGCGCCCTCGTCATCGAGCTGCGCCACCCGCATCGACCGGAACTTGAGCATCGAGAAAAACGTGTTCGACAGACCCATGCGCTTCTGCACGAAGAGTACTGGACCGCGATCCTCAAGAAAGATGAACAGCGCGACGAGCGCGATCACCGGCGACAGCACAAGGATGCCGAGCCCGGCAACGATGACATCGAACGTCCGCTTGAGCGCCCGTGAACGCAGGCCCAGCGGCCCGACTGAAACCAGCAGCAGGCCATAACCGCCCGCTTGCCGCGCACCGATGGCATCGAGTTCGACAATGGTGTTGTCGATCACTTCACCGGCAACGGCAGTTCCCTTGAAAATGCGCGACCAGGCATGGCGGCGCTCTGGCGGGCAGGACACGACGACGCGGTCGCAGCCGCGCAGCAGGCCGCCGATCCGGTCAAGCGCCACCGGGTCGCTCGAATCAGGGACCAGGCCATAGCGGCACGCGTTGATCCGCGTGGTACCGGGCAGTTCGATGGCCGGACCTTCATCGTCGATGAGCAATTCGTACGTCACCCGGCTGCCGCAGCGCCACGCCACGAAGCCGCGCATCTGGGCACGCAACCAGGGAATCATGGCAGCAGAGAGTGCCACGCCAAGCGTAAAACCGATGCGCGAAAAGTCCTGGCTGGACTTGGTGTAGAAGGCGATGAAGATGACCACGGCCGACGAGATGGCCAGCGCAATCAGCGCCCGCACCGCGCCATAGGAAGCTGTCTGCAGCGACCGCAACGAATAGGAATTGTTGTACAGCGCGATGGTGAGAAACACCGGGATGACAAGCTGGACAAGGATCAGGCCTGATTGGACGCCGGCGGTCCCTTGATAGATCCAGCCGCCAAAGACGAAGGCGGAGACCAGCATGGCAATGTCGCCGAGAAGGATCGCGAGGTAACACTGGAGGCGCCGCCGCTCGAGCCCGGGCCGCGATTCCTCCGGAAGCGTGCGCGAACGCGCGGTCCGAACTGCGCGGCTTTCGGCTGAAATGGCGCTCTCGACATTCACTCTGTTGCGGTCCCTCTGGGTGAACTGATCGGACAGCATGGCTGGTCAATCCTGCAATACGTAATGTGTTATTGCAGCACTATGTTGCACTGCAACAGGGACTTAATTCAAGCCCTCTGTTTAAACTATTTAAGGAGAAATACCGAGTGCCGCTTTGGGGCACCTTTCGGCTCAATTCTTGTGAGCGGCAAAGCGGGCAATTTCCGCCAGTTCCTGCGCCAGCAGCAATTCCGCCGACTGGCTGTTCGCCAGCAGCGCGCGGTGCAGGTTGGCCAAGCGGTCGACCAGCCGCTGCAGCCGCTTGCCGCGCCAACGCATAAGCTGGGCCTGCAAGTCGCGCTCGTCCTTCCAGAAAATGCGGCGCGCCGCCTTTTCCGACTCGATCAGCCCGCGAACGTCACCGCGCGGGCCCAGTTTGGCGGCAAGCTGGGCCAACTGGGCGGCGCGTCGCTCGAACTGCAGCAGAAGTCCGACCGGGCTGATGTTCATTTCGCGGATGCGGCGAAGTTCGCCCGGCAGCTTGGCAACTTCGCCGGCAAGGACCGTGTTGACGATCGGCATCATGCCATCATCACCGGTTGCCGCGCCGATCGCATCGAGCGCGGCGGCATCGGCGGTGCGCGGGCGTTCCTGGGCTGCGTCGAGGAACAGGGCGAGCTTGTTGATTTCGCTTTGCGCCAACCGGGTATCGAGCCCCGAGGCGCGGGCGATCCGATCGGCAATCGCGCCGTCGATCCGCAGCCCGGCGGCGCTGGCCATATCGCGCACCGATCCAGAAACCGACCTCAGGTCAGGTGGCCAGAACATCGCCACCAAGGCATCCTTGCGGTCAGCCAGCAACTTGGCGGTGCGGCCCTTGTCAGTCGCGCCGGTGGCGACGATCAGCACCGGGCAGGCCTCGACCACGCTGGACACATGGATTTCGACCGCCTCGGTCGCCTCGTCGCCCTGCACGCGGACCCAGATGTGGCGCTTGTCACCGAACAGCGAGGTCGAGCGCGCTTCGTCGCCCAGCCGCACCGGATCCTTCTTGAGTTCGGCCCCGGTCATCTCGACGCGTTCGCCAATATCGCCGAGCAGGCCGGCGATGCGGAAGGCGGCGTCCTGCGCTCCGGCTTCGTCAGGGCCGCAGAAAAAGAAGGTGCGCGCCTGTGCCGCCGCCTTGGGGGCGACGGTGTTGAAATCGCGCTGGCTGGCTTTCACTTGCCCGCTGCCGCGCCCTTGCGCAGCTGGAGAGCGATCTGCGTCACCATGCGGCTGGCGACTTCTTCCGCAAGGTTTTCGAGCGCCTTGTTCTCCGCCGCGATGGTCGCATATTCGGAGCTGACGACGTCGATGCCCGCATCCGCCCCGGCAGTCGCGTCCATGACGATTGCGCCTGAGGCAAGGTCAACCAGCTGATAGCGGGCGCGCAGGGTGCGGCGTTCGCGGCCAATGGTATCGTCAGACAGCAGGCCAAGGCCTTCGAGCTTGTCATCCAGCCGCACATCGAGCCGGTAGCGCGCTGCGCCGCCAGTCCCCGCCGCGCCGAGCCGGTCATTGAGCGAATTGCGCATCAGCCAGCCGGCGCGCCCTTCGATTGGCGGAACGTCGATAGCAGCGAGGCCCTGGGCAACCGCGCCGCGGCCACCGCCAGCGTACATCGGCTGCAATCCGCAGCCCGAAAGCGCGCCCGATAACGACAGCGCCGCGCCCAGCACGAGGAATGCCATGCGCGTCATGCGACGAGGTTCACCAGACGGTCGGGCACCACGATCACCTTCTTCACAGCCTTGCCATCAAGCGCACGCTGGACCTTCTCGGATGCGAGCGCAAGCGCCTCGACTTCCTCCTTGGGCAGCCCTTTGGCGACGGTGATGGTATCGCGCAGCTTGCCCAGCACCTGGATGGCGATGGTCACTTCGTCCTCGACCAGCAGCGCCGGATCGACCGTGGGCCAAGGCGCATCGGAGACGAGGCCTTCCCCGCCGATTCCCGCCCATGCCTCTTCGGCGAGGTGCGGCATCATCGGCGCCGTGAGCAGCAGCAGCGTGCGGATAGCGGCGGAACGACTGGCCGAGGGCGCGGCCTTCTCGGTTACGGCGGTCAGCTCGTAAATCCGCGCCACGGCCTTGTTGAAACCGAGCGAGGCAATGTCCTGCGCGGCGGCGTGAACGGTCTGGTGTGTCTTGCGATCAAGGGACTTGTCTTCGCCGGTGGCAGCCGCGTCGTACTGGCCAAACAGCCGCCACAGGCGCTGGACGAAGCGGGCGCAGCCCTCGATACCGGCTTCGGACCACGGCAGGTCGCGTTCCGGCGGCGAGTCCGACAGCATGAACCAGCGGACCGCATCAGCGCCATATTGGGCGATGATGTCGTCCGGATCGACCACGTTCTTCTTGGACTTCGACATCTTGATGACGCGGCCGATCTCGACCGGCGCACCATCTGCCGCAAGCACCGCGCTCTCCCCGCCGCGCTCGACTTCGGCCGGGCTGAAATAGACCGGCTGGCCGTTCGCGGGATCTGTGCGGCTGTACGTCTCGTGCGTCACCATGCCCTGAGTGAACAGGCTGGCGAACGGCTCGGCGAAATCGAGCTTGCCGATATGCGCCAGCGCGCGCGTCCAGAAGCGGGCGTAGAGCAGGTGGAGAATCGCGTGTTCGATCCCGCCGATGTACTGCTCGACTGGCAGCCACTGCTTGACGATCTGAGGGTCGAACGGCTTGTCACCCGGCTGGCTGGCGAACCGCAGGAAGTACCACGAGGAATCGACGAAGGTGTCGAGGGTGTCGGTCTCGCGCGTGGCCGGCGCGCCGCACTTGGGGCAGCCGACATGCTTCCACGTCGGATGACGCAGCAGCGGGTTGCCGGGTACGTCGAAGCTGACGTCTTCGGGCAGGACCACCGGCAGATCCTTCTTCGGCACCGGTACCACGCCGCAGACTTCGCAGTGGATGAAGGGGATCGGCGTGCCCCAGTAACGCTGGCGGCTGACGCCCCAGTCGCGCAGGCGGTACTGGGTCTCGGCCTCGCCCCAGCCGTCATGGACGGCCCTGGCGATCACTGCCGCCTTGGCATCGGTCACGGTCATGCCATCGAGCCATTCGGAATTCACGATGCGGCCCGGGCCGGTATAGGCCTCGTCACCGTCAAAGGACTCGCCGGTTTCATCGCCATCAGCAACGACGCGGCTGACAGGCAGTTCATACTTGCGCGCGAAATCGAGGTCGCGCTGGTCATGCGCCGGGCAGCCGAAGACCGCGCCGGTGCCATAGTCCATCAGCACGAAGTTCGCGACATAGACCGGCAGGTGCCATGACTTCTTGAGCGGATGTTCAACCGAAAGTCCGGTGTTGAAGCCCAGCTTCTCCGCCGTTTCCAGTTCCGCCGCCGTGGTGCCACCGCGCTTGCATTCCGCGATGAACTCGGCAAGCTCGGGTACGGTCCCGGCCATCTGCTGCGCCACCGGATGGTCAGCGGCGATGGCAACGAAGCTCGCGCCGAACATCGTGTCGGGCCGGGTGGTGAACACTTCGATCCCGTCCGCCGAATCGACGAAGTTGAACTTGGCGCGCAGGCCCTGGCTCTTGCCGATCCAGTTCGCCTGCATCGTGCGAACTTTCTCGGGCCAGTTTTCGAGACCGTCGAGACCAGCGAGCAGGTCATCGGCGAACTGGGTGATCTTCAGGAACCACTGGTTGAGCTTGCGCTTTTCGACCAGCGCGCCCGAGCGCCAGCCGCGCCCGTCGATTACCTGTTCGTTGGCCAGCACGGTCATGTCGACCGGGTCCCAGTTGACCGCCGATTCCTTGCGGTAGACGAGGCCAGCCTCATAAAGGTCAAGGAACAGAGCCTGTTCGTGGCCGTAATATTCCGGCTCACAGGTTGCCAGTTCGCGGCTCCAGTCGAGCGCGAAGCCGAGGCGTTTCAGCTGCGCCTTCATGTTGGCGATATTGTCGCGCGTCCAGCCGCCGGGGTGAACGCCCATTTCCATCGCGGCGTTTTCTGCCGGCATGCCGAAGGCATCCCAGCCCATCGGGTGAAGCACTTCGAAGCCCTGCATGCGCTTGGCGCGGGCGAGCACGTCACCCATCGTGTAATTGCGCACGTGGCCGATGTGGATGCGGCCCGAGGGGTAAGGGAACATCTCGAGCACGTAGGAGCGCGGCTTGGCGCTCGCGTCGTCAGCCTTGAAGGTCTGCTGCTCGTCCCAAATGCGTTGCCAGCGCCCGTCGGCGACGGACGGGTCAAACCGCTCGGTCATGTTCTAGCCCCCCTGTCGAGTCGATTTGGGTGGAGGATCAGTTGGCGACGGCAGAGCGCCGCAGGTCACGTGCCCGGGTGAGGATGATGTCCTCAAGCTTCTGAACAGTGGCCGCCTGGACCGGCGCATCGACCCAGTTGCCGGCCTGCGAGATCTGGCGGCTGGTGGCGACGCGCAGGGCATCGGCGCGCAGGTCCTGATCGAGGATTGTGACGGTGACCTTGACGCGTTCACCCGGGTTGCGCGGGTTGGCGTACCAGTCGGTGACAATTACGCCGCCGTTGCTGTCCGTCTGGACCAGCGGCATGAACGACAGCGTATCAAGGCTGGCGCGCCACAGATAGGAATTCACGCCGATCGTGGTGACCTTGCTGGCGGCAAGGTCTGCCTTGGGACGACTGTTCTTGCCGCAGGCGGTTACCGAGAGCGCGAGCATCAGCACGAGGCCGGCCTTTGCCATTACAGTCTTGGTCTTGCGGCTTGAAGCAGTGCCAGTCATCGTAACTCGGTTCCCGTCAAAATGATTGCGCCATGCCATCGGCCTTCCGCGCGTTTCGCCTCTATAACCGCGAGGCCGCGCGCGGCAAGCTTTGATGCGTTGCGCGTCCCACCAAGGCCGCACGCGGCTTGAACCCCAAGTGAACGGGATGCAGGCTCAATTGGCAAAAGCAAGGACTGGCCACCGGCAAATGCGGGTGCCAGCGAATTCGCTTGGATTGCCCGCGAATCAGGCGCAAAATGTCGCTTCGCCTGCCGAGTCCCATTAGGGGCAGGTTCAGGTGGCGGGAGGTAGATCGGCCAAGCCATGATCAGGGCAAGGGATATACAGGCACGCTTTTCGGGGCTTTCCCCGGCAGTGCTGATTGCCAGCGCCGTGGGGCTTCTCGCCCTGCCCAGCGCCGTGCTCGCCTTTTCCAGCAATTACGAACCGCGCAACGTGCCACTGAACGAGCGTGCGGCCATGGGGACGATCATCCCGGCTTCGGTTGATCCGGCATTGGCCCGGCAGATAAGCCTCTCCAGCCTGCCCCAGGGTCAGGTCTTCCGCTTTACGCCCGCTGGCCTTGCCGGCCGGCCTGATCGTTCGATCACCGTTGCCGTCCGCGTCGATGCGACCACGGCCCGCGCGGTCAATGTGCGCGGCCCGCTTGGCGATGCCGGCGGCAAACTCGGCCCGCTCGGCATAGCGCCTACCGCCTACAACCTCGGCGTTTCGCGCGGCTATCAAGGCTTCACCCTGCCCAAGGACGCGCGCCATGGTGAGGACCCGGCCCTGACCAGCTTCTCGCTGAGCGCCGGGGCCAAGGATGCGCCTTCGCGCTTTGCCCCGCGCATCACGCTCGACAACCGCGAGAATGCGGGCCGCGCGCCGCGTACGTTCGGCGGCAATGGCGAGGCACTGGTTGATCTTGGCGGCTCGTACCGCCTTGGCAAAAATCTGAATGTCACCGCCGGCGTGCGCTATTCGCAGGAACGCGACCGGCTGGTGCCGCTCACCGATGGTCGGCAGGACAGCCAGGCTGTCTATGTCGGAACCCAGTTCCGCTTCTGACTTCGGCAAGGCATTTTTCCGCCTATTTCCGCCAATCTCCCGCTTGCCGGAATCTGCCGTCGCGCCTAGCGTAGTTTCAGAGGAATAGCTCCTCATGCACCTAGGGAGTGGGCACCATGGCGAAAGTGGCAATCGTAACCGGCGGAACCCGCGGCATTGGTCAGGCGATCAGTCTGGCATTGAAGGAAATGGGCTTTACCGTGGTTGCCAACTACGCGGGCAACGAATCTGCGGCCGCGAAATTCTCTGCCGAAACCGGTATTGCGACCTCCAAATGGGACGTCGGCGATCATCAGGCCTGCATTGACGGCTGCGCCAAGGTCGAGGCCGAGTTCGGCCCGATTGACGTGGTGGTCAACAATGCCGGCGTCACCCGCGACGGCGTACTGCACAAGATGAGCTTCGAGGATTGGAACGATGTCATGCGCATCAACCTCGGCGGCTGCTTCAACATGGCCAAGGCCACCTTCTCCGGCATGCGCGAGCGCGGCTGGGGCCGGATCGTCAACATCGGCTCGATCAACGGGCAGGCCGGCCAGTACGGCCAGGTGAACTATGCCGCCGCCAAGTCGGGTATCCACGGTTTCACCAAGGCACTGGCCCAGGAAGGCGCCAAGTTCGGCGTCACCGTCAACGCCATCGCGCCGGGCTATATCGATACCGACATGGTCGCCGCCGTGCCGGCCCCGGTGCTCGAAAAGATCGTCGCCAAGATCCCGGTCGGCCGGCTTGGCCAGGCCAGCGAAATCGCCCGCGGCGTGGCTTTTCTGTGCTCGGACAATGCCGGCTTCGTCACCGGCTCGACCATGAGCATCAACGGCGGCCAGCACATGTATTGATCATCGCTGGCGGGCGCAGGTACGGCCGGCAAGGGTGACAGCGGTGGACACACTGGACACAGTCCTGAAGCGAAAGTTCCAGGCCTGTGCCCGCCCTGCGAGAAAGAGGCCGTAGCGGACGATGTCAAGGAACCGTCCCGCCACGCAGGTAGGAAACCTGCCGCTCTCCTGCCGGCACACCCCATGACCTCGCCCTTCCACCCCCCGGTAAAACGCTCGGTCGAGATTGCCGGCCACAAGACCTCGATCAGCCTAGAGCCGCTGTTCTGGGACATGCTCAGACACGCGGCCGAAGCGGAAGGGGTGCCGATCAATGCGCTCGTCGCGCGCATCGATGTCGAGCGCATGTGCGCCGAGGTACCGCCGGGATTGGCCGGGGCCATCCGGCTCTGGCTGGTGGTGAATCTGGGGCTGGCGTCAAACCTGACCGAGCAATAGTCCTGCTGCGGCGGAAACGGCCAGCACTTCAAACACCGACCGCTTGAACCGGAACAGCAGCAGCGCCGCCAGCACCGCGATCAGCCCGGCCCGCCAGTCAAACAACAGCAGGTTTTCATTGCGGAACAGCACGTGCAGCGCGAACCAAACCGCGAGGTTTGCGACCACACCGACCACGGCGGCTGTTATCGCGGCCAGCGCCGCTTGCAGCGAAGGCACGCGCTCCAGCCGGTCCATCCACGGCGCGCAGGCGAAGATCCACATGAAGCAGGGCGCGAAGGTAACCCAGGTGGTCAGCCCCGCGGCGAGCAACGCGGCAACGAACGGTGCCAGCGGCCCGGCATCGCGCCATCCGGCGAGGAAACCGACGAACTGAGTGACCATGATCAGCGGACCGGGCGTGGTTTCGGCCAGGCCCAATCCGTCAGCCATTTCGCCGGGTGAGAGCCAGCCGAACTGCTCGACGCTGGCCTGCGCCATATAGGCCAGCACGGCATAGGCCCCGCCGAACGTGACCACTGCCAGCTTGGAAAAGAACGCGCCGATCTGCCACAACACGTGATCCGTGCCGAGAGTCGCGGCGACAAGCACCATCGGCAGCGCCCAGATCGCCAGCCATGTCGCCACCGTCTTCAGCGTCTGCAAGGCAAGGTGCCGCTTGCCGTGTTCGGGCACGGAACCGGTGTCGACGACGTGGGCATCCAGCCAGTCAGGCTCGATCCGCGCCACCAGCGCGCCGAGCACGCCGGCAAACAGGATCACCAGCGGGAACGGCACGTTGAAGGCGGTAAGCGCGATGAACGAAGCCCCCGCCAGAACCAGCTTGAACTGGGTGCCCAGCGCCCGCTTGCCAACGCGAATCACGGCCTGTGCAACGATCGCCAGCACTGCCGCCTTGATGCCGAGGAACAGCGCGGCAAACCAGGTGAGCCCGGCCGCCATCACATAAAGCAGCGACAGTCCGAACATCACCAGCGCACCCGGAACAACGAACAGCATCCCCGCCGCCAGTCCGCCGCGCACGCCGTGCAGTTTCCAGCCGATCCACGTGGCGAGCTGCTGCGCTTCTGGCCCCGGCAGCAGGTGGCACAGGTTGAGCGCGCGCAGGTAAGCGCCTTCGTCCACCCAACCGCGCTCCTCCACGATCTCTCGGTGCATCAGCGCGATCTGTCCTGCCGGGCCGCCGAACGACAGGCAGCCGATCCGGGCAAAGGTGCGGACGAGGTCATTGAATTCAGGTTTGCTGTCAATCATGCGCGTTCCCATCGGCGCCCCGGCCATAACCAGCCAGCGGGCACCCGATCAAATCCACAACACTTGGGCGGGAACGCCGAAAGCCGAAGGCCCAGCGGGAGGTTGCACTGCCCCGCTTGGCCGGTTTCTAGCCTTGCGGCCCGGGGTTTGACAATAGCCTTGGCCAGCACGCATAGACTTGTCAGGTTCGCCGCCCGCCGCATTACGTCTGGACCCTTAATGACTGGTACTTCCGCCCCTGCCAGCCTTGCCGGCACCAGCATCACCCGCGCTCCGCGCGATGAACCGGAAACGATCCTGTCCGGCATGCACCGCGACGGAGTGGCCTTCATCGATGGCTTGGCCACGCCCGAGCGCATGGCGCGGCTGCTTGCCCAGCTGGCAGAACATTTCCCCGAAACGCTCGGCATCGGGGCCGAGCCCGATGACCACATCGCCGTCGGCGACCAGCGCTTCGCCTTCCCGCTGCCGGTTTCCGCGCCCTTTGATGTCGAGGACCTGCTGTTCGATCCGGCGCTGACCGGCGTGCTCAACACGATCCTTGGCGATACGTGGGTGTTCGAATCAATCGGCGTGGTCATCGCCCGGCCCCATGCCGTTGACCTGCGGGTGCACCGTGATGGGAACTGGCTGTTCGGCGGCACCGGCATCGACAAGATCCTGCCGCCGGTCGCATTGACGGTCGCCTTTCCGCTGATGGATTTTGATGCCGCGATCGGCCGCACCGCCTTCATCCCGCGATCACAGCGCGAGTTCGAAATTCTCAAGGACCCGGACCTGTTCATCAGCGCAGACCAGCCGGCAGGCTCATGCTGCCTCTGGGATTTCCGCATGGTCCACCGCGCCGAGCAGAACACCACCGACCGCGTTCGCGCGATGATCTATGCCACGGTCTGCCGGCCGTTCTTCATCGATTACGAGAACTTCCGGAAGGGCAACAGCAAGGTCGTCGCCTCCCGCGCCTTGCTGGAGCGCATGGACAAGAAGAACCGCAAGCGTCTGGTACGGGCCGAGCTGATCGACTGATCAGGCTTAGGTGAACCGGTTGCTGCTGGGCGGATCGCTCGCTGGGAAGCTCTCGTCGCTCGCTTCGTCGACCTTGCCCCACTTGGGCAGGTCACTGGCCATCGAATCTGGTCCGGCGTTGCGAACAGGCGCGAAACCGGGCGTCGCCTCGCCCCGCGCGAAGGCCGCAGGCCACGCTACCGCGGTGCGCTTGCGCCCCGCCTTGGCCATTTCATAAATTGCGTAACCGGTCGCCGCCGCCATCGCGAGTTTGAACAAGGCCATGTGCCGCTCCTCCTGAAAAAGACTGACAGCCCGAAAAGGCTGTATTGCAGTCAACATCGGAGCGACCGATAAGTTGCGCGGTCGCCGTTATTCCCCGCCGACGCGCTCGATTTGCGCGCCGAGCAGAGCGAGCTTTTCCTCAAGCCGCTCATAACCGCGATCGAGGTGATAGAGCCGGTGGACCTGCGTCTGGCCTTCGGCGGCGAGGCCGGCAATCACCAGGCTCATCGAAGCGCGCAGGTCGGTCGCCATGACTTCGGCGCCGGTCAACTTGCCCACCCCGTGGACCACGGCAGTGCGACCCTTGGTCTCGATATGCGCGCCCATGCGGTTAAGCTCGGGCACGTGCATATAGCGGTTCTCGAAAATCGTCTCGGTCAGCACCGATGACCCTTCGGCAAGGCACAGCATGGCCATGAACTGCGCCTGCATGTCGGTGGCGAAACCGGGATAGGGCGCGGTGGAAAGCGTGATCGCCTTGAGCGGGCCGTCCGCCGCAACGTGGATACCGTCGGGCACCTTCTCGACCGACACGCCGGCATCGCGCAGCGCCTGAACCGTGGCGTCCATTTCCTCGATTACGGCGTGCTTCAGCGTCACTTCGCCGCCGGTGATCGCCGCCGCGCAGGCATAGGAGCCGGCTTCAATGCGGTCCGACATCACACGATAAGTGGCGCCATGGAGCCGGGGAACGCCGTGGATCGTCAGGTCGCTGGTGCCAATGCCCTCGATCTGCGCACCCATGGCGACGAGCAGCTTGCACAGGTCGACAATCTCCGGCTCGCGCGCGGCGTTGTGCAGCGTTGACTTGCCATTGCACAGCACGGCGGTCATCAGCGCGTTCTCGGTCGCGCCGACCGAGACCACCGGGAACGAATAGCGCCCGCCGGGCAGCCCGCCATCGGGGGCGGCCGCTTTGACATAGCCCGCCGCCAGTTCGATATGAGCGCCCAGAGCTTCCAGCACTTTCAGGTGCAGGTCGATCGGGCGGTTGCCGATGGCACAGCCGCCGGGCAGCGACACGGTTGCTTCACCCATGCGCGCCAGCATCGGGCCAAGCACGAGAATCGAGGCGCGCATCTTGCGGACCAGTTCGTAAGGCGCGACCGTGGTGGTGATCCGCGTTGCCTCCAGAGTCATCACCCGGCCGAAATCTTCGGGCCGGCTGCCGGCAATCGTCGTCGAAATGCCGAACTGGTTCATCAGGTGCTGGAACCCGTCAATATCGGCAAGGCGCGGCAGGTTGCGCAGGGTCAACGGCTCGTCCGTCAGCAGCGCGCAAGGCAGCAGCGTGAGCGCGGAATTCTTGGCACCCGAAATAGGCACCGTACCGGAGAGGCGCTTGCCGCCTTCGATGATGATCTTGTCCATAAAAGGCGGTTTAGCTGCAAAAGTGGCGCGGGCAAGTAACAAGGTTGACGCGGCTGCACGGGCCTGCGATTCCTCGGCCCATGCCGTCGCAAAAGCCTATTCGCAAAGCCGTTTTCCCGGTCGCCGGGCTCGGCACTCGCTTCCTCCCCGCGACCAAGGCCATTCCCAAGGAAATGCTGCCGATCATCGACCGGCCACTGATCCAGTACGCCGTCGACGAGGCGCGCGAGGCGGGGATTGATCAACTGATCTTCGTCACTGGCCGGGGCAAGACCGCGATTGTCGAGCATTTCGACATGGCCTTCGAACTTGAAACGACGATGAAGGACCGCGAAAAGACGCTGGAGGTGCTGGAGCCGACGCGCATCCAGCCGGGCAATCTCGTCACCGTGCGCCAGCAAGTGCCGCTCGGGCTGGGCCACGCGTTCTGGTGCGCCCGCGCCATTGTCGGCGATGAGCCCTTCGCCGTGTTCCTTCCTGACGAGCTGATGATCGGCAAGGCGGATGGCACCGGCGGCTGCATGAAGCAGATGGTCGAGGCCTATGACCGGGTTGGCGGCAATATCATCTCGGTGCTCGAAGTGCCCGAGGAAGAGGTGTCGAGCTATGGCGTGATCACCCCGGGCGCGCGCGAAGGCGCGCTGACCGAAGTCAAAGGACTGGTCGAAAAGCCCAGGCGCGAGGATGCGCCGTCAAATCTGATCATCACGGGCCGCTATATCCTCCAGCCCGAAGTCATGCGCGTGCTCGAAAGCCAGCAGACCGGCGCGGGCGGGGAAATCCAGCTGACCGATGCCATGGCGCAGATGATCGGCCAGCAACCGTTCCATGCGGTCACCTTTGATGGCCGCCGGTTCGATTGCGGATCGAAGACCGGCTTTGTCGAGGCAACTCTGGCGCTAGCGCTGGAGCGCGAGGACATGGCGGATGAAGTACGCGCCATCGCGCGGCGGCTGCTGGGCTGCTGATCTTTCGCCCGGCCTGAAACCGAAAAAGCCCCAGATACAGAAAAGGGCGGTTCGCACCGCCCTTTTCCTGGCACCTCTCCCAAAGTACCTGTTCGCTGCCGCGCTTTGCCCGGTCAGCTTATTGTTTCGCGCTAATTGTTATTCGTCGTCGCCGCCCATTGCCGGGGCCGTAGCCGCTGCGGCGAGGGTAGCGGGTTTGAAATCGCCACCCTGCATGTAGGGGATCGGGTTCACGGCAAGGCCGGCAACGCGCACTTCATAGTGCAGGTGCGGGCCGGTGGAGCGGCCGGTCGTACCGACATAGCCGATCAGGTCGCCCTTGTGGACCTTCTGGCCATTGTAAACATTGAGGCGCGACATGTGGCCGTAACGGGTCTGGATGTCGCCGCCATGCTCAAGGCTGACGTACAGGCCATAGCTCGAGAACCATTCGGCCTTGCTGACGATGCCATCGGCCGAAGCGTAGATCGGGGTGCCCGAAGGGGCGGCCAGATCTACGCCCTTGTGAGCGCGGCGGCCGCCGAGGATCGGGTGGTTGCGCATGCCGAAGCTGGACCGCAGCAGGCCCGATTCGAGCGGCATCAGCGACGGGATCGAAACGGTGCCGGGGATGGCGACCTGGGTGGAAATGCCGGTCAGGCCGGGCACGATCGCCGAGCGCTTGGGCTGGGTCGAAGCGGCAAGGGCGCGACCCCCGTCAAGCTTCTGCCAGGAATTAAACAGTGTGCGGAACTCATCGTCGCCCGAACCGTTACCAGACTGCGACTTGGCGGCCTGCGATGCGCGGAGCGGCGCAATGATGTCTGCGTTCGCGCTGGCGTTGGCGAAAGCGGGTACGGCAGCGCCAAGAGAAAGCGCAGCGACCACGAAGCCAGCAATTGAACGAAGCTTGAGAATTGAAGAAACGACCACGTAAAACCCTTTATACCGTCCAACTCGACATACTGCCGAACCAGGCGTGCGACCCGCTGGTTCTTGTTTTTTTGGAGATGGTCGGACCCCCCGCCGTCTCTGTGAGATTGGGCTAGAGGGCCACTCCGGGCAAAGCAACAGCGTGGTACATTTCCCGCGATAGACCGCACGCGAGACGCGCCGAGTCGTTGAACGGTGGCTTAATGGCCCCAGTGAAGTGGCGGATTACCAACATTTTCCACAGGTCTTCCATCGCTTCACCGCGCGCCAAAGCGACTGCGGTGAAATGCTTTGTGCCGATTCGGACATGCACGATTTCATCGTCAAGGATTCGTTCGAGGATGCGCACGCCGGCCCCGTCGCCCGCTTGGCGCACCCGCTCGATGGTCGGCGGCGTCACGTCGAGCCCGCGCGCTTCGAGCACCATCGGCACGACCGCCAGCCGCGCCGCGACATCGTGCCGCGTGAGGTGCGCTGCTTCCCACAAGCCGTCATGCGCCGGCAGATCGCCATAGGCGGCGCCCATACTCGCAAGGTGCCGCTGGAGTATGGCGAAATGCATCGCCTCGTCCGCCGCGATCTTGAGAAAATCGCTGACGAAGTCCGGCCCCATCTCCCCGCCGAATCGTCCCGCCATGTCGAGTGCGAGATCGATGGCGACGAATTCGATGTGCGCCAGCGCATGCCAAAGCGCGATTCGCCCGCGCAGTGATCCGCCTTTGCCGCGCTTGGGCATGCGTCCGGGCGCGAGCAATTCGGGTCGTTCAGGCCGCGCCGGGCGATCGGGCATCGCGCAATCGAACGCGAAGTCCAGTCGCCCGAGCCGCCAGTCACGCGCCACCCCGCGCGCAGCCATCAACTTGGCGCGCGGATCGCCCGCCAGCAGCGCAGCCCGGATCGCGGCAGCAAGCGAGGTCAAAGCGCTTTCGCCGCCTCCAGCACTTCGGCGGCGTGGCCCTTGACCTTCACTTTGCCCCACACCCGCGCGATGCGCCCTTCGGCGTCCAGCAGGTAAGTGGTCCGGACCATGCCCATATAGGTGCGGCCGTAATTGACCTTCTCTGTCCACACACCCAGCGCGTCTGACAGGCCGCCTTCGGCCGCATCGCTGGCGAGCGGGGCCTTGAGGCCGTACTTGGCGATGAACTTCGCATGGCGCGCCGGGCTGTCCTTGCTGACGCCGAGCAGGGCCACGCCGGCAGCCGCGAAATCGTCCGCCAGCGCGGTGAAGTCCTGATTTTCGACCGTGCAGCCGGGGGTATCGTCCTTGGGGTAGAAGAACACGACTGCCTTCTTGCCCTTAAGGTCGGAGGCGCGAACCTCGCCGCCTTCGGGGGTGGTCAGGGCTACGTCGGGCATCAGATCGCCCACGCCGGGTTTTTCGCTCATAGGGTATCCAGCTCCAGTTGCTCGCCGAAAGTTTTCGCCCAGGCCTGCGCCACAACACGGCGGGCCTGCGTGAAATCATCGATCACGCATTGCCAATCGTCGCAATGGCACGCGCTGGCAAGCGCCGCGCGCGGACCCGGCGGCGGCACTTGCGAATCGGGCGCAAGCAGCCGCGCGGCAACAAGCAGCCGCGTCATGGCGTCATGCGCGGCGCGCAGCTCCACGGGCACGAGGCCTTTTGCCGCCAGCGCATCAATCGCATCGGGCAGCGAGGGCGTGAGGCCGACATGGTCGCGCAGTTGCTGGAAGTGGACGAGGAATTCGACATCGACCAGCCCGCCGCGCGCCAGCTTGGCATCGAGCGGGCCTTTTGCGGGCTTGTGCCGCGCCATCTCGGCGCGCATCGCCAGTACATCGGTGCGCAGCTTGGCGGCATCGCGCGGCGCGGTGAGCACTTCGCTGACGATTGCGCTCAGCGCCGCCCGCGCCTGCGCCGGGCCGAAGATCGTCCGCGCGCGGGTGAGCGCCATGTGTTCCCAGGTCCACGCGCTCTCCTTCTGGTAGCGTGCAAACGAATCGAGGCTCACCGCCAGTGGCCCCTGCGCACCCGATGGCCGCAGCCGCGTATCGACCTCGTAAAGCGCACCTTCCGCCGTCGGGACGGACATCGCCGCACCGATACGCTGAGCGAGCCGGTTGAAATACATCGTCGCGCCCAGCGGCCGATCGCCATCCGATTCGCCGCCCGTCTCACCGGTGAAGCAATAGACCAGATCAAGGTCAGAAGCATGGGTCAGCGCCCCGCCGCCCAGCCTCCCGAGCCCGAGAATGACAAGATCGCAACCGGCAATTCGACCGTGTACCTTCTCGAATTCGGCGACGGTTGCGCTGGCCAGCACCGCCAGCGCGGCTTCGGCGACGCGCGCATAGGCCTGCGCCACGGCGACCGGATCGGTCATCGCGTCGACCAGTTGCACGCCCAGCGCGAAGCGCTTCTCGCCCACCTTGCGGCGCACCCGGCCGAGCAGGCGCTCGTAATCGTCGTCCGCCTCACCCTCGGCCATCTCGGCAGCGATCGCGCCAACCTCGCCGGGGAGCGCAAAGGCCGTGGCGTCAATCAACGGATCGAGCAGGTCGGCGCGCAGGGCCAGCGCCTCGGCCAGCGGCGGCGCGAGGCCCAGCACCTTGGCGAGCAGTTCGAGCAAGGCGGGCCGCGCTTCGAGCAGGTGGAACAGGTTGATCGCCGATGGCAGGCGGGTGAGCAATTCCTCCCAGCGCAGGAAGGCGCGGCGCGGATCGGGCGACTGGGCCAGCGCGCTCAGCAACGCCGGCTGGATTGCATCGAAAGCCGCGCGAGCCGCCTCGCTGCGCAGCGCGCGCACCTTGCCGCTGCGCCACGCCTCAACCCGGGCCGCAAGATCGTCCGCATCCTCGAAACCCAGGCCGTCGAGTTCGGCAGCGAGCCTTTCCCCGCCCAGCGCCGGCACGGCCGGCGCGCGGTGGCCTTCGTGCCCCGGCACCCCGGCATGAGCGAGGATGAGCATATCATAGCGCTTGCCGACCATGTCAGTGATCGCCGCGATTTCGTCCACCAGCGCGCTGCCACTGGCGAGCCCTTCAAGCTGGGCGACCCGATCAAGCGCGGCAGGATCGGTCGGCAGCGAATGGGTTTGCTGGTCGAGCACCATCTGCAACCGGTGTTCGAGCGTGCGCAGCCGTTCATAGCTTTCGCCCAGCATCCGCGCATCTTCGCCCGCGATGATCCCGGCTTCGGCAAGGGCATCGAGCGAGGCGCGCGTTCCCCGCAGCCGCAGCGCCGGGTTGCGCCCGCCGTGGATCAGCTGGTGCGTCTGGGCATAGAATTCGATCTCGCGAATGCCGCCGCGCCCTTTCTTGAGGTCAAAGCCCGGCCCCACCGAACCTGCCCCCTTGTGACTGGCGCGGATCCGCCCGGTCAGCCGGCCAATCTCGGCTATGGCCCCGAAGTCGAGGCTCTTGCGCCAGACGAAAGGCCGGATGGCGGCAAGGAACTGCTGGCCAGCATCGATATCCCCGGCGCAGGCGCGCGCACGGATGAAAGCGGCGCGCTCCCACGCCAGCGCCGAGCTTTCGTAATGGCTGAGCGCGGCGTCGATGGGGATCGCCAGTGGGCTGACTTCGGAGGCCGGGCGCAGTCGCAGGTCGACGCGAAACACGTAACCGCCCGCATCGATGTGGCTCATCGTGCGGACCAGACCCTGCGCCACGCGCTGCGCCGCCTCGCCCGGTTCGTCGCGGGTCCGGCGGGGCAGGGTTTCAGGATCATAGAGCAGGATGGGATCGATGTCGGAGGAGTAGTTCAACTCCTGCGCGCCGTGCTTGCCGAGCGCCAAGGCTAACATGCCCGCAGGCTGGGCATCGGGGACGCGCGCCAGAATCGCATCGGCAATCGCCGCGTCCATCGCCCGGTCGGCAAAGTCCGACAGCTCGGTAACGACGCGGGTGAGATCAAAGGCGCCCGCAAGATCACCAATTGCCAGCGCCAGCGCGAGGGCGCGCTTTTCCCGGCGCAGCTTTACGCCGACGTCGCCCGGGGCCTCGCCATAGCTGCGTGCCAAAGCCATCGCCTCTTCGCCGCGCCCTTCGGCCAGCAGTGCGGCAATGTCCACCTCACGTTCGAGCAAGCCTGAGAGATAGGGCGCGCAGGCCTGCGCCCGCGTGATTGCTCCCTGCCAGTCCGCTTCTCGTGCCATGGCCTTGCCCTGCCCTGTACCTGCCCCGCAATCAAGCGGGCAGTCCTTCAAGACACATGGGGGGCGCCCGGCCATGCGCAGGATCAAACTTGCGGCCCCCCGCGACCTTTGCCACAACCGCGCCAGCACCGGCCGCCCCCAAGGGCAAGGCCCCCCGTTCGAAAGGTCGCCGATGAAATCCTCCATCCGTCTCGCCGGTATCACCGCGCTTGGCCTTGCGCTGGCCTCCGCCGCGCCCGCCGCGCCGAAGAAGGCCGAACCGCCGCAAGTCGACGTCAAGCTCATGCGCGCGATGATCCAGCGCCTCGCCTCTGACGAGCTGGAAGGCCGCGCGCCTTCGTCTGCCGCCGAACCCAAGGTACTCAACACCATCATCGCCCAGTTCAAGGCGGCGGGCCTGAAGCCCGGCAACAAGGGATCATGGCTGCAAGCCGTGCCGACCGTGGAGATTACCGCCACCAACAATTCCGCGCTTACTGTGACCGGCGCCGCGGCCCCGCTCTCGTTCAAATTCGGCAGCGACTATGTCGCGGCCAGCTACCGCGTGACGCCAAGGACCGAGATCAAGGACGCCGAACTGGTCTTCGTCGGCTATGGCATCAACGCCCCCGAACTCGGCTGGAACGACTATGCCGGGCTCGACATGAAGGGGAAGATCGCAGTCATCCTGATCAACGATCCCGACTATGCAATGGAAACGCAGGACGGCCCGTTCAAGGGCCGCCGCATGACCTATTACGGCCGCTGGACCTACAAGTACGAGGAAGCCGCCCGGCAGGGCGCGGCGGGCGCGCTGATCGTGCATGACACCTTCCCCGCTGCCTATGGCTGGAACGTCGTCAATTCGAGCTGGACCGGCGCGCAGTATTATGTCCAGAGCGCCAACAACGGTGCGAACAACACGCTCGCCAACGGCTGGATTCAGAAGCCGGTGGCCGAGGCGATCCTTGGCGCGGCGGGGCAGAACCTTGGCGCGCTGTCTGAGGCGGCGAAGCAGAAGGGCTTCAAGCCGGTGCCGCTGGGGCTGGAGGCCAGCCTTTCATTCGACAACGCGGTCCGCAAATCGATGTCGCACAACGTCATCGGCATTCTTCCCGGCAAGCAGGCCCCGAATGAGTACGTGCTCTATTCCGCGCACTGGGACCACCTTGGCCGCTGCACCCCCGATGCGCGCGGCGACGACATCTGCAATGGCGCGGCTGACAATGCCACCGGCGTCGCCGCGCTCGCCGCCATTGCCAAGGCCAGCGTGGCTGCTGGGCCAGCACGCCGCAGCCAGGTGTTCCTTGCCGTCACGCTTGAGGAATCAGGCCTGCTCGGTTCGAAGTTCTATGCCGAGAACCCGATCTATCCGCTCAAGGCAACGGTCGGCGGGGTCAACATGGACAACCTGCCCCCCATCGGCCGCGCCCGCGACTATGCCATGTCGGGCGGCGACAAGAGCGAGCTGACCGCGCTGTTCCGCAAGGCCTTGGCCGCGCGGGGCCTCAAGGAAAGCCCGGAGGACCATCCGGAGCACGGCTATTACTATCGCTCGGACCACTTCCCTTTCGCCAAGCTGGGCGTGCCGATGTACTACGTGAAGCGCGGCAATGACCTGGTGAATGGCGGCGCAGCAGCGGGTGCGGCGGCGAGTGAGGACTACCGCAAGAACCGCTACCACCAGCCGAGCGACGAATATTCGAGCAAGTGGGACTTCACCGGTATCGTGCAGGACGTCGAGCTCTACATGGCGCTGGGCCGCGACCTCGCCATGGGCAAGACCTGGCCCAACTGGTACGCCACCGACGAATTCCGCGCCGTCCGCGACCAGAGCCGCGCCGGACTGAAAGGCAAGTAACCGATGCAGGACGTGATCGCGCGGATGCCCCCCGAATGGCATCCGCAGGACTGGCTGTGGATCGGCTTTCCGCATGATCCGGTCGAATGGCCTGGCTTCCTCGGCAAGGCGCAGGAGCAGATTGCTGCTTTTGCCAATGCCGTGGCGGAGAGCGGGCAGGAGGTGCGACTGATCGTGCGGGACGGGGCCAATGCGGCGCGGGCGGCATCGCTGTGCAGCGGGAAAGTGATGCTGGAAACGCGAACCTATGGCGATGTCTGGCTGCGCGATACCGGGTCGCTTGTCGTGCTCGATGATGCGGGTAACCGCCTTGCCCGGCGCTTCGGCTTCAATGGCTGGGGCGGCAAGTACCTGATGGAGGGTGACCAAACCATCGGCGCGGAACTCGCCCGCAGTGCCGGGCTGGAGCCGACGGTTGCTGACTGGATCCTCGAAGGCGGAGCGCTCGATTGCGATGGCACCGGGCTGGTGGTCACGACAGAACAATGCCTGCTCAACCCCAATCGCAACCCCGGCCTGTCGCGCGGCGATATCGAGGCGCGCCTCCACTGCGACCTCGGCTTTGAGCGCGTGCTGTGGCTGGGTGAAGGCCTGATCAACGACCATACCGACGGCCATGTCGACAACCTCGCGCGGTTTGTCGCCCCGCACATTCTCGCATTGCCGCAAGCAACCGGGGCGAATGATCCCAACGCGGCGATCTATGCCGATGCCTTTCGGCGGGCCGAGGCGTACGGTTTGACTGTCCGGGAAATCCCCTCTCCCGGTCGGGTGGAGACAGACGGGCGTATCGAGCCGGCCAGCTATATGAACTTCGCGATCACTTCGAAGCTGGTGGCTGTGCCGATCTACGGCACCCCGCACGACGCGGACGGCGTGGCCGCGATTGCCGAACTGTTCCCCGAGCGCGAGGTGGTGGGCATCATGGCCGATGCCGTGCTGGCGGGCGGCGGTTCGTTCCACTGTGCCAGCCAGCAAATGCCGACTCGGACTTTAACGGACCGGTAACCGGCTTCAGCGCATCATCGCGGCATGGCTCGAGTCGTCTCCCTTGCATTGTCCGCCCCGCAGCGTCTTCCGGCGCTCGAAATCGCGCGCTTTGCCGTGGTGGCCGGCTGTGCGCTGGCGCTGATCTTCGCCGAGCGCGCCTTTCCTTTCTAGAGCTTGAGTAGGGCGCCCAGCGCCGCCGCGCCGAGCACGCCGCCGGCGATGTAGCGCCATGCGCGCGGGTCGATCCGGCCAAAAGCGCGCGTGCCCAGCCAGTTTCCGGCCAGCACCATCGGGAACAGCGCCAAGGCAAACCATAGCTCCTCCCAGTGCGCCTTGCCGAGCAGCACCGCGATGGTCGCGCCCGCGCCTTGCGTGACGAGGAAGATCGACATCATCGAGGCCCGCGCGACCGCCGGGGCAATGTCGCGGCGCAAATAGTACGGCACCACTGGCGGACCGGGCATCCCTGCGAATCCGGTGAGCAGGCCTGAGGCAATCCCGGTCGCCACGGTTTCCTTAGTCCCCGGCCTGTGATGCGGCTTCTTGGGCAGCAGCACCGCGACGAAAGCACCGATCGCCACCAGCGCAATCAGCAGCCGGGCCAGCGCCGGACCGGCCCAACCCATGGCCAGATAACCCAGCGGAATCGCCAGCACGGCGACCCCGGCGATGATCCACGCCGACCTCTCGGTATCGGCGACCTGCTTGCGGATATGGGCGAAGCTGACGAGGAACCCCAGCAGGTTGCCGATCATCACCGCTTCGACCGGCGGGACCGCCAGCGCCAGCACCGGGACCAGCAGGATCGCGAGGCCAAACCCGGCCAGCCCGCGCACGAATCCTGCGACCAGCGTGGCCGTCAGCCCGAGCGCGATGGCTCCCCAAGTCAGTCCCGCGATCAGCCCCGCAGGTCCGGCGGGGTCGTCTCGGCCTTGAGCATGGCGATGGCCTCGGCCAGCGGCATGACCTTCTGGTGCTCGGCCCCCAGCGTGCGCACGGCGACGGTCTGTTCCTCCGCCTCGCGCTTGCCGACGACGAGCAGGTGCGGAACCTTCTGCAGCGAATGTTCGCGCACCTTGTAGTTGATCTTCTCGTTGCGCAGGTCGGTATCAACCCGGATGCCAGCCGCTTTCAACGCCTCGGCAACTTCGCTGGCATAGCCGTCCGCATCGGACACAATCGTCGCCACCACGGCCTGCACCGGGGCAAGCCATGCCGGCAGGCGGCCGGCGAAATGTTCGATCAGGATGCCGATGAAGCGCTCGTACGAACCGAAGATCGCGCGGTGCAGCATGACCGGGCGGTGCTTCTCGCCGTCCTCACCAATGTAGCTGGCGTCGAGTCGTTCGGGCAGAACCCGGTCGGACTGGATCGTGCCGACCTGCCAGGTCCGCCCGATCGCGTCGGTCAGGTGCCATTCGAGCTTGGGCGCATAGAATGCGCCTTCGCCGGGCAGTTCTTCCCAACCGAATTTCTCGGTGGCGAGGCCGGCGCGGACCACGGCGTCGCGCAGTTCGCTCTCGGCCTTGTCCCAATCGGCATCGCTGCCGAAACGCTGGTCGGGGCGCAGCGCCAGCTTGATCGAATAGGTGAAGCCGAAATGCTTGTAGACCCGGTCGGCCAGCGCGCAGAAGTCTTCCACTTCGCTGATGATCTGGTCTTCACGGCAGAAGATGTGCGCGTCGTCCTGCGTGAACTGGCGCACCCGCATCAGCCCGTGGAGCGCGCCGTGCGGTTCGTTGCGGTGGCAGCAGCCGTTCTCGTAAATGCGCAGCGGCAGGTCGCGGTAGCTTTTGATGCCCTGGCGGAAGATCAGCACGTGCGCCGGGCAGTTCATCGGCTTCAATGCCATCCAGTCCGCCTCGCCCGAGATCAGCGCCTTAGGTTCTGGGCCATCATCATCGGTGTTCGGCACTTCGTCGGGGATGACGAACATGTTCTCACGGTACTTGCCCCAGTGCCCGGACTGCTCCCACTGGCGCGCGTCCATGACTTGCGGGGTCTTGACCTCGCGGTAGCCGGCGCCGTCGATGGCGCGGCGCATATAGGCCTCAAGCTCGCGCCAGACGCGGAAGCCCTTGGGGTGCCAGAACACCGATCCGTGGGCTTCCTGCTGCAGGTGGAACAGGTCCATCTCGCCGCCCAGCCGCCGGTGATCGCGCTTCGCCGCTTCTTCCAGCCGCATCAGGTGCGCATCGAGCTGCTTCTTGTTGAGCCAGCCGGTGCCGTAGATGCGGGTCAGCTGCGCGTTCTTCTGATCGCCGCGCCAGTAAGCCCCGGCAACACGCATCAGCTTGAACGCTGCCGGATCGAGCTTGCCGGTGGAGGGCAGGTGCGGCCCGCGGCACATGTCGAGCCAGTCGCTACCCGACCAATAGACCGTCAGTTCCTCGCCCTCAGGCAGTTCGGCGGCCCATTCGGCCTTGAAGCTTTCGCCCTCGGCGCTCCACTTGTCGATGAGCTGCTGGCGTGACCACACCTCGCGGCGCAGCAGCTTGTCGGCGCGGATGATCTCGCGCATCTTTTCCTCGATCGCCGGCAGGTCATCCATGCCGAAGGCCTCGCGGCCGGCAGGCGCCATCACGTCGTAATAGAAGCCATCGTCAGTCGACGGACCAAAGGTGATCTGCGTGCCGGGCCACAGCGCCTGCACTGCCTCTGCCAGCACGTGGGCAAAGTCGTGGCGCGCGAGTTCGAGCGCCTCCGCCTCGTCACGCGAAGTGACCAGCGCGAGAGCGGCGTCGCCGGTGAAGGGCCGGGTGAGGTCGACCAGCTCACCATCAACCCGCGCCGCAATCGCCGCCTTGGCGAGGCCGGGACCGATCGCGGCGGCAACGTCATAGGGAGTCGAGCCCGCCGCCATTTCGCGCGAGGAACCATCGGGCAGAGTGATCGTGATCATTTCAGACATGGCACAGGCCCTTAGCCACGGAACGCCCGCGCCTCAACCGCGCATTCCGTGCGGGCATTGTGCCGCCCGGAACAGGGTGACAGAGGTGACACCGTGTCACCAATGCTGACGCCCTGCCAGGTCCGCAGTTTCCTGCGGTTTTCGGCTCGCTCGCGACGGGTGACACGTCGCAGGGCTGCGCGCGCAATCGCGGGGCGCGGCTGGGCCGGGCGGACGGGCAAAAATGGGCGGCACGGGTCATCCTGTGACCATGCCAGCGCCGGGCAATGTAGGACAGCCCATCGAACCGGCGCAGCCTACAATGTAAAGGATCATTGACATCGACACGACTCGAAAGTAAAGCGACCTTGTCATTCAGTCAAAGGAGCTTTCCATGGCCCGCAAGATGTCTCCAGCTGCCAAGCGTTACACTGTACGCCTTGCCGTCCTCATGTCGCTCTATCTCGTGCTGTTTTTCGTCGCGACCTGGCTGTTCCGACACGACCGCCCGTCTGGTGTTATCGCGGTGGTTCTTGCCCTCGCTCCCGCCGTGCCGGTCATCGGCGTGTTCTGGGCCGTGATGCGCTTCATCGTCGAGGAAACCGACGAATTCATGCGGATGCTGCTGGTGCGTCAGTGCCTGTTTGCCAGCGGCTTCAGCTTGGCGGTGGTCACCGTATGGGAATTCTTGCAGAACTTTGACCTGGTCGCCCCCGGTAATGGCGGCTTCGGCGCGTTCTTCTTCTGGGCGATGGGCCTCGGCCTTGGCGCGCTGTTCAACAAGGTGACCATGGGCACGGCGGGATCTTGCTGATGAAAAACCGCCTTCGCGTACTGCGCGCCGTCCGCGAGTGGAGCCAGCAGGATCTTGCCGAAAAGCTTGGCGTATCGCGCCAGTCGGTCAATGCCATCGAAACCGGCAAGTACGACCCCTCGCTCCCGCTCGCTTTCCGCATCGCCGACGTCTTCGGACTGACCATCGAAGAGATTTTCGAACGCGATTGACGCTTGCCGGAAATGGCTTGAAAAGCCTGCCCGTTAAAGGATTTGCCATGTCCCTGTTGCGCCGCTTCCTTACCCTGTTCGCGCTGATACTGGCCTTGCCTCAGGCAGCCCTTGCCGCCCCAGATGGTGCGGGGACCTGGCATGGTGCCGGTGCCACCCCGATCGGCGAGCTGATGCTCGTCGTGCGGATTGAGCGCGTGGCTGACGGAACGCTGAAAGGCGATATCGAAAGCCGCAACCAGAACCCCGGGCGGACGATGCCATTGACCAGTGTTGCACTGGACAAGGAGCGTCTGACCTTTGCCGTGGAGAGTCTTCAGGCCAAGTACGAAGGCACCTGGAGCGAGGCGGAGAAGGCCTGGGTCGGCACGTTTACGCAGGGCATCGAAATGAAGCTGGCGCTGAAGGCGGGTGATGCGCCCGCAACTGCGGTGATCGCCGGACTTGATGGCCGCTGGGGCGGTGAAGTCGTGCTCAATGGCGTCACCCTGCGCCAGGGCCTGCGGTTTCGCACCGCGCCGACCGGCACCATCGGTCTTTACGAATCGCCCGACCAGATGGTCAGTGGCGTGCCGGTGCGGGGGCTTGCGCGCGATGGCAATGCGGTGCGCTTTACCATCATGAACGGCATGCTGGTGTTCTCTGGCACGCTGGCTGACGATGGCCAGTCGCTCGCCGGCACCCTTGCCCAGCCCGGCCAGACCGAACTGGCGATCACCCTCAAGCGGCAGGCTGCCACCGCGAAAGCCGCCGCCAAACGCCCCCAGCTTCCCGTCGCACCCTTCCCCTATCGCAGCGAAGAGGTGTCGATCCCCAACCCCGCCGCGCCGGGCGTGACACTGGCTGGCACTCTGACCCTGCCCCAAGGCAAAGGCCCGTTCCCGGCCGCGATCCTGATCAGCGGGTCGGGCCCGCAGGATCGCGACGAAACGCTCGCCGGGCACAAGCCCTTCGCGGTGATCGCCGACCACCTGACGCGCCATGGCTTTGCCGTGCTGCGCCATGATGATCGCGGCACGGACAAATCGACCGGTGATTTCTCAAAGGCAACCTCGGCTGATTTCGCCAGCGACGCCAATGCTGCCTTCGCCTGGCTTGCCGCCCGTCCGGAGATCGCCAGCGGCAAGATCGGCTTCATCGGCCATTCCGAAGGCGGCATGATCGCCCCGATCGCCATGGCCGGTAATCCGAAGGTGGCCTATGCCGTGCTGCTCGCCGGCCCCGGCACAAGGCTCGACCAGTTGATGCTGTCGCAGCAGCGGCTGGTCGGCTCGCAGATGGGCCGCAGCGAGGCCGATCTCGACAAGGCCGAGCCGGTCTTCGCGCAGATCTTCGCCGCAGTTGCCAAGTCGAAGGACAATGCCGAAACCGAAGCGGCGATCGCGGCGATTTTCACTCCGCAGGCCCGCGCCGACTTCGGCCTCCCCGCCGATGCGCCCGCATCGATCCTGACTGCGCGGCTGGGTGGGCCCTGGTTCCGCTATTTCCTGAACTATGACCCGGTGCCCAACCTGGCCCGGATCAAGGTGCCTGTGCTGGCGATCAACGGCTCGCTCGACCGGCAGGTTCCGGCGGCGGACAACCTCGCCGCGATCCGCAAGGCGCTGGCCGCGAACAAGGACGTGACGATCGTTGAACTGCCCGGGCTCAACCACCTGTTCCAGACGGCCAAGACCGGCGGCATCGGCGAATATCAGCAAATCGAGGAAACTTTCGCCCCGGCCGCGCTCGACTTGATGACCACGTGGCTGCAAAAGCGCTTCGCCGGCCCCTGATTGGCCGGTGAGCAAGGGGCCGCCGCCGCAGATGATCGATACGCAGGACCACCTGATGCCCGACGGACGGCGCATCGCTTTCAGGTTCACACCGGCGGCCAAGGGCAACCCTGCGCCGACGCTGGTGTTCCTGCCGGGCTATATGTCCGACATGGCAGGCGGCAAGGCGCAGGCCGTCTTCGCCCGCGCCGCCGCGACCGGGCGCGGTTGCCTGTTGCTCGACTATTCAGGCTGCGGGGAAAGCTCAGGCCTGTTTGCTGACGGCACGCTCAGCCTGTGGCGCGAGGAAGTACTGGCGCTGATCGAGACCTGTTGCCCGGGGCCGGTGATCCTCGCCGGATCGTCGATGGGCGGCTGGCTGATGCTGCTGGCCGGGCTGGAACTGGGCGCCAAGGACTCTGGGCGTCTCGCGGGCCTCGTCGGCATCGCCGCCGCGCCGGACTTTACCGACTGGGGTTATACCGAGGAGCAGAAGGCGGACCTTTCCGCTGGCCGGCCGATCTACGAGGACAATCCCTATGGCCCAGAACCGACGCCGACTCACCCCGGCTTCTGGCGCGACGGTCAGGCCAGCCGCCTGCTTGACGCTGAGATCGCCATCGACTGTCCGGTGCGCCTGATCCACGGGCAAGCCGATCCCGACGTGCCATGGCAGACCTCGCTGCGCCTTGCCGAGGCGCTGCGTTCAGCCGATGTGCAGGTGCATCTGATCAAGGACGGCGATCACCGCTTGTCGCGCGAGGCGGATATCGCCTTGCTGCTTGCCACCATTGACCGCCTTTACGGCTGATCCGGGACACCCATGACCATCCTCGCCGCGCTGATTTCCTCGACACTCGCCATGGCCCAGGTCGGCCCGTTCACCGTGCCAAATCCCGGCGGCTCCGCGCGTGTGCCCAAGCCGGCGCTCGAGGGGCGTGATGCCAAGCCGCGGCCGGCCCAGCAGCCCTTCCAGCAGCCGGTCACGCGCCCAGCGCTGGTCAATTGCTATGACCTTGCCGCCAACGATCCGGTCGCCGCGCTATCGGCGGCTGAAGAGGCACTGACGGTCAAGACCGGGGCCGAACGCACTGATGCGCTGGGCTGCCGGGCGACCGCGCTGCTGGCGCTGGAACGCTTCGCCGAAGCGGAAACCGCGTTCCTCACTGCGCGCGATGCGCTGGAGGGCGACGATGCACGTGGCCGCGCCGAGTATCAGGCGGGGGCGGGGATCGCCGCTGAAGGCCGCGCCGCCTACACCACCGCGATCGACCATTTCACCCGCGCCAAGGCGCTTGCCAAGCAGGCGGACGACGCCCAGCTCGCGGGGCGTATTTCACGCGATTCGGCGGCCTCGCTGTTCAAGCTGGGCCGCAAGGACGATGCCGCCGCCGCTCTGGCTGAGGCCCGTGCCGCCCTGCCCGTCGATCCGGTAACCTTCACGATCTCCGCCCGCGCCGCGCGCCTTTCGGGCAAGCTGGCCGAGGCGCAGGCCTTTGTCGAAGTCGCCGCCCGGCTCGATCCGCTCGATGTCAGCATCGGGCTTGAGGCGGGGCTGATCGCCGCTATGGCCGGACGCGACGATGCCGCGCGCAAATCGTGGCAGTCGGTCATCGCCACCGCTCCGCAATCCGCCGAGGCCGAGCAGGCCAAGGCATGGATGGCGAGGCTTTCCCCGCCCGCCGCAACTCCGGCACCTGCACCAACGCCAGCCAAAGCCAACTGATCATGGTCCAGCTATCCGTCCTCGACCTTGTCACCGTGCGCGAAGGCTCCGGCGTGGCCGAGGCACTGGCGGCCTCGATCGCGGCAGCGCAGACCGCCGAAGCGGCAGGCTACAACCGCTACTGGATCGCCGAACATCACGGCATGGACGGCATCGCCGGCGGTGCAACGGCCGTGGTCATTTCCGCCATCGCCAACGCGACGAAAACCATCCGCGTCGGTTCGGGCGGGATCATGCTGCCCAACCACAGCCCCTTCATCATCGCCGAACAGTTCGGTACGCTCGCCGCGCTGTTCCCCGGCCGGATCGACCTCGGCCTTGGCCGAGCGCCGGGGGCTGACGGACGCATCGGCCAGATGCTGCGCAAGGACCTGATGCGCGCCGCCGAGCAGTTCCCGCAGGACGTGGTCGAACTGCGCGCGCTGCTGACCGGCGATGCCACCGCGCCGCTCGCTGCAACGCCGGGATCTGGCGCGCAGGTCGAAATGTGGATCCTTGGATCGAGCCTGTTCGGCGCCTCGCTCGCCGCCGCGCTGGGTCTGCCCTATGCCTTCGCGTCGCACTTCGCGCCTGACCAGCTCGACGCCGCGCTCAAGCTCTACCGCGAACGGTTCACCCCGTCGGACCAGCTGACCCGGCCGCACGTTATGGCCGCCATGGCCGTCGTTTGTGCCGACAGCGACGAGGAAGCCCAGTTCCACGCTTCCTCGCTCGAACAGAGCTTCGTTGCTCTGCGCAGCGGCACGCCGGGCAAGCTGAAGCCGCCAATCGAGAATTACCGCGCCACGCTTGCGCCCCAGTTTCAGGCCATGTTCGCCCATCTCGATCAGGCGCGCGCCGTGGGCTCACCGGCCACCGTTCGCGAAAGCATCGAGAGGTTCGCCGCGCGCACCGGGGCAGACGAGATCGTGGTTGCCGGGGCGCTATACGATCCCGCCGCGCATTGCCGGTCGCTCGCCTTGACCGCAGCCGCGTTTGCCTAGAACATCGGTCCATAGCGGCGCAAAACTGGTTGCAAATGGAACCAGTCCTTCGTAGAACCGCGTAAGATTGCACCAGAGTCCGGTAATTATATTTCTTTACTGGCCTGCTGGCGTCCAGCGGCGCAGGAGAGAGTGAATGGCCAAAGGTTCGGCACCCGATAAATCGGGGAAGACAGCAACCAAGCTGCGCAAGGACCTTGCGGTCCGCCTCGCCACCTCGGTCCTGCCCGGTGACGGCGCCTTTTCCGCCGAAGGGCTGGATGCCGCCGCCGCCTTTTTGCTCGATGCTGCTGACGACCGCCGCGCAAGCACACCGGTCATCGCCATCGAATCGGTCAGCGGCACCGCTGCCGACCGCTTCATGCGCGTCGCCGTGATCAACGACGACATGCCGTTCCTCGTCGATTCGATCGCCGCAGCCGTCACTGCCCAGGGGCTGGGCATCGACCGGCTGGTCCACCCCGTACTGACCGTGCGCCGCGACTTGGACGGCAGGCTTGCCGGCCTGCCCGACGGCAAAGGTGATGCGAGCGACAAGCGCGAATCGATGATCTACCTCGAAACCGACCGGGCCGACGCCAAGGGCCGCCGCGCCTTGCGCGAGGCTCTGGCCGAAACGCTGGCTGACGTGCGCGGCGCGGTGAACGACTGGCCAAAGATGCAGGCCGCCATGGCCGCCGATGCCGATAGCATTGCCGCCGCAACGGACAGCAACGAAGGCGCAGACCTGCTGCGCTGGCTGAAGGATGGCATGCTCACCCAGCTGGGCCACGTTACCCGCCACCGCGACGGCTCCTATTCGCAGGCGCTCGGCATCTGCCGCAAGAGTGCGCGGCCGCTGCTGGGCGAACCCAGCTACAAGCGCGCCTTCGAATGGTTCGAAGCATCAGCAAAAGGGGCTGACAAGCGCCCCCGCGCACCGCTGGTGATCAAGTCCAACCGGCTGAGCACCGTCCACCGCCGCGTCCCGCTTGATCTGTTCATCGTGCCGACCTACGAGGGTCGCAAGGTCACCGCGCTGTCGATCCACGCCGGCGTCTGGACCAGCGCCGCGCTCGCC
>NZ_JANPGP010000066.1:0-19452 GCF_031424035.1 Novosphingobium sp.
GTACTGCGCCGGGTTGGTGAACAGTTCGATCTGCGCGAGCGTCTGGTTGGTGAAGCTCGACGACATGACGAAGCTGGGGTGGCCGGTGGCGCAGCCCAGGTTCACCAGGCGGCCCTTGGCGAGCATGATGATCTGCTTGCCGTCCGGGAATTCGACGAGGTCGGTGCCCGGCTTCACTTCGGTCCACTTGAAGTTCTGCAGCGCGGCGACCTGGATCTCGCTGTCAAAGTGGCCAATGTTGCAGACGATCGCCATCGGCTTCATCGCGCGCATGTGGTCGACGGTGATGACGCCTTCGTTGCCGGTGGCGGTGACGAAGATGTCGCAGCGGGTGACGGCTTCTTCCATCGTCACGACTTCATAGCCTTCCATCGCCGCCTGCAGGGCGCAGATCGGATCGACTTCGGTGACCATGACGCGAGCGCCGCCCTGGCGGAGCGAGGCAGCCGAACCCTTGCCGACGTCGCCGAAGCCGGCAACGCAGGCAACCTTGCCGGCGAGCATGACGTCGGTGGCGCGGCGGATCGCGTCAACGAGGCTTTCCTTGCAGCCATAAAGGTTGTCGAACTTCGACTTGGTGACGCTGTCGTTCACGTTGATCGCGGGGAACGGCAGCTTGCCGTCCTTCGCGATCTGGTAAAGGCGGTGGACACCTGTGGTGGTTTCTTCCGACACGCCCTTGATGTGCGCGACCGACATGGTGAGGTAGCCCGGCTTTGCCTTGAGGAAGGCGTTCAGCGCGCGGACGAATTCGATTTCTTCCTCGTTCGAAGGTTCGAACAGCGTCTCGCCGGCTTCAACGCGGGCGCCCCACAGTGCGAACATCGTGGCGTCGCCGCCATCGTCGAGGATCATGTTTGCGGTCATGCCCGAACCGTCCTTGTCCCAATCAAAGATCGAACCGACGTAATCCCAGTAATCGGCGAGGCTTTCACCCTTGATCGCGAAAACCGGTATGCCGGCAGCGGCGATGGCGGCTGCGGCGTGGTCCTGAGTCGAGAAGATGTTGCAGGTCGCCCAGCGCACTTCGGCGCCAAGAGCGGTCAGCGTTTCGATCAGCACAGCGGTCTGGATCGTCATGTGCAGCGAACCGGTGATCCGCGCGCCCTTCAGGGGCTGCGAAGCGCCGAATTCCGAGCGCAGAGCCATCAGGCCGGGCATTTCGGTTTCGGCGATGTTGATCTCGGCGCGGCCGAAGTCGGCAAGGCCGATATCGGCGATCACATAGTCGTTCTGGGCGCTCGACACTTGAGTAGTCTCCTGATTGCGGGCGCCGGCATAGCAAAGGACGGCACCAAAGAATGGAGCCGCCCTTAGCCTCCCCCGTCAGGAATATAAAGATGTCTTTATATGTTCATTTGCGGATCAGCGCCGCACCCAGCTCAGCTGCGAGGGACTGCCGCTGCCGGCAAGCAGCTGATCGGCTGCTTCAATCAATGCTTCGGTGCCCTGCATCTGGGCGAGGCTCCTTGCGACCATCTTGAGTTCGCCGCACTCCAGCCAGGGGTGCCCTGCACCGTACTGGTTGGCCATGACTGTGCTGATCCTGTCGAGCGCGCGTTCGGCGCCATTCGCGCCGTGGCTGGCCACGAAGCCATCACGCAACTCGGCCGCCGCGCTGTTAAGCGCCGGCAGGTGCGCCGCCTCAAAGTTCTGGAAATCGGCTTGGAAATCGTACGCCCCGTTGCGGCAGCGCAGCCCAGTGACCATCAGCATGATGTCCAGACGGCGCAGCTTTTCGGCAGTGCCGCCGGTCGAAGCCTGTGACGGTGTTGCCAAAAGCAAACCGCTGGCGGCCAGGCAGAAAGCCGCTTTCCTGATAGATGATTTCATGACCCCGTTGCTCCCACAAGCAAGTTGTACCGTCCCGTCTCCCTGCCAGAGTCTGCCAAGTCCTTTACCGCCCGCTGAAGGAGCGCGGTAAAGCGGATTTAACCATGGGCGACTGGTGCAATGGCGTGTTGCGACTCGCTCGCAATCCGGCCTATGGGTCACGGCGAAGCGGCCAATTCCGGCCCTGAGAGGAGCCACCCCATGACCATCGCAACAGGCGACCAGATCCCAGACGTCAAGCTCACCAAGGTTGGCGCTGAAGGCCCCGAACCGGTGCAGACGGCCGAATATTTCAAGGGCCGCAAGGTCGCGATCTTCTCCGTTCCGGGCGCATTCACGCCGACCTGCTCGGCCAAGCACCTGCCGGGCTTTGTTGAAAAGGCCGCCGACCTGAAGGCCAAGGGCATCGACGAGATCGCCTGCACCGCCGTCAACGATGCCTTCGTGCTGGGCGCATGGAATCAGCGCGACGGTTCGGGCGATGTCACCATGCTGGCCGACGGCAATGGCGATTTCGCGCAGGCGCTGGGCCTGACCATGGACGGTTCGGGCTTTGGCATGGGCCAGCGCGGCAGCCGCTGGTCGGCCGTGATCAACGACGGCAAGGTCGAACAGCTCAACGTTGAAGGTCCGGGCGAATTCAAGGTCAGCTCGGCTGACTACATGCTCGACCAACTGTGATCGGAATGGGGCGCGTGGCCTTGCTGCGCGCCCCTTACTGGCCGCCGGGAAAATGGATGCGGTGGACACACTGGACACAGTCCTGGATGAAAACCTGATCAGTTGGTGTGGGTTAACAGAATTCGATGATAACCCTATGATATTGAACACTACAACCTCCGACTAACGCAAATTCTAGCCCCCGCGAAGACCTTCAGACTTTCGCGTTCAGGCACCCCTCACTTTTCGCATTTTGCCTGCCTGTAGGACAGCGCGGCCCCTCCCGGGCTCCGCCGGCGCCATCGCTCCCGCGCTCGTTTCCGCGCCGCCATTGCCACAGGCCGCGCCCTGCCCTTCTACAGCTGGGACCGCGGCTCCTCGCGGACCTGTGCAGGCGATGGAACAGCAAGCCCACCCCGATCCTCAAGCAGCGCTGATGATCACGATCGCAGCCCTCACGGCAGTGCTGCTGGTCACGCTTGATTCCACCATCGCCACCATTGCGCTAGGCCGCATCCAGTCGAATCTGGCCGCCAGTCCCGAACAGATCACCTGGGTGCTGACCAGCTACCTGATCGCCGCCGCCGTCATGACGCCATTGGCCGGCTGGCTGGCGGACCGCTTTGGCCGCCTGCGCACGATGCGGACCTCGGTGTTCTTCTTCACGCTCAGTTCGCTGGGCTGCGGGTTGGCTCCCAACCTCGAAACGCTGACACTGTTCCGCTTCATCCAGGGCGCATCGGGTGCGAGCCTCGTGCCGCTCAGTCAGGTCCTGCTGCTCGATATCTGGCCTGAGGAGAAGCACGGAACGGCCATCTCCGCTTTTGGCGTCGGCACGCTGATGGGCCCCATGCTCGGCCCCACGCTGGGCGCGTGGCTTATCGAATATATCTCGTGGCGCTGGATTTTCCTGATCAACGTGCCGATTGGTGTGCTCGCACTGATTGGCTTCACCGTCTTCGCTGCTGGCCATGACAAACTGCGCGAAGTGAAGTTCGACATGCGCGGGTTCATTTACGTGTCGGTGGCGCTCACCGCCTTCCAGCTGATGCTTGACCGCGGGCAATTGCTCGACTGGTTTTCCTCGACCGAAGTGGCGATTGAAGCCGCGATTGCTGCCCTGTTCGGTTATCTCGCGGTGGTCCACGTGTTCACTACTGCGGACCCGTTCATCAAGCCGGCGATCTTCAAGGACCGCAATTTCGCGCTGGGCACGGCCTTCATGATGGGGGTCGGCATCTTCATGGTCGGCGCGATCCCGATCATCACCACGATGATGCAGCAACTGATGGGCTATCCGGTCATGCTCACCGGCATGGTCTCGTTGCCGCGCGCTATCGGCAATATCCTGACCGTGATCGTCGCCGGGCAACTGGTCGGCAAAGTGGATTCGCGGCTGCTGATGATCATCGGGCTGAGCGGCATGATCGGCGGGTTCTACATTCTGTCTGGCGTCACGCTGGAAACGGACCCCTGGACCATGGCGCTGGTGTCGTTCCTGCAGGGGCTGGGCTCGGGGCTGATGTTCCTGCCGCTGATGATGATGGTGTTCACCACCCTGCCCGACAAGTTCAAGAATGAAGGCGCGACGCTGACCGCGCTGATGCGCAACCTGGGCGGCGCGGTGGGCATTTCGGTGATCCAGACGCTGACCCTGCGCGACCTCGCCGCATCGCAGTCACGCCTTGCCGAGAAAGTGACGCCGGACAATCCACTGGTCGGCTGGCGCTATGGCGACGTCGACTTCACCGACCCGCTCGACGTCGCCGCGCGCAGCGGCGAAGTGGCGCGTCAGGGGCTGATCCTGGCCTATCATCACACCTTCGAGATGATGTTCGTGCTGTCGATGGTGATGGTCGTGATCTGCCTGCTGATGAAGCGGAAGAAGGAAACTGGCGCGAGTAGCAAGCCGGCACCAGTGTTCATGGATTAGCCGGGGCGGCGCGCGTCACTTCGCCCCAGACCATGCGTCATCCTGAACTCGTTTCAGGATCCATTTCGCACAGGACCCGGAGTTGCGTTGCGGGGTAAAACGGCGCTGTTGCAACTCTTTTCCAAGCTCCGAAAGTCAGGCCCGATGGATCCTGAAACGAGTTCAGGATGACGGTGGCTCGGCAGTCGATGGTCGCGCGCCAAAGCCCCGCTCAATAGCCCATCAGGCTGAGCACTTCCTTGCGGCTGCGCGAATCCTCAAGGAAGCAGCCGAGCAGCCGGCTCGTGACCATGCCCACGCCCGGCGTCTTGACGCCGCGCCCGGTCATGCAGCCGTGCTGCGCCTCGATCACCACGGCCACGCCATGCGGATTGAGATTCTCCCAGATGCATTGCGCAACTTCAGCGGTCAGGCGCTCCTGGATCTGCAAGCGCTGGGCAAAGCCATGGAGCACACGGGCCAGCTTGGAAATGCCGACCACGCTGTCACGCGGCATATAGGCGATTGCCGCCTTGCCGGTGATCGGCGCCATATGGTGTTCGCAGTGCGACTGGAACGGAATGTCCTTAAGCAGGACCAGCTCGTTATAGCCGCCCACTTCCTCGAACTGGCGCGAAAGGTGCGCGGCCGGATCGGTGCCATTGCCCTGGCAGTATTCCTTCCATGCGCGGGCAACACGCTTGGGGGTATCGATCAGGCCTTCGCGCTGCGGATCATCGCCCGACCAGCGCAGCAGGGTGCGGATCGCTTCCTGCACCTCTTCGGGAACAATGACCTTGCCGCTGTCATCCAGTTCGTCGTGATCGTGGCCACAGGCCATGGCAAGCTCTCCTTACTTCGGTCGGCGCAGCAGGCTGCCCAGCCGGAACAGGCCGCGACGACGACCCATGGGTTCGAAAAGCTCACCGGGCCGTTCCGGATCGAGCAATGCGGTGTCGGCAATCGCCTTTTCCGTTTCGCTCAAGGGTCGCAAGTGAAAACGCTCCAAGCGTTTACCCTTTTTCGCCTCGGCGTCGTCGATGCGCGCTTCGATCAGCGCGGTCATCGATCCATACTTTTCGATCATGCGCCCGACATGTTGCGGTTCAATCGCGCAATGTTCGGCAATCAGGCGATAGCGGATGCGGCGGATCGCCTCGCGCACTTCGTCGCGGTCATTCGCCGGGCGGGCGCAGTCTATATAGGCGTCGGCCTCTGTATCGAGCCCCATCGAGCGGTTATTCATATTGGCCGAGCCGATGCGCAAGATCTCGTCATCGACGATCATCATCTTGGAATGGACATAGATCGGCGTGCCGCCCGTGGTGACCGGGATATAGATGCGGAAACGCCGGTCCGGGTCCTTCTGCGCAACTGCATGACACAGCCGCACCCGCGCCCCGTCCATCGCGGTCTGTTCCAGCCAGCCATCGGCGTTGCGCGGGTTGATCAGCACCACTTCGGGCGGGTTCGGCTGTGATAGCCTCTCCGCCAGGGCCTCAGCCACCCGGCGCGAGGCGAAGTACTGGCTTTCAGCATAGATGAAGCTTTTTGCGAGCCCGATATGTTCAGCGAACAGCGCCTCGATTTCGTTGATCCCCGCCGCGCCGCCATAGGCCGCTTGCGTGCGGGCGATGCCGAGTTCAACGTCGCGGAACTCGGCGCGCAACTGCGCCGGCCAAGGGCTGTCATCCTGCGGCGCGCAGGGCTCCAAAAGCTCGCCGCCGGCGCGTTCCCAGCGCATCCGGCCAAGCTGGCCAAGCTTGGCCGCCGCTTCGCCTTCAACCAGAAGGGTCATGTCGTGCCAGGGGCCATAGGGTTTGCGGCCCGGCCCCATGCGGCGCGAATCGCCTTCGATATGTTCGGGCGTGTCCCAACGCTGGCTGGTCATGTCGATGCCCCCGCAGACCGCGAACTGGTCATCGATGACGACGATTTTCTGGTGATGGCTGGAGCCGAAGGGGTGGGCGGAATCGAACTTGAAATCGATCGAGCGGTTGAGCCACCAGCGCCACAGGTCGAGGATCATCGATCCGCGGAAGACGAACTTCAGCGCACCGAAATTCCACTTGAGCACGCGCACCTGCAGGCCCGGGCGGCGGCGAACCAGCCAAACCACGAATGCGCCCAGCCGCGCCGGGTTCGTGCGCCGGGTCGGCCGGTTCCACCAGCGCCGTCCCGGCCCCAGCCGCACCCGCGTATCAAAGTCCCAGCCGATCAGGTGAATGCGCTGCTGCGCCTGCAGCATGGCCTGCTGCATGACCGAAAAATAAGCGGCGGCATCGATGACGACATGGGCACGGCTCGCCATGGCGAATCGCCACGTCGAAGGGCTGCACCCTTCGGCGGCGTCTTTGTCCACGTTTCCCGTCATTGACATCCCCGCTGTGCGTCAAGCCAAACGCGTGATCCAACATCGGGTTCCCGCGTCGCTTTAGCAAGGACCGCAAGCGCAACTTGAGGTTAGATCAAAAGTTGAACTGGTTTGTCCAATCCGCTATTGCCATCAGCAGAGCCGCCGCGCGTTGTGGTGAGCTTGACTAAGAGGATGCCCCCATGTTTCGCAAAGTCCTGCTTGCCGGCCTGCTGGCCGTAACCTCCGTTCCCGCCATGGCGGCCGGCGCGCCTTACACCACTGCCGACACCACCATCGGCACGCTGGTCGACGATGCCGCCGCCAAGGCCGTTATCGACAAGCACATGCCGGGCTTCTCGACCAACCCCCAGATCGAAATGGCCAAAGGGATGACGCTGAAGCAGATTCAGGGATTCGCTCCGGACATGATCAAGGATGAAGTGCTCGCCAAGATCGACGTCGATCTCGCCAAGCTGCCTGCCAAGCCTTAATTTCCCGCCCTTGCGGCAAGACAGCGCCCGGCCCGCCATCTGGCAGGCCGGGCGTTTTCGTTACTGGCGAACCGCGCTGATGGCTTCGGGCGCGAGATAGCGCGTCGCGGAGATCCCGCCGTCAACGGCAATCGTCTGCCCGTTGACCATCGCCGCTTCGTCGCTGGCGAGGAAGGCGACCATGTTGGCCACATCCTCAGCCGAACATTCGCGGGCCAGCGGCGTCAGTTCGTGATTGGTCCGGCGGAAGAAATCGAGGTTCCAGTAAGCGTCGGTCATCTCGGTGCGGACCACTGTCGGTGCGACATAGTTCGAGCGCACGCCTTTCGGCCCATATTCCGCCGCCATCGTCTGCATCAGGCCGATCTGCCCGGCCTTGACCGTAGAATAGGCGCCGCCGCCCGGCGTGCCGTAAAGCCCCCAGGTCGACCCGATGAACACGATCGAGCTACCTTCCCCCATATGCGCCAGCGCCTCGCGGCACAGGCGGAACGGCGCGCGCAGGGATATGCCGAAGACCTCGTCGAGCATGTCATCAGTGGTGGCGTGAACCGGGCCGAAATTGAACGATCCGGCATTGTTGACCAGCGCATCGAGCCGGCCGAACTTAGCCATTGCCGCATCGACAATGGCCTTCGGCGCGTCATCCGCCTGAATGTCGGCGGCGTGGAATTCGAATTCCATCGATCCTCCCAGCGCGTCCTTCAGCGCCTGCAGCTTGCCCGCATTGCGTCCGGTGCCGAGCACGCGGAAGCCCTTCTCGCCCAGCTTGCGGACTATTGCCTCGCCAATACCCCCGGCGGCACCGGTGACGATGGCTACCTTCTTTTCACTCACGAACTTCTCCCGAAAAATCTTACTTGGCGCGCTGGTTGCCCGAGCGCTCGGCAATGTCGTTGGCGGCGATGAAGCCGAAGGTCATGGCCGGGCCGATGGTCCCGCCCGCACCCGGATAGCAATCGCCAAAGGGGTTCCCGGAGCAATTTCCGGCGGCATAGAGCCCTTCGATCGGCTTGCCGTTCACATCAATCACCCGCGCCCGCGCATCGGTGCGGATGCCGCCCTTGGTGCCCAGGTCGCCGTTGTTGATTGGAACGGCGTAATAGGGCGGCTTGTCGATGGGGCCGAGGTTGGGGTTGGGTGCTACGGTAGGATCGCCAAAGAACTGGTCATAGATATTGCCGCCGCGCCCGAATTCCGGATCGATGCCGGTCTTGGCATAGCCGTTCATGTTGCTCACCGTCTGACGCAAAGCTTCGACCGGCACGGAGATTTTCGCTGCCAGTGCTTCGATTGTATCGGCGCGGAACACGTAGTTGTCCCACCAGTCGCCCGGCACCTTGTGCTCAGGCGTGTGCGCCCAGGGCATCAGCCCACCGGCGCTGAACTTGGCGCGGAACTTGGCGTCGAACACCAGCCAGCACGGACAATTGGCCCCGGACTTCTGTTGATCGGCGACCATGGCCTGCCCGAACGAATCATACCCCGTCGCCTCATCGACAAAACGCACACCGTTGCGGTTGACGCAGACTGACCACGGACGGCCAACATCGAACGCTGCCTGATGGATCTCGTGATAGTTCGACGCCTTGGGCATCGGCAGGGTCATGGTCGGGATCCACCAGCCCTCGCCGGTATGCTCGGTATCCGCACCCAGCTTCTCGGCGGCAATCAGCGCTTCGCCCCTGTTGGCATCCTCGGGCGAGGAAGAATGCCGCGTCAGCCCCGGCACCTTGAAAAAGCGGTCGCGCAGTTCCTGGTTCCATTCGAACCCGCCAGCCGCCAGCACGACGCCGTGCCGAGCACCAATAGTGGAGGTCCGCCCGAAGTTTGAAACCTCAACCCCGGTGACCTGCCCGCCGGCAGCGACAACAAGGTTTTCCAGCTTGGTTTTCGTCCGCAGCTTCACTCCTGCCTTGAACACGGCCTCATAGGTTGCCCCCATCAGCGCTGCCCCTTGCGTAAATCGCCGATCGCGAGACGAAACCTTGCGGGTCGAACGATCCATCCAGTACCGTCCGATGACATTGGCAGCTACCCGCCGCCAACCCTTCTGCTGCATCATAAGGGCAAAGGTTTCAGTTAGATCCATCGCATAGCGGTGGAACAGCTTGAAGCGATTGAACTGCTCGCGCATCAGCGGATAGCGATCATCGCCCAGCCGCCGCCCGTCATAGGTCGGGCAGATCAGCGACCGGTCAGCGCGCGCGCCGGGCTTGTCGGGAAAATAGTCCGGCCAGGGCGAGACAATCAGTTCGACCCCGGCGGCCTTCAGGTACTTCGCCATCTGCGGCGCATGATCGACATAGGCCGCCAGCTTTTCCGGATTGACCGGGCCGGACGTCACGCTGGCGAGGTATTCCATCACCTGCTCGCGGCTGTCATCCCCCTCACCCAGCCCGTGGTTCGGAATCCACATGACCCCGCCAGAAGTGGCGCTGGTGCCGCCGAACTTGTGCGCCTTCTCGACGATGAGCACCGAAAGACCCTGCTCGGCCGCGCGCAGGGCTGCCATTGCCCCCGCCGCGCCCGAACCGATTACCACGACATCGAATGTCTCGCCGCTTGCCACGGACCTCTCCCAAATCCCCGCGCACAGGTGTCGCGGTCCCGGTCAGACTATCGGGCGTGCGATGCCGCGGTGAAATGACTTGGCCGGTATGACAAATTGCTTGCGCCCGCCTTTGCCCGCAACCACGGATTGCCCTAGCCCCCCGCAGCCTTCAAGGAGCCACCGGTAATGCCGATGGAAACACCATGACCGATACCGTCTTCACCGCCGCAGCGGCGCTGGCCGATGTGCCGCCGGGGACCAAGAAACTGGTCATGGTGAACGGCGTCGACGTGCTGCTGTGCAACTCCAACGACCGGGTCTTCGCGGTCGAGAACTTGTGCAGCCATGCCGAAGAAAAGCTCGACTGCGGACGGATGCGCGCGGGCTGGATCGCCTGTCCGGTCCACGGCGCACGGTTTGACCTTGCCACCGGAGAAGCCATGAACCCGCCCGCAACCCAGCCGATCCAGACCTTTGCCGTACGCATCACCGGCGACACGATCGAAGTCGCCGTCTGATGCTGCCGCGCTGGCTTTCCTTGTCGCCCGTCGTGCCTGAACGCTGGGAGAGCCTGGACGCGGACTGGTTTACCAAGGCGCTGCGGCGCGATCATCCCGATGTAAAAGTCGGTGCGGTGCAGCTGGTTGAGTCGGACGACGGCACCAACCGCCGCGCGCGCTTTGCTCTGGAATACGCAGCAGGCAGCGGGCCGGCGCAACTGTTCCTCAAGGCCCATTCGCCCAATCACCGCTGGGTCCACCTGCGCAACGGCAACCTGTTCCTCGAATCGCGGCTGTTCGCGGGCAACACGCCACTGCCGCTGGAACACCCGCACGTGTATCTTTCCGTGCCAGATTACCCACGGCTCGATTTCCTGCTGGTGATGGAAGACCTGACCCTGCGCGGAGCCGATCCGCGCGATGCCTTGCGCCCGTTGAGCGTGGCGCAGGTCGCCAGCGGCCTCGCCGGACTGGCCGGGCTTCACAGCCACTACTGGGGCATTACCGGGCGCAGCCACCGGGGACTTGGCTGGATCAGGCAGTGGGCACCCTCGCAGGGTTGGCAAGTCGGCTTGCGCAAACGAATTCCATCCGGACTTTCACGTTCCGGTAATGAGTTACCGGATGAAGTTCGTGCCCTTTCGGCAGACAGTGTGGTGGACCTTTGGGTGGCGAACGTCACCACGCTTGCTTCCGGCCACCAGACGCTGCTCCACGGCGATGCCCATGTCGGCAACACCTATGTCCTGCCGGATGACAGCACCGGCTTTCTCGACTGGCAGGTGGTGCGGCGCGGGAACTGGATTCAGGATGTCGGCTATTTTCTCGTCGGCGCGCTGACGGTGGAGGACCGGCGGAAGCATGAAGCCGAACTGCTGCGCGGTTACCTGGCGGCGCTCGGCTTGCCCGATAGCGAGCGCCCATCGTGGGACGAGGCATGGCACCGCTATCGCCAGTCACCCGCCTATGGCCTTGCCATCTGGCTCTCGACACTCGGCACCGATGGCTGGCAGCCCCACGCGATCAGCCGCGCGCTGAACGAGCGGTATGGCGCGGCCTTCGCGGATCACGGCACCGCGGCCCTGCTCGCCTGACTCGCTTGGGCGATATTGCCCGGGCACCCCTTCCCCATAATCGCGGCTCAAGGCATGACGCTGCCCGTGACTGACCAAGCATCCCTCGACACGCTGCGCAGCGACCTGCGCACCTGGCTCGCCGCCAACAAGCCGCAGGGCTGGCGCGACATCACCGATCACAAGGCCTTCGCCGAAAGCCAGCGCCAATGGTTCCTTAAACTCGTCGAAGGCGGATACGCCATTCCGCATTGGCCAGTGGAATGGCCGGGAGGCGGACGCGGGCTGGCCGAACAGAAAGTGATCTACGAAGAGCTGGCTGCCGCCGATGCGCCGCGACTGCTGCTGTCGTTCGTTTCGACCTATCACGCCTATGCCACACTGCACGAATGCGCGAACGATGCGCAAAAGGCGCGCTATCTGCCGGCGATCCTGCAGGGCGAAACCTGGTGCCAGGGCTTTTCCGAGCCCGGCGCCGGATCAGACCTTGCCGCGATCAAGTGCAAGGCCGAACGTGTTTCACGCCCAGAAGGCGACGTTTACGTCATCAACGGCCAGAAAGTCTGGTCAACCATGGCGCAATATGCCGACATGTGCCTGCTGCTGGTCCGCACATCGACCGAAAAGGCGAAGCAGGCGGGCATCACGTACCTGCTGATGGACATGAAGACGCCGGGCGTCACCGTCCGCCCGATCGAACAGATCCAGGGCGACGAGGAATTCGCCGAGATCTTCCTCGACAATGTCGAAGTCCCCGTCTCGCACCGCGTGGGTGAGGAAGGCGCGGGCTGGGCTGTGGCGCAGGCAACGCTGGCCTCCGAACGCGGACTGACCTTGCTCGAACTCTCCAACCGCATGCGCGGCGCGCTGGGCCGGGTGAGTGAGCTGATCCGCGAGCATGGGCACAGCGACGACCGCGGCGTGCTGCGCGATTTCGGCGCGCTGGTGACGCAGGTCGATGCCGTCTGCACGCTGGCCGACCGCTTCCTTGAGAACCGCATCGCCGGAATCGAGCGCGTGGGCGACGCCTCGATCGTCAAGAACGCCTACAGCCGCGCCTTGCGGGCCTATTCCGCACTGGGTGTGCGGCTTGGCGGGATGGCCGAACAATACCGCGCAGCCATCACTTTCGGCGATCTCAATACCGGCAACTGGATGGCCGATTTCATGAATAGCTACGCCTGGACGATCGCCGGCGGCAGCGAGGAAGTGCAGCGCAACATCATCGCCGAACGCATGCTCGAAATGCCGCGCGAACCGAAGGGGTGGACCCTGTGATCGAACTTTCGGAACTCCGCGATTCTGCGACCAAGGCTTTTCCCGCCGGTGCGATCCTGCCCAACCGCGAGGAATCGTGGCAGCTGGCCGCCGAAATGGGCTGGCTGCTGGTGGACCTGCCTGAGGACCTCGGCGGGCTTGGCCTGGGCCGCGATGCAGCCGGCGCGATTGTGCAGGAACTGGGCAAGGTGCTCTGCACTGCCCCCCTGATCCCGGCGCTGCTCGCCCTGCGCGGCATAGCCTCGGCCCCCGATTTCGACGGCAAGGCCGAGCTTATCGAGCGCATCTGCGGCGGCGAATATCTGCCGCTCAACATGCTGCCGGCCAAGGTGGCCGCGTCTGGAGCCACGCTCAGCGGCACGGTTTCGGGGCTGTTTGAGGCCGACATGGCAGGACAAGTCCTCATCGGCAGCAGCGAAGGGTATCACATCGTCGATCTGGCCGCGACCGGCGTGCAACTGGTCGAACGCCCGTTGTGGGACGAGAGTCGGAAACTCTACGATCTTGAACTGGACGGCGCCGAATCAACGCTGATCGCTGGCGGCAATCAGTCCGCGATCCTGCATGACGAAATCGCCCGCACTGCCCACGTCCTCCTCGCCGCAGACAGCCTAGGGGGTGCTTCGGCCACGCTCGATCTGACGGTAGAATACCTCAAGGTCCGTAAGCAGTTCGACCGTCCGCTGGCGATGTTCCAGGCGCTCAAACACCGCTGCGCCGACCTGCGGATCGCGCTCACCGTGGCAGAGGCGCTCTACGAAGCGCGCGCCGCTGCGGCAGACACCGCGCCAGTTGTCGATCTTGGCGCGATGAAGGCGCACGCCACAGATGCCTATCGCTATATCACCGAAGAGGCGATTCAGCTGCATGGCGGCATCGGGCTGACACAGGAATATCCCGTCCACCACTACATGAAGCGGGCGATGCTCAACCTGCAGCTCTGCGGCAGCCTCGATCACTGGCGCGAGGCTGCGGGCCGCGCGGCATTGGCGGCTTGAGGTCGTCCCGGGCCTGACCCGGGACCGTTGGCGACCTTGCGCTAGCTTTGATTGAACCTGACACCGGCCCCGGATCAAGTCCGGGACGACACGCTACTTCCGACCATAGCGGGTCGCGGTGAGCATTTCCGACACGGCACAGGTCTTGTTGTCCATCCACCCTGCGCCGCGCAAGTGCGCGCGGATCGCGCTGTCGCCGAACACCGCGCCCTTTCCCTTGGGGTAGACGCACCACAACATCAGGCCATGCTCGCCCGCCAGTTCGAGTGCGGCGTCGAGCGAAGTCTCGCCATCAATCATCGCCACGACGACCGAGGCATTGTCGGCCCGCTCCACCTGGTGATGCCCGGCCAGCGCATCGAGCAGTGCTTCGTCATCAGTTTCGCCCAGCAAAAATGCCGGCTTCTCGCCTCCGACGCCTAGCTTCGACGCTAGGCTCGGCGCGGGCTTGGCCAGCGCCTCGGCCCATTTGGCAGCTTCCTTGGCGCCCAGCTCAGCCAATAGTTCGCCGTCGGATGTGGTCACGCGCAAGGTCTCGCCCTCGGCCGAGAAGGATGTGATCGCCGAACGCGAAATCCGCGCCTTGATCGCGCCGCGCAGGATGATCTCCTGCGATTCGAGCAGCACCTTGGCCTCGGCGCTCTGCCCGGCCCAATTGCACTGTGCGATGGCTTCCCGCCCCATGCCGTCCTCCGTGATCCGGAGACTACCTAGCGGCAGACACCGAAAATACGAAATCAGCCCTTCAGCCGCGCCGCTGCTATGCCCCGGATGTCGCTGGCCTTGGCCTTGCCGCTGCCGGTGACCGCGAAATCCTCGTCGGTGAACACGAGTATCCGGCGCGGCAGTTTGAAGCTGGCGAGGTCGCGCTTGAGGAAGGCGATCAGTTCGGCCTCGTCAATGGCGCAGCCCTTGACCGGGACGAGACAGGACACCACCAATTCGCCCAACAGGTCATCCGGCACGCCAACCGTTTGCGTCCGCTTCACGCCGGGGAAGCGCGCGATCGCCGCATCGACTTCCTCGGGCGCGACATTGGCCCCGCCAGTCTTGATCATGTCGGTCAGCCGGCCCTCCCAGAAAAAGCGGCCCACGGCGTCGACATAGCCGCCATCCCCGGTGCAGTAATAACCATCACGATCAAGGCATTGATCAGGAGTTTTTCCAAGATAGGTCATCATCAGGGTCGGCCCCTTGATGCACATCTCCCCCCGCTCCCCAACCGGCACCGGCGCGCCGGTGAGCGGCTCGACGATCTTGAGCCAATTGCCCGGCAGGGGCGGCCCGCAGGAACCCTGATAATGCTCAGACGAAACATCGCGGCCGAACGAGGTGCAGATCGTCATCGTCTCGGTCGTGCCAAACGACATCGGCTCTTCCCAGTCGAACCGGGCGGCCGGATGGCGCTTCAGGATCTCGCCCCGGGTTACGTAGCGCAGGCTCGAAAGGTCGGCGTCCGCCCAGCCCTTCGCTGCTTCCAGCCGTGCCCACTGGTGCGAGCGGCCGGCAAGGAAGGTCACCCGTTCAGCCCCGATCAGGCGCAACGCTTCCTCCTCTTCGAACCACGGTTGCAGCACCACTGCTCCGCCGCTCGAAAAGGCGGTGCCAACGATCATTGAAACGTTGCCCGACCAGAAAAAGCCATTGCCCGTCCAGCTGCGCACCGGCTCGCGCATCGCAAAAACGCGCGGCCAGCGCCACCACTGGATGGCGAAGTCCTTGTGCGAATGGACGATGCCCTTGGGCAGGCTGGTCGTGCCAGAGGAGAAGAAGATTCCGCCGATATCCTCAGGGCTGACGGCATCGACGCGGGACCGGACCCGCGTGTCGTTTACCCCGTCACCGCGTGCCACAAACTCGGCGAAGGAAGCGCCCAGTGCAACAGCTTCACGCAGATCAGGCCACCTGCCCGCGTCCGGTGCTTGCCCAAGAATGGCGGCAAAATCCTTGCCGGCCACGCGTGCCTCATAGACTACCAGCTCAACCTGCGATGCGGTGAGCAGGTAATCGAGCTCGCTCTCTGTCGAAAAAGTGCTCAGCGCCACCGGCACGCAGCCGACCAGCGCCGTTCCGAACAGGGCGACGAGGAAATCCGGGCGGTTACTCATCAGGATGCCAACCCGGGCGCCGGGTTCTAGGTCGCTGGCGATCAATGCCTTCGCAAGGCCCATCGAACGAGCCAGCAGGTCGTCATAGGTCCAACTGACCCGCTGCCCATCGTCATAGAAAGCCAACGCTTCGGCCCCGCCATACCGCGCGGCAACATCGCGCAGGTAGCCGCCGATTGTCAGCGCGCCCATCAGCGGCTCGCTGTCCAGCGGCCCGCCATATACGACCGATAGTCCGTCCTCGCCCATGGCCAATGAATACCGCCGCCGCCGGCACGATCATAGCTCTGCAAGGCCCGCGCGGGGCGCCAGTCACATTGACAAGCCGCTCCAGACAAGCACCTTGCCGCCAAAGGGAGTTTGGACATGAAAGCCGCTACAATCGTCGAAGGCCAGGGTATCGATGCCATCGAATTGCGCGAGATCGATGTAGCGCCCCCTGCCCCCGGCGAAGCGCAGGTGCGGCTGCATTGTGCGACGATCAACTTCCGCGACCTGATCGTCGCCAAGGGCCTGCTGATCCCGTCGATGGGCGGCATCACCGGCGGCGGCACCCGTATTCCCATGTCCTGCGCCGCTGGCGTTGTGACCGCAGTTGGCGAAGGCGTGACCCGCGTGAAACCGGGCGACCGCGTCAGTCCCATCTTCGCCCAATCTTGGCTGCACGGACGCGAACCGACGATGGACATGCTCGGCGGCATGGCCGACGGCGTCGCGCGGCAGCTCGCCAATTTCAGCGCCGAGGGGCTGGTCCATAATCCCGACGAAATCGGCGATCTTGAGGCAGCGACTTTCGCCTGCGCCGGCCTCACCGCATGGAACGCGCTGTTCCTCGCTCGCCCGCTTCAGCCCGGCGAATGGGTGCTGTGCCACGGCACCGGCGGGGTGAGCCTGGCCGCGTTGCAATTCGCCAAGGCGCACGGGGCGAATGTCATCCTTACCTCGTCCAGCGATGCCAAGTTGGGGCGCGGCAAGGCGCTGGGTGCGGACGTGACGCTGAACTATCGCACCGATCCCAATTGGGCGGTGAAAGCGCGCAATGCTTCGGGCGGCGTGCATATCGTGATCGATGTCGCTGGTGCAAATCAGCTGGACGCCAACGTCTCGGCGCTCGCCCCGGACGGCTTGATTTCCGCCATCGGTATGCTGAGCAGCACCTTTTCATGGAGCCGCATCGGGCAGGTCCAGGCGCAGATCGTGCCGGTCAACGTCGGCAACCGCGACGAACACGAAGCGATGGTGGCCTTTGCCGCTAAGCACGGCATTCGCCCGGTGGTTGACGTGGTCTATGATCTGACCCGCATCCACGATGCGTTTCGCCACGCCGAAAGTGGGCAGTTCTTCGGCAAGGTTGGCATCAACCTGCTTTGATGCCTATCTGCACGGCATGACCCGCCAGACCTATCTAATTCACACGTTTACCATGGCCGCCGACTTCGACGAGGACCGCATCCGGCTCAACACGGTCGACCCGGCCGGCCAGTATCAGGCGCTGTACCTTACGCGGCGGCTGGCGGACCGTTTCATCCCGCTTTTGGCGCAGCGCGCGGAAAAGGCTGTGGCTGGCCCGATCCCCAGCGAACTGGTGCTGGATATCGAACAGGAAAAGCTGCGGATGGAACGCGACAGCAATCCGCAGGCCCCGGTAGAGACCGTGCCCGATGCCCGGCCATGGCTGTGCAAGACGATCCACATGGGAGATCGCGAAGAAGGCGGCGTGCAGCTGACCTTTACCGACGATGTCTTGATCGACGCTTACCTGATCCTCGACGAGCAATCGCTTCGCGCCACGCTCGACGTGTTCCTGATCTCCTACCGCGCGCTTGAATGGGGCGAGCAGGCCTTTCCGGAATGGGTCACGGCGCGGGGGAGCGCACTGGTGGTGGAGCGCGGGACGCTGAATTGATCAGATCGAATTATCCACTCCGGCGGCGTGCTTGGCAGCGATATAGCCAAAGGTCATCGAAGGCCCGACGCTGGCACCCGCGCCCGGGTAGACCCCGCCCATGATCGAGGCGGTGGAGACGCCGCAGGCGTAGAGGCCCGGCACCGGCGTGCCATCGGCCTTGATCACCCGCGCGCGCGCGTCGATCAGCGCGCCGCCATAGGTGGAAACGTCACCGGGAATGATGTCGATGGCGAAGAACGGGCCCTTGTCGATCCGGGCCAGCGCCGGGTTGCCGTCCTTGAACGGATCGCCGAGCCACTTGTCATATTCGCGATTTCCGCGGCCGAAGTCCTCGTCCACGCCCTTTTCAACGAAGCCGTTCCAGCGTTCGATGGTGGCGCGCAGGGTGGCCGGATCCGTCTTGATTTGTGCGGCCAGGTCTTCGATGGTTTCGCTGACCTTGAGGTAGCCGCAATCAACCAGATCCTTGCGGACATCCGGCTTGCCCAACCACTTGTTGAGCACCTTGTAGTTCTCGGCATAGTTCTGGTCGAACACCGCCCAGCTGGGCACGGCAGGAACCGTGCGGTTCCGTTCGAGCATGTTCTGGCAATAGAGTTCGTAGGATCCGCCTTCGTTCATGTAGCGTACGCCCGACTGATCGACGAGGATGCAGCCCGGCTTGCCGGTGATCCCCTGCCCGCCCGGCTTGACGAAATCCTTGTCGAAACCCGGGGCGTAGCTCGTCTGGTAGCCGACCATCTGGTCCATTTGCGCCAGCACGCCGCCAACGCGTTCCATTTCGCCAAACAGGTCGCCGGTGTCGCCCGGAGGCGTGTTCGACCATGCGGCCTTGGTGCCGGGCATATACTTGTCACGCATGGCCTGGTTCTGGGCAAAACCGCCCGCGTTGACGAGCACGCCAAGGTTCGCGCCGATGCGCCGCGTCTGGCCGTTGACCTCGGCGATCACGCCCACGACCTTGCCGTCCTCAACGATGAATTCCTTCACCGGGCTCTGGGTGCGGATGTCCACGCCGTTTGCCAGCGCCGCCTTGAGCATCCGCCCCTGCAATGCCGCACCTGCAGTGGTGAAGTGCTTTCCGGTCAGCTTTGCCCCGACCACGCGAAAGGCGATTTTCAGGAACTTGAGCTTGATGCCCCAGCTCTTGTGCATGAAGTTCGTCACCTTCATCCCGTCGTCCAGCTTGGCCGGGAACGGCGCGAAGCCGGGGGCGAGCTTCGTGCGCCATTCGCCCAGTTCGTTGGTGTTGAAGAACTTCGCGGTCACGCAGCGCGTGGTTGAGCAGCCGCCCGGCAGGTCATCGTAATAATCCGGCCAGAAGTCGGTGGCGCGCTCCATTTCGACGCCCTTGCCGATGATATAGTCGAGCATTTTCGGCGCTTCGGTGATGTAGGCGAGCCGCTTTTCGTGGCTGGTGCCGGGCGCGTCAGAGCCGTCGTCGCAAACCGCATCAAGGTAGGTGATCCCCTTTTCCGCGCTTTCGCCCGGCTCCTCGGCGCGGATGAAACGGTTGTTGGGGATCCACATGACCCCGCCCGACTTGGCCGTGGTGCCGCCGACGTAGGGCATCTTTTCGAGGATCACGACCGACTTGCCGGCATCGCGCATGACCATGGCCGAAGACATCGATCCGGCTCCGCTGCCGACCACTACCCAATCGAAAGTCTCGTCAAAACCGGACATCACATACCTCTCCTCAATGCCGCCAATTGAGCCCGGAAGCGTGCGGCGATCAAGGGCTTGGCAGGCCTATATCGCAGGGGCGCGGATTGGCGGA
>NZ_JANPGP010000067.1:0-14000 GCF_031424035.1 Novosphingobium sp.
GCAAAGAAGCAGCGTGAACTGGGCCAGGCCATCAAGCGCGCCCGCCACCTGGGCCTTCTGCCCTACCTCGTGAAGTAAAGGGAGAGACGACATGGAAATCATCCTCCTCGAACGCGTCGAGAAGCTGGGCGCCATCGGCGACGTAGTCACCGTGAAGGACGGCTATGCCCGCAACTTCCTGCTGCCCAACAAGAAGGCCCTGCGCGCCAACGAAGCCAACCGCAAGGTCTTCGAAGCCAACCGCGCCAGGATCGAATCCGACAACGCCGAACGCCGCACCGTGGCTCAGGCTGAATCGGGTAACGTCGAAGGCCGCTCGGTCATCCTGATCCGCGCTTCGTCGAACGCCGGCCAGCTTTACGGCTCAGTCTCGGTGCGTGACATCGTTGATGCCCTCGTCGCCGATGGCGCCAAGGTCACCAAGTCGATGGTCGTGCTGGAACGCCCGATCAAGACCATCGGTGTCTACGACGTCAAGGTTGCCCTGCACCCTGAAGTGTCGGTCCTGGTCAAGGTCAACGTCGCCCGTTCGCCGGACGAAGCCGAACAGCAGGCCCAGGGCGTCGACGTCCTCAAGCAGATGTTCGAAGACGAAGCGGCTCCGACCGGCTTTACCGAAGCTTTCGACCCCAATGCCGAACCGGGCGAAATCCCGGCCGACATGATCGAAGAAGCTGCGAACGAAGGCGGCGACGAAGCCTGATTCCCCGCGCAGGCGGGGACCTCCGGCAACGGATCACTTCGCCGCCCGAGGCCCCCGCCTACGCGGGGGCGCGGAGATAGAAATTGGGGGCGCTCCGCAGGGAGCGCCCCTTTTTCGTTGCGGATAGCAGGGCAGGACCGACAGGTTCCCGCCGGCAGCCCTCACCAGCCTAACTCAGGCCGCGGCGATGGTGCTTTGCACATCGGCGACCGAATGGCCGGTAAGATCCTTCGATATCTCGCCAACCAGCACGGCTGATAGGGCCTTGTGATAATGCTTGCGCAGTTCGCCGAGCGTACGGGGAGCTGCAACGACGATGAGAGCTTCGATCTCACCGTCAAGCACGCGCTTGTTGAGCATCTCGGCAGTGCCAGCCGCAAAGCTGTCTTCGTCCAGCTGGCTTTCCGAAGGATTGGCCGAACTGCTGTGATGCCGGCCGCCCGATCCCTTGTTGTCCATCGAGATCGCCACATCGGGCATGGCTGTCAGCTTCGGCGCCGATTCCTCGCCATCGTTGCGATACAGGTTCAACAGTTCGCCGTCAGCGACTGCGACTATCGCGCTTTTGGGTATCTTCATGGGGGTTCCTTTTGAGGCTCGTCCTATGCGTAACGCCTGAGCGGACGAAATGGCCTCATGGCCGGGCATAGACTGGCAATCCATCAGGCCTAACCTTGCCAACGCTATCGCCGCTCCGTCTGATCCTTTCGCATGTAGATGACGTGCCGGTTCTGCGGCTGCTGATTAACCGGGATCGAGAGAGGGAGCACAACACACCTAAACCGTTTGCGGCCCTTAGCTTCAGTGTGTGCCTCACGCACAAAGCCAACTGCCGATCCGGTCGTGTACCCGCGCGGACGGAGCTTGAACTTCAAGAAGCTCGGCCACGTAGAAGGTGCCGCGTTGTACATTGAGACGGCGGTGATCCGGGTAGCCGTGCTCTCTGCATCGGCTTCGGTGACAGTGCGAAACCTCTCGAACTCGCCGTCATCTCCATCGAGAATTGCAGTCCAAATGAAAGCCCAATTGTCCCGTCGCATCTTGGCACAGCGTTCGGCAAGGCGCTCTACATATTCTCGGTCCGTCCACTCAGTAAAGTAGAGTGTCTGAGTCGCGAGTTGGGCCTGAAGCTCATTGATCCGGTCAACATCCCGTTCATTCGAGACATGGTGCTCAATGCCTTTGCCGAAGGGTTGAAACACGTCTTCGTCGTAACCCATGAAAGCGAGGCGTGACGTTAGCGGCAGGAAGATTGCAGTCCCCGATTGAATAAGACCAGAAGTCTGGTCTTGATAGCGCTGTGTGTAGAGGCGGTTGGTCACGCAAGCGGGATTATCTGAGGTGACAAATGGCACCTTCGTGCGATTGATGAGAAATACCGGTCGCAGATCGTGGAGCATATTCGCAGCCTTTGCCGCGATGTAGATTTGTTCCTGCATTTCCCGCTGATCGTCGATAGGCTTCATAGCTTCCGCATGAACGTCACGGAGCGGTTTTCCGCCGATCTTGGTATTGCGAAATGCTTCAAACACTTCCTTCCGCTGCGATAGCTGATGTGGTGTTCGAAGGTACTGAAGGACAAAGAAGTCGAACATTGCCCCGATGTCCGATGCCATTATCTCCAACTGCTGCAAGCGACCCATGGCTTGGCCGTACCGACCTTCGAAAAATTGGATAAAATCTTCGAAAACGGGCTCGCTCCCATAGAAGTAATTTCGGGAGCACTGCTTCTTAATGGACGCACCTTCAATGCAGCGTCCAGTCTCCAGAGCATAAAGATTGATCGACCGCTGATCTTGATTCCCAAATGGGCGAAGGTACGTCTTCGGGACAAAGTGCTGGTTCTTGTTGCTTGCCATTGGTGCCGAAGTAGTGTGCGCGGCGGTTACGCGCCACAGCTTGGCGTGGATTTTGCCCTGCAAACTTCGCGTTCGACTTGCCAATCCCGTCTGTCAAAGCACTCTAAACCTCCTGCCACTCCCCCGGCGCGATGCCGTCCAGCGACCAGTCTCCCACGCGCCAGCGCACCAGACGGAGGGTCGGATGCCCCACCGCGGCCGTCATGCGCCGGACCTGCCGGTTTTTCCCTTCGCGGATGGTGAGTGAAATCCAGCAGTCGGGCACCGACTTGCGGAAGCGCACCGGCGGGTCGCGCGGCCAGAGGGCGGGGTCGTCGATGCGCTCGGCCTCGGCTGGGAGGGTCTGGCCGTCCTTGAGCGTGACCCCCTTGCGTAGCGAGGCCAGCGCCGCCTCGTCCGGCTCGCCTTCGACCTGCGCGAGGTAGGTCTTGGCCATCTTGAAGCGCGGATCGGCGATGCGCGATTGCAGACGGCCGTCATCGGTGAGCAGCAGCAGCCCCTCGCTGTCGGTATCGAGCCGTCCGGCGGGATAGACGCCCGGTCGCTGGACAAAATCCGCAAGAGTCGGCCGCGGTGGGCCGCCGCGTTCGGGGGAGAACTGGCAGAGCACGCCATAGGGCTTGTTGAACAGGATGAGGGCCATGGGCGTTCCTTGCAGCATGGACGGGGGGTGTCAAAGGTGGGGCTTTGTGTTTGAAAGGGTTCTCGCAGAGGCGCGCAGAAGAAAAGGTAGGCGCGGAGGAGGTGCTGCGTTGGCTGAGCCACACCTACCTTCGTAATTCCCGCGCAGGCGGGAACCCATCTCCGGCGCTGTGATTCGCCGCAACGGCAGTGTGTCGGGCGAGCTTGGGAGATGGGTTCCCGCCTGCGCGGGAATGACGAAGGAGGGGGCGGGAATGACGAAGGAGGGGGCGGGAATGACGAGGGAGGAATGCGCTGTCCTACACGGCCCCAGTCTGTCATCCTTCCCGCATGACCCGCCCCAGATCCGCGCCGCCGCCCGGTGCGTTGCCAGCCGATCCAGCCTTCCACAGCCGCGCAACCAGCGCGGCTTTGTTGCATCTGGGCCGGCCCTTGGAGAGAAATTCAGGAACGGCTTTTCGGATGTGTTTCATCAACTTGCATTGCGCGCAAGTGGCAGGGCCAGCGAAATCAAACCGGTTGCAATTGAAATGTCATCGAAGATTCGCTATAGGCCCAAGATGAACATGATAGAGAAAACCATCGCGGAATTGGTCCGCGTTTACGAAGCCGCCGTCGAAACCCTCCGCCAGGACATTCAGGCATTCGCCGCCGACGGCACCCTCCCCCCCGCAGATCGCCGCGAAACGCGCGCCTGGTGCTACCCGGAACTGCGCATCCATTATTCGGGCGTAGAGAACCGCCCCGACTTCGCCCGCGCCTTTGGCCGGCTGGGCCACAGCGGCACATTTTCCACCACGGTCACCCGCCCCGCCTTCTTCGCCGATTACTTGCGCGAACAGATCTCGATCATCGCCGATGATTACGAGATCGAGGTCGAGGTCGCCCGGTCGGCACAGGAAATCCCCTTCCCTTACGTGATCGATGCGAGCTCGGTGCTCGGTAGCCTCAGCCCGCAGGACATGGCGCGGCACTTCCCTTCGGCGGAACTGGCGCTGATCGGCGATGAGCTGGCCGACGGGATCGATCTGTCCGCTCCCGATGCCGACATTCCGTTGGCCCTGTTCGATGGCTTGCGCACCGATTTCAGCCTCGCCCGACTGGCGCACTATACCGGGACCAGCGTGGACCATTTCCAGCGCTTCATCCTGTTCACCAATTATCACCGCTATGTCGATGAATTCGTGGACTGGGCCGGTCAGCAGCTGGGCAAGGGTGACTATACCGCGCTGTCGGGCGCCGGCGGGCTTTATGTCGACGAGCCGACCGACAATGCCCGCGCGCGCCTTTCCGATACGGCATGGCGGCGGCACCAGATGCCGGCCTATCACCTGATCGCCAGGAACGGCATGGGCATCACGCTGGTCAACATCGGCGTCGGCCCAAGCAACGCCAAGACCGTCTGCGATCACCTCGCCGTGCTGCGGCCCGAAGCCTGGCTGATGATCGGCCACTGCGGCGGCCTGCGCGATACCCAGCGCATCGGCGACTATGTCCTCGCCCATGCCTATCTGCGCGACGATCACGTGCTCGATGCCGTGTTGCCGCCGGAAATCCCGATCCCGGCGATCGCCGAAGTGCAGGTGGCGCTGGCCACGGCGGCCGAACAGGTCAGCGGCGATACCGGCGCGAACCTCAAGAAGCGGATGCGCACCGGCACCGTTGTTACCACCGACGATCGCAATTGGGAGCTGCGCTATACCGACAGCGCCATGCGTTTCAGCCAGAGCCGGGCGATCGCCATCGACATGGAAAGCGCGACCATCGCCGCGCAGGGCTTCCGCTTCCGCGTGCCTTACGGGACGCTGCTCTGCGTGTCGGACAAGCCGCTGCACGGCGAGATCAAGCTGCCGGGCCAAGCCAACCGGTTCTATGAGGAGACGATCTCCAGCCACCTCAAGATCGGCGTGCTGGCCTGCGAACTGCTCAAGGCCGAAGGACCGCGCCTGCACAGCCGCAAGCTGCGCGCGTTTAACGAGCCGCCGTTCCGCTGACGCGGCTGCGGCGGGGGCAACGAGCCGCCTTTCTGCTAACCCTTGCGGTACTGCTCAAGGAACCGGGCCCCCGGTTCCTTGCGGCATTGCTCGACTGCATGGGCCCAGGCGGCGGGGTGGCGTCTGATCAGCGACAGGTTGTCCAGCTTGCCCCAGCCAAGCGCTTCCGGGGCAATGAAGGCGACGCCGCCCATGAAGCTGTAGAATTCCAGCTCGGATATTTTGGCCCCTGGATGGGCGGCAGTCCACCAGTCCAGCTCGCCGATGAAGGTATCGCAGCGATAGGACTTGAGCCCGGTGAGGTAGCTGCCCCCGCCCTGCTCGGCCTGGCTGAAGTTCTGGGTAACCTGCGCTGAATAACTGGCTGGCCGCCCCTGAAGATCGAGCGGCTTTTCGTAACGAGAGGCGGCAATGGCTGCCACGAGCGCATTATCGAGCAGGTCCGACTTGCTGCTGCGCACGACCTTTACTTCGGTGGGCAGGCCTGCCGGATCAATGCGGAAGCCGGCCACCACCTTGCCATTGTGGAAGGCGAGCTTTGCGGCCTGCGGCATTTCGGCTTCGCTGCCAGACAGCCGCTCCGGCCCGCGACCGATCATGAAAGGGAACTTCGCCCGGGTCGCCACCTTGTTGCCGGCCTTGTCGACTGGCGAGGTCAGCCGCCAGCTCGCCAACGCGGTCAGGATCTCGGCATCAAGCACGGCGTTGCCGGTGGGTTCCGTCAGTGTGATGTCGCTCAACACCCCGTTGGGCAGCACCGTCGCGCTGGCAACGGCCCGACCCGACCAGCCCTTGCGGGAGGCTGCGAGCGCTTCGGGCAAGTCGTCCAGCTGCTTCCCCATGCTGTAGCGCGGGCGCTGGCTCAACTGCGCGGCCTCGACGATGGTGGGCGGCTGCGCTTCCGGCTGAGGCGTTGAGGCAACCGGGGACTGACCGGGCGCGGGGGTGGCCAGCATGAGGCACGCCACCAGCGGGATCACGCGTTTCATTCAGGCCACTCCCAGAGATGGTCGATTTCAGCCGGCCTTTTCGATCCTGACCGCATTCCTGGCAAGCGTCTTGAACCGCTCGCCATTCGCCTGCCGCACGGTGATTGTCGCATGGCCGGTCTTGCTGAGCTTCCAGTCCTGGACGCCGCCAGCCTTGCCTTTGTGAGTGCCGGCGATCACTTCGCAGTGATCGCCGTTCTCCACAGCGCCGTTGTCTACCAACCGCACTTCTGGCCCTTGGTTTCGCTCTTCAGGTACTTTGTCAGCGGGGCAAAGTACTTGATCATCGACTTGCCACTCATCTCGCGGCTGCCGGTGAAGGCTTCCAGCGCATCGGGCCACGGCTTTGACGCGCCCATGGTCAGCATGGCGTTGAGCTTTTCGCCAACCGCCTTGTTGCCATAGAACGAGCAGCGGTGCAGCGGGCCCTTCCAGCCGGCCTGCTTGCAGGCTGCCTCGAAGAACTGGAACTGCAGGATGCGGGCAAGGAAGTAGCGGGTATACGGCACGACCGCCGGCACGTGGTACTTTGCGCCCGCGTCAAACGCATCAGGCCCGCGCTCACCCGGAGGGGTGATGCCCTGATACTGCAGGCGCATCTTGGTCCACGCCGTGTTGTAATCCGCCGGCTGAATTTCGCCCGAGAAGATCTTCCAGCGATAGCGGTCGATCAGCAGGCCGAAGGGCAGGAAGGCAACCTTGTCCATCGCCTGACGCAGCAGCAATCCGGTATCCTTGTCCGCGCCCGGAACCTTGGACTGATCGAGCAGACCAATCTGGACGAGGTATTCCGGCGTGATCGACAGCGCCATGGTATCGCCGATCGCTTCATGGAAGCCGTCGTTAGCGCCTTCCATGTAGAGGCGGTAAGGCTGGCCGTTGTAGGCGCGCTGGTAGAAGTTGTGGCCCAGTTCGTGGTGGATCGTCGTGAAGTCGTCACCATTGACCTTGGTGCACATCTTGATGCGCAGGTCTTCCTTGTTGTCGACGTTCCAAGCCGATGCGTGGCAGATCACTTCGCGGTCCGCCGGCTTGACGATTTGCGAGCGTTCCCAGAAGCTCGCGGGCAGCGCCTGCAGACCGAGTGAGGTGTAGAAGCCCTCGCCAGCCTTGACCATCCTGACCGGGTCATAACCCTTGGCCCTGAGCAGTTCGCCGACATCGTAGCCAACATCACCGGCACCCTTGGGCGCGACGATGTCATAGATATTGCCCCATTCCTGCGCCCACATGTTGCCCAGCAGATCGGCGCGGATCGGACCGGTCCTGGCCTGCACGCTGTCGCCGTACTTCTCGTTGAGCTTCAGCCGCGTGTAGCAGTGGATCTGCTCGTAAAGCGGCTTCACCTCGTTCCACATGCGCTCGGTGGTCGCGGCGAAGGCGTCGGGCGTCATGTCGTAGTTCGAGCGCCACAGCGAGCCAAGATCGGCGTAGCCCAGTTCCTTTGCACCGGCATTGGCGATCTCGACCATGCGGACGTAATCGGCCTTCATCGGCTTCCCGACGTTATCGTTCCACGACAGCCACATTTCCTTGAGCTCGGCCGGGTTGCGGCTGGTGCCCATGGCCTCTTCGATGTCGCTGCCGTTGATCGGCTTGCCGTTCAGCGTGCCCTTGCCCTTGCCGTAAATGCCCGAAAGCTTGGCGGCGAGCCCGGCATATTCATCAGCCGCGCCGGCGCTCGACGGCACAGGATTGACGATCTGGGTGCGGAACATGTTCAGCAGGCGCTGCGTCTCGGCTGAGAGGCCGGGAACCTTGGCAAGCTCTGCCGCCTTGTTTGCGTTGGTGACCTGCAGCTTGGTAAATTCTGCATTGGCACGCGCATCAACGGCGGCGCTGTCATCGTTGATGTAGGTCGAATAGACCCAGTCGGCCTGCCCGACCTTCACGGTTTCGTCGGCAAAGGACTTGTCGGCGGACTTGACCCAGGCATCGACTTCAGCGGGGTTCGAACCGTTTGAACTTTGGGCGAATGCGGGGCTGGCGATCAAAACGGCTGCGACCGCCGCCTGCGACACGTATTTCCTCATGGCATATCCTCAAAAAGACTCAGGTCCTCGAAAAGACTCAGGTGGTTTCAGCCGTAACGGCTTGAAGTCGGGCATAAGTCGCACGGGCGCGAGGTCAAGGGCGGTTCGTCGAGTTACGCGGCAAGGAAACGCGCGATCTCCACCCCCAGTTCCCGCTTGGTCACGCAGCTCATGTGCGTTCCGGGAATCTCGGCAAGGACGCCCTGCGCCAGTTCTTCGGCCAGCGCATGCGGCGAGCCATTGTCGCGGTCCTCAGTGCCACAAACAACCAGCGCGGGCATGGTCACGGCGGCGAAATCCTCGATCCCGGCGCCTTCGATCGATTCCAGCAGCAGTTTCGCCGCAACCGGATCGATCTTCATCGAGCGCATGAAGTTCTGCGCGAAATAGGCCGGATCATCGCGCGGGATCGTGCCGTAGCGGGCGATGACGTCGAGGAAGAAGGCCGAGCGCCCGCCCCACTTGACCAGCCCTTCCAGCCCCATGCCGCCGAGCACCAGCCGGCGCGGTGTCAGCCCGGCGATCACGCCTTTGAGCGCGGTACGCGCGCCGAGCGAGAACCCGCCGAGATCGTAGTCCGACAGGCCGAGCGCGAGCACGATTGCCTGAAGATCGGTGACCAGCACGTCATGCGGGTAGGCCTCTGGCTCTTGCGGGGCGGCGCTTTGGCCGTGGGCGCGCAGATCGGGCATGATCACCTCGAACCCGGCCTCGGCGATCTGGGCGGCGTGGCCATACTTGATCCAGTTGACCTCGGCGCTGGAAAACAGCCCGTGCAGTAGCAGCAAGGGCCGTCCCGCGCCGATCCGGTGCACCGCCAACTTCGCGCCGCCAAAACCTTCGACAAATTCGGTATTTACTGCGCTCACTATGGCATCCCTTTCTCGCCGCCTGCCAATTCTGCACCGGCACCTTGCGGATTAACAGCCTGCGCGTTTTTTTGCCTTTGCGCGCAATTGGCGAATTATGGCCGCATGGGAAAGACGATGCCTAGCGCAGTTCGTTCTCTACCGAGGCACCGAACTGCGCCACGCGTGCATGCAACCCAACCCCAACCGCTGGTCAGCGCACCTGTTCGTGTTCTGGGTCGAACGCGGCGGCGAGTTTTTGGAACACGCGTTTGACGAGCAGAGCTTGCGGTCGGAACTGGAGCAAGTTGGGAAAAAGGGGGTGGGCTAGGCTTTGCTGACCCAGCCCTCAATGCTTCGTCAATGTGCCCGTAGCTGGCCATAAAGCAAGCGCTGCGCCCAAAGCAGCCATTGCCATGTCTTTCTGACTGTCAAAAATATCACCCTGCTCGCCGTTGTATGCCCCTGCATCCTGCGGCGCGAGCAGCAAGGTCAGGCTCCATTCGAATATTTCATAAAGCCCGCCTATCGCCAGAACGAAGAGAACCGCGCCGGTCAAAGACACACGCTTGCTCAGCCCTCCATATCGAACACCAACCTCGGTAATCGGCATGATAGCCAGCAGGCCAAACAGAAAATGTACCAGTCGATCGAACATGTTGCGATCCGTGCCAACCTCTACTGCCTGTCCAATCCACTCCCGATAGGGAACATAGCTATAAGACCACCGAGCCGCGATCAGGTGTATCAGAACAAAAAGCGTGAAGCACAAGGCTGACGCGTTAGAGACCGGCCAGCGCCGAAGCGCGAGTATCGCAGGAACAAACAAGATCGCAACAGGACCAACCTGAAGCCAGGTATTTTCTGGATAGATTGCGCCAATAACGCTTGCTGGGATTGCGAGAACAATCGCAGCGATCATCCAACGCTGGGCAATCGGTATCCCCAAACCCCTCAGCCCTTCTTCAGATGCCGCCGCCCCAGCAGTTCCGCGATCTGCACTGCGTTCAGCGCCGCGCCCTTGCGCAGGTTATCCGACACGCACCACAGCGACAGGCCGCTGTCGACCGTCGGGTCTTCACGGACGCGGCTGACGAAGGTGGCGTAATCGCCAACGCATTCGATGGGGGTGACGTATCCGCCGTCCTCGCGCTTGTCGATCAACATGATCCCCGGCGCCTCGCGCAAGATGCTCTGCGCCTTCTTGGCCGAGAGTTCCTTTTCAAACTCGATGTTGATCGCTTCGGAGTGGCCGACGAAGACCGGCACGCGTACGCAGGTGGCGGTGATCTTGATCTTCGAACCCATGATCTTCTTGGTTTCGGCGACCATCTTCCATTCTTCCTTGGTCGAGCCATCATCAAGGAAAACGTCGATGTGCGGGATCACGTTGAAGGCGATCTGCTTGGTGAACTTCTTGGCCACGGCCGGATCGCCGACGAAGATGTTGCGGCTCTGCTCGAACAGCTCGTCCATGCCTTCCTTGCCCGCGCCGGAGACCGACTGGTAGGTGGCGACGACAACGCGCTTGATCACCGCGGCATCGTGCAGCGGTTTCAGCGCAACGACCATCTGCGCGGTCGAGCAGTTGGGATTGGCAATGATGTTCTTGGCCGTATAGCCGTCGATGGCATCGGGATTCACTTCGGGCACGACCAGCGGCACGTCCGGATCCATGCGGTAAAGCGAGCTATTGTCGATCACCACGCAGCCCGCCGCGGCAGCCTTGGGCGCGTAGGTCTTGGTCGCTTCCGAACCGACGGCGAACAGGGCGATATCCCAACCGGTGAAGTCGAAATGTTCAAGGTTCTTGACCTTGAGCATACGCCCGGTCTCACCGTATTCGAGCTCGTCCCCGGTCGAGCGGGAGGATGCGACTGCGGCGATTTCGTCGCAGGGGAATTCGCGCTCGGCAAGGATATTGAGCATCTCGCGCCCGACATTGCCCGTCGCGCCGACGACGACTACCCGGTAACCCATGCTCATCTCCTGAAATGTCTTGCTGCGCCCCTAGAGGATGGCAGCGCCGAGCGCCACGGTTGATTCCCCAACTGTCGTCATCCTGAACTCGTTTCAGGATCCATCGTGCCGCTGAACCTGCCACTTCAATAGAAGAGCGACGGTGCTGCCGCATGTCATTCACAAAACTGGGCGGGAGGCGAAATGGATCCTGAAACAAGTTCAGGATGACGTTGCGGGGACGAACCGACCCTAAACCTTCCAGCGAAACCGCCCAGTCATGCGCCCGGTCGCAAGGATATCCTCCTCCTGCGTACCCCGGCCGATGTTGTGGATCACCATTGGGTTGCCCAGCGGGGACACGCGGTCCGAAATGACTCCGGTGTGCGGCAGGCGTTCCCCCACCAGAGAGGAGAACAGGTCGCCCGGTTGCCACCCGCCCAGCGGCAGGCGCGCGCCGGCGCGCTCCCAGAACACTTCGAGATTGGGCACGCGGAGGTGGTCGATATTGCGGTCGGGCCGACGCAAGCCCCAACGACGGGGATAGGCGGAGAATTTGCGCGCCATATCACGGTGGACTTCGGCCTGCAGGTCAAGGCTCAGCGCGTCACGGTTAGCGCGGATCACCACGTCGGTGCACACGCCCTTGGTGCGCGGTACGTCACCGCCCGGGAAGGCCAGCACGCTATAGGCCGGGTCATAGGCGCGGGTGATGCCGATCTGCCTCCGCGCCGCTGCGATCAGGGCAGCGGCGCGGGGACTGGCTGGACGGGGAGCGGCGGCGGCAGCAGGCGCGCAGGCGGTAAGGCCGAACGCGAGGCTACTGGCTAAGAGGTCTCGCCGGTCGAATGACATCACCTGCTCCTGCACCCGGGATCACAGCGGCCAAGGCTGCCTTGGGCCGCCTGAACGGTTGCTTGCGGCCATAGGCAAGGCTGCGCCAGACCCATTCGAGCGGTCCTGACTGGAACACCCGCATCCACAGATTGGCGAAGATCAGCAGCAGCACGATCACCACCGATGCCTGCCACATGACATAGGCCCAGCCCTGCCCGCTCGGCAGGTGCATCCCGATCGGCGAATAGAGCACCCAGATCCCGATGATCTGCTCAAGAAAATAGAGCGAGAAGGCCATCTGCCCGGCCGCCTTCAGCGGCGAGAGCAGGCCCTTGCCCCAGGCAAAGCGCACCAGCAGATTGATCAGCGCAACATGGCCAAGGCTGACCGCGATGCGCGCCAGTTCCTGCGTCATCCACAAGGTCTTGGGGATCGGCGAGAAGGTCATCCGCTCCAGCCCGCCGACATAGCGCGCGGTCAGGCCGAAGCCATAGGCCAGCACCAGCGCCCAGACATAGGCACGGGTCGATCGCTTGCCTTGCAGGAAGCCCAGCTTCCACAGCGAGATGCCGATCAGCATGGTGCCAAAGGCTTCGATAATGCCGAACAGCAGCGCGCCCTTGGCGTTGATCATCATATAGGTTGAGATGAAGAACCCGGCATATTCGGTGAACGATCCATCGCGGGCCTTGGCCTCATCCTTGGACAGTTTCTTGAGCATCGGATCACCTTCGTTGATGCTCTTCTGCTTTTCGGTCCAGGTTTTGACCGCTTCGGTTTCGGGCTTGGTCAGCGCCTGGCCCTTGGCCTGTTTGACCTGCGCGGCCTGATAGGTCGTCTGCGTCTGCGAACGGTCAATATATTCGAGCGTGCCGCCAATGAACTGCGCAACACCGAACAGCAGGCCCAGGGTCAGCAGCCACTTCACCTTCATCTTGCGGAACGGGAACAGCGCCAGTGCGCAGAGCGCATAGATATGCAGGATGTCGCCCATCCAGGCGAGGAGGAACAGGTCGACCAGACCGAAGGCCAGCAGCCACAGGTTGCGCCGGATATAGAGGTCCGCCACGGCAACCGGCCCGTCGGGCTCCATCGCCTTGGCCGCGGTGACCATCAGGCCGGCGCCGAACAGGAATTCCAGCATGCCGCGCTGGGTGCCTTCAAGGAAGGTTTCCATGAACAACCATGCCCTCTGGTCGGCCATGGACCAGCCAAGCGCCCGGACATTGCCGAACATGGCGACCATCGGCCCCATCATCGCCGGCAGGTTCATGTAGAAAATGCCAAGAATGGCAAAGCCGCGCATCATGTCGAGCACTTCGATACGATCGCGGCCGCGCACCGGCGCCAGCGCCAAGCCCTGTGTCATTGGATTTCTCCCCATCGGTTCCCCGCCGCGGAGACTAACAGGGTGTATGAGGAATGCAATACACGTTCAGGCGCATTGCAGCTTGCTTGCAGAGGACAAGCAAAAAGGGCCCCGACCGTCGTCGGAGCCCCCAGACCCTTACGGGTAGCGTGCAACCACCCGAAGGCGGCTGATTCGTATACTTATGCGTCGCCGCGCGGATCCCGGCGTTCAGCGATACGCGCGCGCTTGCCGGTCCGGCCGCGCAAGTAGTAAAGCTTGGCACGACGCACCACGCCCTTGCGGACGACGGTGATCGAATCGATGTTCGGCGAATAGAGCGGGAATACGCGCTCAACGCCTTCGCCGAAGCTCATCTTGCGGACGGTGAAGTTCGAACCGATGCCCTTGTTGGCACGGGCAATGCAAACGCCTTCGTACATCTGTACGCGGCTGCGTTCGCCTTCGATAACCTTCACACCGACGCGCACGGTGTCACCCGGGCGGAATTCGGGAATTACCTTGTCGCCAGACGTCGCCTTCGCGATTTCCTCGGCTTCGATCTGCTGGATCAGGTTCACTGGTCCTCAGTCCTTCTTTTCACGCCGCGCGCCAGAGGCAGACTGGACCCGAGCGTCGTCATGACGCTCCCAAAGATCCGGTCTGCGTAACCGTGTATCGATCTCGGACTGTGACTTTCGCCAAGCCGCGATCTTCGCATGATCCCCCGATCGCAGCACTTCGGGGATCGTGCGTCCTTCCCACTCGGCAGGCCGGGTGTAGTGCGG
>NZ_JANPGP010000068.1:0-2106 GCF_031424035.1 Novosphingobium sp.
GTGTTCACCGCGCCGACACTGCGGGCGCAGTCGGCCAGTTCATCGAGCAGGCCGATGACCGCCTGCTTGAAGGGATAAGTGATGTTGACCCCGCTGAACCCTTCACCGGCAAGGCGGCGCAGCAGGGGGCCAAGCGCGGCATCATCCATGCCGTCGGCGGTGAAATCAAACAGGGTGTAAGTCAGGTCAAGGCCCTGCGCCCCGGCTTCCTGTTCATGCAGCCATGGGGAACGTGAGGCCTTGATGGCCCGTCCGATAAGTCCTGTGCGAAGCATTGCCTGTCAATCGTAGCTGGCCGGCGCTGGACTTGCCAGCGCCGGCGGGAGCATGGGTCAGAACTTCGCCTTGAAGCCGACATAGAACGAACGGCCGATCAGGTCGTACTGAGCGGTGTCGGTGCCGGTCTGGTTGCTGGCGACAAACGGCAGGCCGCGGTTGAACAGGTTGTTCACGCCGCCGCGCAATTCGAACTTCTCGCCAACCTTGACCGAACCGAACAGGTCCCAGGTGGCATAGGCCGGCACGCCCACGGCAATGTTGTTGGGCGAGTTGATGCGCGAGACATCGTCGAGCGCATTCTGGTACTTCCAGCGAAGCCCCAGGTTCAACGTGTCCGACCGGTAACCGAAAGTAGTCAGCGCCTTCCACCGCGGGGTTACGCGCGGCGGCACGCTGCTCGGATCGGATGCCCCACCATTGCTGACGCCGGTGTAATCGAGGAACGCGGCGCCCGGCAGCAACTGCACCTTGTAGTTGTTCAGGTAGCCGATACCCGTATCGATGGTCAGCTTGCCGCTCTGGCCCAGGAACGGTGCCGGGATGCCCCAGTGGATCTGGACTTCGATGCCATCGGTCTTGAGCGAGCCAAGGTTGCGATAAGGCAGTGCGACGTTGAGCAGCTGGCCGGTCGACGTGTCGCGGGTGATCAGCGCGCAGTTGGCGTTGGTCAGCGCATAGGTCGAGTTAGAACCATCGAGGTTATAGCAGCCCGACAGTACGGTGCCGCCTGGAACCGACGAGATCACGTTGCGGATCTTGATGTTATAATAATCGACCGACACCGAGAAATCGCCAAGGATGCCGTCATTGCGCGGGGCAGTGAAGACGAACCCGAGGTTGAAGGTGGTGGCCTTTTCCGGGGTGATCGCCGTGTTGCCGGCAATCGTCGAGCCGGTCGCCGTGGTCGGGAACTGGTAGGTTCCGATCACGGTCGAAGGCACACCCTGGGCGACGCAGAGCGCGGCAACCTGCGCGGCATTGGCTCCGGTGCGGGCCGACGAGCGAGTGTCGCACGGATCGCCAAGCGCGCCGGTGCTGGGATCGCCGAGCACGAGCTGGGCGTTCTGCGGCGGCGAGAACAGTTCGGCGATGTTCGGTGCACGAACGGCGCGCTGATAGCTGCCGCGGAACAGCAGGTTGTCGACCGGACGCCAGCGGGCATCGGCTTCATAACTGGTCACCGAACCGGTCACCGAATAGTCCGACAGACGAACCGCACCGCCAATACCAAGTTCGCGGGCAAACGGCTGGTCGGTCAGCAGCGGAATATCGATCTGCGCTGCGACTTCCTTCACGCTGATCGCGCGCTTGGGAACCGGCAGCTGGAAGGCAAAGCCCTCGATATTCGCGCCGGGGGCGAAGCCGGAGTTCGGCGTCGTGTCAGCATCGGGGCTGAACGTATAGGTGTTGCGACGATAGCCGCCGAGCAGGGCGATCTGGGCCGGGCCGGCCCCAAGGTCGAACAGCTTGCCGTTGATCTGCAGCTGGGCCTGCGTCTGGCTCAGTTCCTCGCGGCTGATCGCATCCTTGGTGATATAGGCCTGGCACGCCGCCGAGAGCGAGCGGGCATTGGCATCGCCGAACGGATTGAACCCGCCGGCGCAAAGCGATTTACCGCCATCGGCTGCATTGAGCAGGGTCTGCACCCGGCTCTTGAGCACGGCATTGCGCATGATCGAATTGTGCACCGACTGATCGTAGGCAACGAAGGCGTCGAACGTCCAGCCATCGGTGATCGTGCCCTTCAGGCCGGTCAGGTACTGCTGGATCTGGTAGTTTTCATCCCAGCCTTTGTACGGCACGCCAACATAGCGGGCGCTCCAGTTG
>NZ_JANPGP010000069.1:0-2398 GCF_031424035.1 Novosphingobium sp.
ATGAACGAACGTCGTCCATGGCGAGGCCACCCGCCCTTATTGGCGAGCCCACGCTGCATCCGGTACACCCCGCCCGGCTGCGGAACGACCATCATCGGCAGGTCTCCTGGCTCCCGGATCACCGCCTGCGCCCGCCTTCCCGGCCAGATGGCCAGTGGCATAGTGAGCGCAAGCTCCCCGGTCACAGTTGCGGGGGCAGCGCGGGATTGGAACCCGCTTCCCTCTTAGGTCCGATTTGCACCGGACAACCCATGACGTCGACCGCGCCCTTACGCGCCGCTTTGCAGGGGCGCAAGCGGGGAGGTTCATTAACCGATTCACCTTACAGGGCAGGACTGTCCCCTTCCGGTACGGCGCGGAATCCGCAGTCGCGCGGCTGGGGCACGCTGGGGTACGCGCGAAGGCGCGTATCGAACACGCCCATGGAGCCTGCCCGCCAGATGTCCCAGAGTGTCGACCTTTCTGCCGAACTGCCGCCGCGCGATTTTGCCGCTCGGTTGCCCCGGCGCGCGGGTGGCGTCGGTGCACAGCGGCGGCGGCGGCACATCGGCAAGCGCTCGGGTCTGCTGCTGGCGGCGGTTGCTTTCCCGGCCATTGCCGCGCCCAGCTCGTGGTCCGATTTCGCCATCGGCAATGCCGGGAAGGCGCAGGTCCAGCTGGAGCCGATGCCGTTCGAGCGGACCGGTGATTCGTTCCCCGGATCGGCCTTCTATTACCTCGCACCCGATGAGCCGACCAAGCCGCTTGATACCGGGGCCCAATGGGATTCCGAAGAAGGCGGCGTCGATCCGTTCGCCGGGCCGACCGCGCGTTCGCTGCGGCTTAACGGCAATCTGACCGACAGCAACCGCGCGCTAACCTGCCTGACGCAGGCGATCTATTACGAAGCGGCGAGTGAACCCGATGGCGGCCAGCGCGCCGTTGCGCAGGTCGTGCTCAACCGCGTGATGCACCCGGCCTATCCCAACACCGTCTGCGGCGTGGTGTTCCAGGGGTCGGAACGCACCACCGGATGCCAGTTCTCGTTCACTTGCGACGGCGCGCTGAACCGTGTGCCCAGCCGGATGTTCTGGCTGCGCGCCGAGAATGTCGCCCGCGCCGCATTGTCTGGCTATGTCTATGCGCCGGTGGGACTGGCGACGCATTACCACACCATCGCGGTCCACCCCTATTGGGCGCCAAGCCTCAATTACCTCGGCACGATCGGCGCACACCGGTTCTATCGCTTCAAGGGTCCGGCCGGAACGCCGGGCGCGTTTCGCACTGCCTATGTTGGCGGCGAGCCCTTGCCCGCACCGCACCCGCGCTCCAGTCTGGCACAGGACAAGACCGATCCGTCGGTCGTCGATCCGCTGCAGATCCAGAAGGCCTATGAACAAGGCCTCAAGACCGCGCAGGAAGGCGCCTTGGTTCCGACCGCTGGCGGTCTTGCCCCGGCCCGCCCGATGGCGGCGCCCAGCTATTCGCCCGATGTGCAGGCGCGCGGCGGTGACAAGCAGTACCGCGGCGAAAAGCTGCCTGAAGCGCAGGGCATCCGCCCCGAATATCAGGATTCTGGCAAGTGGATCGCCCAGCCGGGCACCTGATCGCGGGGCGCTATGGCCCTGGTAAACTCCCGTAAACCATAGGCGTAGACGAAGCCTTGGCGTACCTGCTCTAGAGAGGTGCTCCAAGAGCAACAACACAGGCGCACTCACCCCCATGGCCCTCACCTTCGCCGCTTCCCGTACCGGTAACGACGCAATACTCGCGCGCATTTTCACGCGCCGGTCCGTGTCTCGCGGCGCGAACGACAATGGGCGGGCGATCGGCGACCTGATGAGCGATCCGCAGGTGCTGCGCGATACCCTGCTGCACTTCGCACGTCACGGCATGGGCGCTGCTGCCGTGGCGCGGCGCGAAGCGGCCGAAGCTTTCGATGCCGGCGATGACACCAGCGGCCGCAAGTGGCTGGCGATCTGCCGCCAACTCGACCGGCGCATGGCGCGCGGGCTGGAAAGCCGGTTCGCGCCTCTGGTGGGGTAAGACTGGTTCACGCAGAGACGCGGAGAAGAAAGGGAGGCGCGGAGGATTCGCGCGTGCGGCGAAGCCGCGCAATCTTTCCTAGTTCGCGTGCTGTCGAAGCGAATTGAACTTTGGCTCCCAGGACCCTTCTCTGCGCCTCCCTTTCTTCTCCGCGTCTCTGCGTGAACCCGGCCCCTGCTGTCCGATCGAGAGCTTTCCCGGATATCGACGCGCCTTCACCTCATTTGCTAGACTCTTATTGCAAATGCTTCTCAATTGCATATAAAAGCGCACATGCGAGTCTTTCCCGACTTGCAATCGCCATGTCACACGCCTAGGGCACCCACTGAACCGGGCCACCGTCATGCCAGCGGGACTAGTGCGGCACGCCCTT
>NZ_JANPGP010000070.1:0-171119 GCF_031424035.1 Novosphingobium sp.
GTTCCAGGTGGGGATCGCCTTCGGTCAGTTCGCGCGCCTTTTCGTTAAGCGCCTCGCGCTGGCGGATCACGGTCCAGCGCCCGGCCTGCTGGCGCTGTTCCATGGTCAGGCGGCGCAGTGCCGACCAGGTCTGGAATGCCGGGTCCGCCAGCATCGCCTTGCGCGCCTCATGCCGGTTGGCGATCGGCCTTCCGTGGGCGGCGGCAAAGGCTGGTTCGACCCGCGATTCGTAAGCGGCGCGCACCCCCGGTACGACTCGCGCGGCGAGGTGTCGGTTCATCTGGGCGAGGTAATTTATCCGCTCGATCTCGTCATGGCTCGTCTCCGGAAACAGCGCATGGCGGCCGATTGCGCGATAATCGGGCGGTCCGTCATAGCCGGCTGCCGGGTTGTTTTTCCGAACGGCGGTCACTGTCAGGCTCCTTGATTGCATGTCTTGCGGCAATTCCTACCGCGGAAACGGTCATCACGTGGGAGGTATCATGCGGGTCATCGCATTGTTCAATCTGAAGCCGGAAGTCTCGCCAGACGAATATCTGGCCTTTGCGCGGGAGCTTGACCTGCCCACCGTCAACGCCCTGTCATCCATCGATTCCTTCCGCGTTTTCAAAAGCACCGGGCTGCTTTTCAGCGAGGGCGCGCCGCCTTATTCGCATATCGAGATCATCGACATAAATGACATGGATCAATTCGGCCGCGATGCTTCCAGCGAGGCGATGCAGGCGATTGCGGCCAAGTTTCAGGCGATGGCCGATGTGATCTTCCTGGCCACCGAAGAAGTGACCGCGTGAGGCTGGCAGGCAAAGTCGCGGTCGTCACCGGGGCTGGACGCGAGGCAGGTCTCGGCGCGGCGATTGCCCGGCGGCTGGCGGCAGAAGGCGCGGCGGTGGTCATTTCCGACATTGGTGGTTCGCGCGATGCGGCTACGCCCGAAGCGATGATCGGCGGAACAGCGGAAATGCAGGCAATTGCCGCCTCGCTGCCGCATGGCGGGTCGACTTTCGTCTGCGATGTGCGCGATCCCGAGTCAGTCAGGGCGCTCGCCGATCATGCCGTGGCAGCGCACGGTTCGCTCGACATCTGGGTGAACAATGCCGGCATCGGCTACATCATGAAGCCGCTGGAAGAGGTCTCGCCCGACGATTGGCGCGCGGTCATCGATGTGAATTTGACCGGCGCATGGTTCGGCTTGCAGGCCGCAGCCGAGGTAATGTTGCGGCAAGGCAAGGGCGGTAGGATCGTCAACATCGCCAGCCAGGCAGCCAAGAGCGGCTTTCCCCACGCGCAGGCCTATACCGCATCGAAGCACGGACTGGTCGGTCTGACGCGGTCAGCCGCGATTGAGTTGGGTGGCCACGGAATTACAGTCAACAACGTCTGCCCGAACCACGTGACGACCGGACTTGGGGCTTGGCAGAACGCCCATTTTGCCGAGCTGCAGGGCAAGACGGTGGAACAGTACATGGCCGATATGGCCGCGCGAATTCCGCTGGGCCGGCCGGGCCTGCCCGGCGACACGGCGGCGGCGGTCGCCTTCCTGTGTTCGGACGACGCCGCCTATATCACGGGTGAAAGCATGAACGTCTCTGGCGGGGAAGAACCCCATTGAGCGACGCCGCCGAACGCCTGATCGATCACGCGCTGGGCCTGCACTGGGAGGCGATTCCTAACGGTGCGCGCATGGCTGCTCAGGCCTTCCTGCTTGATAGCCTTGCGGTTGGTGCTGCGGGGCGCAACGCCGCTCATGCGGACAGTGTGCTGGCCATGGTGCAAGGCTGGGGTGAGGGCGGCGCGGCGGGCGTGCTTGGTCGGTCAGACCTGAAACTGCCCGCGCCTTCCGCGGCTTTCGTCAACGCCTTCCAGATTCACGGGCAGGAATATGACTGTGTGCATGAGGCGGCGGTGCTGCACCCGATGGCGACGGTCCTCTCCGCCTTGCTTGCCGAACTGGCGCGCGGAGCGGCAGTGGACGGGCGCACGTTCATGACCGCCATCGTCGCCGGCGTGGACGTGGCGGTGACGCTCGGCCTTGCCGCCCCCGGAGCGCTGACATTCTTCCGCCCTGCAACCGCCGGCATCTTCGGCTGCGTGGCCGCCATCGCCAGCCTGCGCGCCATGCCGCGCGAGCAAGCTCTCGATGCCTTTGGTCATGCGCTGGCCTTTGCGTCGGGCACGATGCAGGCCCATGTCGAGGGCAAGCCAGCCCTGCCGGTGCAGGTCGCCAATGCGGCGCGCGGCGCCTTGGTTGCGGTCGATCTCGCACGAGCCGGAATGCCCGGAATTCGTGGCACGGTGGAGGGTCCGTTCGGCTACCTCTCGATGCTCGAAGGCGAAACGGCGCTGGCTCCCGCGCTCGCGAAACTGGGGCAGGGGCACCGGATCGAGGAGGTCAGCTGGAAGCCGTTCCCCACCGGACGCGCCGGCCACGGCGGCATTGGCGCGGTGCAGAAGCTGAAGGCAAAGGGCCTTTCCATCAGCAATCTCGCTCATCTCGAATACCGCGCGCCACCGCTGATTCACCGGCTGGTCGGGCGGCCCGCGCATGGCAACATGGCCCCCGGCTACGCGCGGCTGTGCTTGCCCTATCTCGCTGCCGTTACCTTGACGCGCGGCACAGTTTCGCTGTCGGATTTTGGCGCGGAATCGCTTCAAGATCCTGAGCTTCTGGCGCTGGCCGCCAAGGTCGAAGTGGTGATCGATGGCAACCCGGATCAGGCCGCCTTTGTCCCAACCATGGCAACAGCACAGCTTTCCGACGGGTCAATGCTCACCGAAGCCGTGCCCGCGCTGCTCGGATCACCCAGCTGTCCGCTGAGCCGGTCCGAACAGGAGATCAAAGCCGCTGCCTGCCTTGCTTTTGCGGGTCATTATGACCGGCTGGAGAACCTGCTCCACGCTGTCGATACCCTTGCCGATGCGCCAGATGCGCTCGCAACAATTCGCGCCAGCGGGGTGATGACATGACCCTGCTGCGCTGCGCCACTTTGGTCGTCGAGGACATTGACGCAGCGACAGCCTGCTATGCCGAATGGCTAGACTATTCCATGGTCGAAAGCGGCACAATCCCCGCACATCTCGCCGCCGCATGGCAGGCCCCGGCCAGTGCCGGCAAGCGCTATGCCGTGATGGAGCCGCAATCCGGCGAGCCAGTCTTCCTGAGGTTTGTTGAGGGCGATCCGGTGCCGGATTACCTGCCTATCCGCACTTATGGCTGGGCTGCGACCGAGATCTGCGTCACCGATGTCGAAGCGGTCCATCAGCGGATGCTTGCCAGCCCCTTCGAAGTCATCGGCCCGCCGCGCCCGCTGGATGGCTACGCGACGATCAAGCCGATGCAGGTGCGCGGACCCGAGGCGGAAATCGTCTACCTCACCGAGTTCGCCAGAGACGATCCGGCTTTGGCCCTGCCGCAGCCGAAGACCTTGATCGACCGGCCGTTTATTATGGTCCATGCCTGCCGCGATCTGAACGCTGGCCTCGTCTGGCTGCGTGATGTGCTGGGACTGCAGGCGATCGATCCCGTCTCCATCCGTTACACCATGATCGAGCGCGCTTTTGACCTGACGCCCGAAGACAAAACCGCGATCACCACCGCGCAATGGCCTGGCGGCGAGACTTTCCTTGAATTCGACCAGTACCCTGAGGCCGCGAAAGATCGCCCGAAGCATCTGGGCGCGCTGCCGCCGGGGGTGGCGATTGTCACCATGCTGCACCCCGAATTGGCGCGGTTGGAGGGGCATTGGTTGTCGCCGCCAGTCCGCCGCGAAGGTCCGCTTTATGAAGGTCGCACTGTCGGTGTCCTGCAAACCCCTGAGGGTGCCTTGCTGGAGGTGATCGATGCTGGCTGAACCCGTGATACGCCGCCGATTTGCCGATCTCGCTCATGGTCAAGTCCACTACCGCGAAGCGGGTGAGGGCGACGCGCTGTTGCTGCTCCACGGTTCCCCCGGCAGCTCGCGGCAACTGGTGCGGCTTATTGCCCGTTTTGCCCCCGCCATGCGCGTGATCGCGCCCGATACGCCAGGCAATGGCGATAGCGAACCGCTGCCGATCGACGCGCCGACGATTGCCAATCTCGCCGCCGTCGCGCTCGAATTCATGGACCGGGCGGGCATCGCCTCGGCCCATGTCTATGGCAGCCACACCGGCTCGGCGATCGGCGCGGAACTGGCCTTGCTGGCGCCCGATCGCGTGCGCTCGCTGGTTTATGACGGCGTCGGGCATTGGGAAGGCGAGGTTTTGGCCGACATCCTTGCCAACTACGCCCATCCCTTCACGCCTGACACGCAAGGCGAGTACCTGAAAAGGGCGCTCGACTTCTGCCAGAACCAGTATCTGTTCTACCCGTGGTATCGCCGCGTTGAGGAAGCCCGCCGCACCGGGGGGCTGCCGCCGGCCGAGGATTTCCACGCGCTGTTCATCGAGGTGATGAAGGCAGCCACCACTTTCCACCGCAATTACCGCGCCGCGTTCCAGTGGAATGCACGCGGGCGGCTGCCGTTGGTGACATGCCCGGCGCTGTTCATGGCGAGTGTGAGCGATCCACTGTTTGAAGACACCGCCGCGCTCGCCGGCGAAAGCCATTTCACCGCCCTGCCGCCGCTGACCGATCCAGCCTACTCCGGTGCTCGGCAGGCCGCCATGACCCACTTTTTCGCCACGGAAGTCTGATAAATGGACCACATTCTCGCGTTGTTGACGCTGCTGCATCTGCTGGTGCCGATCTACTGGCTAGGCGGCGATCTTGGCACTTTCCTGTCGGGGCAGGTGCTCAAGAATCCGGCCTATAGCCCAGAGGAACGCCTGCTGGCGCTCAAGATCCTGCTCAACTGCGACATGGGCCCGCGTACCGCGCTGATCCTTGCCTTTCCGACCGGGTTTGCCCTTGCCGTGGCCAAAGGCTGGCTGGCAGCTCCGGGCTGGGCGGTCGCGCTGATCTGGCTGGCTGGCCTCGCGTGGCTGGCGATTGCCTGGGCGATCCACCTCAAGCACGGGCCTGCGGCCAATCCCTATCGCAAGGTGGACACTCTGATCCGGCAGGTCGCACTTGCCGCGCTGTTGGCTGCCGGAATTGCCGGATTGGCCGGAGCGCTCGCTCTACCAAAGTTCCTCGCCATCAAACTGCTGCTGCTCGCTGCCGGGATCGCGCTCGGGCTGCTCATCCGCCGCCAGCTTGCGCCGCTGTTCCCCGCCGTCGGTGCCTTGCGTGCCCATGGCGCGACCGAGGGCACCAACGCAGCCATCGCCGGCGTGCTTTCACGCACAACCAGAAGCGTCATGTGCATCTGGGCCATTGTCCTGCTTGCCAGCCTTGCCGGCATCGCCACACCGCTTTGAATACTGGAGTCAGACCCTTGCAACAGCACCGCACCGTCACCGGCCGCATCCTTTACACCTCGCGCAAACCGGGCCGCGAAGGCGAAGAGCGCGGGCGCGAATTCTTCACCTGGACGCACCATTCCGATGGCAAGAAAACCCTGCGCGCGCGCTGCGAGATCGACGAGCCCGATCCCACGGTCCACCGCGACATCGTCTATTCGCTCGATGAGAATGACGTGCCGATGGATCTGTTCGTCCGCCTCACCGTGGGCGACAGGTTCATGGGCTCGGGCTGGATCCGCAATGCCGGCGATTATATCGAATGCGAGAGCTATGGGCCGTCGATTGGCCGCGTCTCGCAAAAGCTGCCAGTGACGGGCGAGTTTGACGGCTTCGGCACCCACCCCATCGTGGCGGATGCCTATAACGCGCGGCGCATCGACCGGTCGAAAGGCCCGCATGCGCGCAAGTTCCGCTGCTTCCTGCCATCGCCTGATCACCGGGGCGCAACCCCGCCGTTTCTGGCGGAATCGCTGATGCAGCTAGGCTATATCGGCGAGGAAACAGTCACCGTTGCCGCCGGGACTTTCGATTGCTGGAAGTTCGAATGGAGCGATCCGCACGGCGGCATGGTCAATGCCAACGGAGCACATCCGCCTTACGAAATGTGGGTGACTGCCGACGACGACGCCTTGTTTGTCCAGGGCGGCGTCGGCGGGTATATGCAGACCTGGTATGAACTGGTTGAGCTGACGCGTTGAACGCACACCTCCGTCAGCGCTTCGCGCCGCCACCTCCCCATTTGCACCTTGCGGCGAAGATGGGGAGGATCTTTGGGGTCAGTCCAGTTTGATCAGCACCTTGCCGACATGCCCGCCTGACTTGAGGTAGGCATAGGCGTCACGTGCTTCATCGAAGGGGAAGGTGCGGTCGATCACCGGCTTGATGCCGTTGGCGGCAATGCAGTCGACAAGGCCAGCGAGCATGGCGCGGCTGCCCTCAGTGATGCCCTTGATGACCAGATTTTTGCCGATAATGCCGCCGTAATTGGGCAGCGGGCCATCGGCGGAACCGACCGCGATCAGCACGATCCGCCCATTGGCGGCGGCGGCGTTGATCGATAGCGGAAGCGTGCCTTGACCACCGGTCTCGGCGATGATGTCTGCCCCGCGTCCGCCAGTCTGGCGCAGCAGTTCGGCGGCCCAGTCTGGGTGCTCGGCATAGTTGACCGTGAAGTCCGCGCCCAGCTTGCGGGCGAGGTCCAGTTTTTCATCGCTCGACGAGGTGATGGCCACCTGGGCGCCGTGAGCCTTGGCAATCTGCAGCGTCCAGATGGCAACTCCGCCGGTGCCGAGCGCGAGGACGAGGTCGCCCGGCTTGACCTGTCCGACCGCGACCACCGCGTTCCACGCCGTCACCGCTGCCGAAGCGAGAGGGGCGGCCTGCTCGTCGGACAGGCCCTCAGGCACGCGGACCAGAGCAGAGGCGGGAACCTTGACGTATTCGGCCAGCCAGCCGTCATGGGTGATACCGACATCGTGGCCGAAGGCGCTCATGGCGAAGGCGCCGTCGATCCACGTGGCGAAATGCGCGAAGACGGCGCGGTCGCCCACAGCGATGCCTGTCGCACCTTCGCCCAGCGCGACAACTTCGCCGACGCCTTCGGAAGTGGGCACGCGCTCGGCCGCCTTTTTCGCGCCGTAGCGGCCTTCGATGACTTGCACGTCACGGTTGTTGAGGCCGACCAGCCGCACCTTGAGCACGGCCTCGCCGGGGCCGGCAACCGGATCAGGACGAGCGACTTCCGTCAGGGCGGAAATACCGTCCTGCGCGCCGATTTCATATGCTTTCACGTGGTGCTCCCGAAGCTGTCGATGATGTCCGCGCCGCGCGCGAACCAGGTGTTGTTGCGTGCTGCCAGTTCGGCAAGCAGGCGTTCGAATGTGTCCATCCGGTAAGGCAAGCCGGTGATGTAGGGCGTCAGATGCAGCGGCAGCATCCGCCCGCCGCCGCTTTGCGCGGCCTCGTTCGACAGCCAGTCATGTGCGTCGAGGACCTGTTCGGCGTAGCTGTCGATGGTCTGCTGCTGGACGTTCAGGATCTGCCGGTCGGACAATTCGTGGTTCAGTGGCAGGTTGATCAGGCCGTTGTTGAAGGTCCACGGCAGTTCGTCATTCGCCCAGTCGCAGCAATATTCAACGCCTGCCTCTTTCAGCAGGTCCGCCGTGGCAAAGCTTTGCGAGCGGGCGATGGAGAGCCAGCCGCGCGGACGGGTGCCGGTGGCCTGCGTCAGGGTGTCGAGCGAGTGCGCGATCAACGCAGCTTCATACTCGCGGGGAAGGGTGGAGGCGATGGTGCCGTTCATGTCGGTCGAATGGGCGATGATCTCGTGACCGGCTTCTGCGATGTCCTGCACTAGCGTTGGATAGCGCTCGGCAATTGCGGCGTTGACGGCGAAGCTGGCAGCGATCCCGGCCTTCGCGAAGGCATCGAGCAGGCGGTAGACGCCGACCCGGTTGCCATAGTCGCGCGCGGTATAGTGGCGGTAATCCGGATAGGCCGTCTGCATGTGGCCGGGCGCGCGGAAAGGCTTGTCCGCCGGGGTGATCGGGAACCACTCGACGCTTACGCAGAGCCAAACGGCGAGAGTCTTGCTTCCTGGCCAGTGCAGCGACGGGCGACTGTGCAGCGGGGCATAGGGATAGAGGTCGTGATCGTACCCGGCGCGGCGGCGCGGGTATTCGAGATAGCTGGGATCAAGCGTCACTGCGCAGCCCTCCACGCATCGGCAATTTCGCCGGAAGTGGTTGCCCATGCCCGCCCATCGGCAGCGATGTGGCGGAGCACTTCCTCGAAGGCACCAATGCGGTGCGGCTGGCCGATCAGGTAGGAATGGAGCGGGATGCACATCACTGTGCCGCTCGGCTCGTCCGCCAGGCGTTCGAACTGGCGGATCAGCGTGCGGGCATACTCGCGCGGGCTCATATTGTAGATGAAGAAGCCGTAGTGATCGTTGACTTCAAGGCTGTAGGGCATCGAAATCAGATCGCCGCTGGCCGTGTTCACGCGGAATGGCTGGTCGTCGTGATAGAGGTCGCAGGTGTAATCGAGCCCGTATTCGGCGATCAGATCCAGCGTGCGCGGGGTATGCGTGAGCGCGGGGGCGAGCCAGCCGCGGATCGTCTGCCCGGTCGCCTCGCGCACGGTACTGATCGAATCCTCGATGATCGCGCGTTCCTGCGCTTCATCCATGCCGTAGGAATAGCGCGTGTTGTAAATGCCGTGGCTGAAGAACTCCCACCCGCGCGCATTGGCGTCGGCGACGACTTCGGGGTGGTGCTGGCACAGCGCAACGGACAGCGAAACCGAGCCGGGAAAGCCGTGGCGCGTCATGACCTCGGCCATGCGCCAGTGGCTCACCCGGTTGGCATGGTCGCGGTGGGAGTAGCCGACAACGTCCGGTTGCGGTATGGCCCAAGCCTTGCGGTGCGGGTTCAGAGGCGGATCGATCTCGTAATATTCGAGGTTGGGCGAAACCCAGACCGCCACCTTCTTGCCGCCCGGCCATTGAAACGGTTTGCGGCCCCGATAGGGAACGTAATCGTAGAGGCCGGGATCAGCCGCACCCTCTTGCATTACCGCGCCTCCAGCCAGTCGATCACGGTCTGCACCGGTTCCACGTCGGCATATTTCAGCTGCAGATCGGTGAGGTTGGCGAAGTGATAGGATTCATGCTTGTCAGCGCAGGTCTCGATCGGGACGATGGTGCGATAACCGCGTGACAGTGCATCCACCGCCGTCGCCCGGATGCAGCCGGACGTGCTGCCGCCGGTAATCACCACGGTATCGACCTTGTGCCAAACCAGCAGGCTTTGCAGCGGCGTTTCGAAGAAGGCCGAGGGCATGCGCTTGGTATAGATCATGTCGGCTGGATCGATCTTGCAGCGATCATCGAAGGCGTGGCGGTCGCTATCGTATTTGATGTTCTGCAGCGAATCCGGCGTGTTGGTGCGCGTACCCCAGACGCCTGCGTCGCTCGCGTCCTCCGCATAGGCGACGTGGGTCCAGATCACCGGCATGCCGCGCGAACGGGCGAGGGCCGAGATCGTGTTGGTATGCTCGATTTGGCGCGGATCGGTCTCGTAGGCAGTCTTGTAGCGGTCGATCCGGGTATAGGCGTTCTGGAAATCGACATTCACGATCGCCAGCTTTTCGCCAAAGCCGAACTTGGTGCGCGCCGAATTGGCCATGACCTCTTCGAACAACTGCCTCGCGGTCTTGCCGTCGCTGACCATGCGGGTGCCGATGATCTCGCTCATGCTGCGTCCTCCTCAAAGCGGGGATAGCGGCCAAGCAACAGGAACAGCGCAGCGGCCAGTGGCAGGGCGATGGCCGAGGTCAGCAGCGCCGGACCATAGCCCTGCGTCACGTCCCGAATCCGCCCGAAAACCAGCGGCGCAATGCCTGATCCCAGCGCGAAGAAGACATAAAGGATGGAGTAGAGCCCCGAATAGGCCTTCAGCCCGAAATAGCGCGAGGTGAGGTATGCCAGCACATCGTATTCAATGCCCAGCGCGAAGCCGATCATCAGGATGGCGAAGGCGGCGGTTGAGGCATCGTAAGTGCCTTGAGACAGCACCCAACAGGCCACACTCGGCAGACCCAGGATGACGAATGCCACGGCCGGCGCCCAGTATCTGTCGAGCAGCAGGCCACCAACGATCCGCCCGGCGATGGCAGAAAGCCCGATCAGCGGGGTAAGCGACAGGATCGTCGCAGAATCGAGGCCTCGGTCCTTGAGGATGCCTTCAAGGTTCGGCACCGGTCCGCCCAAAGCGAAGGAAACGATCAGCATGGCCAGCGCGATGATCCAGAACCGCTTTCCCCGCAGCGCCTCGCCGCGGGTGAGGCCGGTCAGTTTCTCTGCCGGAGCCAGGTGCTGCGCTGCTTCGCCGGCCGGCTCGCGGAACCAGGCAATTGCAATGGGCAGTGCCAGAACCAGCGGAATTGCCCCGATTGCGGCATAGCCCGCGCGCCAGCCCCAATCGCCGATGATCCATGCAAGGTAAGGCTTGCACAAAATGCCGAAGATGCCGGTGCCGGACATCGCCAGCCCCAGTGCGATGCCTCTGCGCTTGTCAAACCAGCGATTTACCGTGCGCGTGAACGTGATCGGCAAGGTTCCCGAACCGATCAGCGCGATCACGCCCCAAGTAACGTAGAACTGCACCAGCGAGCCTCGGAGCAAGGCCATCGACATGAATGACAGTCCGAACAGCACGATCGAGCCGAGCGCGACCGGCCGCGTCCCGTAGCGCTCCGAAAGCGCGCCGGCGAGTGGAGCGCCGACCACCACGGAAAATGTCGTGATCATCAACCCGGCCATGACTTCCGCCACGGACCAGCCAAATTCGGCAATCAGGTGCGGAGCGAAAACGCCCATGGTGTAGAACGGCAGCGGCGAAAGCCCGCAGCCGATGCCGATCAGGGCAGCCGCGACAACGCGCCAGCCTTGGCTGAATTCGCCCTGCTTCTCGGAGGAAACTGCCGCTGTTGTCGCCATGGATTCGCTCGCCCTTGTCGTTGAGACCAGCAAGGAGTCCCGGGCCTTTCAGACAATCTCCTCGCCCGGCCAATCCGCACAGCGGATAGCGGACCTCGCTGCGTTGTTCGTGCGGGGGGCGGGTCCAGACTCCGTGCATGCAGCTTACCATCCCCCCTCATACTTCGCCTGATTCGCACGCTTGGCGAATTCGCCTCGGCTTCGCGATGGTGGGCAAAACTTTGTGCGACTTTCATGAGCGCAAGCGCCTGATAGCGAGCCTGGGCGCGGAGATCGGTGGCCGATTTTGCAAATTGATGGCCATTAAGCCGAGAGAGGTAATAGCATGAATGCTCGTGCTTTCGCGATTGTCCTGGCTTTGCTGGCCGCGCCTGCACTGTCAAAGCCGCGCGTGCTCCCGCCAGAGTCAGTCTGGCCCTCCGGTGTTCCGGGCGGGGCTGAGCTGGTCAAGGAAGAGTCGAACGCCGAAGACGTGTGGAACGTCACCACGCCGACCTATCAGGCCTTCCTTCCGCCTAAGGGCAAGGGCAACGGCGCGGCCATGATCATCGCGCCGGGCGGCGGGTTCCGTCTGCTATCCATGGCCAAGAGCCAGAAGGTGGCCGAATGGTTCGTCGAACGCGGTGTCGCGGCTTTTGTCCTCAAGTACCGGCTTGTCACTCGCCTGCCCGGCGAAACCCCGGCGGCCCAGCGCGACCGGCTCAACGCCACGATGCGCAGCGAGGATCGCGGCATCCGCGCTGCCGAGGATGGCATTCAGGCGCTGCGCCTGATCCGGGCCCGGGCCGGACAGTATGGCATCGATCCGCAACGCATCGGTGTCGTCGGATTTTCCGCCGGCGGCCATGTTGCCGGAATGATGGCGCTCGCCCCCGAACCGGAGCGGCCAAATCTGGTCGGGCTGATCTATGGCATGCCCTTCCTTACCCCGCCGCCGCCACTGCCGCCGGCCAATCTGCCGTTGCCTCCGGGCACGCCCAAGGAGCCATGGCTTCGCCCCGCACCGACGCCGGCACCGGGTGCGTTACCACCGCATTTCATGGTCGTTGCGCAGGATGACACCGCCGTCGGGAACGGCTTTCGCGACTATTACGACGCCCTCTACGCGGCAGGCTACCGGCCGGAAGCTCACATTTACGAGAAGGGCGGTCACGGCTTTGTCCTGAAGAAGCAGGGCCTCACCAGCGATTACTGGATCGACGAATTCTACTGGTGGATCCAGTCGCGCGGCTTCCTGAAAGCTCCTGCGGCGGCGAAGGCCTTTACCGACTGCAAGCTCGATTGCCCCGAGATGGTCCCCATCGCCCCCGGCAAATTTCGCATGGGCGCAGACGGCGGCGAAGAGGGCCGGCCCGAAGGTCCGCCGCACGATGTCACGATTGCCAAGCCCTTCGCGCTGGGCCGCTTCGAAGTGACCAACGCGCAATACGAACGCTTCATCGCCGATACCGGCCGCGTGCCGACCAAGGGTTGCCGTTCGTGGGATCGGAAGTCGAATTCCGTGAGCGAAGGTGCCGACGCCGATTTCCGCAAGCCCGGCATTGGCGCAGGTGAAGGCGCGCCGCAGATCCCGGTCGTCTGCGTCTCGTGGCGCGATGCCAAGGCCTATGTCGCATGGCTGGCGAAGAAGTCCGGCAAACCCTATCGCCTGCCTACCGAGGCCGAGTGGGAATATGCCGCCCGCGCCGGGTCGCAGGATGACTACCCATGGGGCAAGGACCCTGCCGCCGGTTGTGTCTGGGCCAATACGCTGGACAAGCGCGCGATTGCATCGGGGATGCTGCCCGCCTTTCAGGAGAAAGCGGGCGAGCCTGCTCATGCCCGCTGCGACGATGCACAGGCCGGTGCGTCGCCGGTAGGCAGCTACAAGCCGAACGCCTTCGGGCTTTACGACATGACCGGCAATATTTGGGAATGGACCGAGGATTGCTACGCCGCGCCATATGCGCCTGACGTGCCCACCGATGGCAGTGCCTATCAGGTAAACGGCGAATGCGCGCGCCGCGCCGTGCGTGGGGGTAGCTGGATGACCGTGCCCTTCCGCAACCGTCCGGCCTGGCGCGGGCGCGATCCGGAGGATCAGGTGAGCTGGATTTTCGGCATGCGCGTGGCGCGCGATCTTGATGCGAAGGGCCGATAAGTGATGGACGAAATTGCCAGGGTCGATCGGCGTGGACTGTTGCAGATGTTGGGGCTGGGGGCAGGCGCACTGGTGCTCGGCATCGGTCCGGCGCGCGCGCAGGCGAAAGGCAGCCAGTTCGGGGCAATCCTCGGCATTGGCAGTGACGGAGCGATCACGATTGTCTGCCCGTCCTCAGAAATGGGACAAGGGACGCAAGAGGCTCTGGCGCGCTTGATTGCCGAAGAACTCGACTGCGATTGGAGCAAGGTGACGATCCGCCAGCCATGGGCTGACCCGGCTTTCATTAATCCTGCCGCCAAGCGGCAGCTGACCGCGAATTCGATGACCGTGACTGGATACTTCCTGTCGCTTCGACAGCTTGGCGCGTCAGCGCGTGCTTCGCTAGTTGAAGCGGCGGCCAGCAAGCTTGGCGTTCCGGCAAGCGAGCTTGTCGCTGCCAACAGTCGGGTGCGTCACACGGCGACAAACCGGGTTTTGGGATATGGCGAGCTTGCGGAAGCCGCGGCGGCGCTGCCGCTGCGCGCCGACGTGGCGTTCAAATCAGCCAGCGCCTATGCCCTGATCGGCAAGAAGATGCCGCGAAAGGACCTTGAGGCCAAGGTGACTGGCCGGGCCGAATACGGCATCGATGTGCATGAGAACGGCATGTTGATCGCCGCACTGGCGCTTGCTCCGCACCGGCTGGCGGAATTCTCAGCGACCGGAATTGCCGAGGCCAAGGCTATGCCTGGGGTCAAAGCGGTCACGAAGGTGAACGGCGGTTATGCTGTGATCGCCGACAGCTTCTGGCGAGCGCGCAAGGCTGCCGAAAAAGTCATCGTGACGGCGAGCTCTTCGCCGATTGCCGGTCTCGACGATGCCAAGATCGCAGCGGCCATCACCAAGGCGTTCGACAGCGTTCCGGCCGAACCTTTTCCCGATGTCGACATCACCGTGTCGCCGCAGAAGTTCACGCCAGGCGATCCCGATGCCGTCGCCAAGGCGCTCGCAGCTGCGCCGCTCAAACTGGAAGCGGAATACTCGGTGCCATATCTTGCCCACGCCGCGTTGGAGCCGTTGTGCTGTTCGGCGCGGCTGAAGGATGGCGAGCTGCTGGTGCGCGGGCCGTTGCAAGCGCCAGAAGCCTCACGTGATCTGGCGGCGACGCGGGCCGGACTTGCCGTTGATAAGGTACGGGTCGAAATAACCTTCATCGGCGGCGGCTTTGGACGCAAATGGTCGACCGACTTCGTTGAGGTTGCGGTACAGGCTGCTCTCGCCGTGCCGGGCCAAATGGTCAAGACGATCTGGACCCGAGAGCAGGACTTCGCACAGGACGAATTCCGCCCGGCATTTGTTGCCCGCACTACCACCGGATTGGCGGCCGATGGTTCGATTCTTGCCATGGATTCTCGCATCGCCGGCGAGTCGGTCAACCGCTTCCACAAGCGCAAAGGGCCTCCTAGAATTGGCGATCCGACCGCTGCGGCCATGCTGATTTATGGCGCTTATGATTTTCCAAACAAGTTGATCCACTATCACCCCGCAGACCTCTCGATCCCAGTGGGTTTCTGGCGCAGTGTGACGCTGTCGCAGAACGCCTTTTTTGCGGAATCGATGATCGATGAAGCGGCTCGGGCAGCGAAGCGCGATTCGCTGGCTTACCGCAAGGCTATGCTGGCCAAGCACCCGCGTGCGCTTGCCGTGCTCGACAAGGTCGGAGTAATGATCGGCTGGGAGGCCAAGCGGGCAAGGGGCAAGGGACGCGGAGTTGCGCTGTCCTATGCAGACAACGCCTGGTGTGCCCAAGCGGTCGAGGTGTCAGTCAAGGGCAAGGCGCTGACGATTGAACGCATTGCCTGTGCCTTCGATTGCGGCCTTGCGATCGATCCGGCCAGTGTCGAAGCGCAGATATCCGGGGGTATCGTTTTCGGGCTGCAGGCGGCCTTGTGGGGAGAGACGCACTTCGCCGACGGGGCCGTGACCAGCGCGAACTTTTCGGATTACAGAATGCCCATTCTAGCGGATGTGCCGCGAATTGATGTGGCGCTCTTGCAAGGCTCTGAACGGCCCGGAAGTGTTGGTGAATCCAGCGTTCCGGGCATTGCTCCAGCACTTGCCAACGCCATTGTTGATGCCGGGGCCCCTCGTGTCCGCCGCCTGCCGATTGCCTCTACACTCGAGATAAAGGAGGCACGGGCATGACCGAGCTTACCGTGAACGGTCAAACCCATAGCGTCAGTGCTGATGCCGACACGCCACTGCTGTGGGTGCTGCGGGAAGACCTTGGCCTGGCGGGAACGAAATTCGGCTGCGGAGCAGGGCTCTGCGGCGCCTGCACGGTGCATCTTGATGGCGAGGCAACCCGTTCGTGCCAAGTGCCGCTCAGCGAGCTCGGCGCGCGCAAGGTCACGACAATTGAGGCCATCGGGGGCAGCGGGATCAACGCGGTTCAGTCCGCTTGGATCGCCGAACAGGTTCCGCAATGTGGCTATTGCCAGTCAGGCATGGTGATGGCGGCCACGGCGCTGCTCAAAGCGAATCCGCATCCCTCCGTTGCCGAAATCCGCGCAGCAATCACCAACATCTGCCGCTGCGGCACCTATCCGCGCATTATCGCCGCGATAGCGATGGCTGCTGGATAGGGGGCCTCCGGAGCAGCGCCTTACCTCAGAATTGGTTGAAGCCTCAGAACTGGTTGACGCCTCAGAACCGGTTGATCAGGTTCTCACACCATTCCTGCCGGCCAGACTTTTGCTTCGGCGCGGCGTTGCTCGATACGGCGCGGTCGGCGATTGCGGCGAGCGTCGTGCCTTCGGCATGGACCATCTGGCCAAGTTCGCCCTTCCAGCCGGCGTAACGCTCGGCGCGGAAGGTTTCGAGCTGGCCGTCCTCGATCACGGCAGCAGCCCGCAGCAGGCCCTTGGCGATCACGTCAACACCGCCGATGTGGCCGTGGAACAGGTCAGCCGCGTCGATTGACTGGCGGCGCACCTTGGCGTCGAAATTCCAGCCGCCATTGACGAGCCCGCCAGCGCGCAGGACTTCAAGCTGGGCGAGGGTGATTTCCTCGACCGAGTTGGGGAACTGGTCGGTATCCCAGCCATTCTGCGGATCGCCGCGATTGGCGTCGATTGAACCCAGAATGCCAAGCGCGCGGGCCATGGCGATTTCGTGTTCGAAGGTGTGGCCGGAAAGCGTGGCGTGGTTCGCCTCGATATTGACCTTGACCTCGTTCTCCAGCCCGAAGCGCTTGAGGAAGGCGTAAACCGTCTGCGTGTCGAAATCGTACTGGTGCTTGGTCGGCTCATGCGGCTTGGGCTCGATCAGGATCGTGCCGGTGTAGCCGATCCGGTGCTTGTGATCGACGACGAGGGACAGGAACCGGCCGAAGTTTTCCTGCTCCACGCCGATCTTGGTGTTGAGGATCGAATCGTAGCCCTCACGGCCGCCCCACAGCACGTAGTTCGCGCCGCCAAGGCGGTGCGTGGCCTCAAGCGCGTCACGCACCTGCAACGCTGCCCAGGAATAGATCTCCGGATCGGGATTGGTCGCCGCACCGGCCATATAGCGCGGGTGGCTGAACAGGTTGGCGGTGCCCCACAACAGCTTGCGGCCATGCTTGCCCTGCAGTTCCTCAAGGTGGTCGACGGCTTCGGCAAAGCTCTTGCGGAAATCGGTGACGCCATCGGCATCGGCCATGACATCGACGTCGTGGAAGCAGTAGAACGGCAGGTCGAGCTTCTCGACGAAGGCCAGCGCCGCCTCGCGCTTTTGCGCGGCGCGGGTCGCATCGTTCGGGCCGGCGTGCCACGGGCGCGAGAAAGTGCCCGCGCCGAACACGTCGCTGCCCGGCCAGCAGAAGGTGTGCCACATGCACACGGCAAAGCGCAGGTGGTCTTCCATGCGCTTGCCCATGACCACGCGGTCCTTGTCGTACCAGCGGTAGGCAAGGTCGCTCGTGCTGTCCGGTCCTTCGTAGCGGACGGTGTCGAACGGGGCGAAATAGTCGGCGGACATGGTGCTTCCTCTCAGATGGACGCGATCGCGGGATAGGCGGCGCGGAATTTTGCGAGCTTGGGGGCGAGCCGTTCGGCAAGGTCCGGGTCAGGCTCGATGATATGGGCGACGGGCGGCCGGGTGCAAACCTCTTCCGCGCTGGCTCCGGTCACGGCGATCTGGGCGAGTTTGGCTGCGCCCAAAGCCGGGCCGACTTCGCCGCCATCGAGGTAAGTCAGCCGCGCGCCCAGCGAAGCCGACAGGATCGTTCCCCAATAGCGCGAGCGGGCACCGCCGCCGATGACGCTCAGATTATCGACCTGAGTTCCCGCCTCGCGCAACACGGCAAGCCCGTCGGCATGGGCGAATGCCACGCCTTCGAGCACGGCGGCGGCAATGCGTCCCGGATCGCTTTCGTTGTCGAGCCCGAGGAACGCGCCGCGCAAGTGCGGATCGTTGTGCGGCGTGCGCTCGCCCGACAAGTAGGGAAGGAACAGTTCGGGGCCGGAGCAGGGGCCAGCGGCCTCGGCGGCAGCGAAGAAGGCCGGCACATCCATGCCGGTCAGCCGCGCGGCCCAGTCAATGCAGCTGGCGGCGGACAAGTGGACGCTCATCTGGTGCCACAAACCGGGCAGGCAGTGGCAAAACGCATGGACAGCGCTGGCCGGGTTGGGGCGGAATTCCGCAGTGGCGACGAAGATCACGCCCGAAGTGCCGAGCGAAAGCAGGGCGTCGCCATCGCGCACCACGCCTACGCCGGCAGCACCGCCGGCATTGTCTCCAGCTCCGGCAGCAACCGGAACCTGCGCCATGCCCCAGCGCGCGGCGACATCGGCGCGCAGCGTGCCGCTGACTTCGGTGCCTTCCATCAGGCGCGGCATGTGATCGCGCGTCAGGCCGGTCACAGCGAGCATGGCCTCCGACCAGTCGCGCGCCGCGCCATCGAGCCACAGCGTTCCGGCGCTGTCGGACATGTCGCCGGCCTTTTCGCCGGTCATGCACAGCCGCAGGTAGTCCTTGGGCAGCAGCACCGTGCGGACCGCCGCGAAGGTCTCGGGCTCATGCTTGCGGACCCATGCGAGTTTGGGCGCAGTGAAGCCGGGCATGGCGATATTGCCGGTAATCGCGCGAGTCCGGGGCTCGGCCGCCTCGATCTCCGCGCATTCTGCGAAGGAGCGCCCGTCGTTCCACAGGATGGCGGGGCGCAGCACCTTGTCGTCCGCGCCGAGCAAGGTCGCGCCGTGCATCTGGCCAGCGAGGCCCACGCCTTGAACCTTGGCGCGGCTGTCTTCGGGCAGGCCGAGAACAGCCGCTTCGGTGGCGCTCCACCAGTCGGCGGGGTCTTGTTCGGACCACAGCGGCCGCGGGCGAGAGACGCTGAGGGCGGCAGTCGCCTGCGCCACTACGCCGCCGCGCTCGTCGACGATGACCGCCTTTACCCCCGAGGTGCCGAGATCAATCCCCAGGAACATGGCGCGTTCAGGCCTTGTGATCCTCGAGGATGAGTTCGGCGGCGCGTTCTGCCACGGCCATCGCAGGGCCGTTGGTATTGCCCGAAACCGGCGTCGGCATGATCGAACAGTCGACCACGCGCAGACCGCCGATGCCGTGCACGCGGGTGCGCTCATCGGTCACCGAGGTGCGCAGGTCATTGCCCATCGCGCAGGTGCCGGTGCCGTGCAGGCCCGCTTCGACCATCTTGGCAAGATCGCTCAGAATTGCCGCTTCATCCTCAACCTCGGCGCCGGGCATCCGCTCGGCACCGATGAAGCCCGCAAGGGCAGGGTCGGCGGCGATTTTGCGGAACAGCAGGAACAGGTCCAGCGCCTTCTGCTGATCGTAGTGGTCAGACCAGATCGCGATGTCAATAAGCGGCGCGTCGCGATAGTCGGCAGAGGTGAGAGTAACGCTGCCGCGGCTGCGCGGGCGCAGGTGATAGCCGGAAAAGGTGAGCCCTGGCTTTGCCGTTATCGGACTGCCCGGCTGGGCGGCCATTTCGTTCACCGTACGCATGGCAAAGGGCGCGGCGGCGACCTGCAGGTCGGGCCATTCGGGGTTGCCCTCGCTCGAAATCAGGCCGGTGATCGGCATGCCGACGCGCGCCAGCGGGCCCGTGCCGGTGAGGAAATAGCGCATGGCATTGCGATAGAGCCGCCAGCCGATGAATTCGCGGTTGGTGCCGGGATGGCCGGGCAGATCGAATGACAGGCCGAACTTCTGGTGATCGGCAAGATTGCGGCCAACGGCTGGCAAATCGGCCAGCACGTCGATACCCAGTGCCTGCAGCGCCGCGCCGCCGCCGATGCCCGACAATTGCAGCAATTGGGGCGAGGAATAGACGCCGGCTGACATGATCACTTCGCCGCTGGCGGCCAGTGTCAGTTCCTGCCCATCGCGCTCGCAGACCACTCCGGTGGCGCGGCCATCGGCGATGGTCACGCGCTTGACGCGGGTCTGGGTGAAGATCGCGAGGTTGGCGCGCGACTTGATCGGCTTGACGAAGGCTTCATAGGCCGAGGCCCGCTTACCGCGCCGGTCAACGGTATATTGCGAGCGGCCTGCGCCGGTGATGCCGGGGGTGGTGATGTCGCTCACCCAGGGCATGCCCTGATGCGCGAAGGCAGCGGCGAGCGCGTCGAACACCGGCGAGGCATAGGTGGAGGGCGTGATCTGAAGTTCGCCGCCGCGTCCGCGCCCGGGATGCGCACCGGGATCGCGGTAATCCTCGAACCGGGCGAAGCAGCGGGCAATCTCGTCCCAGCCCCAGCCGGTCAGGCCGTGGTCGGCCCAGCCGTCATAGTCTGCCGGCATTCCGGGGAGATACCATGTGCCATTGATCGCAGAGGAACCGCCAAGGCCGCGGCCATAGACATGCATTTCCTTACGCCGGCCGGGCTGCTGCTTGACGGGGAAAGCACGGAAATAGGCGGGGTTGCCCATAATCTTCACGAAGCCGCCGGCCATCGAGATGAAGGGGTGCTGGTTGTCGCCCCCGTCCTCGATCAAGGCCACGCGGTTGCGCGGATCGGCGCTGAGGCGATTGGCGAGCACGCAGCCGGCCGAGCCGGCTCCGACTATGATGTAGTCGAACGTATCCATGGAGCTATCGGCATCCCTACCCAGAGTCAGAATAAGACCCACTGTTCTATTTTCTACAGCACGGGGCTTGACCGCCTGTCAAGCATCAATTAGAAATGATATTCTAATTTAGACGCAAGGGAGAGGAATGCGATGCTGCCGGTCGAACGAGTCATTGGCGAAGAGGGGCTCAGCGCCACATCCGAAGGGCTGAAGCTGGCCATGCGCCTGCCGTGGTATCGCTCGCTGCCGTTCTCGACCGTCGAAATTCCAGAATGCGCCATCGACGGCGAAGCGGTCGACCTGTCCAGCGCCATTGTGGAATACGACGGCGCGCGCTGGCCACTGGCAGAGCTTGGCGAACAGACCAACGCCTTCTGGTTCGTGCGTGACAGCGCCTTCCTGCTGCTTCCCGGTCGCACCGCCGAGCCCGGCAGCGAGCATAGTGTTTCGCTGACGGTCAACGTCAACCCGCCGTACATCCCCGGCATGAAGCGCGCCAACCCGCAGACCACCACGCTGCGCGTCAACTGAACATCCGGGAGGACCCGAAAATGACTAATGCAACCGGCCCCCAGGTGGGCGTAACGCTCTATTCCTTCACCAACGAATGGCTGACCCGCCAGTTCGATCTTGAAGGCCTGCTGCGCGAAGTCGCGAAGCGCGGGATGGGCCCCAATATCGAGATCATTGGCTTCCAGAACTTCAAGGAGTTCCCGGATGTGTCCGACGATTTCGCTGCCCGCTTCAAGGATATGGTCGCCGAAATCGGCCTCAATCCCGTGTCCTGCGCGATCAATTCGGACCGTTTCCTGAGGCCCGGCCAGCAGCCGATCGACGATGCCAGCCTTGTGGAATACCACAAGCGCCAGCTGCGTTCGGCCAAGAAGATGGGCTTCAGCCTCGTCCGCTATCAGTTCGCCCTTCCGGTCGAACTGCTGCCCCAGATCGCGCCCTATGCCGAAGAGCTCGACATCCGCATGGGCGTTGAAGTCCACGCGCCGATGTGGGCCGGCCACCCGGCGGTGCAGGCTTATGGCGATATGTATGACAAGCTGAACACCCCGGTGCTCGGCTGGATTCCGGACTTCGGCGGCACGGCCAGCCGCATCCCTGAATCGATGCTGGATGCCGCGCGCAAGACCGGTGCTGCTGAGAGCCTGCTCGACATGCTCAAGGAGATCTGGGTCGAACCGGGCATGAGCCACGAAAAGGCCGGCAAGCTGCGCGAATGGGGCCTCGCCAACGGCCATGCGCCGCTGCACATCCAGGCCGCCTGCCTCGCGTTCTTCATCCTTGCCAACCACGATCCCAAGAGCTGGGCTGCGATGGTCGACCGCACGATTCACATTCACGGCAAGTTCTATGGCGTGAGCGAGGACCTCGTCGAGGAAGCGATCGATTATCAGACAATCCTGCCGCTGTTCCGCGATGGCGGCTTTACCGGCACGCTGGTCAGCGAGTGGGAAGGCCATGCCTATGACACGCGTGATGCCTTTGAACAGGTCAGTCGACATCAGGCGATGTGCAAGGGTCTGTTCGCAGCTTGACGGGCAAGCCGACTGACACCGGACCAGCGCGATGATCGACGCCAATTCCATGACTGCGCGGCAGAAGACACTCGCGCTGCTGGCGCTCGTCGTCGCGCTGGTGCTGGAGATTGTCGACCTGACGATCATCAACACCGCGCTGCCGGCGATCCAGGCCGATTTCGGCGGCGATGCACAGGCGTCGCAGTGGATCATCGCGGGCTATGCACTGGCCTTCGCCCTGCTGCTGATGGCGGGGGGAAGGTTGGGCGATACCTATGGCTATCGGCGGATGTTCCTGTGGGGAGTGGCCGGCTTCACCCTGTCATCGGCGCTGTGCGGCGCGGCGGGGAGCGGAACCGAGCTGGTGCTCGCCCGCTTGCTGCAAGGCGCCACCGGAGCGCTGATGGCGCCGCAGTTCATGGCGCTGATGCAGGTGATGTTCCAGCCGGTCGAGCGGATATCAAAGCTTGCCATGTTCGGTGTGATCGGCGGTCTGGCGGCGATTATCGGCCCGATCATCGGTGGCCTTCTGATCGAGGCGAATACCTTGGGCCTTGGCTGGCGGCTGATCTTCCTGATCAATCTGCCGGTCGGCCTGATCGCCATGGTCATGGGCTATATCTACCTTCCCGAAGCGCGATCGGGCCGGCCGGCGGGTGTCGACCTGCGCGGCATCGTGCTGTTCGGACTGGGCATCGCCGCCCTGCTCTGGCCGCTGGTACGGGGTGATCACGGTGCGCCGGGAGCGACCGAATGGGCACTGCTCGCCTCGGCCGGTCCGCTCGGCTGGCTCGGTTGGCGGCACGTGACGCGCCGGGTGGCAGATGGCAGGGCGGCGCTGTTCGATCCCTCGCTTTTCACCAACCGCCCGTTCGCCATCGGCATGGCGCTGTCTGTGGCCTTCGCCGCCGCCAATGCCGGCTTTCTGATGTGCTTCGCCTTCGCCTTGCAGGCCGAGCGCGGGCAGACACCCTTGACCACTGGCTTGATGCATGTGCCGTTCGGCTTCGGCGCGATGGTCGGCATTGCCGTTCTGGGGCGTCGCTTCCTTCCGCGCTGGGGGCGCTGGGTGCTGGTGCTAGGCGGCATAGTCATGGCCGCGTCCTGTGCGGTCATTCTACTCGGGATCGGCGTCCTGGGTCTTGATTTTGCCGTGCTGGTTCCCGCGCTTGTTACGGCTGGTCTGGGCATGGGGATGCTCTCGGGCTGCATCAACCCTGTCGCCGTGGCGCAGGTTGACCGCGATCATGCGGGCGCGGCGAGCGGCTTGCTCAAGACCGGCCAGCAGGCGGGCGCGGCGCTCGGCATCGCACTCGTCGGCAGCGCCTATTTTGCTGGCGCAACGCTGACCGGCCATCCCGGCTCGGCGACAGCGCTTTATGCCCTGTTGCCGCTGTTGCTCGGCTGCGCGCTGCTTGCGGCCCAGCTTCCCGCGACGATCTTTACCAAGGCTCCGGCGCACTGATTTCGGCTGGACGCAATGCCTGCTTGGTGAATATGGCAAGGGCAAAGGACCAACGCCCCATGCCCAATCTCTACGACAGCCTGCGCGCCGGATTTCCGGCGGATCGCTCCAAGCCCTTCGCGAGCGAGCTGGATGGCGCGGTGACGACTTACGCCGACGTCGAGGCGCGGTCGGCGCGGCTGGCCCACCGGCTGGGCGAACTGGGCGTGAAGCCGGGCGACCGGGTCGCGGTGCAGACATCCAAGAGCGTCGACATGCTGATGCTCTACCTTGCCTGCCTGCGGGCAGGGGCGGTGTTTCTGCCGCTCAACACGGCCTACACGGCGGGCGAACTCGATTACTTCATGCGCGATGCCTCGCCGGCGTTGTTCGTCTGCGATCAGGGCGCGTTGGCCGCGCTCGCACCACTGGCCGAGGCTGCTGGCGTGCCGCGTGTCGAGACGATGGGGACCGGCGGCGCCGGGACGCTGGTGGGAGGCGCGAGCGCCTGCGCGGAAGACTTCGCGACCTTGCCGATGGCGGACGATGACCTCGCCGCCATTCTCTACACCTCGGGCACCACCGGGCGTTCAAAGGGCGCAATGCTGAGCCACGGCAATCTGGCGTCGAACTGCTTCACCCTGCGCGAATACTGGCGCTTTACCGCAGATGACGTGTTGCTCCACGCGCTGCCGATCTTCCACACGCACGGGCTGTTCGTGGCGACGAACATCGTCCTTGCGAGCGGCGCGCAGATGATCTTCCTGCCCGCCTTCGATGCTGCCCAAGTGCTTGCCGCCCTGCCGCGCGCGACGGCGATGATGGGCGTGCCGACGTTCTATATCCGCTTGCTCAAGGAGTCTGCCTTTACCCGCAATCTGGTGGCGCACATGCGGCTGTTCATCTCCGGCTCGGCGCCGCTTTCCGCCGACATCCACCGCGAATTTTCCGAGCGGACCGGCCACGCCATCCTCGAACGCTATGGCATGACCGAGACCAACATGAACACGTCGAACCCCTATGACGGGGACCGGATTGCCGGCACCGTCGGCCATCCGCTGCCGGGCGTGTCGATCCGCATCGCTGACCCGGAGACGGGCCGGGTGCTGCCGCAGGGCGAGATCGGGGTGATCGAGATTCAGGGCCCGAACGTGTTCAAGGGCTATTGGCGGATGCCGGAAAAGACCGCCGAGGAATTCCGCGACGGCTATTTCATCTCGGGCGATCTCGGCCTCATCGATGAACGCGGCTATGTCTCGATCGTGGGCCGCGCGAAGGACCTGATCATTTCGGGCGGCTACAACATCTATCCGGCCGAGGTCGAAACCGCGATCGACGAATTGCCGCAAGTGCGTGAGAGCGCGGTCATCGGCGTGCCGCACCCGGACATGGGCGAAGGCGTAGTCGCAGTTGTCGTGCCGATGGAGCCGGGCTTCGCCGATGGCGCGGCGATCACCGCTGCGCTGGCCGACCGGCTCGCCCGTTTCAAGATGCCGCGCCGCGTGGTCTTCGTCGATGAACTGCCCAAGAACGGCATGGGCAAGGTGCAGAAAACCGTGCTGCGCGAACAGCTTGGCGACAGTTTCAAGCCGGCCTGACGGGCTATTTCAGCCGCCCTTACCTTTGCCGATGCTGGCAACGTGGGCCATCATCAGGTCCTTGTAATGCGGGCTCAGCATCAGCGATGAATTGACCAGCCGCTCGACCGATGCGGCCTGGTGGGCGGGCAAGTCCTTGGCCAGTTCGATCGCGACCTTCGATGCGCCGACCATTTCGCTGTCCTGCTTGGCCAGGTGGCGGCAGAAAGCCAGCACGTCTTCCTCGAACGTCTCGTCCGGGTAGACCTTGTGGACAAGGCCCATCATTCGCGCTTCGTCAGCATCGACCGGCATGTTGGCGGTGATCATCCAGCGCGCCCAGTGGGTGCCGACGATGCGAACCAGCCGGCTGACGCCGTTAGTGGCCGGCAAGACGCCAAATTTGGCCTCGGGGAAAGCATAGCTTGCGCTTTTGGCGGCAAGGCGGAAGTCGCATGACAGCGACATTTCCAGACTGCCGCCAACGCAGCGCGCGTGGTGCGCGACGACGAAGGGCTTTTCCATGCCCTCCATTTCGTCCCACACGCGGCGCATGCCGCTGGGCAGGCGGCGGTGCGTTTCGCGGATTTGCGAGCCGCGCGTCGGGAAGCCCTTGGCCCCGCCGCCTTCGCGCAGGTCCGCGCCTGACGAGAAATAGCGGCCGTGCGACTTGATCAGCATGACCTTGAGCTCGGGCGTCTCACGGTAATGATCGACCGCCTCTTCGAGCAGGCGCATCAGCTCGTTGCTCATCGCGTTGAGCTTGTCCGGCCGGTTGAAGGTGGCGACCAGAATCGTGTCGTCCACGGTTTCGACGAGCAGGTGCGGTTCTTCGGACATCAGGCCGGTCTCCAGGATCATGTGCCACGCATGGATAGCGCGCTTCGCCATAAGTGAAAGGGCAAGGGGGAGCGGCTTGTCCAGTGGCGTCCCGTGCTGATCGTCCGCGCGATTGGCGGCAGACCGGCGCGGATCACTCCATCGAGGCGATGAGATCCTTGACCGCGACCGAGGCAAAACCGACCGCGCTGTCCGAAATGCCGTAGGGGATCAGCAGCTGTTCCCCCACCTTCAGCGCGCCGCAGGTGTAGACCACGTTGGGGACATAGCCCGAGCGGTCGGCATTCTCCGCCGTCAGCACAGGTTCGCTCGTCCGCGCGATCACCTTGGAAGGATCATCCCGGTCAAGCAATGCGCAGCCCAGCGCATATTTGCGCATCGCGCCGACGCCGTGAGTGAACATCAGCCAGCCTGCGTCGGTCAGGATAGGTGAGCCGCAATTGCCGATCTGGATGAATTCCCACGGGTATTTGGGCTCCATCAGCAGGATGCCTTCGTCGTCCCAGACGTTCGGACGGTCGGAGCGCAGCAGGAACAGGTTCTTGCCGTCCTGCCTGCCGACCATCACGTATTGCCCGTCGATCTTGCGCGGGAACAGCGCCATGCCCTTGTTGCGCCCCGCCGCGCCTTCGATCGGTTCCAGGTCGAATTCCCGGAAATCGCGCGTGCGCAGCAATTCGGAACGGATCGAGCTGCCGGAATAGGCGGTGTACGTGCCGATCCATTCGCTTGAGCCGTCGTCGTGATCGAATTTCACCATGCGCAGGTCTTCCAGCCCGCCGCGCTGCTGTTCTGTGATCGGGAAGATGACCGTGTTCGAAAGGCTCGAATCGGCGTGGCGCAGCACCGTGACGCCGGCATCGGCATCGTTCATGCTCTCTTGCTCAAGCTCGACCGAAGTGGCGAAGGCGCTCTGCGGCCAGAGTTCGAACGTGCCGTCCGGCGCGGCGATGCCTTCGCGGAAAACGATCGAACTGATGTGGCCCTCGCCGACCGCGCGCAGGCTCATGACGAAGCGGATATAGCCATCAATCATGCCGCTTTGATCAGGGTGAGGGACGATCGAGGGGTTCATCAGGGCGGCAGCGGCATAGGTATATTCGTGGCAGAAATAAGCGCCGATCAGCCGCTTGCGCGTCAGCGAAAAGCGCGAACCGTCAAGGCCGAGGTTCGCCTCAACCTCGGTATAGCGCCGTCCGAACATCTGTTCGGTCTGCCAGTGCCGTTCGAGGAAATCGTGCGCAACCCGGGCATATTCCTGGCTGACGCGATCCTCGGGCATGGCCGCAACATCCTCGACCAGCTTGAGCGCCCGTCCTCCGGGTGCGGAGGTCGATTGCCAGCCGAGATGGAATGGCCGCAGCACGACCCGCGACGGGTCGGCATGAAGTCGCTGTTCAAGTATTCGCAAAGGACTGGCGCTGTCTTCCCGTAGTCGCTGCAACCGTGATTCCGTTCAAGCTACCCAAAGTCGTGTCCGTATTGAGCGGCTTTGCGCTGCGAAGCAATCCCATCACGGCAGCATGTGCAAGCTGGAAGCCGAGGATCGATTCCGCCCCGCAATTGGCGTTGGCCCCGCGCGGGGTCACGCCGTCGCGGCAGCGGCCGGTGGCGATGTTGGCCAGCATGACGCCGCGGTCATTGGCGCCGAAGTACCAGCGATAGGCCGTGACCGCACGGTCGATCCAGCGGCGGTCTCCGCTTGCCTTGAAGGCGCTGACCGCTGCTTCGATCGCGGCCTGTGCTTCGAGCGGCTGCTGGTCAAACGGCATCTGCTCATAGGGCTGACCGAAACCTTCCGAACCGACCGGGCGGAAGTGGCCCTGATCGGCGGTCTGGCGGCTGTTGATCCAGTCGAGCGTTTCGAGGCCGATCGCCGTCCAGTCACTGCGGCCGAGCACCATGCCCGCCTCAATCAAAGCCTGCGGCATACGCGGGTTATCATAGGCAAGAACGGCCTCGAACCAGGTCCAGTCGGGACGTCGCGCGGAAGCGAGCAGATGGGCGAGTAAGGTGCCGCCCCGCTCAAGCGTGGCAAAGGCCTCTTTGTGGAAACCCTGCGCCGACAGCACGCAAGACGCACCGAGCATTGCGAAAGATAGCGCGCGCGGCGAATCAATGACCGCAAATGGAGCCGAAGTAATGTCGAACCAGTGCTGCGCCCAATCGCGCATGTCGCCATCGGGGGCGTTGGCAACCGTGTGGCCCAGCGCCCATAGCGCGCGGCCATAGGAATCTTCCGAGCCGGTTTCTTCGCACCAGGTGCGGTCATAGCGCATGAAGTTGCGGAATGCGCCCTGGCCCGGGTTCCAAGCGTACTGGATGAAGCTGGCGAAGGTCGATGACCATTGCAGCCGTTCCGCCGGGGACACGCTTTCGGACACGTTCATCAGGATCAGCGCGCGGGCATTGTCGTCAAGGCAGTAGCCGTGGCGGCGATCGGGGATCACGCCGATCGAATGCTGCATCATGCCGGTGCCGTCGCACATCGCGAAAACGCCGGTCATGCCGGGGGTTGCCGTGATCGGCAGGTCGCTGACCGGCTTGGCGACCGAGCGGCTGACCAGTTCGGCGCTGGCAGCAGCAAAGCGCGGCCAGATCGTTTCACGCCCGGCGCGATAGGCGCGGCGCTTGGTGGCGTTCAGGTGTTCGCGATCATCAAGCAGCGCGTTCACTGCGCGGGCAATCGAGCTGACCGAATTGGGTTCGACAAGGATACCCACACCGCCGTCAAGCAATTCGCGGGCATGGACATAAGGCGTTGAGACCACGGCCTTACCCAGAGCCACGGCATAGCTCAGCGTGCCCGAAGTCGCCTGCTGCATGCCCAGATAGGGGGTGACGTAGATGTCGCAGGCTTCGAGCTGGTCGAGCAGTTCTTCGGTGTCGAGGAAGCGGTTGTCCCACATCACGTTGGCGCTGACGCCGAGCCGCTCCGCCAGCGCGGCGAGGCCCTCGCGGTAGGCTTCGCCATCGCGGGCAACGAGGTTGGGATGGGTGGCGCCGACGATACGGTACACCGTGCCGGGATGACGCTCGAGGATCGCAGGCAGCGCCTCGATCATCTGCTCAAGCCCTTTGCCGGGGCCGAGTAGGCCGAAGGTCATGATGACATTGCGGCCTTCCAGTCCGAGTAGCTGCTTGAACTGCTCCTCGCGGCCAAATGGCCGGTCTGGCGCGCCGTGGGGGATAACCTCGATCCGGGAATGCTCCGCGCCATAGCGTGACGCCAGCATGTCGCGGCCGTGGCGCGACATGACCATAACGCGCGATGCCCGCGCCAGCAGGCGCCGCACAATGCGCTCCTGATTGGGTGATGGCTCGGCCAGGACAGTGTGGAAGGTGATGATAAGCGGCGCAGCGACCCGGTCAACGAAATCGCAGACCATCTCGCCATCGGGGCCGCCGAAAATGCCGAATTCGTGCTGCAGCCAGATGGCGTCATAGCTGCCTTCGTTGATCTGGCGCGCGGTCCGGCTGTAGCAGGCCGGGCTGTCGCAATCGATCACCGCAGCAACGTTTTCGTAGCAATGCGCGCTGTCCGCATGATCGAGTGCGAAGACCTCGGTCGACACTTCGGGGTTCCAGACGGCGAGTTGTTCGGTGAGATCTGCAGTGAAGGTCGCGATGCCGCACTTGCGCGGGGTATATGTCCCGACCACGGCAACCCTGGCTGTGCCATCGAGCGTGATCCGAGCCGGAGATTCAAAAAACGGGACAATCCTTGCGGGCGGGCGCAGACCAGTTGGCGAGCCTGCGCTGAGAAGCGAAGCGGGCGTAAAGACCTGATGTTGCATGCCGTGGAAATCCCGTCTGTGCCGTTCCGTCGCTAGATAAACAAGGCGGAGGCTATAGAGTTCCTGCTGCAGCGCAACATAAACCTCTGTTCATCGCAAATGCCGGTCAATCAAGCGATAATCAGGATAAAATGCTGCAATTGCGAACGTTTGGCATTGCGATAGCGAGCGAATATTGCGGCGCTTGTTGGCCCACATGGCAGGTGGCCAGTGCGACTCGGCAGATTCTGGTTTAAACCCCTGGAGAATGCCGGAACTTTCATCGCAAAGCGGAGTTTTGCGACGGAATGCCAGACAGGAGCGTTCAGATGCCGAAGGGCGAAAAGGTCAAGGCTATCCTGTTCGACGCGAATGGTATGGACCGCGAAATCGCGCCGCTTGCCGATGTCGCGCACATTCCGGATAAGCAGATCTACTGGTTGATCGTATCGGGCCAGGGCGCCGGGAAACTGCCCCATCCTGCGGACGAGATCGACCGCGCGGCTGTGCGGCTCGGCGGCGTTGTTGTCAGCGATGACCGCTTCTGCTTCTCGGTCCCGGTTGCGCCGAACGAAGGCGGTCATTCGGAGGACGCGATGATCCTTGTCGTCGGGCGCAACTGGCTGCTGACCTGTTCGGACGCACCGCTGAGCCTGACGGAGCGCTATCTTGAGCATGACACGGGCGAGACGCTGAAAGGCAGCCTCACTGCGCCCGCCCTGGCGGTGTCCCTGCTCCTTGCGCACTTCGACGAATTTCATACCCATCTCTCCGCAATAGAGGAGAAGCTCGACACGCTTGACGAGCAGGTCTTCCGCTCGCGGCAGCGGCACGATCCGCTTAACACGCTGGCCGTGCTCAGGCGCCGCGCGGCGCGTTTGCGCGGGCTTGTCGCGCAGCATCGCAGCACGATCGCCGCCCTTGACCGGCCCGATTTCGGCCCGGCAGTCTGCGAGGAGGACCGGCATCACCTGACCCATCTGGCTGAGGCTTATCACCGGCTGGTCGACACAGTGGACCGGACGCGAGATGCCGTGCTTTCCAGCTATGATCTCTATGCAACGCGCGTGGCTCAGAACACCAACCGGTTGCTGCAACGATTGACCGTGATCACCATCGGGGTTGGCCTGATCGGCGCCATCGGCAGCATTTTCGGGATGAATTTCAATCTTGGCCTGTTCAAGGCTGGTGAAAGGCCGTTCTGGATTACCGTGGCAGTGATGGCGGTGACCGCGCTGGTTACCCTGTTCCTCGCGCTGCGCGGAGGCCGGCGCTAAGCCATCAGGCGCAGAGCAGTTCGCGCGAGCCCGGCTGATCTTCAAGGAAATCGATGAGTCCGCGCTCGTAGCGCGATAGCCAGCGCGTTGCCCGCGGCAGACGCAGCGAGCGGATCGCCAACTGGTCGTCCAGCGCCACCAGGATCGCTGGGTGGACATAGGACTTGCGGGCAATCGCCGGCGTATTGCCCAATTGATCGGCGACAGCCTCCAGCACAGCCAGCTTGGGCACATTCGAAGCGGCAGAATGCACCGCTTCGAAGGCGACTGCCGATGCTGCCCAGGTACGAAAGTCCTTGGCAGTGAATTCGCCGCCCATCGTCTCGCGGATGTAGTCGTTGACGTCGGTCGAGGCGATGGGGACGGTTTCGCCGTGCTCATCGACATACTGGAACAGGCGCTGCCCGGGCAGGTCCTGCATGGCGCGCACGAAGCGGGCGAGGCCTCTGTCAGACACGCGCATCGCGCATTGCTTACCGCTTTTGGCGCGGAAGGTCAGGTGCAGGGTGTTGCCGACGACCTTGGCATGGCGCATCCTCAGCGTTGTCGCCCCGAAGCTCTTGTTGGCCTTGGCATAGGCCTCGTTCCCCACGCGGATGCCGCCGGTATCGAGCAGCCGAACGATCGAGGCGATAGCCCGTTCCCGGCTGATCGCAGGGGCTTTCAAGTCAGCCTCCACCCGCTCCCGGATCAGCGGCAGCAGCCGGGCAAAACAGGCGCAACCATCGAACTTGCGAGCATCGCGCTGGCTACGGAAATCGGGGTGATAGCGGTATTGCTTGCGCCCGCGCGCATCAATCCCGGTGGCCAGGATATGGGCGTTGGCAGCAGGCGCATACCAGGCATCGACATAGGCCGGGGGCAGGGCGATGGCATTGAGCCGGGTAATTTCGTCGCGGTCAGTGATGCATGTTCCGTCAGCAGCGAAATAGACCCATTTGCCGCGCACTTGCTTGCGGCTGATGCCCGGCAAATCATCGCTGACGTAGATAAGCTTCATCGCTGGCACCGCTTGCTGGAACTGGTGTGCAGATAACGGTGCTGGCGGCGATTTGGTTCCGCCCCCTTTCGCGGATTGCGGTGTCAGTCGCCGCGCCCGGCCTTGGCGAAGGCTGAGCCAATCGCGGTGTGCAATTGTCCCATGGTATAGGGCTTTGTGATCGATGGCGCCGAACTGAGCGCCGGATAGGCACTGTTGTTGTCGCCATAACCGCTGGCGACAACGAAAGGAATCCTGCGTGTGAGCAGCCGCTGTGCAACTGGCTCGGAAACCTCGATGCCCAGGTTAACGTCCAGCAGCGCGAAGGACAGGTCCTTGTGGTCGAGGATCTCCAGCGCGACGGCAACTGACGATGCCACGTGGCACTCCGTAGCGCCGGCATCGCGCAGGATGTCCTCCGCCTCCATGGCGATGATCATCATGTCCTCAACGATCAATACGTCCCCGTGAAGCACGGCCCTGTCTTTCATGCCGCCATCCTCATTGCCGCCATCGCCATTGCCGCCGTGGCGCGACGTACCTTCGGCATCTTTAGTATCGAGACTGCAAGAGGCTGCAATATGATTTTGCGGTGGGGGGATGTCAGTCGCTGTCGCCCGGCGTGAACCAGTCCATGCGCGAAGCAATTTCGCTTTCAATTTGAGGACAACGCTCGGTCGCATGGCAGCACAGCAGGCCTTCTGATTTGAGGTACCGAACGTAATTGTGTTCTACTATGCAGTCCTTCCGAAGAAATCAGCCCACTAGTATACAATGGCTCGGAACCGAGGGAGTTGCCGTGCGTTCAGGCAGGTAGTCTGCCGAACGGGAATCATGATGCACGGTAATGAAAACAATCTCCTGCGGGCGCTGCGGCCACAGGATTACGATATCGTCGAGCCCTATCTCAACGCGGTCCAGATCGAGGCGGGGTCGACGCTTTATCGTCCCGGCGACTTTGTCCAGACGGTATATTTCCCCTGCGGCCCGGCGATGGCGGCCTATCTGGTCGAGCTTCCTGAGGGCAAGGGCGTTGAAACCTCGCTGATCGGCCGCGAGGGAGCGATGGGCGGGATTGTCAGCCAGGGACGGTTGCCCAGTTACTCGCGCTGTACTGTGCAGACTGGCGGCACTTTCATGACCATCCGCTCCGAAGTGCTTGAGGAACTTAAGGGCCGCTCAGAATCGGTGCGTCATCTCTTTGCCCGCTATGCCGATTGCCTGATGGCGCAGGTGTTCCAGTCAGTTGCCTGCAATGCCGCCCACAATATCGACCAGCGCGCCGCCAAGTGGATTGTTGCCACTTATGAACGAACCGGCAGCCTATCGCTGCGCATCACGCAGGACCAGCTCGCGGATATGCTGGGGGTAGGGCGCAGCTACATCACCCGCGTTATATCGCGTTTCAAGGACGATGGGATGGTTCAAACCGGCTGGCGACAATTGACCGTGGTCGATCTGGAAGCGATCCAGGCTATGGCCTGTGACTGCAATGAATCCGTCAAGCGGCACTTCAATGATGTGCTGGCCGGGGTCTATCCGGAGCCCTGATTTGCTCAGCCGTCGGCGATGACCACCCGCACTCCGGCCTTTTCGAGAATGGCACCAAAGCCATCGGGCAGGTCGTCAGTGATGATCGTGTCGATCTCTTCCAGCCCGCAGACGATGGTCCCCGATTGCGATGTGAACTTTGAGCTGTCGACCATCAGGTTGACCTTTTCCGCCCGATCGATCAGCCTGCGCTCGGCGGCGACGAGCACGACGTCGGCCTGCATTATCCCCTGCGGCCCGACGGCGGCAGCGCCCATGAACAGCTTTGGCGCATGAAAGCGCGGCATCGATTCCTCGCCGGCCGCGGCAAGGATGATGTTCTGTTCGCGAAACACCGTGCCCGATGGCAGCAGGATGCGCGTGCCCGGCTGCGGCAGCAGTGCGTTGACGATGTAGAGCGAGTTGGTCAGTACCTGGCAATCGAGCCCGGCAAGGTGAGGGACCATCTGCAGCGTGGTCGTGCCGCCATCTACCATGATCCCTTCGCCCGGCTGGACGAGCGCCGCCGCGGCCTTGCCGATCGCCTGCTTGGCAGCAAGGTGCAGGGTTATCGACTGATCGAACGGTGTGCCGATCAGGCGGGGCGATGCCTCGTCCGTCTCCGCGAGCTTTGCCCCGCCGTGCACCCGAACAATGCGCCCGGCATTCTCCAACCGCGTCAGGTCACGCCGGATGGTCGCCGGGCTGGCATCGAGCCGCGCTTCGAGATCACGATAGCTGACGAATCCCGCCGGCTGCATGATCTCGAGGATGAGTCGCTCGCGCTCCTCTGCATGCATCGTGTATTTACCCCCGTTCGGCCTCCAGCTGCTCGAGCGACTTGCCCTGATTGCTGGGCGCCCAGATATACCCGATCAGCCCCGAAGCAACCAGGAAACCGGTGAGGATCCACGCGAGTGAGTGGAAATCTGCCGAGGCGAGGGCGGGGACTGCAAGGCTCCAGATGCCCAGCCCGATGCGCACCACGGCAAAGGTGACACCCTGCGCGGTTGAACGGATGGCAGTGGGGAACAGCTCGGCGCTCCACAGCTGGAAAAAGCTCTGCGCGCCGAAACCACCGGCAATGCCCATGATGACGATGTGGACGATGACCACCGGCAGGGTGAAGGGCAGCACCGCCAGCAACGCCATGCCAACCACGTGCATCAGCGCCGAAATGCCGAACATCGTGCGCTGGCTGACCTTGTCGGACAGGGTCATGAAGATCGTCAGGATCGAGACGATGCCGATGCCGAAGTAGCTCGCCGGAACCACGGTAGCCGCCCATTCGGGCAGGTTGTTCTGCTCGATAAGGAAGGGTGTGAAGAAGCCGTTGTAGCCGGCCCACAGGTTCCACAGCCCGTACATGCAGATCAGGTAGAGCATCGATTTGACGTAGCGCGGGCTGAACAGTTCGCGCCAGTCGATGCCAGATGGTGCGCCTTCAGCCTTGGCCGCCTGGCTATCTTCCCAGCGCTGCGATTCCTTCATCCGGCTGCGCAGGAAGGTGAGCGCAAGCGCCAATACCGCGAGGTGGATGAACAGCCAGCGGATGCCGTCAATTCCGAAGGGCTTGAGGAAATAGGCCGCGAGCAGGACCACGACCGGGCCGAGATACCACAGCACCTGCGCCACGCCGGAATGGGCGCCGCGCTTGGTATCGGGTGCCTGTTCGGCGATCAGCGACCAGCTGGCGGGAATATCCGCGCCTACCGCCAAACCGACCAGCAGGAAGCCGGCGATGATCATCCACGCCGAGCTGGCGAAGATCAGGAACAGCATGCCGAAAGCGTAGAACAGCATGTCGTACTGGTAGATCTTCTTGCGGCCGAACTTGTCGCACAGCCAACCGCCGATAAAGGCGCCAATACCGGCCGAGATGGCGTTGGCGCTGAAGGCGGCGATCAGGCCGATGAAATTGTCCGACAGGCCATAGATGTCCTTCCACAGCGCCAGCGCCACCGATCCGGCGACAATCGAGCCGGCATCGATATAGTTCGCCAGACCGGCCAGGATCGTGTCCCGCCAGCTGCCTTGACCCGAGGTGGCCGTGCTCATGCAGTCTCTCCCTGTGTAATTGCGTCTGCCGGGGCAGCGCCGTGTTCGATGGCGGCGCACCATTGCGCGCGGTATTGCGTAAGGTCGGTGTCAAGCGGCGTGACCGGCACCAGCTCGCCTTGCGGGCGCAGCGCCGGATCGATCAGCCGCAACGCGCCGAACGACACGTCGTTATGCGCGTTGGCGGTGTAGATCTGCGTTCCCGGCCGCAGCGAGGCGAGCGCGCGGACGAAGACTTCCGCCTCGGCAAAGCGGCCCTCGACCAGCAGGCGGTCCTTCGATCCGATCAGGTCAAGCGAGGTGCTGGCCACCAGCGCGGCATAAAGGCAGGCGGCGGCGCGGCGTTCGAACCAGCATTCCGGCCGGTTCAGCCAGCGCGCTTCGTTGCGGGGGAAGGGGCCATTACCCGGCGCTAGCGTCGGCAGCACCATCGCGCCATCGCTCACCAGCTTGTCCACCGCGGCAAGGAGCGCCGGCTGGTCGGGCTTGATGTCGACGCGGCGGGTGTCGATCTCGATTAGCGTCTCGATCTCGCGCCCGCCCATGAAGCGGGCGGAGGGCACCGGGCGGCCATAGGCATCGACATTGACCAGACAATCGCGCGCTTCGGGCAGGCTGGCGCTGTCCACCGCCTCGCCAGCCAGCCGCATGGCAATGAACCAGGTGCCGGTGGACAGGACGGTCGCTTCATTGTCAGCGATCTCGGCAAAACCGCGCGCGGCGAGCAAGGCGGCGTTGGAATCGTGCAGGCCGGCAAGGACCTTGGTTGTGGCGGGCAGACCGGTCTGCCGCGCGATTTCCGGGCGGAGCGTGCCGGCCGTGTCGCCGGCGCGGACAAGGGGGGCGAATTTCCCGGCCCATCTGCGCGTCTTGGCCATCGGCGAGAAGTCGCCATCAGCCGGGTTCCAAAGGTCGGAATGGCAGCCAAGGCTGGTGACCTCGCTCACCGCCACGCCGGTCAGCAACCACGCCCAGTACTGGGCGTAAGGCATCAGCGTCGCGCCTTCGAGCAAGTCAGCCGTGTCAAGGTAATGCAGCTGCACGCCGAAGTTCAGCCCGGCGGGCAGGGCGGGAGAGCCGGTCATGGCGAAGCTGTCGCGCTGGGCGCGGTAGGCCGCCATTCGATCGGCAGGCATGTCCCATTCATAATCGATGCAAGGGAAAGCGAGTGCGCCGTCCCTGATCCCGGCGACCGCTGCGCCGTGCGAAACCGGGATGATCGCTTCGATTGGGTGCGCGGCAAATGTCGCCAGTGCCTCAAGCAGCCATGCGCTATTCGCCGCCGTATCAAGCGGAACATAGGGGTTCGCCGCTTGCGGTTGGTTGGCGCGCGTCAGGCGTTCAAGGCAGTGCCCGTCACGCGTCCACAGCGACACCTTGCTGAGCGTCTTGCCGAAGTCGACGACGATGTAAGCACCTTGGGCCAATGCCCCCTCCCGAACGCTTCAAACAATCAATAACGATCATGTTTGATCTTTTCCAGTTAAATTGCTACAGGATCGCCAAGCCGAGTCAACCCGCCATTATCCGTCTGTTGGGACATCCGAGGACTGCCATGAACGCCCATACCCAGATTTCCGCCGCCCTGCCTTTCGCCGTTCCGGCCAGTCGCTGGGACGATGCCGTGGCCGCAAAGCTGAGCGCGGCGGAACTTCTGCTCTATCGCTCGAACCTGCTCGGCAGCGACCTGACGGTGACGAATTTCGGCGGCGGCAACACTTCTGCGAAGATCGTCGAGACCGATCCGCTCACCGGCGCGGCGACCGAAGTTCTGTGGGTCAAGGGTTCGGGCGGCGACATCGGCTCGATGAAACTTGATGGTTTTGCCACGCTCTATCAGGACAAGCTGCTCGGGCTTGAAGCGCACTATTCCGGTCCGGACGATGACGACAAGATGGTCGGCTATCTGCCGCACTGCACGTTCAACCTGAACGGCCGCGCCGCCAGCATCGACACGCCGCTGCACTCGCTGCTGCCCTTCGCACACGTCGATCACGTCCACCCTGATGCGATCATCGCACTCGCTGCAAGCTCGGGCGGCGAGGCGGCGACGCAGGAGATCTGGGGCGGCAAGATCGGCTGGTTGCCGTGGAAGCGCCCCGGCTACACGCTCGGCGTGATGCTGCGCGATTACGTCGCGGCGAACCCCAGTGTCGAGGGCGTCATGCTCGCCGGGCACGGTATCATCTGCTGGGCGGACAGCGCCAAGGCCTGTTACGAACACACGGTCGACCTGATTGCCGATGCCGCGAACTACCTCAATGCCAAGCTTGCTGCTGGCCCGGCTTTCGGCGGCCAGGTGACCGCGCCCAACAGCGATCGCGCAGCGATTGTTGCGGGCCTCATGCCCCGCCTGCGCGGACTGATGACCGGCGCGCGCCGCAAGCTTGGCCACTGGTCAGACGATGCCGAGGCTCTGGAATTTACCGGTTCGGCTGAGTTCGAGCGGCTGGCCGGCCTCGGCACAAGCTGCCCGGATCACTTTCTGCGCACCAAGATTGCGCCGCTGACGCTAGATCCTGCGCGCTTGCAGGACGACGCCTATCTTGCGGAAAAGATTACTGATTATCGCGCGATGTATGCCGCCTACTACGATCGCTGCAAGCGGCCGAATTCGCCCGCGATGCGTGATGCCAACCCGGTGGTCGTGCTGGTCCCCGGCCTTGGCCGCATGACCTTCGCCACCGACAAGACCACCGCGCGGCTCGCCGGCGAGTTTTATGGCAATGCGATCAACGTGATGCGCGGGGCTGAGGCCATCGGTGATTACATTGCGCTCGACGAACAGGAAGCCTTCGATATTGAATACTGGCTACTTGAGGAAGCCAAGCTGCAGCGTATGCCGGCACCCAAGCCGATGGTCGGCAAGATCGCTCTGGTCACCGGCGGGGCGGGTGGCATCGGTGCAGCAACGGCGTCGCGGCTCCTGCGCGAGGGCGCCTGCGTCATGCTTGCCGACCGCGATGCAACGGCAGTGCAAGAGGTCTGCAACGGCTTTGCCGGCCAGTTCGGCAAGGACGTGGTCCGCGCGGCCACTTGTGACGTCACCGATGAGGCGCAGGTCAAGGCTGCCTTCGATCTGACCGCCCGCGAATTCGGCGGACTCGATGTGTTGGTCGCCAATGCCGGGATCGCCTCTTCCGCCCCGATCGAGGAAACGACGGTCGAATTGTGGGACCGCAATTTTGATGTGCTGGCGCAGGGCTATTTTCTCACCGCCAAGCACGCCTGGCCTTTGCTGAAAGTGATGAAGGCGCAGGGCGGCACCTCGGTGGTATTCATCGGATCGAAGAACGCGGTCGCCGCGGCGAGCGGGGCGTCGGCCTATGCCTCGGCCAAGGCGGCGGCGAACCATCTTGCCCGCTGCCTCGCGCTGGAAGGCGCGCCCGAGGGTATCCGCGTCAACGTGGTGAACCCCGATGCCGTGATCAAGGGCAGCAAAATCTGGGACGGCGACTGGCGCAAGGAACGCGCCGCCAACAACAAGATCGATCCCGGCGCGGAGCTTGAAGAGCACTACCGCAACCGGTCGATGCTGAAGCGCGACGTTCTGCCCGAAGACATCGCTGAGGCCACCTATTGGCTCGCTAGCGAGCTATCGAGCAAATCGACTGGTAACATGATCAACGTCGATGCAGGAAACGCACAGGCATTCACTCGCTGAGGAATGCCGCGGGAGAGGCATATGATGAAGACCACCTTCGCGGCACTTGCCGTGCTGACAATTACCGTGCAGCCGTTGGCCGCGCAGCCGGCGGGCATGCCGATGCCGAAGCCTGTCGCCGCCCCGACCGAGCCCGGCGCGATCCCGCTTTATGGCGACAAGACGCCAGGCACAGCCGCCAGCGAAGTCTGGTCCAGCATGGGTGTGAGCAACCTGGGCGTGCGCAACGTCACCCGGCCAACGCTGACGCCGTTCCTGCCCAAGCCCGGCAAAGGCAATGGTGCGGCGGTGATCGTGGCTCCCGGCGGTGCGTTCATGATGCTGGCGATGGACCACGAAGGCTGGAAAGTAGCCCGCGCGCTTGCCGATCGCGGCATCGCTGCTTTCGTTCTCAAGTACCGGCTGATCGAAACGCCAAAGGACGACATGGAGGCCATGCGCTTTGTCGGCGAGCAGATGATGAAGGAAGTGGGCAAGCCCATGGAGGGCGCGCTGATCAAGCAGACCAAGGCCCCCGAAGACGCCCGCGCCGCCATCGCCATGGTCCGCGCAAATGCCGCCAAATGGAAGATCGATCCTGCGCGTGTCGGCATGATCGGCTTTTCCGCCGGCGCCATGACCTCGCGCCGCGCCGCGCTTGATGGCGATCCGGCAGGACGGCCCAATTTCGTAGGCTACATCTATGGCCCGCAGGATGCCGAGCCGGTCCCGGCCAATGCGCCGCCGCTGTTCAACGCCATCGCCATGGATGACTCGCTGTTCCCATCGAAGGGCTTCCCGATTGCCGAGGCGTGGCACGCGGCAAAGCGGCCGGTGGAGACCCACGCTTACCAGTCCGGCAACCACGGCTTCGGCCTTGGCCAACCGGGCTCGACCAATGCCCTGATGATCGAACAGTTCGTCAGCTGGCTCGCCCAGAACAAATTCCTCACACCTGCAAAGAAGTGATCTGATGACCAGCCTCCCGCTTTCCCAGGACCTGATTGCCGAAGCCAATTCCCGCGACATGGTTGCGCTGGACGAGGACTATGCCGCGCTTGGCCGCAAGCTTTCGCGCACCGGCATCGATATCGACGCGATCAAGGAGCGGGTGGCGAGCTTTTCTGTCGCCGTGCCCAGCTGGGGCGCGGGGCGCGGCGGCACCCGTTTTGCCAAGTTCCCGATCGCCGGTGAACCAACCAATATCCACGAAAAGCTGGAGGACTGCGCGGTAATCAACCAACTCAGCCGCGTCACGCCGCGCGTGTCGCCGCACTTCCCGTGGGACAAGGTCAGCGACTTCGCGGCGCTGCGCGAAGAAGCTGCCGAGTTGGGCCTCGGCTGGGATGCGGTGAACTCGAACACCTTCCAGGATCAGGTCGGGCAAGCGCATACCTATGCGAACGGCTCGCTGTCCTCGCAGGACGCCGGCGCGCGGGCGCAGGCAGTCGAACACAACATCGAATGCATCGAGATCGGCCAGAAGCTCGGCTCGACCGACCTGACGGTGTGGGTGGGCGATGGCACCAATTTCCCCGGCCAGCAGGACTTCGCCCGCAGTCTCGACCGCTACCTTGATGCGGCGAGCGAGATCTATGCCGCGCTTCCCGGAGACTGGCGGATGCTGCTGGAACACAAGATGTTCGAGCCAGCGTTCTATTCGACCGTGATTTCCGACTGGGGAAGCTCGATCCTCGCCGCGCAGGAACTCGGCCCCAAGGCGAAGTGCCTCGTCGACCTTGGTCACCACGCGCCCAACGTGAACATCGAACAGATCGTCGCGCGGCTCCACCGCTTCGGCAAGCTTGGCGGTTTCCACTTCAATGACAGCAAGTACGGTGACGACGATCTGGATTCCGGATCGATCAACCCGCACCAGCTGTTCCTCGTGTTCAACGAACTGATCGAGGCGGAACTGAACCCGCGAGATGGGTTCAACCCCAGCTACATGATCGACCAGTCGCACAACGTGACCGATCCGATCGAGTCCATGCTGTCCTCCGCCGAAGCCATCACCCAGTGTTATGCCAAGGCCGCGCTGGTTGACCGCGAGGCGCTCCACGGCGCGCAAGAAGCCAACGACACGATGATGGCGTTTCAGGCCCTACGGCGTGCCTATAACGTCGATGTCGCCCCGATCCTCGCCAAGGCGCGTGTCGAAGCGGGCGGCGCGATCGATGTGCTGGCGGTCTATCGGACAAGCATGTGGCGTGACCGCAAGGGGCAGGAACGCAAGGCTGTGGGGCTGGGCGCGGGGATCGTCTAAGCCGGCGAGAGCATATAGGCCCGGCCGTCGTCCTTCGCGGCGAGGCTGGGCAATCCTGCAGTTGTGCTGCTGGACAGGTGGTAGCTGACGATTCCGTCCGCCTTGTCGCCTGCGGGCACCGGGCGCCCCGGCGGTTCGAACCAGATCGGAATCAGCCCCGCCTCGATTCGCCCGTCGGCATGCCACAGCAGTCGCCCGATCATGCCGTTGACCGCTTGCGGATGGAATGGCGCGAGCGGATAGGCGGGGTCGGGCGTGAAGCCGAACAGCTTCTGACGGCGGTCCGCCCATTCGGCACGGGCCGGATGGTCCTGCGCCGGGGCGAGTGCGTGGGTGACGACGCAGCCATTGCCGAGGCCGTGGAAAATCGGTTTGCCCTCGAATATCTCGATTCCTTGCGCGATATGCGCGTGATGGCCGGCGACGGCATCGGCACCGGCGCGGATTGCAGCCTGAGCCAGCGGACGTTCGTAAGCGGCAAGGTGCGCGGGTGTGTGTGTGACGCCCTTGTGCAGCGCGACGATCACGCCGTCAGCCATTGCGCGCGCGGCGGCGATATCGGCCTCCATCGCGGCGAGGGATGCCGGCTCGATATCGCGCAAGTTCGCCTGCGGCCGGCTGGGTCCGCCGTCGGTGGCGAAAACGTTGACATAGGCGCAGCCGGGCGCGTCATCCGCCGCCCAGCAAAGTTCCGGACCGACGCAATTGTAGCTCAGCAGGGCGACTGTTCGATTGCCGATAGTCATAATGGCGGGCATGTGCGCCTCGCTCAGCGACATGCCCGCGCCGGCGTGTGCGATGGCGTTGCGGTCCAGTCCGGTGATGGTCTCCGCCAGTCCTTCGACGCTGCAGTCCATCATGTGATTGCCCGCCATCGAGACCGCGCCGATGCCAGCCCGTGCCAGCGCATCGAGGTGCGAAGGATCGGCTCCGGGGGCGGGGACATCGCCGGGCATTTCTTCCTCGCTCGACGTATAGGGCACCTCAAGGTGGCCGATGACGAGGTCCGCGCCGTGCAGAATGGGCGCAATGCCCGACAGCCAATGATCGGGGTCGGGCACGTCCAGGATCAGGTCGCCGAGCAGCAGGATTTCGTCGGCAGCCATCAGATCGCCTTCGACGCGCGCAGGGACGCGATGGCGGGGGCGTCGTAGCCCAGTTCACCCAGCACGGCGTCGGTATGCTCGCCCAGCGCGGGAACGTGGTCTGGCGCGGCATCGTGATCGACTGCAAAACCCGGTCCGAGAACGTCGAGCAGCTTGTCAGTCCCGGGCAGCGATGCCTGCTGCACCAACCCGCGCGCAGCCATGTGCGGGTGCTGCATGATTTCTCCGACATCGCGCAGCATCGCGGCGGGTACGAGCGCTGAGGTAAGTGCCTGTTCGAGCTCAGCGGCGGACTGCGCCAGCAGGAATTCGGTCAGCCAGCCCTTGAGCGCGGCATAATTTTCCACCCGCGCGGCGTGGTCGGCAAAGCGCGGGTCGGCGAGCATGTCCTCGCGTCCGAAGACGCGGAACAGCACCTCTATCTGGTGCTGGTGGTTGGCACCCAGCGCGATCCAGCCATCGGCGCAGGCGTAGTATTCTGCCGTCGCCACCAGTCGGAAGCCCCGGTTGCCGGTGCCTTTCGGCGCGACCCCGGTGAAAGACCAGACGCTGGCCGCGCTGCCCATGATCTTGAGCGCGGCGTCGAGCATGGCGACATCGATGCGCTTGCCCGTGCCGCTCGCATCGCGTTCGCGCAGGGCGGAGAGGACCGCGATGACACCAAGGTAGCCGGTGAAGCAATCGACAACCGGCAGACCGATCTTGAATGGGCCGGCATCGGTGCCGTTCATGATCGCCATGCCCGAAACGGCCTGAGCTATGTGATCGTAGGCACCCCAGTCACGCAGGGGGCCGGTCTGGCCGAAACCGCTGAGCGACAGCATGATCAGGCGCGGATTTGCGACATGCAACTCCTCCCAGCCAAGCCCTAGCCGCGCGATCACTCCGGGGCGGTAGTTCTCGACCAGCACATCGGCGCGGGCGGCGAGGTCTCGGGCGATCTTGCGGCCTTCCTCGCTCTTGAGGTTGAGCGTCACCGAGCGCTTGCCGGCATTGGCCGAGGCGAAGGGAACGCTCATGCCGGGCAGGCCGGCGTGTTCGGTGTAGTGGCGAAAATCGTCGCCCTTTTCCGGCGGTTCGACCTTGATCACTTGCGCGCCCAATTGCTGCAGCATCTGCGTGCAGGTCGGCCCGGCGATGGCGTGGGTGAAATCGAGCACCCGGATACCTTCGAGCGGCTTCATGCTTCGCGCTCCGTTGAGAAAGCGCCTCGGGCGGCGAGGTCTGCCTCGTCAAAGCCCAGTTCGGCAAGGATCGCGGCATTGTCTGCACCTGCCGCACCGGCGGACTTGGGCGCAACCGGATTGGTCCCGGAAATCGAAAAGGGCAGGCCCAACTGAGTCACCGGTTCCTGTCCATCCACCGGCACCTCCAGCACCATGCCGCGCGCGCGGTTGTGCGGATGGGCCAGTGCCTCGGCGGGGAAATAGACCGGCATGGCCTGCGTTCCGGCCTCGGTCAGCAGCGCGTGCCATTCGCCGCGCGGGCGGGTGAGGAACAGCGCGGCTAGTTCGGCGTGCATGCGCGGATGCTCGGCAATGGTGTGTTGCAGCGCGGCGAATTCGGGCTTGCCCATGGCCGCGCAGAACCGCGCCCAGTAGGCGGGCTCCATGTCAGTAGTGCAGAGATAGCCGCCATCCTGGCACAGCCACACGCCGCCCTTGGGGTGCCACTGACCGAGCGCGGGCAGGCGCTCCAGATCATCTTCGCGCCCCATGCCGACGAGCAGCAACGGCATTGAGGCGTCCGACATGGCGACATCGACGTGGGCGCCTTGCCCCGAGCGTTCGCGGGCTTGCAGCGCCACCAGCATGGCGATGGTCGCATGGGCACCGGTGAGCACGTCTGCCACCTGAAGCCCGGGCAGCGAAGGCACTGGCAGGCCGTTCAGCCGACCCAACGTTCCTGCCAGAGCCAGCGCCAGCGGATCGTGACCGGCCTGTCCGGCGAGCGGCCCGGTCTGCCCGGCGAAACTCACCGACAGGTAGATCAGACGCGGGTTGAGTGCAGCCATGGCGTCAAAGCCGACGCCCATACCGGCCATCACGCCGGGGCGGTAATCCTCGATCAGGATGTCGGCCCCGGCGATCAGTTTTTCGAGAACCGGGCGCGCGGCGGCGGCACCGGGGTTGATCTTCAGGCTGCGTTTGCTGCGCGTATAGCTGGGGCGAGCGCGAGCGCGGGCGGACTGCGCGCCGAGCATCGCTTCCTGCTTTGCGATCTCGCGCGGGTGTTCGATGCGGATCACTTCCGCGCCCATGTCGGCGGCAATCCAGCTGGCATAGGCGCCCGGCAGGAAGCGCGAGAAATCGACGATCTTGAGGCCTTCAAGCGCCGACATATCGCGCCTCCGCCCGCATGGTCGCCGGTCCTTCGATGAACGCGGTGATGGCCGCTTCGATCGCCGCGCCGTCCTCGCCATCGCGGTTGAAATTGTCAGCGGTGAGTTCAAGCACCGGATAGCCCGCCGCGCGCAGCGCTCGCACCACGAAGGGATCGGCGTCCTGCAAGGCGACCACGGCGTCGACCGCGTGGGTATCCGCCTCGTGGACGTACCACGGGCCGGCCCAGGTTGGCATGCGCAGTTCGTCGCCCATGCAGACCACGCGGCTGGCGAGCGCGCGCAAGGGATCGCGGCCGCCGGAAATGTCGCGGATATAGCCGTCCGCCGCCAGCGCGAGGTACATCGACCAGACGAAAACCGCGCCGTGGCTTTCTTCCCATTTCTGGTAAAAGCCCATCTCGCTCCACAGCCCGCGTCCGACCCACATCAGTCGCACGCGTTCATTGGGGCAGGCGGCAAGGCCAGCCTCGGCGCGTTCTTTCACTTCGTCGTAAAACGCCTTGGCAGCATCGCGTGCCCATGGCGTGCCGCGCTGCCACTGCGGAATCATGGTCGCGGGCATCGAATCGACTACGCTGATCGGCGCAGGCACGGTGCGGGCGACGAGGTCGCGGGTCTGGCGGTAGTAATCCTCCTGCTCGTTGACGAGGTCCATGACCTCGCGCAGGCGTTCCATGGTGAAGGTGCGATCGGTCTTCGCCTCGATCGCGGCGATAACCTCGCACATTTCGGCGACCATCAGGTCGACCCGCTCGGCTTCGACAGCCTGCTCCCAGTTACCGGGAAGCTGCACCCACCAGTCGGAAAAGAGGTCAGGGCGGGGGTCAATCGTGCGTTCATAGACGAAGCTCTGCGCGCCCGCCTCCTTGCGCCAATGTTCGAAGATCTTGAGCGTCGGATCGGACGAAGCGACGGCGTGGACGAAGTTCGGGCGGGGCAGTCCGCCCCAGGGGGCATTGTCTTCGTCGTCATCGAACACGGCGGCCAGACCTTGCGCCGAATAGGCTTCGACATCGGTGGGATAGTCGTGCGCGCGCAGCAGGCCCTGATAGCGGCGCGATTGCTGCTTGGCGGCGACGATGGAGGCCCACCACTGGTTGACCACAAAGGGCACGTCCATGGCGCGCAGTATTTCCTGCGGAGCATTGGCATTGACCACGGCGAAAGGCGATCCGGCAGCGACTTCCTCGCGCACCCGGGCGAACCAGTCGCGCTGGTAGGCATTCACGTCGGCGGTGGAGGTCAGCGATTTGCGGCTGCGGCCTTGTTCGGAGCGCGGCTTTGGCTTGGCGTGAGCGGCTGGCGCCGGGGCACTGGCGGGCTGAACTTCCTCACCGGCGAGCGCTGCCGAAATGCGTGCGCGAGCTGCGGCGTCAGGGATGGAACCGCAGCGAAGCGTGGCGAAGCGCAGTCCACCGGGAAGAGCGGCGCGAATGGCGGCGATGTCCCACGGTGCGGCCTCATCGCCGTCGATGGCAATGTGCAGGACGAGGTCGGGCGAGAGGGTGCGGACACGCTGGGCGATGCCTTCGGCGACCGCAAACGGAGAGGCCACCCGGGTAGGCGCTGCGTGGAGACTGGCCCAGCCGTGATCGGCACCGATTATGAGCGCGCCGGCCTGCTCGATCGCGCGGTACAATTCCGCGCCCTCGTGGGCGGTGCCGCAAAGGAACACGCGGGGGCCTGCGGTGCCGTATGCTAGGGTCCTTGCTGCCACTGCTGCTTCGAGCGCAGCAAGGCTTTCATCCACTGGCAGGATTGCACAGGCAGCTACCAGTTCGAGGTGATCACTGGCCGGAATGGTGCCTTCCAGTTCGCCAAGCAGTCGCTCGATACGCCCGAGCTTCTCGCCAGCAGCGGCGAGCGAAGCGGCATCGACAGCCGATCCGCCAAGACCGGCTAGCCAGTCGTGCAACTGGCTCAGGCGTGCTGCGTTATAGGCTGCCGAAGCGGGTCGATCGATGTGCAGCAGGTCGCAGAAATGGACATGGCGTGGCACCGCCTCGCCCAGCCGCCCAAGCTCGCGCAGGGCGGCGAAAATTTGCGGCTGATCGGCATCGGCCTGAGTGATCAACACCGGCACGTCCGGGTGGGCAGGCGCCAGCAACGCTTCAAGCAAACGCCGCCCGCGCGGGCCCATTTCGGCCGCGCCCATGATTGCATCCGCGCGCGGGGTCGCCTCAAGCCTTGGCGCGACGAGGCGCACAGGCTGGAAACTCGCCGCGATCAGGTGCGCGCGCGGTGCATTGTAACCCAGCGTACGGATCGGACGTCGACCTTTGGCAAGCGCGCGTTCGACTTCGCCTTCGGGATTGCTAGAGGCGAGGCGCAGAGTCTCGATCATCAGATTGCGCCGGCTGCTTTCAGCGCGGCAATGCGGTCCTCATCATAGCCGAGCAGGTCGCGGAAGATCGCCTCGTTGTGCTCCCCGATCGCCACTGGGAGCGCATCGTCGAAGCCGGTCGTCGCGCCGGAAAACTGGATCGGAATGCCGGCGGTGCGCAGGTCGATGCTGGAACGGTAGAGCGGGTGCTTGACCGCCATCGTTTCCTGCCGGGCGACCACGCGCGGATCGACCAGCGCGTCTTCGGGATGGCGCACCGGAGCAACAGGCACGTTTTGCGCCTCAAGCGCACGGACGACCTCGACCAGTGGCAACTGTCGCGACCAATCGTTGATCGTCGCTTCCAGTTCGGTGGCATTGGCGACGCGCACGTCGCGGCTGCAAAAGCGGGGGTCCTCGCCGAGTTCAGGCTGGCCCATGGCGGCGAACAGCCCGCGCGCCAGCGGTTCGTGCACTGCCACCACGGCGACATAGCCATCAGCGCATTCGAACACGCCAAAGGGAGAGAGGCGCTGCACGGTCAGCCCGGTGCGCGCCGGCATTCCGGCGGCGGCCATGGCGGACCAGTTCTCGATCGCGACGAACGAGGTCAGTGCGCCCAGCATCGATACGTCGACATGCTGGCCGGTGCCGGTCTTGTGACGCTGCTCGATGGCGGCAAGGATGCCGATGACGGTGAAGACGGGAGCCAGCATATCGGCCATTGGCACGCCGATGCGCACCGGCGGATGGCCGGGTTCGCCGCTGGTGTACATGGCACCCGACAGCGCCTGAATGATCACGTCCATCGCCTTGCCATCGTGATCGGTGGCGCCAAAGCCGGACAGCGAGGCAAAGACAACGCGCGGGTTCACTGCCCTGCACGCGTGATAGCCAACGCCGAGCCGGTCGGCGGTTCCGGCGGTGAAATTCTCCACCACGATATCCGCCTTGGCGACGAGGTCGAAATAGACCGCGCGGCCTTCCGGCGTCTTGAGATCGAGCGACACGCCATACTTGCCGCGGGCGCGGGTCAGGTGGCTGATCGATATGTCGTCGTCATGCCGGCGCACTACCTGAATGCCGTCGCGGCCCACGTAAGGGCTGTTTTCGCGGGCTAGGTCGCCGCCCTTCGGCTCTTCCACCTTGATCACCTGCGCGCCAAGGCCGGCCAGCAGCATCGTGGCATAGGGGCCGGCCAGCGCGCGGGTCAGGTCGATGACGACCAGTCCTTCAAGCGGGCGGTGCATCAGATCGCTGCCGTTACTCACTTCGTTACTCCAACTGATATGGCCGGGCAGGGCTTGCTGCCGGCAGCGATGAGGCGCTGCGCCTCTTCGAAAACGGGCATGCCATCGATGCCGAAAACGGAAAGCCGCTTGGCCTGATCGATGGCAAAACGGTTATAGAGCGTGTCGAGCTTGGCCTGCTCGGCCTGCGGGAAGGGAATGATCTCCACCTTGTGCGTGGTGGCAAATTCGAGGCCGGCCTTGTCGGCGCGGCTGATCTGGCCGTTAAGCGCCTTTTCCCAGACCGGCTTCGATGCGAGCAGCAGCGCCTGCAGGTCTGCGGGCAGCCGGTCAAACGCGCGCTTCGACATGGCGCGTGCGGGATAGGCCCCGCGGCTGAAACGCAGCGCGGTGAAATGGTGCGCGACTTCGGAGAAGTGCAGGCTCTTGATCGTGTCGGCGGGGGCCACCACCCCGTCGATCACGCCCTTGGCCAGCGCGGAGTAAACCTCGCCCATCGGCATGTTCACCGGATCGGCACCCAGCGCGCGCAGCACGTCGATGGCGTCGCTTTGCGCGCGCAGGCGCAGGCCCTTGAAATCGGCCAGAGTGCGGATCGGCTTGTGCCGCGTCATCACGCCGGGGAAGTTGCCGCCCTGCGCGGCGAGGACGACAAGCCCTTCGAGTTCACGGCCGAATTCGGGGAATTTTGCGTTGAGGCAGTCATAGACCGCGACCTGGTCCTCGATGGTCTGGATGCCGCCGTAAAAGCCTGACTGGGCGCGCAGCATATGCGCGCCGCCGCGCGAATAGATCGGGGTGATCAGGCCGATATTGGCAAGGTCGTGGCGGATTTCGGTCATGCTCATGTCAGAGCTGAGCAGAGCACCTGACCAGTAGGTTTTGAAGGCGATGCGCCCGCCGCTCGCGGTTTCGACATGCTTCATCCATTCGATATCCGCCTTGCTGAACGGATGTCCCGGCGGATAGGGCGAGGCATAGCTGATGACATGCTCGGCCACGGGCGCAGGCTTGCCGCAGGCCGCGATAGCGAGGCAGAGGAGGAGGGTGAGGATCTGGCGCATCGGCTTCATCCTGCAACGATGCCCGGCAACCACAAGGTCAGCGCGGGAACGGCGATGATCACGCCGAGGTGGATGAAATCGGCGACGAGGAAGGGGATCACTCCCCGGAAGATCGTGCCGAGCGACAGGTCTTTGGCCAGACCCTGGATGACATAGATGTTGAGCCCCAGCGGCGGATGGACAAAGCCGATCTCCATCGTGCGAACCAGGAAGATGCCGAACCAGATCGGGCTGTAGCCCAGCTGCTCAGCAATCGGCAGGAAGATCGGCGTCGTCAGCAGCATCAGCGCGACCCCGTCTAGGAACGAGCCGAGCAGCAGCAGGACCAGCGCCATGACCACGATGGCGAGCAGCGGGCTGGCGTGAAGGTCGGTGACCAGTGCCGAAAGCGCTTCGGTTATGCCCGACACGCCGACGAAGGCTGCGAAGATCAGAGCGCCGATGATCACGACATAGATCATGCCGGTGGTGCGCAGCGTGTCCTTGAGCGCCTTGGTGATCGCCGGGAGCTTGAACCCTCCGCGAATGGCGAGTAGCATCAGCGAGACGACGACGCCCACCGATGCCGCCTCGGTCGGGGTGAACCAGCCGATCATCATGCCGCCGATGACGAAGAAGATCAGCGCGAAGATGTCGATCACCTTGCGCAGGGCGGGGATGCGTTCACGCCACGGCACCCGCGCCGTCGCCGGTCCGAGCTCAGGCTTGATGGCGCAGAGGATGACAATGGTGATCAGGTAGAACACCGCCTGACTGAGGCCGGGCACCACGGCGGCGGCGAACAGCTTGCCGATCGATTGTTCGGCGATGATGCCGAAGACGATCAGCGCGCCTGATGGCGGGATCAGCGATCCCAGCGTGCCGCCGGCAGCCAGCGCGCCAGAGGCGAAGCCGGGGTGGTAGCCGGCCTTGCGCATTTCGGGGAGAGCAACCGAACTGATCGTCGCGACTGTGGCAAGGCTCGACCCGCTGATCGCACCGAAGCCCGCGCAGCCGCCGATCGAAGCGAGCGCCAGCCCCCCGCGCCGATGGCCGACGAACTTTGCTGCAACATCGAAAAAGTCCCGGCTTGCCCCGGCGGCGAAGCAGATATGTGCCATCAGCAGGAATAGCGGCAATACGCCGAGCTCGTACTTCGAGAGGATCTCGAACGAAACGACGCCGCCCTTGATCAGCGCCGCCTCGGGCGAGATCAGGACGGCCAGCCCGCCAAGTCCGACGACGAGCAGGCCGACGCCGATCGGCACACCCCCAGCCAGCAGAGCCAGCAGCAGGATAATGCCGAAAATGCCGATGATTTCGGTCGTGATCACGCCTTTTCCCCTTCGCCGGGAGCGGGCGAGAAGGCGCGCATGAAGAATTGCCAGGCGATCAGCAGCGCGACAACCAGCCACAACAGCCGCAGCCAGCGAAAGGGAATGTGAAGCAGCTCAGACTGTTCGTGCGCGTTCCACATCTCGGCGGAAATCCAGGCCGAACCGGCAAGGATGACGAGGAAGGTCACGCCGCTGACGACTGCCGCCACGCGCGCCATCATCCGCGCCCGTTCGTTCGAAAGCCGGCTGGTCAGCATGTGGACCGAGGCGTGGTTGTCCGTGATCGTAGCGATCAGCATGGCCGACGTCGCCAGCAGGACCACCGCCGCTTGAACCAGTTCGATCGAGCCGAGCAGGTTGAACCCGGCATGCCGGCCGGTGACCGCAATTGCATCCGAAAGCGTTGCGCCAATCAGTCCCGCTCCGCCAACTGCAAAGGCCACCCGGGCGAGTTTGCTGTCAGACTTTGACGGTTCGACCGTGCCAATATCGCTGGCGCCGCCATCTGCCGCATCGCTAAGGTCCATTTCAGTCCACTCCCCAGCCTGCGCTTCCCGTTCATACGGCGATGGTTGACAGGTGTCTGTCCGAATCGTCTATTAGGGCACAAGTCGAGACGGTAGATTATTTCAATCATCTGTGCTGTCAACTATTGAGGTATGAGCGATGAAGACCACCAGCACTGCCGCGCGCGGCTCGGCCGCGCGCCAGATGCCCGACACCGGACGGGTCAGCCTGGGGCGGCTCGGTGATTTCGTCGGCTTCCGCCTGCGCCGTGTGCAGAACCAGCTCTCGCGGGATTTCGCCGCGGCCACTTCGGCCAAGGGCTTGCGCTCGGGCCTGTTCTCCTCGCTCGGCATTATCGAGGCCAATCCCGGCATCTCGCAAAGCGAATTGTCCCGCGAAGTGGGGCTCGACAAGTCCGTAACCGTAACTATTGTCGATGAACTGGAGAAGTTCGGCTGGGCTGTGCGTGAGCGATCGAAGGAGGATCGTCGCCGGCACGAACTGTTCATCACCGACGAGGGCAAGGCCCACCTCGACGAGCTTTTCACCATCGTCGGCAAGACCGAGGATGCCGTGCTTCACCAGCTGTCGCCAGCCGAATTGCACCTGCTCAGCGAACTGCTCGATCGGATGTACGCAGCCTGTATGCGCGACGACGGCTGAAACGCCGCGCGATTATCCGGTGAAAGAATAGTTGACTAATTCCACCATTTTTGAAATTCAATGCAGCAAGCCGGCAAACGGCGACTGAGTGCGAGGCCACCAAAGGCCGGACGTACAGGTGAGAGGATACGAAACCCGCGTGCCAGATGGTGCCGGTTCCGCCCTCTCTCCGAAATGCCTGGGATTGCTTTCGAGCGGGAGGATAAAATGAGGGTTTCCAAGATAATCAAACGGGGTGCGTCGACGTGCATGTTGGCGATCGCGCTGGTCAATGCCGACGCCGCGCTGGCGCAGAGCGCTGACGGGACCGAGGCGGGCGCCGATGAAATCATCGTCACCGGCAGCCGCGTCCGCGGTGAAGCGCCGGTCGGTTCGACCGTGACTTCGCTCGGCCGCGCCGAGCTCGAAGCGTCATCGGCGGTGACCATCGACCGCATCATCAAGGAAATTCCGCAGAATTTCGACCTCGGCGTTTCGGAAAACTCGCGCGGCCAGTCGGGTGGCAGCGGCAACATCACGTACGGTAACACGGTCAACCTGCGCGGCATCGGGCCTTACGCCACGCTGGTCCTGGTTGACGGGCACCGCGTGACCAACAACAGCCGCTCGATCGATCCCTCGGTCCTGCCGTCGCTTGGCGTTGAGCGTGTGGAAGTCGTCGCGGACGGCGCTTCGGCAATTTACGGTTCGGATGCCGTCGCCGGCGTGGTCAACCTGATCCCGCGCCGCAACCTTGATGGCGGTGAAGTCTTTGCCCGTTACGGCATTGCCGACGCTGGCGATTTCAACGAATTCACCGTTGGCGCCGCGCTCGGCAAGGTGTTTGATCGCGGCCAGATCATGGTGGCTTACGAACACGTCGAACGTTCCAACCTCTCGGGCGACAATCGCTCGTTCTTCACCAGCAATCAGACGCCTTTCGGTGGCCCCGATGGCCGCACAACTCGTTGTTCGCCAGGCACGATCCGCATCGGCACAACGACCTATGCGATTCCTGATGGCGGCGTTACGCAGGCGACTTCTGGTAACCTCTCCGCCGGAACCGCGAACCGCTGCGACATCCAGTCACGGCAGGACCTGTTCCCCGACCAGACCTATGATTCGGTCAACGGCACGGGCCGCTATGAACTCAGCGACTGGCTGACGGTTTCGATCGACGGCTTCTATTCGAAGCGCAGCTTCTACCGCAAGTCGGCTTTCTCCTCGACGGCGATGACCGTGCCGCAGACCAATGCGTTTTTCGTGCGTCCGGCGGGCTTCACGGGCACCAGCTACACGGTCGACTACATGTTCCGCGAACTGCCGGTGAACGATTCGGAAGGCTTTGCGGAAAGCTGGCAAGTCACCCCGAAGATCACCATCAAGCTGCCGCATGACTTCGAGTTCGAGGCGCTGGCTGGTTACGGCAAGACCAACGATTATTCGGCCTCGTTCTTCGGTGTAAACACAGCTGCACTGAACGCCGCGCTGGCGAGTAGCGACCCGACCACCGCCTTCGATCCCTATGGCCTTGGACGCACCAACCCGGCGCTCTATTCGACGCTGGCCAACCAGATATTCCTCGCGCCGACCAATGGCCGGCTGAGGACCTATGAAGCGCGGCTCAACGGCGCATTGCTGACACTGCCGGGCGGTTCGGTGAAGATTGCCACCGGCTACGAACGGCAGGAATTCAAGGTTGCGCTGGGTTCGGCGCGCGGCGGACCAACCACGCCGCTGACGTTCCGCACTTTCGGCCGCAACGTCGATTCGGTCTATGCCGAGCTCTACGTCCCGCTGTTCGGTGCCGAAAATGCTATGCCCGGTTTGCAGCGGCTGGAGCTCAACGCCGCCGTCCGCCACGACAAGTACAGCGACGTTGGCACGACCACCAATCCGAAGTTCGGCATCAACTGGGTTCCGGTCGACGGGCTGAAACTGCGCGCCAGCTATGGCACGTCGTTCCGTGCGCCGACGATCCCTGAAATCTACGGCAATTCGAACAACCTGTTCATCCAGAACTACAGCAACCCGGCGGGCGGTTCGATCACCGGCGTGGCACTGTCCGGCCAGAACCTGTCGCTGAAGCCTGAGACGGCGACGACATGGTCGGTTGGTGCCGATTTCGATCCGATGCCGAACCTGCACTTTGGCGTCACCTATTGGGACGTGAATTACAAGAACCAGGTGCTCGCCAACCTTTCGAACCTGGCGATCCTGGGGCAGGCTTCACTTTATGCCGGGACCAACATCCTCTACACCGGCACGGCAGCGGCAACGCAGGTGCAGAACTACCTGACCGCCGGGATCACGACGGTTGGCACTCTGCCCACCGGCTTTCCGGGATCGATCACGGTATTCGTCGACGGGCGCAGCCAGAACCTGGGTGTATCGATCACGCGCGGGTTCGATTTCGTGGCCAGCTACAAGGCTGAGCTGTCCGCTGATGACAGCCTGACCTTCGCCGCAAATGGCACATATCTGACGACTTACCGGGTCGCCATTTCGCCGACAGCACCGCTTACCAACCAGTTGAACACCATCTTCAATCCGCTGAAGTTCAAGGCGCGTGCCAGCTTGACCTGGGATCATGGTCCGCTGACCACACGGCTGCAGCTGACCCATGTGAACGGCTACAAGAACACGGTGTCCAACCCAGTTCAGAACGTCAGCAGCTTCAACCCGGTGGACTTGTCGATGACCTGGAAGATCGGCGACAAGAGCGCTTCGGGCTTCTTCGAAAAGGGCATGACGCTGTCCTTCGAAGTCCGCAACCTGCTCAATGAAAAGCCGCCCTATGTGAACATCGCGCCCAGCGGCAATGGCAGCGGCGGCTATGACGCCACGGCTGCGGATCCGATCGGCCGCCTGTTTGCCGTCAGCGTCAGGAAATCGTTCTGATGCGTCCTGCGCTCCTTGCCCTGTCCCTCGCCATGGTCCCGGCGGGGGCAGGAGCAGGGGCGCAGGCGGAGGGGCCGGCACCCGCAATGGCGCCGGCCTCCACCGCTTCGGCTTTCGGGCAATATGCCCCGCCGAGACAGTTTACCGAACAGGTCACCGAGACGTTCTACCTGCCGATGCGCGATGGCACCCGGCTCGCGGTGCTGGTCGCGCGGCCGGCGGTTGGCGGCAAGGCGGCACAGGGCCGCTTCCCGGTCATCTGGCATCACTCGCTCAGTTCGACCCAGCAGGACGGCGACGGCGTCGGCCCGCGCAAGGGCGGCTTCGGTTCGATGCCGGGGCTCACCGCTCATGGCTATGTCGTCGTTCAGGTTGCGCGGCGCGGCAACGGGCAGTCGTTCGGCACGATGCGCGGCTATCATGACCGTAACGAGGCACACGACGCCTATGAACTGATCGAATGGCTCGGCACGCAGCCGTGGTCGAGCGGCAAGGTCGGGCAGTACGGCTGCTCGAACACAGGCGATGCGGCGATGCACGGGATGACGGTCAACGCCCCGCACCTTGCTGCGGTCTTTGCCGGCTGCTTTTCGTGGAACAAGTACGATGCCATGCGGCGCGGAGGCATTTTCGCGCAGTGGGGCACGGGCCCGACGCGTACGGTCGAGCAGGACATGGCCGTCCCGCCGGTCGCGGGTGGCGAAGGCAAGATAATGCTGCGCAAGGCGGCCGAGGAACACCAGCGCGGCGTGCGGCTGTTCGACGTGTGGAACGCGCTGCCGTACCGAGACAGTTTCTCGCCCCAGTTGCAGAGCACCTTCTGGTTCGAAGGCAGCGCGTCCAGCTACAAGCCGCAGATCCTGCAAGGCAAGGTGCCGCTCTACATCGTCGGCGGCTGGCGCGACGAATTGCGCGATCAAGGCCTGATTGCGCGGATGAACGTCCCGGGCGCGCGCATCGTCATTGGTGACTGGCTGCACTGCGAGAACGAGGATTTCGCGCTGGTGCAGGAAGCGCACCGCTTCTTCGATCGGCACCTGAAAGGCATCGACACCGGCATCGATCGTGATCCGCCGATCCACTATTTCGTCGTCGGGGCGAACGGCACCAAGGGCGAATGGCGCAGCGCCGTCCAGTGGCCGCTGCCGCAAAGCAAGCTCGTTCCGTTCACCTTTACGCCCGCCGGCCTGAAGGAAGGCACCGCCACCGATCGCGGGCTCACGCGCAGCTTTGCCGTGGACTATGCGGTGACGTGCAAGGACAGCGGGTTCGGCCCGTTCATGCAGCCTTGCCACTTGCCGGGCGTCGGTGCGAGCATCGCCGGCAAGCCGTTGCAAGCACCGACAGAAATGACCGGCCACGGACTTGCTGATGTATGGATTTCGGCACCAACGCCGGACGCCAACCTGTTCCTCTATGTCGAGGATGTCGCTCCTGACGGCAAGGTCCGCGTCGTCACCGAGGGCCGGCTGAAAGCCAGCCTGCGCAAGCTGGGCCAAGCACCCTGGGCCATGCCCGGAATCCCGTGGCACCGCGCCTTTGCCGAGGATGCTCAGCCGCTCAAGCCAGGCGAGCCGGTGCGGCTCCAGTTCGATATCATGCCGACCAGCTGGACCTATGCGAAGGGTCACCGGATGCAGATTACCGTAACGGGTTCGGACTGGCGCGAGCGTGCGCGCGATCCCCAGTCACAGCCCGCCCAGATCACCCTGATCAGCGACCGCGACCACCCGTCCTCGGTGAGCCTGCCGCTCGTTTCCAAGTGATGCGTTCGCTTGCCCTTGCTTGCGCAGCGGCAATTGCGGGGCTGGTGACGACGAGCGCAGAGGCGGCGCCCTGCGACAGCCTGAAAGGCCTGCGCGTGCCCGCGCTCCGTATCGACCGCGCGACGCCTATGACGCAGCCGGTACCCCATTGCCGCGTCGAAGCCAAGATCGAGAACGAGATCGGCGTCGAACTCTGGCTGCCAGAGCGCGCCGCGTGGAACGGCCGCATGCTTACCGGCGGTGTGGGCGGGCAGGCTGGGAGCTTCAACCAGCTCGAGCTCGCGCGCGGGGTGCGGCGGGGTTATGCCAGCGCCAGCACTGATACCGGCCACAAGGCGGCGGACAAGCATTGGCTCCTGAAGCGCCCAGACCGCGCCGCGAACTATGCCCACCGCGCCCATCATCTGCTGGCGGTAAATGCCAAGGCGGTGCTGCGGCATGTCTATGGCCGCAAGCCGGACCATGCGTTTTTCGTCGGCTGCTCGGGCGGCGGGCGTCAGGCGCTGACCGAGGCACAACGCTATCCCCGCGACTATGACGGCGTGATAGCCGGCGCTCCCGGTGTGAACACGCCGGAAATGAGCGCGCGGCGTATGTGGGAAATGCAGCGTCATTCGCAGTGGGGCGCGGCTGTTCCGCCGAGCGTCTGGAAGCTCGTCACCCGCTCGGCCATTGCCATGTGCGACGGCGATGACGGAGTGAGGGACGGCGTGGTCGCAGATCCGCGCCAATGCCGCTTCGATCCCGCGCGCCTGCTGTGCAAGTCCGGTGAAATGGGAACGCAATGCCTCAGCCCGCTACAGGTCGATGCGGTGCGCACAATCTATGCGCCGTTGCATGACGAGAACGGCAAGCCGATCGATCAGGGCTTGCTGTGGACCGCGCCGGTCTCTCCCGCGCCGCTGCCCGAACCCTTCACGCCCGGGCCGAGCTATCTCGCGACTGTGCTTTTCGCTGACGGGGTTCACGCCGATCCGGCATGGGACGCGCGGCAATTCTCGCTCGCACGGGACCTGCCCGCGATCGATAGGCTGATGAACCTTCACGCCGATAATCCCGCAATCGAGCCTTTCACAAGGGCAGGGGGCAAATTGATCCTCTACCACGGCTGGGACGATCCACTGGTCTCGGCCACATCGACGCTGGGCTATTGGGACGCGCTGTCGGTGCGCTTTGGTTCGCGTCTCGATGCCTCGGTGCGGTTGTTCATGGCGCCCGGAGTCGATCACTGCCGGGGCGGTCCCGGTGCGGATCTGTTCGGCGGGGCGGGGGGCGATTCCCCGCAAGTCGGTTCGCGCCATGACCTGCTCAGTGCGCTCGAGGAATGGGTGCTGCGGGGAAAGGCGCCTGCTACGATCATCGCTACCAAGCTGCCGGCAAACGGCGCGCCAGGACGGACGCAGCCCCTATGCCTGTGGCCAGCGCGCGCCGTGTGGGACGGATCGGGCGACACGGCGCTCGCGGCGAGTTACACCTGCCGAAAGGACTGAACATGGGGCCGCCCGGTAATCCGACTCTTGCCAGCCGGTGCCTCAGCCGATATTGCTATGCATAATAGTTAAATCCCTCGGAGAGAATCGCCATGGAATTTACCCGCCTCAACCCGCTGACCGGCGAAGTGGCTAGTTCGGCCACGGCCATGAAGGCCTCGGACATTCCCGCCATCGCCGCCAAGGCCCAGGCAGGCTTTGCGGTCTGGTCGAGGATGGGACCGAACGCCCGCCGTGCGGCGCTGACGAAGGCGGCGGATGCGCTGGTGGCGAAAAAGGATCAATTTGTCGCCGCGATGATGAGCGAAATCGGCGCGACTCCCGGCTGGGCCATGTTCAACCTGATGCTCGGTGCCGGCGTAATCCGCGAAGCAGCGGCGATGACCACCCAGATCACGGGCGAAGTGATTCCATCCGATCATGACGGCACGATTGCCATGGCGGTGAAGGAGCCGGTCGGCGTCCTGCTCGGCATTGCGCCATGGAACGCGCCGATCATCCTTGGCGTACGCGCTATCGCCATGCCGCTCGCTTGCGGCAATGCCGTGATCCTCAAGGCGTCCGAACAGTGCCCGCGCACGCACGAACTGATCATTGAAGCCTTTGCCGAAGCAGGCTTCCCGGACGGCGTCGTCAATGTCGTGACCAACGCGCCTGAAGATGCCGGCGAAGTGGTCGGTGCGCTGATTGATGCGCCGCAGGTCAAGCGGATCAATTTCACCGGCTCAAGCGGGGTCGGCAAGATCATCGCCATTCGCGCGGCACAACACCTCAAGCCGGTGCTGCTTGAACTGGGCGGCAAGTCGCCGATGATCGTGCTCGACGATGCCGATCTCGACGAGGCTGTAAAAGCCGCCGCCTTCGGCGCTTACATGAACCAGGGCCAGATCTGCATGTCGACCGAGCGGATCATCGTGGTGGAGAGCGTGGCCGATGCCTTCGCCGAAAAGTTCGCCGCCAAGGTGCGTTCGATGCCGGCGGGCGATCCCGCTGCTGGCAATACGCCGCTGGGCGCCGTGGTCGACCGCAAGACGGTCGATCATTGTCTGTCACTGATCGACGACGCGGTCAGCAAGGGTGCGCAGCTGCTGGTCAGCGGCGACACCACCATGAACGTCGTCATGCCCGCGCATCTGGTCGACAAGGTTACGCCCGACATGAAGCTGTTCCGCGATGAGAGCTTCGGGCCGGTGGTGGGCATCACCCGCGCGCGCGATGAGGCTCACGCCATCGAACTGGCCAACGATACCGAATACGGCCTGTCATCCGCCGTCTTCACCCGCGACACCGTGCGCGGTCTGAAAGTCGCTCGGCAGATCGAGGCGGGCATCTGCCACGTCAACGCCTCGACCGTGAGCGATGAACCGCAGATGCCCTTCGGCGGCATGAAGTCGTCAGGCTATGGCAGGTTCGGCGGCAAGCAGGGCATTGATGCCTTCACCGAGACGCGGTGGATCACGTTTGAAACCGAGCCAGGCCACTACCCGATATGATCGCTCCGCTTCGTTTGCTTGGGCTTGCCGCAGCGGTTGTCGCATCTGCGGCCACCGCGCAGCCATCAGCGCCGACGCCTGAGCTGGAATATGCCTTCACGGTCAAAGTCGACGTCGCGCCTCCGGTCGAAATGGGACCGGCCGATGGCGGGCGCAAGCGCTTCATCGCGATCACTGGCGGCACCGTCACCGGGCCGGCACTGACCGGCACGGTGCTTCCCGGCGGCGGCGACTGGCAGGTGATCGAGGAAGGCGGACTGACCCGGCTGGAGGCGCGGTATTTCCTCAAGGCGGCGGATGGCACGGTGATCGAGGTGACCAACCTTGGCGTGCGGGTCGCATCGCCGGAAGTGACTGACCGGCTGGCCAGGCTGCAGGTGGTCGATCCTTCGGAATACTATTTCCGCACCACGCCGACCTTCACCGTCACCAAAGGCCCGCACGACTGGATGCGCCGGTCGACTTTCGTCGCGCGGGGTATTCGCAAGCCGGATCGGGTGCTGGTCGACGTCTACCGGGTAAAGTAGTTTCGACTGCGACTAAAAGCCCGGTTTTCCGCCATAAATTCGCTCTGACTGGCCGAATTGACTCTAGGCGCGGTCGGGCGGCCCGCTTATGGCTTTGCGGATGATAACCTCGACAAGTGAACGCGTGCTCATCGCTGGCGGCGGCATTGGCGGACTGGCGCTCGCGCTGACGCTCCACGAAATTGGCGTGCCCTGCGTCGTGTTCGAAAGCGTTCCCGAACTGCAACCGCTGGGCGTGGGCATCAACCTGCAGCCCAATGCGGTGCGCGAACTCGAGGACCTTGGCATTGGTGAGAGCGAGCTGGATCAGGCAGGCCTGCCGGCGCGCGAATGGGCGCTGGTCGGGCTGAACGGCAAGGACATCTACAGCGAACCGCGCGGCAAGCTGGCCGGTTATAACTGGCACCAGTATGCGGTGCATCGCGGCCAGTTCCACCTGCTGCTCTATCGCCACGTGGTCGAGCGGCTGGGCAAGGATGCGGTGCGGCTGGGCCAGAAAGTTACCGGCTATCGCAAGCTGGCCGATGGCTCGGTGATCGCCGAAATCGCGACTATCGACGGGCAGACGATGGAAGAAGCCGGCGCGCTGCTGATCGGCGCGGACGGGATCCATTCCGCCGTGCGCGCGCAGATGCATTCAGGCCAGCCGCCGATCCGCTGGGGCGGCACGATCATGTGGCGCGGTACCAGCCCCGGCGTGCCGATCCGCAGCGGCTCGTCGTTCGTCGGGTTGGGCACAGACCGGCACCGCGTGGTGATCTATCCGATCTCCGCGCCGGATGAGAACGGCCTCGCCGAAATCAACTGGATCGCCGAACAGACCTATGATGCGGACCATGACTGGACGAAGACTGGCTGGTTTCGCCCGGTGCCGCTCGAGGAATTCGCCGCCGAGTTCAGCGGCTTCGTCTATGATTGGCTTGACCTTCCGGCTCTGCTCGCCAAGTCTGAAGTGGCTTACGAAAACCCGATGATTGATCGCGATCCGCTGCCGTTCTGGGTTGATGGTCCGGTCGCGCTGATGGGCGATGCCGCGCATCCGATGTATCCCACCGGATCGAACGGCGCTTCGCAGGCGATCATGGACGCGCGCATTCTGGGGCGGATATTCACCCAGATGGGCGTGTCGCAGGACAGCCTTGCCGCATACAATGCGGAACTATGCGAGCCGGTTGGTAAGCTGGCCTTGCGCAATCGCGGGGCAGGGCCGTTCGGCTTGCTCAAGATGGTGTCGGACCGCTGCGGCGGCGAATTTGACAACATCGACGACGTCATCCCGGCGGACGAGCGCGACCAGTTCATGCAGGCCTACAAGGCGGCTGCCGGCTTTGCCCGCGACACGCTCAATAATGCTCCGCGTACGGTTCCGAAGGGCGCGCGCGTGAAGCAAAAGGTTGCCGATGTCGCTCCAGCTTGAACACGTCTGCGACCTTACGGTCGAACTGACTCCGCCGCATGAGGTTGGCACCAGCGGGCAGGGCGCGCGGCGGATCATCCCGATTGTCGGTGGCAGCGCGCGGGGTGAGCGTCTGTCCGGCACCATCCTGCCGGTTGGCGCGGACTGGCAGACGGTGGACGCGAACGGCGTGGCCGATCTCGATGCGCGTTATGCTATTCAGACCGATGACGGCGCGGTGATCGAAGTGCTCAGCCAGGGCGTGCGCCACGCCTCTCCCGAAGTGGTCGCGCGGATTATGGCCGGGGAGGCGGTGCCGCCGTCCGAATACTACATGCGCACGGCCATTCGCCTGAGCACCGGCCATCCCGCCTATGCCTGGGTAAACTGCGCATTGTTCGTTGCGACCGGCGGGAAAGTCGGCGCGAAGGTCAGCCTCTCGGTCTATCAGGTCCTCTAGCTTCTGCCTGAAAATCGCCGTTTCAACAGGAAGCACGGCCGATCAATTCAAACCCGACATCGATACCGAGTGGCACTCGCTCGCGTTTGCTGCTGCGCGTCTGGAGCAGCGCGGCGAGTTCCTGCCCGACTTTGGTGCCATCGATCGCTACGGACGTGATTGGCGGTATGGCCTCACTCGACAGTCTTGAATTGCCGAAGCCTACCACGGCGAGATCTTCGGGAATGCGCAGCGCCCGCGCCCGGGCCTCTCCAGCGACGCCAAAGGCCAGCAGGTCCGATCCGCAGACAACAACGTCAGGCCGGATCGCCGAAGCAAGCAGCGCGTCGGTAAAGGCATGGGCATCGCTCAGCGTCCCCGGCGTGCCGACCTGCGTGGTCTGCGGCTCTGCCCCGCCAAGTGCCTGCCAGGTCTCCAGAAAGCCCTGCCGCCGCACCCCGGCGCGGGCAGCGTCCGGCATCAGCAGGTGCGGCGCGCGGTAGCCGCGTTCGTGGACATGGTGGGCGAGCGCTTCGCCGACGGCAAAGTGCGAAAAGCCAATGGCGACGTCGACCGGTTCCGCGGGCAGGTCCCAAAGTTCGATCACGCTGGTGCCAGACTTGCGCAGCAGACTGCGCGTCACGCCATCGACTGCGCCGGTGACGACCACGGCTTCTGGCCGCCGGCCCAGCGCAGCGCGAACCATGTCGGACGGCGTTTCCAGCTTGAGCCCGGTGACAAGCAGCATCACGACGTAGCCGTGCGAAGACAGCTCCTCGATCATAGCTTCGATCATGTCGACGAATATCGAACCTGACAGTTCCGGGATCATCACCGCCACCAGCCGCGAACGGTTGGACGCCAATCCGCCGGCCAGCAGGTTGGGGATATAGCCCAGCTGCTCAACAGCCTCGCGGATACGCTCCGCCGTCGCGCGCGCGACAATTCCGGGGGTGTTGAAAAAGCGGGAAACGGTTGCCGGCGAAACCCCGGCCGCCGCGGCGACCTGATCGAGCGTTATGGTTTGGTTGGTTGTGTTCACGCCCTGCAAACTATCGACCGTCTCGTATTGCGCAAGGGTGCTGGAGACTTGCCAATTTCCGATGCTGCGGCCAATGTCTGCAAACGCTTTCAGTCATCGGCCATGAAGGAGGACGCCAATGATCCGCATGCTTGCCGCAATGCCCCTCGCGCTGACCGCCATGCCGCTTGACGCGCAGATCGCCCCGCCGCCCAAGGCCGACCCCAAGCCCTTCGGCATCGTCGGCGCGCCGGGCGGGTCGGGCGCGATGCCGGCCGTTGCCGAATACCTGCGGGCCATGCCCGACCACACGTTCTATCATCCGGCGGTCATGCCGAAGGAGCGCCTGCCGATCATGCTGTGGGGCAACGGCGGCTGCGCAGACAACAGCCTGTCAGCGGCACAATTCCTGCGCGAGGTGTCCAGTCACGGCTATTTCATCGTCGTCCCCGGGCCGCCGCGCAGCGAACGCCCGCTTACGGTGCCGGTGCGGATGACCGAGCCTCCGGCGCTCGACGCTGACCGCAACGCCCAGATTGCCAAGCGCGGCCCCGATGCAACCAGCCCTGAACAGATCCTCGCCGGACTCGACTGGGTGACCAGGCAGAACGCCGATCCGAAAAGCCCGTGGTTTGGCAAGCTGGATCCGTCACGCGTCGCGGTCATGGGTCATTCCTGCGGCGGCCTGCAATCGATCCGCGTCTCGGCTGATGCGCGTATCAAGGCGACAATCCTGTTCAACAGCGGCGTCTTCAACAATCCGATGGAAGGCCGCAGCGCACTGTCGATCACGAAGCAGGAACTACTGAAGCTTCATGCGCCGATTGCCTATATTATCGGCGGGCCGGCCGACATCGCCTGGCCGCAGGCAATCGACGACGCTGCTCGTATAGTCCACGTGCCGGTGTTCTTTGCCCACTCGCCAGTCGGCCATGGCGGCACGTTCTGGACCGCACCAAACGGCGGCGAATATGCCGTAATCGCGCGCAAGTGGCTCAATTTCCACCTCAAGGGACGCGCGAAAGACGGGCTCTATTTCCGCGGACGCAATTGCGGACTGTGCACAAAGACGGACTGGTCCGTGCCGCGGCCGCTGTGACGAGATTGCCATGACCCACGTGTTCCTTGCCACTGGCGACCTTGCGATGGACCGCGAGGATTACGACGAAAGCTTCGTCGCAACGCGCGATCTGCTGCGGTCGGCGGACATCGCCTTTGGCCAGCTGGAGACGAGCTTTGCCTCGACGGGGAGTCGGATGCCGCAAGCGCGCCATGCCGTGCTTGCCCGTCCTGAAGGCGCGGCCGCACTCGCCCGCGCCGGGTTCGATGTGATCTCGATGGCTGGCAATCACTGCATGGACTGGGGACAGGAAGCGTTCTTCGAAACAAAGAGCAACCTTGAGGCTGCCGGTCTAGCGGTGGCCGGTGCCGGGGCGAATATCGCCGAGGCCCGCGCCCCGGTCATCCGCTCGTTGGGCGATGGCACACGGGTGGCGATCCTCGCCTATTCTTCGATCCTGCCGCAGGATTACTGGGCCACCGAGCGCCGTCCCGGCTGCGCCCCGATGCGCGCGCATACCGTCTATGAGCAGATTGAGCATGACCAGCCGGGCACCCCGGCGCGGGTCCACACTTACGCGCACCGTGACGACCTTGCGGCGATGGAAGAGGACATTCGCACAGCCAAGGCGCAGGCCGATGTCGTCATCGTGTCGCAGCACTGGGGCATCCATTTCGTCCGCGCTGCCATTGCCGATTACCAGCACGAAGTTGCCCGCGCCGCCGTGCTCGCCGGGGCCGATGCGGTGATCGGCGGCCATGCCCACATCATCAAGGGTTGCGAACTGATCGAGGGCAAGCCGGTGTTCCATTCGCTGTGCAATTTCGCCACCGATCTGGCGATGGACGAGGAGCACGCCCAGTCAAAAAGCTTCAACGAAATCCGCGTTCTTGCGGAAGAGTGGGAGCCTGATTTCGGCAGCCTCTACAACTTCCCGAAAGCGAGCCGTCTGGCCTTGATCGCCCGGCTCGAGATCGCCGGGGGCACCGTTATCAAGGCCGGGATGCTGCCTGTGGTCATCGGGCGCGATGCGGTGCCGCGCTGCGTCGACAAAGGCAGCGACGACTATGCCGAAGCGCTGGATTATCTGACCGCCGTGACCGCCGAGGCCGGGCTCAATGCGCGATACCGTCAGGGCGAGAAGATGATCGAACTGGAACCTTCCGCATGACAGCCAGCCGCAAGTTGTCGCTCGAGATGATCGTCTTCTTCTATTTCCTCGCTTACCTGCCCAACGTAATGATCACCCGCTGGGTGGCCACCAATCCGGACCCGTCGCTGGGCCGCCCATTGACCGGGCTCGAGACTTTGCCCGTGTCGCTGATCGTCAATCTCGTGCTGACTTACCTGTTCATCTGGCTGTCGGGCTGGCACCGCGATGCCAACAAGGTTCAGATCGGCAGGTTTCGCATTCCGTGCCCGGACAGGTTCACCCTGCTGTCAGGCTTTGGCACGTCGCTGGTGTTGTTCACCGTGCCGCTGTCCTACACGTTTCAGGGCGTGAGCATTCCCTTCATCCAGCTGATCATGCGCGGCGATATCCTGATCATCGCGCCGCTGGTCGACATCGCTTTTGGGCGGCGGGTGAGCTGGTTCAGCTGGACGGCGCTTGCCATGGTTTTCCTGGCGCTGGTCATCGCCCTGACCGACCGGGGCGGGCTGAAACTGCCGCCGCTCGCGATCCTGACCGTGGTACTTTACACACTGGGCTACTTCGTGCGCCTTGCGGTTATGACGCGGATTGCCAAGAACGGAGATGAGGCGATGGTGCGCCGCTATTTCGTCGAGGAGAAAATGGTCGCACTGCCACTGTCGATCATCATTCTGGCGATCATCTCGGCATCGGGCATCGGCGGTCAGGCCGGTGAACTTGAATGGGGCTTTATCGGCGCGTGGAGCAGCTCAGCCGTCTGGCCGCTGGTCATGATCGGCGTGACGCTGACGATCATCTCGGTGATCGCGATCATCATTCTGCTCGACCCGCGCGAGAACGCCTATTGCGTGCCACTGGAGCGCGCGGCGAGCCTTGTTGCCGGAGTAGGCGGAACGATCCTGCTGGCCTGGTTTTTCGGAGCAAAGATGCCGCGCGGGGCCGAACTGGTGGGCGCTGCGATCCTGATCGGGGCGATCGTCCTGCTATCGCTCGCGCCGCGCCTGTCACGCAATAAGCCCGCATGACTCTCAGCGGGCAGATTTGCGACACCATTGCCCGTCTGCAATGGGAGGACTTGCCCGCCTCGACCCGGCGCTCCGCGTGTCACGTTTTGCTTGATGCGAGCGGCGTGATCCTCGGCGCCAGCGGCCTGTCCGAAGAAGTGCGTCCATTCCTTGCCTTGGCCAAGGCATCGGGCACCGGGCCGAGCACAGTGTTGGGGACGGGCCTGCGCGTTCCGCCTGCCGCCGCCGCACTTGCCAGCGGCGCAATGTCGCACGCGCTGGATTATGAAGACGCCTTCGACATTCGCCCTGGACATCCCAATGCCAGTCTGGTGCCGGCGCTGATCGCGCTGGCCCAATCGGAAGGCCCAATTGATGGCCCGCGCTTCCTCACCGCTCTGGCTGCGGGCTGCGATTTCGCCTGTCGGATCGGTGTGGCGCAGCGGCAAGCCATGGAGGTGGGCGGCTGGTATCCGCCGCCCATCGTCGCCGGATTGGGCGCGGCGGTGGGGGCGGCCAAGCTGCTTGGGCTGGACGGCACCGGCATTCGCGACGCGCTCTCGCTGGCGCTGTGCCAGGTGACGATGCCCGGCGAAATCAAGCACAGCCCCGGCACGGTCATCCGCGCCGTGCGGGAGAGTTTCCCGGCGCAGGCGGCGGTGACTTCGGCGCTGCTCGCCCGCGAAGGCGTTGCGGGATTTGAGGAGCCGCTGGAGGGCAAGGACGGCTTCTTTGCGCTCTATGCGGGCGGCAATTTTGACAGCGCCGACTTGACCGAATGTCTCGGTAGCCGCTTCTGGATCGACCACCTGACGTTCAAGGCCTGGCCGAGTTGCCGGGGCACGCATCCATTCATCGAAATGGCGCTTGGCCTGCACGAACGGCACGGCATCGATCCGGCCCGGATCGCGCGGATCACGGTCACTTGCGACGAAATCCAGCGCATGTTGATTGAACCGGCCGGTCGCAAACAGGCTCCCGGTGTGCTCATCGACGCCAAGTTCTCGATCCAGTTCTGCACTGCGTTGGCGCTGGTTCGCGGCAGGGTGGGCCTAGATAGCTTCACCCCCGCCGTGCTGGCTGATGCGGCCGTTCTGGCGGTAGCATCGAAAGTTCAGGCGCAAGTCGACACGGCATCGACCTGCCACCCCGGATCGGGCGGGGCAATCGAGATAGAGATGATGGACGGCACAGCTTACCGAGCCGATGTCCATAACGCTAGGGGTTGTCCCGAAAACCCGCTGAGCGAAGCGGACCTTGTCGCCAAGTTCGTTGACTGCGCGGCGCGCGCGCAGGTGCCGCCCAGCGACCCGCAGCAACTGGCGCGGGCCATCCTTGCGCTGGCCGATTGCGAGGACGTTGGCGCGCTGTTCGCCTAAAATTCGGCACTGATTTCCGCGCGGCGCTGGGACTGTCCGGGGAGCGTATCGGCATCGGGAAGGTCTGCTGGTTTGGCGCCGGTCTTCGCACGGGTCTCGACGACAATGCCGGGGATCAGCCGACGCAGCGATTCCGCGACGATCTCCGCGCGTTCGCGGGCGACCTCGGGCCGCTCGGCCAGCGTCATGCCCGAAACGCTTTCCGGATCGGTCGCCGCATAGCCGGTCACAACGACCTTCGCCGGTTTCGCAGCGATGATCCACTGCGCGGCATTGTCGAGCAGGAAGTCGCTGTACTGATAGACCACGAAGGCGCGGTCGAATTCGAAGAACACCGGGAATGTGCGCGCCGCAAAAGGCCCGGCGGGCGGTTTGCGCGGCACGGAAAGCGGGGTCAGGTTGCGTGCCGGAAGCACGAACTTTCGCCCCGGGTGACCTTCCGCCGGAAGCATGTGCCGCTGGCAGGGCTCGCTCAGGATCGAGGTGCGCACCGGATTAAGCACGGTGGAACCACACGGCGCGGTGCTATCCGCAGTGACTCGGCCTTCGACCAGCACGGCGCGGTTCCAGTCGGGCTTGTGCGGCGATTGGCTCACGTCATAGCGCCTGCCCGACGCGCGCTCGTCAGCCAGCCAGCAGCCCGATTTCTTGCCGCTGTCGGCGTCGCGATACACTGGGCACGAGACGAAGCGGACATAGTCGCCCGTCTCGGCGGCGAAAGCGGATAGCGGCGCGGCTAGCGCGACCAAGGAGGCAAGGGTTTTCACAGCACGCTCATCAAGTTGACCAGATCCTGCTTCTCCCGCTCGGTGTAACCGATGTTGTAGCGCCGTTCGTAATAGTCGACGACGGCGCGCAGGTCCCTGGCAAGTCCGTTGGAGAAATAGGGCGCGCGGGCGGCAAGGCCGCGCATCGATTGCAGGGTGATCTTGCCGGCATCGGCGCAGCGCCCGGTGGTCAGGGCAAAGCCGGGATCATAGGTGTAGAAGGTGCGGCCGTAGAACGGATGCGGCGTCTTCAGGCAGGTGATGCGGAACAGCGGCAAGTCGTCGAACGGATCGGCATAGGGCAGGGTGGTCGTGCCCAGATCGACCTGACCCGGCGCGACGTCATTCCCCATCTGCGCCATGTTGTGGCAGAACACACAGGAATTGCGCACGGGATTGCCGAAACCCACCGGAGAATTGATCCCCGAGCTGTCGGTGATCAGGAAGGTCTTGTCGCGGAAAGTCCGCGCGCCGCGGGCTACGGATTGCCGGAAGGCAAGCTGCTCCGGCGTGAGCTTGGCAGCGTCATCTGGCGAAATTTTCTCCCACGCGGCATATTCGCTCCACACCGGCGTGCCGATCGAGCCAAGGGCGCCGGGTTCGCTGTCGCGCAGCTTGGCGGGGCCGCCGGTCGCTCCGCCGCTGTCTAGCGCGCCGCCCTGCTTGCTGACCTGCTGCGCGGTGTAGAGCCGCATCTCGAAGTCAGTAATCCGGGTGATCTGTGCCGGGGTCAGGCGCCTGGCGAATTCGAGGTGCGTGCTCGACGCATCCTCCATCTGCTCGCGCAGGTTCCGCGCGCGGTTGTCTGCCATCAGGTTGCCCGATTGCATCGCGCCGCTGTCTGGATCGCGCGGCAGGGCAATGCCCTGCTTCGGGTCATAGGCGAAGCCCACGGCGAGCAGGTACTTGAAGTTCGAGACTGGGCGCGGACGGCGGTAGACCGAGATATTGCCCGCCTTCGGGCCGTATTTTTCGCCGCTGTTGCAGCCGTTGGGATCGCGAACAACTTCTATGGCGAAGTCCGGCGTCACTGGCTTGCCTTGCCATTCGCGGACCGGCCAAGGGCGCTGCACGCGGATCAGACCGCGATCCAGCAGCAGCGAGTGCGAAGCCTTCTCGGACTGCGGCAGGCTGGGGCAATTGGAGCCGTCTGACGCGGCGAACAATGGGTCGCGGCCCTTGGTTTCATCCCAGCGTTGCCGCGCGGTTGCGGCGGAAAGGCTCGTGCCGTCAGCGGGTTGGTGGCAGGTTACGCAGGCCCGTCCATTGGGGCCGATGGGTTCGAAAAACGGGTGGCCCTTGGTCGGCAAAGGCCCACCGACGAGCAGGCTGCGCTGCGTGCCATGTTCGTTTGCATAGTCGAGCGTGGCCGGAAAACTGCGGCCTTCACCGGGGGACCACCAGCGCGGCGGGGGTGCCTTTTGCGCGGCGGCAAGAACCAGCAGCGCGGCGGCGGCGAGGATGGGGCGATAGCGGATAAGGTTCATGCGGTTTGCATCCGGGTCCAGCTCGCGGCCATCGCGGCGGCGAGCGAAAGTAGCGTCATCACGGTGAGTACGATGCCAAGCCTAAGCGTATCGGCCGCGCCTATCATGCTGCTTGCAAGCGCACTGCCCCCCATCTGCAAGGCACCTGCAAGGCTGGTGGCCGTGCCTTCAAGGCCGGGGCGCGATTGCATGATGCGGCTGATGGTCGATGGCCCGAGAACTCCGGTGCCGAAACCCATCAAGACCATCGGCAAGAAGAACGCGGCGAGGCTGTGGGCGCCCGCCAGCGCTCCGGCCAACAAGAGGACGGCACCACTCGCCACCAATGCAGCTCCGACGATCGCGCCATTGGTCTGGCGGTTGATGGTGCCGACGAATTTTGTGCCGACGATCCCTGCGGCGGCGATACCGAGCAGGAACAGGCCGGTGTCGCGCGGGCCGATGCCGTGCTGGCTGGCGAGGATGAAGGGCGTCGCGGCCAGAAAAGCATAGAGCGACGAACTCGCCAGCATCATGGCCAGCGCATTGCCGGTGAAGCGCGGGTTGGCAATCAGCATGGACCAGGCATGGGCGAGATTGCGTGCCGGCGCGGCCGCGCGGCGCGGGCTTTCCGCCAGCCGCAGCTGGACGAACATCGCTGCAGCAAGGCCGGTCAAAACCAGCAGTACGAAGATCGAGCGCCAGCCGGCCAGTTCGGTCATCGACCCGCCAATTACAGGCGCTATGGCCGGGGAAAGCAGCACAACCGACATCAAGGTCGCCTGCCGTGTCGCGGCTTCCTCAGGCGGGAAAATGTCGCTGACCATGACCCGGGCGGTGACGATCCCCGTTGCGCCGCCGAGCGCCTGTAACAGCCTCGCTGCCAGCAGCCATGTCAGGCTGTGAACCGCCAAGGCAGCCGCGCTGCCGATCACGAAAAGCCCCAGTCCGCCCAGCATGACCGGGCGGCGGCCGTACTTGTCCGCCATTGGTCCGGCGAACAATTGCCCGCCGGCGAGACCCAGCAAATAGATCCCGATCACCCGCTGCGCTGCCACGGTCGATGCGCCAAATTCCGCGGCAATCGGGGGCAGGGCGGGAACAACCAGCTGCGTCGCCAGCGAACCCAGCGCCGCAATAGCCGCCAGTGTCAGGATGATGGCATTCCCGCCCTTGGCCTTCACGCCATCACTCCCTTGCCGCGCATCCGGCGACGGGTGACGAGGCAGAGCATCACGTTTATCACGGCGATCCCGGTCAGCAGCAGGGTCGGCGGCAGAAACGATCCGGTGCTTTCCCGCAGGAAGCCCATCAGCGGCGGGATGGTTGCCCCGGCGAGCGAGCCGAGCATGTTGATCATCACCACGCCCATGGCCATCGACCGGGGATTGAGCATCTTCATCGGGATCGCCCAGAAGGCGGCAACAGTGCAGCCGGTGCAGGCTCCGCCCAGCACCAGCATGGCGAGCCCGGGCAGGCCGGAGCCGAGCAGGAAGGCCGCAAGTAGTCCCAGCCCGCCAACCATGGCCGGCACGGCGATATGCATGAAACGCTCGCCGGTCCTGTCCGAATGGCGCGCGTTGAGCAGCAGGCCGATGGCGCTGGCCGCGTGCGGCAGAGCTACGATGAACCCAACCTGCGTCGAGGTCAGTCCGGACATGCCCTTCACGATGGTCGGCAGCCAGAACATGATGCCGTAATTGCTCGCCAGGATGCAGAACCAGATCAGTGAGCACAGCCAGCCGTCGAGGCTTTTCAGCGCGTCCCAGCGGCCTTCGCGGCTGCCATCGGGCGCTGCCTTGGCCTCGGCGCGGATGTTGTTGGCCATCCATGTGCGCTCGCTGTCGCTCAGCCAGCGCGCCTGCGATGGCCGGTCGGGGAAATAGAACCAGGCGAAGAACGCGAGCGCGACTGCGGGCAGGGCCTCGACCAGAAACATGAACCGCCAGCCGGCGATCCCCAGCGGATTATCAATATCGAGCAACCAGCCCGAAATCGGCGCGCCAAAGACCTGCGCAACGTTGATCGACATGATCGGCAGGGCAAGGATCGTCGCCCGCCAGCGCTCCGGCGCCCAGTGGGCAAGGTAGAGCATCAGGCCCGACGAAAGCCCGCCCTCGGCAAAGCCGATCAGCACGCGCAGGATGTACAGCTCCAGCTGGCTATCGATGGCGGCAAGGCTGCAGGCGGCGATGCCCCAGGCGAAGGTAATGATCGCCAGCCAGCGCCGGAATCCGATCGCTTCGTACAGCAGCACGCTGGGATACTTGGCGAGGAAATAGCCGACAAACAGCACGCCGGCACCAAAGCCGAACTGCGTGCCTGACAGGCCAAGATCGGCGTTCATCTCCAGCGCGGCAAAGCCGACATTTGCCCGGTCTATGGCTCCTATCAGGGTGAAAAGCGCGCAGGGCAGCACTAGCCGTTTCACAACCTTACGGCCAAGTTCCTCTTCCAGCTGGCCGCTCAATTCCAGACTCCCATTCAAACCTGACGCTTATGATAGCGCTTGCATAGCGCCCCGTCGATACCTATGCGATGGCTATGTCACATAGCCTGAACGATTTCGATTCCGAAGCGACGGAAGACTTCGACAGCGGCCATGCCGAATTTGCCCGGCTGCGGCGGGAATGCCCGGTTGCGCATAGTGAAGGGCTCGGCGGCTTCTGGGCCCTGACGCGCTATGACGACGTCCGCCGCGCGGCAAGCGATCCGGCGACTTTCATTACCTCGGTGCAGAATGTCGTGCCCAAGGTGGCCTTTACCGGCCGCCGGCCGCCGCTGCACCTCGATCCGCCTGAGCACACGCCTTATCGTCGCACGCTCAATCCGCTGCTGTCGCCCGATCGCGCCGCAAAGTTCGAGCCTTACGCCCGGCAATGCGCGCGCGACCTGCTGGCGCCGATGATCGCGCGCGGGTATGGCGACATTTGCGGCGAATTCGCCAGTTTCCTGCCGGTGCGAGTGTTTGGCGAATGGATGAACGTGCCTGAGCACTGGGTTGAGCCGCTCCACCAGTCTGGCCGCGCCTTCATTCTTGCGGTGAACCTTAACCAGCCCGAGCAGATGAAGGCGACCAGTCTCAAGCTGTATGAAATGGCGCGCGAACTTCTGCAATTGCGCAAGGCCGAGCCGCTCGATCCGGAAAGCGACATTACTTCCGCACTGCTGGCCTCACTGGAACGCGGCGAGGACATGACCGAAGACCTCATCGTCGGCATGGTCAGGCAGGTGCTGGTCGTGGGCATCGTCGCGCCGACCGTGTTCATGGGATCGATGGCGGTACACCTGTCGCGTCACCCTGATCTGCAGGTCCAATTGCGCGCCGATCGCAGCCTCGTGCCGGCTGCGGTGGAGGAATTCCTGCGTCTCTACACCCCCTATCGAGGCTTTGCCCGCACGGCGAAATGCCCGGTCGAATTCGGCGGGCGCACGATTCCTGAAGGGGAAGGGATTGCGCTGGTCTATGCCTCGGCCAACCGCGACGAAGCCGTTTTCGAGAATGCGGAAGAGTTCATCCTCAACCGCGCCAATATCGCCGATCACATGGCCTTCGGGCGCGGGCCGCACAATTGCCCGGGCGTGCACCTTGGGCGGATGCAGGTGCGGGTCATGCTCGACGAATTGCTGGCCATGACCTCGCATTTCGAGATCGACGGGCCGGTCGCACCGGCACGCTGGCCGGAAATCGGCGCGATTTCCGTGCCACTGAAGTTGGTCGCAGCCTGACCTAGCGCCAGAGCGCGTTCAGCGCCGGCACCAGATGCGGGCGATGCGCGGCGGGAATGCGCCGCAACAGTTCGCTCTCGAAATTGTCAGTCACCACGCGCACTTCCGCCGCCTTTTCGCGGCCCTTGGCGCTCAGCACGATGGCCATCGACTTGCCGTCGATCCGCACCTTGTCGATGAGCCCCGCGTTCGACAGCCGGTTGAGCAGCGGAACCATGTTGGCCGAACGGATATCGAGCACGCTGCCGATCGCGCTTGACGTCATATCGTCGCGCCCGTCGATCAGCAGCAGGATCGATGCCTCGGAAATCCGCAGGTCAATTGAATCGAGCCGGCTGCCCAGTTCGGCCATCATGGCGTTCGCCGCGCGGCGGAGGGCATAGCCCGGAAGATGGGCCAGCGGATCGTCGCTGACTGCCGGAGTATTCGGGTTCCTGTTCTGCGGCCGTGCCACGCGTTGCTCCAGATTGCTATTGCATATAGCTAAATATTGGCTATTGGAGATAGTCAAATCCCAGTCCAAATACAGCATAGCCGGAGAAATGCCATGTCTGAACGTGCCGAAGCCGATACCGTATCGTTTGTCGTGGAGAACCGCATCGCCTGGGTCTCGTTCGCGCGGCCTGAAAAGCGCAACTGCATGAGCCCCTCGCTCAACCGGCGGATGCTCGAAGTGCTCGAATCGCTGGAATTCCGCGATGACGTTGGCGTTGTCGTGCTGACAGGTGAGGGCACGGCCTTTTCCGCCGGCATGGATCTCAAGGAATATTTCCGCGAGAACGAGGCCAAGGGCCTTGGCGCAATCCGTAAGGCGCAGCGCGAAGCCTATGGCTGGTGGGAACGCCTGCGCTGGCTGGAAAAGCCGACCATCGCCATGGTCAACGGCTGGTGCTTTGGCGGTGCCTATGGTCCGCTCTATGGCTGCGACCTTGCCGTGGCGGCTGAGGACGCGCAGTTCGGCCTGTCGGAAATCAACTGGGGCATCCTGCCCGGCGGCGGTGCCAGCAAGATCATCGTCGAGCTGACCGGCTTCCGCAATGCCATGTACCACGCGATGATGGGTGAGAATATCGACGGCATCAAAGCCGCCGAATGGGGCTTGGTCAACGAAGCGGTTCCCGCTGATCGGCTCAAGGCGCGGGTCACCGCCATCGCCGAAGTGCTGCTGGCCAAGAATCCTACCGCGCTGCGCGCCACCAAGTGGGCGGTTCGCCGGGTCGGCGAAATGACCTTCGACAACTCGATGGACTACCTTGTCCGCGCGCAGGAAGCTGCCAACTTCTTCGATGGCGAAGGCCGCAAGGAAGCAACCAAGCAGTTCATCGACGACAAGACGTTCAAGCCGGGCCTCGGCGCTTACGACCTCAACAAGTCGCGCTGAACAGCGGAGCGGGAGTGTTTGATGACTGAAGGCAGCTTGCCGCGCGAGGCCATTTCACGATTGCTACGGCCGCGTTCGGTGGCTGTGATCGGTGCCAGCGACACGCCGGGTTCGCTCGGCGCGTCGGTGCTGGGCAACCTTGATCGCAACGGCTTTGCCGGGGAGGTCTATCCGATCAACCCCAAGCGCGAAGTTATCGGCGCACGCAAGTGCCTCGCCTCGGTCGATGACCTGCCGGAAGGCGTGGACGTAGCTGTGCTGGCAATTCCGCAGGCCGCCGTGCTTGATGCCGTGCGCGGACTTGCGCGGCGCGGCGCGGGCGGGGCGGTGATCTTCTCCGCCGGATTCGCCGAGGGCGGCGAGGAAGGCAAGGCGCAACAGGCCGAGATTGGCCTCATTGCCGCCGAACACGGCATGGTGATCGAAGGTCCGAACTGCCTTGGCTTCGTCAATCACGTTGCGGGAATTCCGCTTACCTTCGTCGAGACCAAGACATTGGCACCGGAGGGCAGGCGCGCGCTGGGCATCGTTTCGCAGTCCGGTGCGATGGCAGCGGTGCTTTCGACAACCTTCCAGGCGCGTGACCTGCCGGTCAGCTATTCGATCTCCACCGGGAACGAGGCGGGCAGCGGGGTCGAGGACTATGTCGACTGGCTGGTCGATGATGACGCCACTCAAGTCATCACGATGATCGTCGAACAGTTCCGCAAGCCGCGCCGCTTCCTCGCCGCCGCCCGCCGCGCGCGTGCAGCGGGCAAGCCAGTCGTCCTGCTGCACCCGGGCACGTCGAGTGCAGCGCGTGAATCCGCTGCGACGCACACCGGAGCAATGGCCGGTGACTACAAGCTGATGCGCCGCAAGGTAGAGCGCGAAGGCGTGATCTTTGCTGAAACGCTGGAAGAACTAGGCGACATTTCGGAAATCCTGATCCGCTGTGCTGCCATGGCACGGCCCGATGTAGCGGTTCTGGGAGAATCTGGCGCTTTCAAGGCTTTGATGCTCGATCTGACGGAGGCACTCGAAGTTCCGCTGGCAAACCTGAACGACGAAAACGCCCCCGAACTGCGTGCCGCGCTGCCGCCTTTCGTACCGGTGAGCAACCCGCTCGACATTACCGCGCAAGGTCTCAGCCAACCGCATATCTATACGCAGACGCTGTCGGCGCTGCTTGATGATGCGCGCGTCGGCGCGGTCGTCGCCGGAATTATCCAGACCGATCCCGTGACCTGCAAGATCAAGATTCCCGCAATTCTTGCCGCGCTGGATGGCCGCGAGATTGCCAAGCCGCTGATCTACGCGGGTCTTGATGAAGGCGCACCGGTTCCGGGCGAATATGTCGCGGCGCTGCGCTCGCACGGCGTGCCATGCTTCCCCAGCACCGAACGCGTGTTCCGCGCGCTCGCGCGGCTCGGCAAGCGCGCCACGCTGGACCTGTCGCGCGGCGAGACGGCAGCGACGCCGCTGGCACGGCTGGGCGAATTCCACGGCGTTGTGGCGGAATATCAGGCCAAAGACCTGCTAGGCCCGCTCGGTTTCCCGTTCCCGCAAGGGGGTTTTGCCGCCAGCGCGGACGAAGCGGCAGCGGCGGCTGACGCGGTCGGCTATCCGGTAGCGATGAAGGCGCAGGCGCAGCGGCTCGGCCACAAGAGTGACGCCGGCGGCGTGATCCTGAGCCTCGCCGATGCCGGGGCCGTCCGCGATGCCTGGCACCGTATCCACGCCAACGTCGCAGCCTATGACGCATCAATCGCGCTTGACGGCGTGCTCATCGAAAAGATGGGCGCACGGGGCATGGAAATGATCGTCGGCGGACGCAACGATCCCGAATGGGGTGCGGTTGTGCTTGCCGGGTTTGGCGGCGTGACGGCGGAAATCCTGCAGGACGTCTGCCTGTTCACCCCCGACATGACCGAGGCGCAGATTGCCGCCGGTCTGATGGGGCTGAAAAGCGCGGCGCTGCTCGCCGGTTATCGCGGTTCGCCCAGGCTCGATGTGCCGGCGCTCGCCGCGCTTATCCGACAAGTCGGCGCTCTGCTGGCAAGCGAACCGGGCATTGCCGAAATCGATCTCAACCCGGTAATCCTCTATCCTGAGGGTGAAGGCGTGGTAGCGCTCGACGCCTTGATGCTTGTGCAATAACCAGAACATCCGCCGGCACGGGTAACAGGCCCGGCCGGATAATGCGGAGGCGGTCTGCGCCGCCAAACGGGAGAATACGATGTCCTCAGTCCATGCGGCTACCGATCCCCGGCAAGTCATATCCGGCTTGTCGATGCGCTGGCGGCAAATTCTGGTGATCGCGATCTGCGTCGTGCTCAATGGGCTCGACGGGTTCGACGTGCTGTCAATCAGCTTCGCCTCGCCGGGTATCGCCAAGGATTGGGGCATCGAGCGCGGGGCGTTGGGTATCGTGCTGTCCGCAGAATTGCTGGGCATGGCGGTGGGTTCGTTCTTCCTTGGCAATGTCGCTGACAAGATCGGCCGGCGGCCCACGGCTATCGGCTGTCTGTTCGTCATGTCGCTCGGTATGTTCGGCGCGGCCCATGGCACTTCGATACAGGAACTGAGCCTGCTGCGGCTGATCACCGGGCTTGGCATCGGTGGCATGTTGGCTTGCACCAATGCGATGGTCGCCGAATTCGCCAACGACCGCTGGCGCGCCGCCGCGATCGGCATCATGGCGGCTGGCTATCCGATGGGCGCGATTGCGGGCGGAGCCTTTGCCAGCTCGCTGCTGGTCGATGGCACCTGGCGCGACGTGTTCACTTTTGGCGGTTATGTCAGCGCCGCCATGTTGCCGGTGCTCTATTTCCTCGTGCCCGAGACGGTTGGCCACATCGTCCAGCGCAATCCGGACAACGCACTGGCCCGCGTCAACAGGTCGCTGACGGCGATCGGCCACGCACCAGTTGCCGCGCTCCCCGCCGATTCCGGGCAGGAACGCCCACGTATCGCGCTCAGCCGCCTGATGCAGCCAGACCTGCGCAGCCGCACGCTGCTGCTGCTGCTCGCTTATTTCTTCCACGTCATGACGTTCTACTACATCCTCAAGTGGATCCCGAAGATTGTCGTCGACATGGGCTATGCGCCCTCGGCGGCGGGCGGCGTGCTTGTGTGGGCCAATGTCGGCGGACTGATCGGTTCGCTGCTGCTCAGCTTCCTCACGCTTCGCTTTGGCCTGCGTTACCTGATGATCGGCACTCTGCTGATGTCGACGGTGATGGTGGTCCTGTTCGGGCGCGGGCAGGCGGACCTGCAGGGGCTGGCCATCGCGGCGGCGGCTGCCGGGTTCTTCACCAATGCCGGCATGGCGGGTTTCTATCCGCTTATGGCCGCTACGTTCCCGACCGAGGCACGCGCTGGCGGCACCGGATTTGTCATCGGGCTTGGCCGCGGCGGCGCGGTGCTGGGGCCCGTGGCGGCAGGTTTCCTGTTCCAGTTCGGCGCCGGACTGCAGGGCGTTTCGATCGCCATGGGCCTGGGATCGCTGCTCGGCGCGCTGGCTATTATCGCCTTGCACCGGGTCAAAAGCCACGCCTGACCCGGCCCTGACACGGCATCGCTTGGGCGGATTCTGGGACGCGGGGGGCGGACAGAGGCTGCCCTTGCCGGCTGGGGCAGTGACTTATCCGCTCCGGCTTGGCAAAGCCTGCACTCAAAGCGGTGAATCGAACCGGCGCATGCGCTTGCCTTGGCGGCGCGGCACACCGGTCTGCCTGATGAGGAGCACTACGAATGGCGAATGGCAACCTTGGGATCGAACCCGAAGTCCTGAAGGCGATTTACGGCCAGATGACCCGTATCCGCGCGGTGGACAAGGCGATCCAGGCCGGGCTGTCCGCCGGTAAGTTCATGTTCACCTACTGGCCGATGACGGGTCAGGAGTGCATTCCCGCGACGATCTCGCAGCTCACCAGCGAGCGCGACTATATGGTGACCACCTATCGCGGCATTCACGATCAGGTCGCCAAGGGCGTCGATCTGTTCGGCATGTTTGCCGAAGCGCTCGGCCGTCAGGACGGCGTCAACAAGGGCAAGGGCGGCTCCCCGCACATCTCCGACCCGTCGTCGGGTTCGATGGTCACCACGGCCATCGTCGGGGCCGGTGCCCCGATCGCCAACGGTTTCGCCATTTCGGCCAAGGAGCGCGGCGAGGACCGCGTAACCATCGTCAACTTCGGTGACGGCGCGACCTCAATCGGCGCGGTGCACGAAGCGATGAACATGGCTGGCGCTTGGAAGTTGCCGGTGATCTTCATGTGCCAGAACAACCAGTGGGGCGAATACACGCCGATCCCGGACTATACGGCGAGCCCCAACTTCTACGGCCGCGCCGAAGCGCTCGGTTTCCGGGGCGTCCAGCTAGATGGCAACGATCCCGCCGCTTTCTACAACGGCATGAAGGACGTGATCGACCATGTTCGCGCTGGCAAGGGTCCGGTGTTTGTCGAGGCGATGACCTATCGCATGGGCCCGCACGCCGGCGTGGGTGACAATTACAACGCCGACAAGGATGTGCTCGCCGCCGCCCGCGAGCGCGCGCCGATCGAAAAGACCCGCGCGCTGCTGATCGAAGCAGGGATCTGTTCCGACGATGAACTTTCCGCGCTCGAAACCGCGACGGCTGCCGAAGTCGAAGATGCCATCACCCGCGCCATGGCCAGCCCGGTCACCCCGGCGACCGAGACCGTCACCGACGTGTTCGCCGATGTCACCTGCGTTCCCCAGCGCGGTGTCTATCCGGAGCGCGCCGACGAAGGCGCCTTGCCGGCCGACACCAAGTCGATGTCGATGGTCGAAGCGATCCGCGACGCGCAGCACATCGCAATGACCGCCAATCCCGAGGTCTTTATCCTGGGCGAGGACGTTGGCGATCCGCAGGGCGGTGTGTTCGGCACCAACAAGGGACTGCAGATCGAATTCGGCAAGAACCGCGTCCGTCCGACCCCGATTGCCGAACAGGCGATCATCGGCGCGGCCATCGGTTCGTCGATCGCCGGCATGAACCCGATTGCGGAAATCATGTTCACCGACTTCTTCGGCGTCTGCATGGATCAGGTCTACAACCACGCCGCCAAGCAGCGGTACATGTCGGGCTCTGCAACCCACGCCCCGATGACCATCCGCGTTCAGGCCGGCGGCGGCATGGGCGGCTTCGGCGCGCAGCATTCGCAGTCGATGGAAGCCTGGCTGCTCCACTCGCCGGGCATCAAGGTGGTCTATCCGTCGAACCCGATCGACGCCAAGGGCCTGCTCGCCTCGTGCATCGCCGATCCCGATCCCTGCGTGATGATCGAATCGATGATGCTGCTGTTCACCCAGAAGGCCGACGTGCCGACCGGCGATTACCGCGTGCCGTTGGGCGTCGCCAAGGTCGTGCGTGAAGGCACGGACATCACGCTGATCTCCTATGGCTGGATGCTGCACCAGGCCCTGGCCGCTGCCGAGGAACTGGCCAAGGAAGGGATCAGCGCCGAGGTCATCGACCTGCGCTCGCTGATGCCGATCGATTACCACCGCGTTCTGGCCTCGGTAAAGAAGACCGGCCGCGCGCTGGTGGTCCATGCCGCCGTCGAGTTCTGCGGCCTCGGCTCGGAAATCTGCGCCACGATCAACGAGGAGCTGTGGGGCCAGCTCAAGGCACCGGCCAGCCGCCTCGGCGCGGAATATGCGCCGATTGCCTATTCGCAGGCCATCGAATTCAGCCAGGTTCCAGGCGCCGCCGCCATCACGGCACGTGCCCGCGCCACCGTGAAATCCTGAAAAAACGCGAAATCCTGAAAAAACGCGAAATCCTGATCAAGAGAGAGACGCTATCATGTCGACAGTCCTGACCATTCCCAAGCTCGAAATGTCGATGAGCGAAGGTACCCTCGCCGAATGGATGGTGGAGAGCGGCACCGCCGTCCAGCAGGGCGAGGTGATCTACCTGCTCGAAACCAACAAGGCCGCGCGCGAGATCGAGGCACCGGTTGCCGGCACGCTGATCATCAAGGCCGCCGATGGCGAGACCTATCCGTGCGGTACGGAGATCGGCGAAATCGTCTGATCCGGTTGCAGTGTTAAAGAAAAAGGGCCGCCGGTCATTGTGACCGGCGGCCCTTTTTTTGCAAGCGCGTCCCCGCGCAGGCGGGGGCCTCAGGCCTTCAGACGCAACGTCTCGTTTAACCTCTTCAGGCCCCCGACTGCGCGGGGGCTCCAGCTACCCCCGCGTGCGTGGCAGGCCGAGATAGCGTTCGGCAACCATCGAGCGGTGCACTTCGCTGGTGCCGCCATAGATTGTGGTGCCGTGGGCATGGCGGAAGCACTGGTTGACCAGAGCGGCGGCCCCGGTCCGCTTCGACAGCGACAGCGGTGCCGTCAGGTCGAGCAGGTCGCGCGAATCTACCAAGAACTTCTCGGACGACCACATCTTCGCCATCGGACCGAATCCGCCGCTCGGCTTCTTTTCGACGCTGGCCCACTGGGCGCGGTAGGTCATCATTTCAGAGATCCACAGGTGCGCCACGGCCTTGGCCAAACGGCGCCGGGCGTGGGGCTGGTCAATCAGCTTGCCGGCGGGTGTTGCGATCTCACCGCACAGTTCCTCTGCAGCGTGAATCATGCCCTTCATCACCTTGGAGAAGCCGCCGCCATGCTCGAGCTCAAGCGCGGCGGACATGGTCTTGGTGCCGCCATCGACATCACCCAAACGCCATGAATCGGGAATGCGCACGCCGTCATAGAAGGTGATGTTGGTGCGCTCGTTCATGAAGGTGTGGACGGCCTGCACGGTCACGCCCTCGGCCTTCAGCGGCACGATGAACATGGTCAGGCCCTTGTGCTTGGGCACTTCGGTATTGGTGCGGCAGAGCATCAGGACATAGTCGGCCAGGTTCGCGCCAGAGGTCCACATCTTGGTTCCGTCAATCCGCCAGCCGTTGCCGTCCGGGGTGGCCTTGCACTGAGCTGCGAAGACGTCCGAGCCGCAGCTTGGTTCCGAATAGCCGAGGCTGGTGAGGACTTCGCCGTTGATGATCCTAGGCAGGACATCGCGCTTCAGTTCGTCGCTGCCGTACTTGTGGATGATCATCGAGACCATCGCCGCGACATTGGCGCCCGGCGTGTTGTAGCCTTGCTTTTCCAGTTCGCCCATCGCGGCGATCTTGGCATAGGGGCTGATGTTACGGCCCGAAAGCACTTCAGGCAGGCCGGGGAACAGCAGGTTGTTGTCCGCCAGCATCTTGTGGACTTCAGGGACGTAGCCTTCCCACGAATAGTGGAACCTGGCCCGCATTTCCGGCGTGACTTTTTCTTCGAACAGCTTGGCGATTTCCTCGCAGACCTGCCGAGCCTCGTCGCCAAGGTCGAAGTCGATCGGCACTTCGCCGGCATCGGGCAGGGAAGCGGCCTCGCCTGCATAGAGCCGGCGCGCGGCTTCATCGAGCAGGAGGTCCGTATCGCCGAACACCAGCGGCCATGCCTTGGCGCGCAGGACGAAGAGGTGGACGTCATATTCGGTCGTTAGGCCATAGCCGCCAAAGGTGTGCAGCGCCTGGCTGGCGGCATCGACGCAGTACTTGCTGGCCCAGTGCAGCGCGAGGCTAATACCGGCGGAGGCTTCGTCCGAGCCGTCATAGATGTCGCGGATCGCCTTCCAGACGAGGAACTTCGCCCCGTCAACTTCGCACAGCCGGTCGGCCAGCGGGTGTGAAATGCCCTGGAATGTGCCGATCAGCTGGCCGAACGCCATGCGCTCATTGGCATAGGCAGATGCGAGCTTCAGCGCCTCGCGCCCGATGCCGGCAAGTCCGGCGGCGATCAGCAGTTTCCATTCCTCGATCCCTGCGGCAAAGGCGGCGAGCGCTTCGCTGCCGCTGCCCAGAACGGCGGCGTCAAGCGCGCCAAGATCGATCTCGGCAATTGGGGTGGAGGCGAGGTTTTCTTCTGCCTTGCGTGCTGCTTCGGGGACCGAAACCAGCACGATGTCGTTCCCGCGCCGGGCGATCACCGACTCGGCAACAAGCCCGCCGGGCACCCACTGGCTCGGCATGGCGGCAATGTCATGGAGCGCTACTGTTACTACAGTCTCGCCGCCAATGGCACGGCTCAGCACATCGGCCTGAGCATCGCCGCCAAGTTGCGAGAGCAGGCGCGTTGCCACCAGCGTTTCCGCCAAAGGTCCCGAAACCAGCGAGCGCCCAGCCTCATCCATCAGCACTGCGGCGTCGAGCAGGCCCATGCCAAGCCCGCCGAATTCTTCCGGAACCCGCATGCCAAAGGCACCCATTTCGCCAAGGCCCTGCCACAGCGCCGGATCGAAGCCCGAGGGGTGGGCGGCACGGACGCGGATCGTGGAGCTATGTTCGTCAAGGAAGCGCGCAAAGGTGTCGCGCACCATTTCCTGTTCGTCGGTAAGGTCGAAGTTCATTTTCATCCCCGGGAGTGGCCGGATCAGGCCTGTCCCGGGGACGGTATCGGATTGCGCGGCGCCGCGCCAATGGCGCGGGGGCGTTCATCGTCCGCGCGATTGCCCTTTGGTACAGGTTACCCTTGCGCGGCCTTCTTCTCCAGCCGGAAGCGGTGAAGCAGCGGCTCGGTATAGCCGTTCGGCTGGCTGAGCCCTTCGAATACCAGCGCCCGCGCGGCCTTCAGGGCAATACTGTCCCCCTCCAGCTTTTCGTAGAGCGGATCGCCGGCGTTCTGCGCGTCGACCTTGGCCGCCATCTTGGCGAAAGCGGCATCGACCTGGTCCTTGGTGCAAACGCCGTGATGGAGCCAGTTCGCCATGTGCTGGCTGGAAATGCGCAGCGTTGCCCGGTCTTCCATCAGGCCCACGTCGTGAATGTCCGGCACCTTGGAGCAGCCGATGCCTTGATCGATCCAGCGCACAACATAGCCGAGGATACCCTGCGCGTTGTTTTCCAGTTCCTCCCGTACGTCCTCGTCGGCCCAGTTGTGACCGAGCGGCGCGGCGGGGATCGTTAGTAGAGCATCGAGGCCCGGCGTCGGTTGGCTGGCGAGTTCCTTCTGCACGGCGAACACATCAAGCTGGTGGTAATGCATCGCATGGAGCGTTGCTGCGGTGGGCGAAGGGACCCAGGCCGTGTTGGCGCCTGCCTTGGGATGGCCGATCTTCTGGACCATCATGTCACGCATCATGTCAGGTGCGGCCCACATGCCCTTGCCGATCTGCGCCTTGCCCGAAAGCCCGCAGCCAAGCCCGATCTGGACGTTGCGCGCTTCATAAGCCGTGATCCAGGCGCTCGATTTCATCGCCGCCTTGCGGATCATCGGGCCGGCCTGCATCGCGGTGTGCATCTCGTCGCCAGTGCGGTCGAGGAAGCCGGTGTTGATGAAGACGATGCGGTCCTTCACCGCATGAATGCATGCGGCAAGGTTGGCGCTGGTGCGGCGCTCTTCGTCCATCACGCCGACTTTTACGGTGTGACGGGGAAGGCCGAGCACGTCTTCGACCGCGTCGAACAGGTCATTGGTGAATTTGCATTCGTCCGGCCCGTGCTGCTTCGGCTTGACGATGTAGATGCTGCCTTTGCGGCTGTTGCGATGGGTGCCGAGCTGCTTGAGATCGTGCACGCCGCAGAGCGAAGTGACCAGCGCGTCGAGCACGCCTTCGGGGATTTCCGAGCCATCTGCCAGCAGCACTGCCGGGTTGGTCATCAGGTGGCCGACATTGCGGACGAACAGCAGCGAGCGGCCATGCAGGCTGAACGAAGCGCCGTCCGCCGTGGTCCATTCCCGGTCGCCTTCCAGTGTGCGGGTCATGGTCTTTCCGCCCTTCTGGAAGCTGGCGGTCAGGTCGCCGCGCATTAGGCCGAGCCAGTTTCTATAGCCGAGCACCTTGTCCTCCGCATCGACGGCGGCGACCGAATCCTCAAGGTCGATGATCGCGGTCAGCGCTGCTTCGAGCACGACATCGGAAATGCCCAGCGGGTCTTCCATGCCGATGGGATGGTCGCGGTCGATCACCAGTTCGATGTGCAGGCCGTTGTGCGTGAACAGCACGCCGCCGTCCTTGGCGGCGTATTCATAGGGGCAATCGCCGCCGGTCAGCGCGGCTTCCCAGCCGGGAATCGCGGCGTTGAGGAAGGTCCGCGCCGCTGCGATCACTGCAGCGCCGCGCACCTTGTCATAGCCGCCGCCTGTCGCAGGCGCAGCGTCAAGTGCATCGGTGCCGTAATAGGCGTCATACAGGCTACCCCAGCGCGCATTGGCGGCGTTGAGCACGAAGCGGTCATTGAGCGCAGGGACGACGAGCTGCGGCCCAGCCATCGTCGCAACTTCCACGTCGACGTTAGTCGTGCCGATGGAAAAGAGTGCAGGTTCGGCCACCAGATAGCCGATCTCGCGAAGGAACGCCTGATACCCCGCCATGTCGGCAATCGGGCCGGGGTTGGCACGGTGCCATGTGTCGATCTGCGCCTGCAACAGATCGCGCCGGGCGAGCAATTCACGGTTTCGCGGCACAAAGCGGTCCGTGATCGCGGCAAGTCCGCTCCAGAAAGTTTCGGCGCTTACACCAGTGCCGGGCAGGGCCTTGGCTTCGATGAACTGGGCGAGCTCGTCTGCCACCTGCAGACCGGCGCGGTTCTGGTACGTCATGTGGACCTTCCTCACTAGATTGGCGGAGCGACGGCTCATGGCCGCACCCAACTTGAATTGCCGTATCCGGGGAGGAACGGCGCGCCTATGCCTTAATCGCCGGGCGATTTCCAGTGCCTATTCGCCAGTAAAATTGCCCGGCCGCTTGTTCAGGAAGGCGTCGATCGCCTCGTGATGATCTGCGGTGTGGTGCGACAGAGCTTGGAAAGCGGCGGCCATCTGCTGCAGCGTTTCGAGTTTCACGTCCGCCCCTTCGCGCATCAGCCGCTTGGCCAGGCGCGTGGCGTGGCCGGGATTGGCGGCGATGCGCCGCGCCACTTCGACTGCGCGGGCGCGGAGGCCAGCAGCGGGTACGACTTCGGCGACAAGGCCGTATTCCAGTGCCTTGGCCGCATCGATCGCGTCGCCGGTCAGCGTCATCAGTGCCGCGCGCTGAGGGCCGATCAAACGCGGAAGCAACCATGCCCCGCCGCCGCCGGGAATGATGCCGAGCTTGACGTAACTCTCCGCGACGACCGCCGTATCGGCCATCAGGCGGATGTCGGCCATGCAGGCGATGTCGAGACCCAGGCCGATTGCCGGGCCGTTGATCGCGGCGATGATCGGCACCTCCAGTTCGGTCAGCGCCGGGCCGACCATCTGGAAGCTGGTGCGATAGGAATTGCGGATCTGGTAAGGCGAACCGGCGAACATCCCGCCGCGTTCCTGCATATCCTTGACGTTGCCACCGGCGCAGAACGCTTTGCCGGCACCGGTCAGCACAATCGCGCGGACGGTGCGGTCGCGGGTCATGGCGTGGCTGAAGGCGACGATTTCCTCGGCCTGTTCGGCACGGGTGATGGTGTTGCGGTCGTCGGGCCGGTTGAACGTGGCGATGACCACGGGTCCATCGCGTTCGACAAGCAGGAAGGGCTCCATCGGATGTTCTTTCGCTGATTCGTTCGAACCTTGGTCGATAGGCTATTGGCGAGACGCTGCAAGGCGCGGGCGTCCGGAAGCTTTGCCCTGATACTTTGCTTTGAAACGCACATGCGCCATGAATGCGCCATGTCTGCACCGCGCTTGCTCGTCACCCGTGCCATGCCCCCGCTTGTCGAGGAGCGGATTCATGCCATGCAAGTCGATCCGGTCTTTGTGACGGGGCCGCTTTCCCCTGAGGATCTGCAAGCGGCGCTGCGGGACTTCGACCTGCTGCTGCCGACGATCACGGACAAGTTTGGCGCCAATCTGCTCACGTCCAATGTGCGGGTGCGGCTGATTGCCAATTTCGGTGCAGGCGTGGAACACATCGATATTGCCGCAGCAGAAGCTGCCGGGATCGCCGTAACGAACACCCCCGACGCGCTGACAGACGCGACCGCCGAACTCGCGCTCACCCTTATGCTCATGGCCATGCGCCGCGCGGCCGAGGGCGAGCGGGTGGTGCGCGCAGGCGGCTGGAAGGGTTGGGGCCCAACGGCGATGCTGGGGCAGGGGCTTTCGGGCAAGCTGCTTGGCCTGGTCGGCTATGGCCGGATTGCCAAGGTCACTGCGGCGCGGGCGCGGGCGTTCGGAATGCGGATCGCCTGCTTTTCGCGCTCTCCGGTGAGCGATCCCGATGTGCAGCAATTCGCCTCGCTCGAAGACCTGCTGGCAGAGGCGGACGTTGTCTCGCTACACATTCCGGGAGGCGAGGCAACCCGGCACTTGATCAATGCGGAGCGGCTGGCGCGGATGAGGTCCAGCGCTGTGCTGGTGAATACCGCGCGGGGTTCGTTGGTCGATGAAGCCGCGCTTGCCGAGGCGCTCTCCGCGCGGCGCATCTACGCTGCCGGTCTCGACGTGTTCGAGGCGGAGCCGAAAGTCCACCCGGCGCTGCTTACCTGCGAAAACGCCGTCCTGCTGCCGCATCTCGGCTCGGCAACGATCGAGACACGCACCGCGATGGGCATGCAGGCGCTCGACAATATCGATGCCTGGCTCGCGGGGCGGGACTTGCCGAACCGTGTCGCCTGAACTGGACCTGCTGGCAGCGGTCCTCGGCCTGATTGACGCGCGCTTGCCGGATCACCCCGGGCCATTCGTGCTGAGCGTCAGCGGTTCGCAGGGCTCGGGAAAGTCCACGCTGGCGAAAGCCGTGGCGGCTGACCTTCGCAGCCGGGGGGTGGCGAGCGAAGTTCTGTCGATAGACGACCTTTATCTGTCCAGCGCAGCGCGGAGAAAACTGGCGGCCGAGGTCCATCCGCTGCTGGCTACGCGCGGGGTGCCGGGAACCCATGATGTGGGGCTGGGTCTGTCCGTATTTGCCGCGCTTGACGCGGGCGAGCCGGTTCGGCTGCCGCGCTTTGACAAGGCCAGCGATGACCTGCGAGGGCAGGCGGAATGGCCGGAAGTTTCCGCGCTCAGGGTTCTGGTTTTTGAAGGCTGGTGTGTTGGCGCAGGACCTCAGCCCGATTCATCGCTGACCGTACCCGTGAACGTGCTGGAAGCGGATGAGGATCCGGATGGCGCGTGGCGCAGCTTCGTCAACACGCAACTCGGCTTGGCCTATCAGGAACTGTTCGCCCGGATCGATGCACAGGTTTTCCTCGCCGCCCCTGCCTTTTCGGTCGTCAAAGATTGGCGACTCCAGCAAGAACTCGAGATCGCCGGGCAGGGCCAAGCGGTGATGGACGAAGCCGGCATCGCCCGCTTTGTCCAGTTCTACCAACGCCTGACCGAATGGATGATCGAGGACATACCGCACCGCGCCGACCTGACGGCGAGGATCGACCAGAATCGCCGCGTCCTCTCAATCACTTAGTCCGGTTTGGCGTGTAGCCAATCGGCGTGCCGCGGTGCCTTCTTCGTCTGGCTCCATTCCTCCAGCATCGGCCGCGCGACCTTTTCCAGCTCGGCATATTGTTCGGCCGTGCCGATATCGGCGGCGAGTTCGATGCGGTGGCCATTGGGATCGAAGAAGTAGATCGACTGGAAAATGCCGTGCCATGTGGGGCCAAGCACGTCGATGCCCTGCGCCTCGATATGCATCTTGGCGTCGAGCAATGCCTCAAGGCTCGGCACCTTGAACGCGAGATGCTGCACCCACGCCGGGGTGTTCGGATCGCTACCCATCGCCGGCTGATTGGGCAGTTCGAAAAAGGCCAGCACGTTGCCGTTTCCGGCATTCAGGAACACGTGCATGTAGGGATCGTAAGCGCCGGTCGACGGCACGTGATCCTCGGCAAAGGCGGTGACATATTTCATGCCCAGCACGCGTTCGTACCACTCGACTGTCTCGGCGGCGTCTCTGCAGCGATAGGCGACATGGTGAATGCCCCCGAGGGCTACCGGATGCCCGCTCATGATGCCTGCTCCTCGACCTTCAGGGTGCCGCGCCGCAGCTGGTCGGCTTCCATCGACTTGAACAGCGCGGTGAAATTACCTTCGCCGAAGCCTTCATCCTTCTTGCGCTGGATGAATTCGAAGAACACCGGGCCGATCGCAGGCTGGCCGAAGATCTGCAACAGCAGGCGCGGGTCGCCGGCCTCGGTCGATCCATCGACAAGGATGCCGCGCGATTGCAGTTGATCGACTGGCTCGCCGTGGCCGGGGAGGCGGTCGGCCAGCATCTCGTAATAGGTTGCGGGCGGGGCAGGGACGAACCTGTTGCCGCTCGCCTTCAGGCGGTCCCATGTGTCGTAAAGATCGTCGCAGGAGAAGGCGATGTGCTGGATGCCTTCGCCATTATAGGCGCGCAGGTATTCCTCGATTTGGCCCCCACCTTTCGACTTACCATCGCCGGCGCCTTCTTCGTTGAGCGGGATGCGGATCAGGCCATCGGGGGCGGTCATCGCCTTGCTGGTGAGGCCGGTATATTCGCCCTTGATGTCGAAATAGCGGATCTCGCGAAAGTTGAAGACGCGCTCGTAGAATGACGCCCAGTGCGCCATGCGCCCGCCATAAACGTTGTGGGTGAGGTGATCGATCACCTTCAGCCCCGCGCCGACCGGGTGGCGATCGACGCCGGGAAGATAGACGAAATCGATGTCGTAGATCGACAGGTCGCGGGCTTCCTGCCCTTCGAAACGGTCGATCAGGTAGATGATCGAGCCGCCGATGCCGCGGATCGCGGGCAAGCGCAGTTCCATCGGGCCGGTGCGCATTTCGACCGGTTCGGCCCCTCGTTCGAGCGCGCGGGCATAGGCGAGCGCGGCGTCCTTGACCCGCCAGCCCATGCCGCAGGCCGATGCGCCGTGCTCGGCGGCGAACCATGCGGCGGGGCTGCGCGGTTCGTAATTGGCGATGAGGTTGATACCGCCCTGTCGCCACAGCTGCACGTCTTTCGAGCGGTGCTGCGCGATCAGGGTGAAGCCCATACCGGCGAAGACCTGTTCGAGAATGCCCTTTTCGGGCGCGCAAAACTCGACGAATTCGAACCCGGCAAGGCCGATGGGGTTTTCGAACAGGTCAGTCATGGTAGGGATCCGATATGGTTTCGTGTGAAACTATATCGGTAAAAGGGGGCTTGTGTCAAGGCGCGGCGAAGCGAACGATCGGATTCGGAAAATCTCATCGTCATTCCCGCGAAGGCGGGAACCCATCTCCCGCGCTTGCGATCCAGCAAAAGGTGGCGGCAATACGCAACCTTCGGAGATGGGTTCCCGCCTTCGCGGGAATGACGGAAGTGGTATTTAAAGCGGCTTGCCGGTCGCCGCACTCAAGAAGGGTTCTGCCGCAGTCCGCAGCAGGCCCGCGTTTTCATCCCCGGGCAGGATATCGCGCAGCAGGTTGGTATCCTTGGCCAGCAGCGGCGCGCCCATGGCAAAGGCAGCCGGCGAAGGCAGGCGGGCAAGCACTTCGAAGCCGAAGCTGCGCCCGCTCGATGCCTTGATCAGCTCGGCGAGCGCTTTGCGGTCGATCCCCAACGCCTCGCCGGCATCTAGCGCGGCCTGGCCGAGGCCCATGTTGGCCGCCATCAGCGTATTGTTGACGATCTTGGCACGCTGGCCGGAACCTGCCGGGCCGAGGTGGACGTTAAGCCCCGCGAAGGTGGCAAAAACCGGGCTGGCTTGCGCAAAGGCCTCGGCGCTGCCGCCGCACATCACGGTCAATGTTCCCGCCGCCGCTCCGCCCCCGCCGCCGCTCACCGGCGCATCTAGGAAGGCAATGCCGCGTTCCGCGCAGCGCGTTTCGAGCGCCACGCAGCTTTCGGGCAGGATGGTCGAATGGATCGCCAGCAGGCTGCCGGGACGCATCGCGGGGATCAGGGCATCGCAGATTTGCGCAACGCCGGCATCGTCCACCACGCAGACGCCGATATGATCGCAGCTTGCCGCGAGGTCTTCGACCGAAGCCGCCACGATCGCGCCCTGCGCCGCGAACGGTTCAAGCGCTTCGGGTCGCCGTGCCCAGACGGTCAACGGATAGCCGCCCGCCAGCATACGCTCCGCCATCGGGCCGCCTTGGCTGCCGAGACCGATGAATCCCGTGGTAATGCTCATCCGGCCGTGATCCCCGCGTCGATGTTGATGCATGCCCCGTGGAAACCGCGCCCGGCGTCGGAGGCGAGCAGGGCAATCATGTCGGCCACGTCATCCACTTCCACCACGCCGCGCAGGCCGGAGAAGCGCTTGATCAGATCGAAATCGCAGCCTTCAGGCGGCACGAAATTGGCGGCGATGTTGGTCACCATGCCGCCCGGAGCGACGGCGTTGATCCGGATCGGCTTTTTCGAATATTCCATCGCCATCGCCTTGGTCATGCCGACCACGCCCCACTTGCTGGCGCAATAGGCGGCAGCATAGGCCTCGCCGATGAAGGCCGCTGAACTGGCGACATTGACGATCGCGCCGTTCACTTCGAGCAGGTATGGGATCGCAGCGGCCGACAGGTGGAACACCGCGTTGAGGTTCACCGAGATTGTCCGCTCAAACTGGTCGAGCGGCATTTGCGGCGTATTGGCAAGGTAGATCAGCCCCGCAACATTGCATAGCGCATCAAGCCGGCCAAAGCGCGTATGTGCCGCCTCTACAGCGGCGCGGCAGGCGGCAGCGTCCGACAGGTCGACCGGACTGATTTCCACCTCGACACCTTCCAGCATCGCCGCAGTTTCAAAAAGGCCTGCCGCGTTGACGTCGATCAGGAACAGGTTAGCACCCGCCTTCGCCAGCCGCAGCGCAGTCGCCCGGCCAAGTCCCGAGGCCGCGCCAGTTACCAGCGCGGCTTTGCCTGTCATGTCGATATCGGCCATCAGTTTACCCGTTCCATCCCAGTCCCATTTCGAAATTGCGCGTCATGGCAAAGACCGCGCCTTGGATCACCGATGCCTTGGGCCAGCCGGCGTGGATGCCATAAGCGAGGACGAATTCCTGCATCTCTGCCGGCTTGCAATTGCCGCTCGCCATGGCGGCGTAGATGTGGCTCTTGATCGGCGTTTCTGCGCAGCTTTCGCAGACACCCACCAGCGTCAGCCAGCGACGCGAGCGTTCATCAAGCGCGCGGCGGTTCCACATTTCACCGAACACGAAGTTGCGGATCGCCTCAAGGTATGGGGTTTCACCGCCGCCGCCGGCGAAGGTCATGACCTTCATGAATTCGTTGCCGCCAAAGTCGCCGCGCGCGCGCTGGTCCCACGGTTCGCCGCGGATCGGGGCGCAGGGCTCGTCAACCAGCTTGAGTGCCTTGACCGCCTTGGTGATCGCGGCATCGACATGCCCGCCGCGCGACCAGCCGCCATAGACAGACAGGTGCAGCGCAGCTTCGCGCATTTCGACCACCGACAGGATCTTCGATTTCAGCGCGCCGTGGACATAGCCGTAAAGATGGCCGTCCTCACCGCTGCTCAACGCCGCGCCGGCAATGGCGACGAGATAGCGCGCGCGCCGGTCCAGCCCTTCGCGCGACCAGACTTCGGCAAAGATGAAATCGCGCCAGGACTGGTCATGGGGCGTGACCGCCTTGCCCGGTTTGAGCCCGGTAACCTCATGGTGCAGTGCTTCGCCGCGCGCGGAACGCTCAGCCGGATCGAGCAGGTTGGTGCCCTGGTACATTATGATTTCCCCCGAAGGTAATTGCGATGGGGATAGCGTGACGGGGAATGGTGAAGCAAAGGCAAACAGACGCGCCGCCGCGATGTAAATCTGTGCCTAGATTTGCCTAGTATTTCTCGCCCAACTTCGAATGATCCCAGCTGATCATGCGGAACGGGGTCAGCCGCAGGACCACGCGCTTGGCATAGGAGGCGCGGATCTGTTCCTGCGCCTCTTCGGTGTGCGGGCGCGGATTGGCGCTGCGAATGTACTGCATGGCTGCGCGCATCGGCTCGAAATCGCGGATGATTTCGACATTGCACTGGGCCATGACCGACTTGATTTCGTGATAGGCCTTGCCGGTTTCCACCGAGATCGTCGCGCGCGGATCGCGCTCGCAGTTCACCACCTTCTGCGCCTTGGCGAAGGAGGAGATGACGATGCGCCCTTCCGGATCGACGCCGTAATACAGCGTCACCATGTGCGGCATCCCGTCCTTGCTGATCGTGCCCAGCACCGTCTTGCATTCGGAGCGCAGGAATTCGATCGCTTCCGCGTCGCTCATTCGGATGAGATCGCGGCGGCTGGGCATCAGACGGCTGCGGGAGAGGGTTTGAGCAACACGGTGCGCGTCATAGACAGCGCCGTTTCGCCGCGCTGGTTGGTCAGCGTGTGCTGGAACACGACAATGCCTTGCCCGGGACGCGACTTGCTCTCGCGCTTCTCGAGCACTTCGGTGTGGCAAGTGAGGGTGTCGCCAATGAAAGTCGGCTTGGGCGTCACCACCTTGTCGAACCCGAGGTTGGCGACCAGTGTCCCGACCGTGGTGTCAGCGATCGACAGGCCAACCGCCAGGCTGAAGGTGAAGGTCGAGTTGACGAGGATCTGACCGAATTCGCTCGCCTTTGCGTATTCAGCATCAAGGTGCAGCGGCTGCATGTTGTGCGTCATGGCGCTGAACATCAGGTTGTCAGTCTCGGTGACCGTGCGGCTGGGCTGATGAGTGATCATATCACCGATCTGCCATTGATCGAAGTAGCGTCCGGGCATTTCCAGTTCCTCAAACAAACATCAATTCATCGTCATCCTGAACCAGGTTCAGGATGACGAATTGGACGGGCAGTTACTCCTCTACCGCTTCGATCCGCGCGAGCAGGGCGTCCACCTGCACCTGCGCTCCGGCCACGGCCTTCAGTTCCGCCACGGTGCCATCGAACGGCGCGGTGAGGGAGTGTTCCATCTTCATCGCCTCAAGCGTGAGCAGCTTCTGCCCCTTGGTGACGGTCTGGCCTTCGGTGACTTCCACGGCGATGATCTTGCCCGGCATGGGGGAGAGGATATCGCCGTCGTGGGCACCGTGGTGGCCGCTGCCATCGACGCGCCAGGGCAGCATTTGCCAAACCTTGCCGTTCTCTGCGATCAGGACCGAGCTTTCACCACCGCCCTCCGCTTCGCCATCGAGTTCGATGTCGATCGACTCGCCATCGAGTAAGAAGGACGCAACACGGCGCGGCGGGGCGTTGAGCCGAAGCCCCGGAGCAAAGCTGGCGGGAGTCAGCGACATTGCCGCTTCGAGCAGCATTTCGTCCGAAGGCTCGGGATCGGCGGCCATGGCGTCGCCGTCGCGGCCGATCAGCCCAGTGTCGACCTTGCCGGCGGCGAATTCCTCGTGCGCCAGCGCATTGATCAGGAAGGCGGCGTTTGTCTTTACCGGCCAGACGGCGCTGTCGTGCAGCATGTCGGACAGCCGCTCGCTCGCTTCATCGCGAGTTTCGCCATGGGCGATCAGCTTGGCAATCATCGGGTCGTAGAACGGGGTGACCTCACCGCCCTCATAGACGCCGGTATCAATGCGTCCGCCTTCGACCTCGCCCAGTTCAAACAGCTCGAGCGTACCGATCGAGGGCAAAAACCCCTTGGCCGGATCCTCGGCATAGAGCCGCGCTTCCATTGCCCAGCCGTTGATGCTGAGCTCGTCCTGCTTCATCGGGATCGGCTCGCCGCTGGCAACGCGGAGCTGCCATTCGACGAGGTCGACGCCGGTGATTTCCTCGGTCACCGGGTGTTCCACCTGCAGGCGCGTGTTCATTTCCATGAACCACACCCGGTCGGCGCGCAGGCCTTCGGAACCGTCGGCGATGAATTCGATGGTGCCCGCGCCCTCATAGTCGACCGCCTTGGCGGCGCGGACAGCGGCGGCGCAGACGGCCTCACGCGTGGCCTCGTCCATGCCGGGGGCGGGGGCTTCCTCGATCACCTTCTGGTGCCGGCGCTGGAGCGAGCAGTCGCGCTCGAACAGGTGGACGACATTGCCGTGGCTGTCACCAAACACCTGAACTTCGATGTGCCGGGGAGAGAGAATGTATTTCTCGATCAGCACGTGGGCATTGCCAAAGGAATTCGCAGCCTCACGCTGGCACGAGGCGAGCGCATCGGCAAAGTCTTCCGCCGCCTCGACCAGTCGCATACCCTTGCCGCCGCCGCCGGCGACTGCCTTGATCAGCACCGGATAGCCGATCTCCCCAGCTTCCTGTGCGAGGTGCGCCGGGTCCTGATCGTCGCCGAGATAGCCCGGAGTGCAGGGCACTCCTGCGGCGATCATCAGCTTCTTGGCCGCGTCCTTCAGGCCCATCGCGGTGATGCTGGCAGGCTTGGGGCCGACCCAGACAAGGCCCGCGTCCATCACCGCCTGCGCGAATTCGGCGTTCTCGGAGAGGAAGCCGTATCCTGGATGGATAGCCTCGGCTCCGGTCGCCTTGGCAGCGGCGATGATCTTCTCGCCAACGAGGTAGGATTCGCGCGCCGCCGAGGGGCCGATATGCACTGCCTCGTCCGCCGAACGAACGTGCAGCGCCTTGGCATCAGCATCGGAATAGACCGCGACGGTGCGGATACCCATGGCCCGCGCCGTGCGGATCACGCGGCAGGCAATTTCGCCGCGATTGGCGATGAGGAGGCTCTTGATCATTTCGCTTCTTTCAAGACCTCCCCGGAACGGGGAGGGGGACCGCCAGCCGCAGGCTGGTGGTGGAGGGGTAAACGCCCATTACAGGCCGCAACAATAGTCTGGATCGCGCCAGACAAATCCTTGAGCACGAAGCTTGCTGGCAAACGCAGTACCTCAAACCCGCGCGATTGCAGGTACGCAATTCGCCGGAGATCACGTTCAGGTCGGTCACCATGATCGTGAATGCGGCCATCGATTTCGATGGCAACACGGCATTCGAGGCAGGCGAAATCAAGTACCAGTTCGCTTAGCGGATGCTGACGCCGAAACTTGAAGCCGCCCGGTCTTTTGCGCAGTTCGCGCCAGACCAGAACTTCGGGCAAGTTGCCAGAGCGCCGCTCGCGCCTGGCCAGCCTGAAAGCGGCGACGCTGGCGGATAGCACCCCTCCACCACTGCCTTCGGCGTGGTTCCCCTCCCCGTTCCGGGGAGGTGTTTTTGCAGTGTTGCCCAAGACCTCCCCGTTCCGGGGAGGGGGACCGCCGCGAAGCGGGGGTGGAGGGGTGGACATCATCACATCCTGAACACGCCGAATGCCGGCCGCTCCGCCACCGGCGCTTCAAGCGCCGCAGCCAGTGCCAGCCCAAGAACATCGCGGGTTTGCGCGGGGTCAATCACCCCGTCGTCCCACAGCCGGGCCGTGGCGTAATAGGGATTCCCCTCATCCTCGTACTTCTGGCGGACCGGTGCCTTGAAAGCCTCCGCCTCTTCTGGCGTCCACTTGGCAGCGTCGCGGTGGACGGTGGCCAGCACGCTTGCCGCCTGCTCGCCGCCCATCACGCTGATGCGGGCATTGGGCCAGGTGAACAGGAAGCGCGGCTGGTAGGCGCGGCCGCACATGCCGTAGTTGCCGGCGCCAAAGCTGCCGCCGATCAGGACGGTTAGCTTGGGCACGTTGGCCGTTGCGACCGCAGTGACCAGCTTGGCACCATGCTTTGCGATGCCCTCGGCCTCATACTTGCCGCCAACCATGAAGCCGGAGATGTTCTGCAGGAACAGCAGCGGAATGCCGCGCTGGCAGGCGAGTTCGATGAAGTGCGCGCCCTTTTGCGCTGACTCCGAGAACAAGATGCCGTTGTTGGCAAGGATCGCCACCGGCATACCCCAGATATGGGCGAAGCCGCAGACCAGCGTGGTGCCGTAGAGCGCCTTGAATTCGTGGAACTCGCTGCCATCGACGATGCGGGCAATGACTTCCTTGACATCATAGGGTTCGCGAACATCCTGCGGGACGATCGAGTAAAGTTCTTCCGCATCGTACTTCGGCGCGCGCGGTTCTTTCAGCGGTACATTGTGCCGATGCACGCCGCCCAGATGGCTGACGATATCGCGGACAATGGTCAGCGCGTGTTCGTCATTCTCTGCCAGATGGTCGGTCACGCCGGACTTTCGGCTGTGGAGGTCGCCGCCGCCAAGGTCTTCGGCGGAGATCACTTCGCCGGTTGCCGCCTGAACCAGCGGCGGGCCGGCGAGGAAGATCGTGCCCTGTTCGCGCACGATGATGCTCTCGTCGCTCATCGCCGGGACATAGGCGCCGCCGGCGGTGCACGACCCCATGACGCTGGCGATCTGCGGGATGCCGAGCGCGCTCATGTTCGCCTGATTGTAGAAGAAGCGGCCGAAATGGTCGCGGTCGGGGAAGACTTCGGCCTGGTTGGGCAGGTTAGCGCCGCCGCTATCGACCAAGTAGATGCAGGGCAGGCGGTTCTCCTGCGCGATTTCCTGCGCGCGCAAGTGCTTCTTGACCGTCAACGGGAAATAGGTGCCGCCCTTGACCGTCGCGTCATTGGCGAAAATCATGCACTGGCGGCCGGAAACGCGGCCCACGCCGGTGATGATGCCCGCGCCGGGAACCTCGTCGCCATACATGCCATTGGCGGCAAGCTGGCCAACCTCAAGGAACGGTGCGCCAGGATCGAGCAGGCGTTCGACCCGGTCACGCGGGAGAAGTTTGCCCCGGCCGACATGACGGTCGCGGCTGCGCTCGTCACCGCCGAGGGCGGCCTTGGCCACTTTCTCGCGCAGTTCGGCCACGAGCGCGCGGTTATGCGCGCCGCGGGCCTGAGCCTCTGGTGAAGACATATCGATTGAAGTCTGGAGTACGGGGGCGCTCATTTGGCGTCCTTTTTCTTGCGGATCAGATATTGATACACGCCGATGATGTTGATGATCAGCATGAGGATGTTCTGCACGCCGATGCCGGCACTGTCGGGCGTGAGAAAGCCCCATGCGATCAGCGCGATCGACGATGTGACAAAGAGGACGAAGGCCCAGCCGGTCTGCCGGCGACCAAGATCGAGCGAAATCACGGCCGCCGCAATGACGCTGGCCGCCGCGCCGTACCACTGCAGAACGGTGATGAGGGTATCCATCAGGCGCCGATCATTGCGAGAATGCCAGCCCCGGCAATTACCGGCCAGCCAACGTGCTTTCCCCGCGTCGCCAGAAGACCAATCAAAGCAATTGCTATCCATAGCGCTCCGACCAGCCGAATTAGCGCCTGAGGGGTTTCCGGCCACGCGACAGTTGCCGCGTTTGCAAGCACGAATCCACTCATGGCATGCCAGGCGTATCGGGTCAGCTGACGCTTGAACGGATCAGCCAGATAACCCTCCCGTCGCCGCAGAGGGCCACCGATAATGCGCTTTTCACCAAGCCATGAATGGGCGGCTGCGGTTACGACCATCAGGACCGCTGAAAGGGTGAGCAGGATATTCACGCGCCGATCAGCTCTCGGCCGATAAGCATCCGGCGGATCTCGTTGGTGCCCGCGCCGATATCGAGCAGCTTGGCATCGCGCAGGTATCGTTCCACCGGCCAGTCCTTCGTGTAACCTGCGCCGCCCAATGCCTGAACCGCCTCGCCCGCGACACGGAAAGCCGACTCGCTGGCCAGCAGGATCGCCCCGGCGGCGTCAAAGCGTGTGGTCTGCCCAAGGTCGCAGGCCTTGGCCACGGCATAGACATAGGCCCGCGCCGATTGCAGCGACACGTACATGTCCGCAACCTTGGCCTGCATCAGCTGGAAGGTGCCGATGGCCTGGCCGAACTGCTTGCGTTCGCGCACAAAGGGAATGACTGTATCGAGACAGGCCTGCATGATGCCGAGTTGCAGCCCGGCGAGTACCACGCGTTCGTAATCGAGACCCGACATCAGCACGCCGACGCCGCCGTTGAGCGGACCCATGACGCGGTCTTCGGGGATGAAGCAATCATCGAACACCAGCTCTGCCGTGGGCGATCCGCGCATGCCCATCTTGTCGATCTTCTGCCCGATGGTGAATCCGGCGTCGTCCTTCTCAATCAGGAAGGCGGTGATGCCGCGCGAACCTTCACCGGTCTTGGCATAGACCACCAGCGTATCGGCATAGGTTCCGTTGGTGATCCAGAACTTGGTGCCGTTAAGCCGGAAGCCGCCTTCGACCGCGACGGCCTTGAGCTTCATCGAGACGACGTCCGAACCCGCGCCAGCTTCGGACATGGCAAGGCTGCCGACGTGTTCGCCGGAGATCAGGCCCGGCAAGTACTTCGCCTTCTGCTCGGGCGTGCCCCAGCGGCGGATCTGGTTGACGCAGAGGTTCGAATGCGCGCCGTACGACAGCCCAACCGAAGCCGAGGCGCGGCTGACTTCCTCGACCGCGATCACGTGTTCGAGATAGCCGAGCCCAAGCCCGCCGGATTCTTCCTCCACGGTAATGCCATGCAGGCCAAGTTCGCCCATCGCGGGCCACAGTTCACGGGGGAACCAGTCATCCGCGTCAACCTTGGCGGCCAGCGGGGCGATCTGTTCGTCAGCGAAGCGGGCGGTGGCCTCGCGGATCATGTCGGCGCTCTCGCCAAGGCCGAAATCGAAGTGCGGTGTCGCGCGCATGGCAAAGTCCTCTCTGGCGGAGAGGCTAGCACTGACTGATCACCGGACAAAATTGATTGAAGGAGAGATTTACGATAGGTTGAGCCTATGATGAAGCGCGCGCACCTCCGCCAGTTCCTTGCCGTGGTCGATACCGGCAACTTCACTCGCGCTGCAGAGCGAGTCGGCGTGGCGCAGCCAAGCCTGTCCGCAGGGATCGCCGAGCTTGAGCGGCTGGTGGGGGCCAAGCTGTTCCTGCGCGATCGGCGGCGCATACGCCTGACCGATGCGGGCAACCGCCTGCTTGCCCACGCCCGCGCCATCGAACGAGAGTTTCGCGAGGCTGAGGCGAGCCTTGCCGCCTCCGCCCCAGTCGCCTCACCATTGGTCGTGGGCGTGCTGCCCTCGCTGGCGACCGATATGCTGTCGCGCTGCATGAGCGCCTGGAGCGGCGAGCGCGCGCTGGTCTTGACCGAAGGCACCGATGCGGAATTGCGCAAGCGCTTGTCCGATGGGCAACTGGATGCCGCTGTCACTCTTCTAAGACTCGAAGACGGCGAGCGTCCCTCGCTCGATCTCTTTGAAGAGGCCTATGTGCTGATGCTGCCGCAATCTCATCCGTTGGCAGGGTCGGAAATCGTCGACGCCGCACAGGTGGCAGGCGAAACCATGATCGCGCGCCGTTCCTGCGAAATCCTTGCCGATACCAGCCGCTGGTTCACTCAGCGCGGCGTGCGTCCGCCGTTTTTCATGCGCTCGGCCAATGACGATCGCTGCATGGAAATGGTGCGGATCGGGATGGGCGTGACGACCGCGCCTGCATCCTTGGCCCGCGCAGGCATCAATGCTGTGCCGTTGGCAGGCTATGACTTCAGGCGCCGCATCGGGCTGTTGTTGCCACGCGGCCATGCCGGCGAGGCGGGCGATCACCCGCTCGCGCTCGCGTTCCAGCAGGGTCGTACCTAAAGGATCTGGCCTAGACCGCGCCGGCAGCCTTGAACTGTGCGACGCGGGTCGCATCAAAGCCGAGCTCGCTCAGCAGTTCGTCTGTATGCTCGCCGATCAGCGGCGGGGGGCGGCGGATCGTCGCCGGACTTTCCGACATGCCGGCCAGCGGACTGGCGATCAGATCGACATAGCCCGCTTCGGCATGGGGGTGCGGGATGCGGGCCCGCAGGCCGCGATGCTTGACTTGCTCGTCTTCCCACACCTCGGGAAGCTCGTTGTACTTCGCCGCCGGAATGCCGACGCCGTCGAGCAGGTCGAGGAGCTGGACTGCAGTGAACTGGCGACTCCACTGGTTGATGATGTCGATCAGCTCGGCCCGGTTGGTCTTGCCGCGCTTGAAATTGCTGTCGAAGCGCTCGTCAGTGAACAGTTCAGGCTGTTCCATCAGCACAGTGAGCCGGCGATAATGCTCGTCGGTTCCGGCAGTGAGATAGACAATGCCGTCGCTGCCATAGATCAAGTCGGCGGGACCGCCGCCATTGCCGCCATTGCCAAGCCGGGGAGGGGCCTCGCCGCTCAGCAGGTAGTCTTGCATGATGTGGCTGACCATCGCGACCGAGGTGTCGAGCAGGGCAATGTCAATATATTGGCCCTCGCCCGTCACGCTGCGACGCATCAGCGCGCCGAGGATGGCGATGGCAGTGTTGTGGCCGGTGACAAAGTCGACGAGGCTGGGTCCCGCCTTAAGCGGACCGGCACCGGGCTGGCCCGCCGGAACACCGGTTACCGCCATCATGCCGCCAGTTGCCTGGAACAGCCCATCATAGCCGGGCTTCGGCGCCATCGGGCCGGTCTGGCCGTACCCGGTGACCGAACAATAGATTAGCCGCGGGTTGATTGCCTTGAGGCTCTCGAAATCGAGCCCGAAACGCTTGAGGTCGCCGACCTTGTAATTCTCGATCAGCACGTCCGCCGTCTTGACCAGTTCGCGCAGGATTTCCTGACCTTCCTGCTTTGAATGGTTGAGCGTGATCGAACGCTTGTTGCGGTTGGCTACGGTGAAGAAGCTCGACTGGCGGGCATCGAGCCCGTCCTTGCCCTGCAAAAAGGCGAGGCCATAGCCGCGGCCATCATCGCCCACGCCGGGGCGTTCGATCTTGATCACGTCGGCGCCAAGATCGCCCAGGATCTGTGCGCCCACCGGGGCGGCGAAAACGCGGGACATGTCGATGACGCGGATACCCGCGAGTGCGCTGTTGTCGGTCATGGCTGTTATCTAGCCAGCCGCCTCGCCCCCGCCAAGCGAGCGGCGGGCGAGGGCGCCAATACCGCTCCAGCGTTCTCGACGCGGGGCAGGGCCGGGGCTATCCGAAGGCTCAGACAGAATACCGAAAGGGCAGAGGCGTGAAAGTTGCGATCATAACCGGAGCGGGCAGCGGCATTGGCCTCGAAGCCGCGAAGATGCTGGCGGTGGCGGGCATTGCGGTTGTCGGCGTCGGCCGCGACATGGCCAAGCTGACCACGCTCGAAGCCGCGATAGGCAACCCTGACCTCGTCGCGACCATCTCGGTCGATGTGACGGCGGACGATGCGCCGGCGCGGATCGTGGGGCTCGCGCTCGAACGGTTCGGCCGCATCGACTGCCTCGTCAACAATGCCGGCGTCGGCAGCCCGAAACCTGTGCATGAGGCAAGCGACAGCGATTTCGACAGCTTTATCGACATCATGCTCAAGGCGCCGTTCCGCCTGATCCGTGAATGCCTTGGTCACATGGGTGAGGGCGGCTCGATCGTGAACGTAACCAGCACTTTCGCCCACATCGGCGGACGGCGCGGGGGGGCTTACTCTGCGGCCAAGGGCGGTCTCAAGTCGCTCACCGAGCATATGGCTTGCGAATATGGGCCACGCGGTATCCGCTCGAACTGCGTCGCGCCCGGCGTGACCATGACTGAGATGGTTGCCCACCGCTTTGATGACGAAGTGTTCAAGCGCGCCAACGTGGAAACCACGCCTTACCCGCGCCTTGCCAATCCGGAAGACATCGCCAGCGTCATCGCATTCCTCTGTTCGCCGGGCAGTGAGATGATCAACGGGCAGTCGATTGTCGTCGATGGCGGCTGGAACAACACCAAGTACCTCAGCCCCCGCGCCACCAGCACCAAATGGGTCGAACAGTGAGCGCAGAGCTCACCAAGATCATCATCGGGCTTAAGCGCCGGCCCGGAATGTCGGTGCAGGAATTCCGCGACTATTACGAGAATGTCCACACCAAGGTCGCGGGCAAGTACACCCAGCCGGGCATGGTCTATTATGCCCGCCGCTACCTCGATCCGCTGCCGCACCTGGACACCAAGGAGGTCCACGAACCCGAGTTCGATGTGATCACCGAGCTTTGGTACGACGATCCCAAGGCCGCAGCAGGCCTCATCTGGATGGTCAGTGAGGGCAAGCTGCCTACCGATGTGTTCGAGGACGAGCACAATGTCTTTGATCGGCCAAAGACGCGCTACTTCATGACCACCGAATGCGCCACCGATCTGGGTCAGGGCGACCGGTAAATTGTGTAGCGGCGTGAGGTAAAGCGCCACTCCTCTCCATCGTGCAGGAACTTGTCCTCATAGTCGCCGATCAGTTCGCTGCCGCTGGGAAACACCGTGGCGATCATCAGCGAGGTGGCAGACGCCGTGTCGCCTTCCACGGTAACGATCAGGTTATGGATCGCCGGAAACACCCGCGATGCTGCGCCTGAGGAGCCGATCGAGGCGGCAACCTCTTCCCGTCCCACCTTGCGATAGCGCCGCACCGCTGCCTCTGGCTGAAGCGGATCAGCATCGCGCACTTCGAAAGTGGCATCTTGCGTAAACAGCGCGCTGCAGGCCTCCGGGCGGCCCCTCCGTATATTGAGCGCATAGGTGTGCACGAGGTCGGCGATCTCCGCCTTCGCAGCCAGGGTCTTGACGGTGTCGGACACGTGCCTCTCCTGCCGGTCTATCGCTATACGGATGTTGCGCGGCTGCTACTGGACGGCAAGCCTTTTCCCGCGCAAAGGCGGCGCATGTGCCCAATCGCGAGGTTTCCATGAGCTACACCCGTTTCCTCAAGCAGCAGTGCTACATCGATGGCAAGTGGTGCGATGCCGATAGCGGCGGTTCGTTCGATGTCACCGATCCGGGTAGCGGCGAGAAGATGGGCACCGTGCCGAATATGGGGGCGGCGGAAACCGAACGCGCGATTGCTGCCGCTGATGCGGCGCTGCCTGCATGGCGGGCGAAGACCGCTGGCGACCGCGCCAAGATCATGCGCAAGTTCTTTGACCTGATGATCGCCAATCAGGATGCGCTGGGCGAACTGCTCAGCCGCGAACAGGGCAAGCCCTTTGCCGAGGCCAAGGGCGAAATCGCCTATTCCGCCAGCTTCATCGAATGGTTCGCAGAAGAGGGCAAGCGCGCATACGGTGAAGTCGTCCCCAGCCACGCGGCTGACCGCCGGATCGTAACGCTCAAGCAGGGCATCGGCGTTGTCGGCGCGATTACGCCGTGGAATTTCCCCTCCGCTATGATCGGGCGCAAGCTCGGCCCGGCACTCGCGGCTGGCTGCACCATGGTGCTCAAGCCGGCATCCGCTACGCCCTATTCGGCGCTGGCTCTGGCGGTACTGGCGGAAGAAGCGGGCATTCCGGCGGGCGTGTTCAACGTCGTTACCGGATCGGCCCGCGCCATCGGCGGCGAACTGACCCGCAACCCCACCGTGCGCAAGATCACCTTCACGGGATCGACCGAGATCGGCATCGAGCTGATGCGCCAGAGCGCCGACACGATGAAGAAGCTGTCGATGGAACTGGGCGGCAACGCGCCATTCATCGTGTTCGACGATGCTGATGTCGATGCCGCGATCGAAGGCGCGATGGTCTCCAAGTTCCGCAACAACGGCCAGACCTGCGTCTGCACCAACCGCTTTTATGTCCAGGACGCGGTTTATGACGAATTCGTCCACAAGCTCGCCAAGCGGGCCTCCGAGATGAAGATCGGCTACGGCATGGATGAAGGTGTCGTGGTCGGCCCACTGATTGATGAGGCTGCGGTCGAAAAGGTCGAGGAACATCTTGAGGATGCACTGGCAGGCGGCGCAACCCTGCTGGCTGGTGGCAAGCGTCTGGAAGGCACGTATTTCCAGCCGACTGTGGTCGCCAACGTCAAGCCCGACATGAAGTTGGCGCGTGAGGAAACCTTTGGCCCGCTCGCCGGGGTGATCCGTTTCCAGACTGAGGCCGAGGCAATCGAATTGGCCAATGCCAGCGAGTTCGGCCTCGCCGCCTATTTCTATGCGCGCGACCTGGGCCGCGTCTGGCGCGTGGCTGAGGCCCTCGAATCGGGCATCGTCGGGATCAACACCGGTCTGATTTCGACCGAAGTTGCACCGTTTGGCGGGGTGAAGATGTCAGGCCTCGGCCGCGAAGGATCGCGCCACGGGCTCGATGACTTCATGGAGCTGAAGTACCTCTGCATGGGCATCTGAACCCCCATGAGTCCCCGCGAAGGCGGGGCCTCAGGAGGTCGGGAGCCGACGCGAGTGAGGTGCCGAAGGGCCTGAGGCCCCCGCCTTCGCGGGGGAGCTCGCCTATTTCGGCGCGGTCGCCGGCTCCGTCCAGCCGCCCGCCGTGGCGAGGTAGAGACGCGCCACGTCGATGAACTGCCTTGATCGCGCGTCCAGCATTCCGAGCCGCGCCTGCTGCGCCGTGCGGCTGGCATCGAGCACTTGCAGCACGCCCGAATTGCCCACCTGAAAGCTGCGCCGCGACAAGTGCAGCGACCGCTCTGCAATGCCCAGCGATTCGCCGCGTAGCGACACGGCGCGGGCATCGTTGGCCAGCGCGGCGAGCAGGTCCGAAGTCTGTCCGAAAGCTTCCAGCACGGTCTGGCGATAGCGCGCTGCCGCCGCCCGCGCCTCGGCCTCTGCCGCGCGCTTTTCGGCTTTACGGGTGCCGCCGTCGAAGATCGGCGCGGTCAGCCCGCCAAGCAGGCTGAAGGCGGTGTTCGAGGGGCTGAACAGGTCATCCGGACTTTTCGCCGATTGCGTGAACGAGGCACCAAGAGTGATGCTGGGATAGAGCCGCGCTTCGGCAACGCCGATCGCCGCAGTTGCCGCGTGGAGCCGCGCTTCGCTGGCGAGTATATCGGGCCGCTTGTGCACCAGTTCGGAGGGCAGGGTGACCGGCACTTCCTGCGGCAGGCGCAGGCTGGAAACCGATAAGGTCGTTTCGCCCAGTTCTGATGGTGCGACGCCGAGCAGGATCGCCAGCAAGTTGCGCGCCTCGGCGCGCGCCTGTTCAAGCTGCGGCAGGCCGGCCTGATCGGCGGCGAGTTCACCTTGTGCGCTGAGCACTTCAACCATCGTACCGTCGCCCCCGCGGCGCTTGGCGTCGGTCAGCTTCACGTTGCGCAAGTCCTCATCAACCAGTGCCTGCTGCGTGGCGATCCGGTCGTTAAGCGCGGCAATAGTGAGGACCTGCAGGACCACCCGCCCGGCAATCGTCAGGTGTGCGGCTTCAGTTTCGCGCAGCTGGGTTTCCGCCTCGGCCAGCGCCTTTTCGTTTGCGCGCTTCTGACCGCCGAATAAGTCGAGATCATAGCTGACCCCGCCGCCCAGTGAGAACAACGTAAATTCGGGGTTTCCAAAGCCCAGAGCGCCGCCGCTGAGACCGAAGTTCGAGAGGTTGATCTGCTGGTGATTGACCTGCGCTTGACCATTGACCTGCGGCTGGCTCTTCCCGGCGACTGCCTTCACATATTCAAGGCTGCGGGTCAGTGTCTGGCGGCTGGCTTCAAGACTCTGGTTGCCGGCCAGCGCCTTGTCGACGAGGCCGTTGAGCTCGGTTGATCCGAACACCTCCCACCAGCGCGCCTGCGGGCCTTGGCCGGGAATGGCAACCGGTGCCTTTCCGCTCTGGAAGGTGCCGGCATAGCTTCCGGCCGGCGCCACCGGGGCAGCGAAATTCGGGCCGACAGTCTTGCAGCCGGCCAGCGCGGTGAGCGGCAGCAGGGCGATAAGCAGCTTGCGGCACATCGTGGTCACTTGCCCGATTTCGCCGCCAGCGGTGCATTGGGCGGCGTATCCTTGCCCAGCAGGCGGCGCTGGTGGCCGGTATCGACAGTCACCCCGACGCTGAGCCCGGCGTGAAGCGGCAGGTCCTTGGGCAAGCGGTCAACGGCGATTTCGACCGGCAGGCGCTGGGTTACTTTCACCCAGTTGCCGGTGGCGTTTTCGGCCGGGAGCACGGAGAAACTGTTGCCGGTTCCGGGGCTGAAACTGGCGATCCGGCCGGTCAGTTCCTCATCGGGAAAAGCGTCGATGTGGATGGTCACCGGCTGGCCCAGCCGCATGTAGCGAAGCTGATTTTCCTTGAAGTTCGCCTCAACCCAATAACGCGTGCCGGTCATGACGAACAGCGGCTTGCCGGCGGTGACATAGCTGCCCACCTGCACCTGGTTGACCTTGGTGACGATGCCGTCCTGCGCAGCGCGAACGACTGTGTTTTCCAGCGCGATCCGTGCCGTCTGGACCATCGCAGCGGCGCGGCGCGAGGCAGGTTGCGCGGCGGGAGAACCGGCGGGAATCTTGGCGGCGATTGCAGCGGCATGGGCCTGTGCTGCGGCGATGCCGTCGCTCGCGGTGCGGACGGCCAGCACGGCCTGATCGACTTGAGACTGCGAGGAAATCCCTTCCTTCAGCAGCGATTGCTGCCGCGCGGCCTGCGAGCGAGCGAAGGCGAGCTGAGCTTGCATCCGGCTCACTTCGGACTGAGCCTGCAAGTAATCGGCGCGGGTGGCGCCGACTTCGGCAATTGCGCCGGAAAGCTGGGCCTCGGCAGAGGCGAATCCAGCCTGAAAGTCAGACGGATCGATGCGGAACAGTACGTCGCCGGCATGGACGACCTGGTTCTCCTTGACCTCCACCGATACTATCTTGCCGCTGACATTGGCGGCAATCATGACCTTGCCGGCCTGCAACTGGGCATTGTCGGTTTCGACATAGCGGCCGCCGGAAAGATAGAACCACAGGCCGACCGCCGCTGCGATGATAATACCGCCCAGCATCAGCGGACGGCGCAGCCGCGAACTGGACACTTGGGGCTCTGCTACAGGGGCGTTATCGCTCACAGGAATCTCCGCTGCGCGCTGCCGGGCACGTTGACCGGTCGCAGATACTAAGCAATGCTATAATCAGCAAGAGGGATAGCAGCATGGCTAATGACCGTGTCGTCGATTTCACGGGAATACACAATTTTCGCGACTACGGCGGCTATGCCGTAGCGGGCGGTGGCGCGGTTCAGCGCGGTCTGCTGTGGCGCTCGGGCCAGCATTTCGAGGCCAGCGACGAGGACCTTGGCAGGCTCGATTCGCTCGACCTTGCCCACGTCTTCGACCTGCGCAGCGATCGCGAGCGGACGAGCCATCCTTGTCGGCGACCAGTGCAATTTGGGGCGCAGGTCCATACTATCCCTGATGACTTGGCCAATCAGGCACCGCACGTGTCCTCAGCCCGCCGCGATCCCGAAACGACGCGGGCGAACATGCTCCGGTCCTATGCCGGGATGCCCTACCGCCCGCTGCTGGTCGCCATGGTGCGCAACATGTTCGATCGATTGGCAAGCGGCGACGGGGCGAGTCTGGTCAATTGCATGGCAGGCAAGGATCGCACCGGCTTTGCCGTCGCCATGGTGCACCACGCCCTCGGCGTTCATTACGATGACATCGTTACCGACTATCTGCTGACAAACACGGCTGGCAACCCTGAAGAGCGCATCGCCGCCGGTCTGCGCTCGGTTAAAAGCTTGCTCGGCAATATCGAACCCGAAGCCCTGCGCGTGTTGATGAGCGTTGAGCCGGAATATCTCGCAACCGCCTGGCAGGCGATGCAGGACAGCCATGCATCGGTCGATGCCTATCAGGCAGACGTGCTCGGCGTGGACAATGCCTTGCGCGATCGGCTGCGCGCCGTGCTGATCGAGGGCTAGGCCAGAAAGGACTTCACGTCTGTCAGGAACCTGTCGAGCTGGTCGTGGTGCAGCCAGTGGCCGGCCTTTTCATATTCGATCACGCGGGCATCCTGAAAGTGCCGGACGCGGCCGTCGTTCTCAGGGTTTGAAGCCCACGAGTCGGCGCCGTAAAGCAGCAGGAGTGGACAGGTGACGGCTGACCACAGCGTCTCAACATCAGCCTGCGGAATATCGAACGGAGTCCCGACATTCAGGTAATTATCGAACTTCCAGCTCCAGGTGCCGTCTTCATTTCGGCTCGCCCCATGAATGGTCAGGTGACGCGCCTGTTCGTCGGACAGGAACCCGTTTTCCGCCTTCATGCGGGCGTAAGCATGTTCGAGCGTATCATAACGCTTGGGCGTACGGCCTGATGCGGCCCGCTTGTTTTCGATCCACTTGCGCAGATTGTCCGCCACTCCCTGCGCTTGTCGCTCGGCGAGCATCTGCGGCGACAGGCCAAGCCCCTCGATGTTGACCAGCTTGCGGACCTTGTCCGGATAAAGCCCGGTGAAGCGCGTGACGATATTTCCGCCGAGCGAATGGCCGACGATCGTCACCTGCTCATGGCCGAGCGTCTGTACGAACTGGGCGAAGTCATAGACGAAGGCGTGCGCCGAATAGTCCCCATCGGGTGACCATGCACTGTCGCCGTGCCCGCGCAGGTCGGCGGCGACGACGTGCCAGTCGCGCGACAGCTCCTGCGCAACCCAGTCCCAGGACCGGCAATGGTCACGCCCGCCATGCTGCAGGATCAGCGGCGGCGCATCGGGGTTTCCCCAGTCGACATAGTGCAACCGCAGGCGCTGCGAGATGAACGAGTTCGAGGTGGGTCCGGTCGTCAGCATGGCCGCACTTGGCCCGGCGAGTGGCCTTGCGTCAATCGCCCGTGTGGAATTGCCGCGCGGGGGACTCGCAATCGCGCGCCGGGGTAACTATCTGGCCGCAACCGCCTCACTTCAAGGAATCGCCGCATGGCCACCCACAAGACCCGCATGCTGATCATCGGCTCCGGCCCCGCCGGCCTCTCCGCCGCGATTTATGGCGCGCGCGCCGGTATGGAGCCGATCGTCGTGCAGGGCTTGCAGCCGGGCGGCCAGCTGACCATCACCACCGATGTCGAGAACTATCCCGGTTTTCGCGACGTGATCCAGGGTCCGTGGTTGATGCAGGAAATGCAGGCCCAGGCTGAACACGTCGGCACGCGGATGATGTGGGACACCATCGCCGAGGTCCAGATGGACGGGTCGCCTTTCCGTGCGATCGGCGATGGCGGTGATGTCTATGAAGGCGAAACCTTGGTCATCGCGACTGGCGCGCAGGCCAAGTGGCTTGGTGTCGAGGGCGAGCAGGAACTCGGCGGCAAAGGCGTGTCCGCCTGCGCGACCTGCGACGGTTTCTTCTATCGCGGCAAGAAGGTCGTGGTGATCGGCGGCGGCAATACTGCGGTCGAGGAAGCGCTCTACCTTACCAACCATTCGCCCGACGTCACCGTGATCCACCGCCGCGATTCGTTCCGTGCGGAAAAGATCCTGCAGGACCGGCTTTTCGCCAACGAGAAGGTTTCGGTTGAGTGGAACAAGGCTGTAAAGCGCTTCGTCGGCGATCCGGCGAGCGGCGGCCTGACCGGGGTTGAAGTGGTCGATACCATCACTGGCGAGACATCTATTATCCCGACGGACGGCGCTTTTGTGGCCATCGGCCATGCTCCGGCGACAGAATTGTTCAAGGACAAGCTTGAACTGGACGGCGCAGGCTACATAGTTGTTGACGCCGGTACGCCGAAGACAGCCATTCCGGGTGTGTTTGCTTGCGGTGACGTAATGGATCACACCTATCGGCAGGCTGTGACCGCTGCCGGAACGGGCTGCATGGCCGCGCTGGACGCAGAGCGTTTCCTCGGCGCGCAGGAATTTATCGGGACTTATTGATCAGGCGCGCAAGGACTCGAGCACCTGCGCCTCAAGCCAGTCTTGCGCTTCGACATAGGAATGGGTGGCCTCTGCGCAGCGCCTTACGCGGGGGTCTGATTTATCCCAGCTGGCCTCGAACACCTGCGCGGTCCGGTCGCGGCCGGCGAGCAGGATTGATACTGGCCCGGCGTATGCCTTGAGCTCTCTGGCGAAGGTCTGGGCCAAAGTGCTTGGCGGCGGTGCAGGTTGCAGCGCTGATTTTAGCGAATCAATCAACTGGCCGATCTTCACGCTGCCGCGCAGCAGGCGCAAGATGGCTCTCGGGTCACGCAATCGGCGCAGGTAATGCGCGCGGACGGCCGCTGGCGGGGCGGGGGCAGGTTCATCGCCCTCATCGCCTTCAATGGTCCACGGGTTCGACAGCACCAGCGCATCGCACCGTGCGTCTTTGGCCAGAACGAGTGCCGTGGCGCCGTCGCAGTTTCCCATGCCAACCACGCGGGTGACCTGCGGTGCAGCTGCGTGAAGGGCAGCGATGGCAGCAGAAATATCGGCAACGGAATCGCTGAAGCCGGTATTGACGCCCTCAGAGTCACCCACCCCGCGCCGGTCGAAACGGAACACAGGGAAGCCCGCGCTGGCGATCCGCGCGGCGAATTGGGCCTGCCCGTTCCACGCGCCCGCACGCACTTCATTGCCGCCAGTGACGATCAGCAAGGCCGTGGGCTCGCCGCCTTCATCAAGCGTGCCGATTAGCTGCGCGCCCTCGCAGTCGAAGGCGATGTGCCGGCGGTTCATGCCTTGATCCCAACGGTGATGATCGCGGCCAGCGCATCGGCCTGCGCTGGCGCTTCGCCCGGTTCGGCGCGGAGCCACAGCGCGCCGCCGCCCAGCATGTCCTGCCCGATGATCGTCTGCTCGGTTTCCTCGGGCGGCATCGCGGCCTGAAGGTCGGCGATCATGGCTGCGGAAAGCTGGTAGCCCGCAAGTTCGAGCCCTTCAGCCAGACCCTGTTCGAGCAATCCGCCCTGCGTTTCCTCGCGGCCGGCCTCGCGAGATGACAGGATTCGCATCCGCAGCATTTGCCGCAGGATCGTCGCGCCGCCCGTTGGGGCATAGCGCCAGCCGGGGAGCGAGCGCGGCACCACCAGCGCGCCGCCGCGGATGGCCAGCACACGCGTAGCGCGGAATTCGCGCGCGGCGGCAACCATTGCGTGCTGCCAGTGGCCGAGGTTCAGCTCGCCAAGCGCTTGCAGACTTTCATTGCAGCCAGGCAGGTCCGGAAGCAGCGAATCAATGCCAGCATGGTCGAGCCGCCGCATGACTTCCACCGTCAGGCGGCGCAGGCGATTGGCTTCATCGAACAGGGACGGGATCACCAGCAGCCGGTCGGCCCGCCCCTGGTCAAAGCTGAGCGCAAATTCGGCGATTGCCTCACCGCCCGCTTGCACGACCTGATAGGTCGCCGGCGTCATTCGCCCGCGCGTTTCGCCTCGGCGAAGGCGAGTAGCGAACCATAGGTTTCAAGCAGTTCACCATCGATTTCGTCATCATCGATGATAAAGCCAAGGCGATCTTCCATTTCGGTCAGCAGGCCGGCTACCGACATCGAATCGAGTTCGGGCAAATGGCCGAACAGCCCGGTATCGGCGTCGAACGCGGCAACCTGCTCGGCCTTTAGGCCCAGCACGTCGGCAAGGATACGGCGCAATTCCCGGTCGGTCTTGGTGCTCATGTCTTCCCCGAACATAGCGTGCCGCGAAGCGGTGGCGCGGCCTCTACCCATGCTTTGCCCCCGCTGCAAGGCGGCGCAGCGCGATCTTGGTCATAGGCAGCCAGTTTTGCGGCCAAGCGGGCCGGAACATCGTGAGCCGGTAACGTGGGCGCACGACTTCCATCCAGTCGCGTTTGTAGCCATCGTTGCCGGTGCCGAAGTCCACAAGCGTGACCCGGTCGCGGTCGATCACACGTTCAAACAGCGTGGCGCTGAGGGTCGTTCCGGGGGACAGCGGCTTTGACGCTTCGGTGTGGGCGAGTTTGTGGATGAAGGCCGTGCCGCCTTCCACCGTCCAGAACTGCGCGGCGACCGGCTCGCCTTCATGACGGGCTATGGCCATGCGCAGGCGACCGGCGGAACCTTCTTCTTCGGCAAAGCGGCGCAGGAATGGCGGCGAGCCTTCTTCAGGTTTCCAGCTTTGCGCGTAAACCGTTTCATAGGCTGCCCAGGCGTCAGCATCGAAATGGTCGAACAATTCAACCGCAACCTTGCCGCCCTTGCGTTTGAGCGTGGTGCGGAGCTGGCCGGGGCGCGAGGCGAGGTATTCGGCGAAGCTTCGGCCGCTGACCGGCAGTACGTGGTTTACGTCGCTCTGCTCACGGAACACCGCCCAGCCGGCCTTGCGGAAGCTTGCCTCGACCAGGTCGGTCTCGCCGTTCTCGTTCGGCAGCGGCGAAAGCTCGATATGCGGAGCCTGTCCCGCCAGATCGGCAGCGAGTGCGGTTAGCAGTGCGGCCTCGTCCGCGCCCTTGGTGAACAGCGGGCGCACGCGGAAGGCATACCAATTGGCCAGCGCAAGGATCGACCGCTGGCGGCGCATCAGGCCGAGGACGGCGCGCTGATCGCCGCTGCGGGTAACGGCGATCAGGGGGAGGATATCGCAAGTTTCGGCCAGGTTCTGCCACCAGGCCAAACGATCGAAAGGGGCGCAAGACTGCGCCTCGCCCAGCAACTCCGACAACGGAGCATCTGCTTGGACTTCCTTAAGATCATCGTGATAGGTAACCACGATCACTTGATACGTACCCCTCGGAGACTGTTCACTAGTGTCTACCTCGCTGCCTTCCACCATCCTTCCGCTCGACCATCTTGCCCTCAGGGGCGAGGAGGATGCGGCGGCGCTGGTGCTGCGCGGTGAGATGCTTAGCTACAAGGACTTAAGATCGCGTATCTCGCGCCTTGCGGCCTGGCTCGCGGCGCAGGTGCCCGAAAAAGGCGCGCGGGTGGCGACCTGGGCGGCCAAGGGTGAGCTGACCTGCCTGATGCCGCTCGCTGCGGCCCGGGCTGGTCTCGTCCACGTTCCCGTTAACCCACTGCTGAAGCGGGCGCAGGTTGCGCACATCCTTGCCGATAGCGGCACGCGGTTGCTGATCGGCTCGCCCGCGCGGTTGCAGACGCTTGAGGATGGGGATGCTGCGGGGGCGGTGCTTGTTAGTGAGAGCGAGGCGCTTGAACAGGCGGCGGCTTTCGGCGGCAATCTCGCACCATCGCAGGCTGATCCGAACGAACTGGCAGCCATTCTTTATACGTCTGGGTCCACGGGTCGGCCCAAGGGCGTGATGCTCAGCCACGCAAATATGTGGCTGGGGGCGGAAAGTGTCGCTTCCTATCTCGGGCTTGCGGCTGATGATGTGACCCTGGCGGTCCTGCCGCTGTCGTTCGACTACGGTCAGAATCAGCTGCTTTCAACGTGGTACGCCGGTGGGTCGGTCGTCCTGCTCGATTACCTTACGCCGCGCGATGTGGTGAAGTCGGTCGAGCGCAATGGTGTGACCACGCTGGCAGCCGTGCCGCCGCTGTGGGTGCAATTGGCCGAACTGGATTGGCCGCCAGAAACTGCGGCAAAGCTTCGCCGGATGACGAATTCGGGTGGTGCGCTGACTGAAGACCTTGTTCGCCGCCTGCGTGGCCAGTTCCCGCAAGCGCGCCTGTTTGCCATGTACGGCCTAACCGAAGCCTTCCGTTCGACTTTCCTCGATCCCGCTTTGATTGACAGCCACCCGACATCAATGGGCAAGGAAATCCCCCACGCGGAGATCCTCGTGATTGGCGACGATGGTGAAGTCACTGTGGATGGCGAGGAAGGCGAGCTCGTCCACTGCGGGCCGCTGGTGGCGCAGGGCTACTGGCAAGACGCCGAACGAACCGCCGAACGCTACAAGGCAGCTCCTGCGGCCTCGCGATATGGCGGCATGGCGGTGTGGTCCGGTGACCGGGTGAAGCGCGATGCCGACGGCCTGCTGTATTTTGTCGGGCGGCGTGATGCGATGATCAAGAGCGCGGGTAACCGGATCAGCCCGCAGGAAGTCGAAGAGGCGGCGCTCGCCACCGGCCTTGTCGCTGAAGCGGTGGCGCTGGGCGTGAAAGATGCGCGGCTGGGTCAAGTGGTGCATTTGGTTGCCAGACCAGCTCCCGGAATTTCAGACTTCAGGGAAGAATTGCCGCGTAAACTTATGCAGAATTTGCCGAATTTCATGCAGCCCAAAGTCATTCACTGGCGCGATGCCATGCCGATCAGTCCCAATGGCAAGATTGACCGAGCGGGTCTGGCGCATGAACTCCAGCAAGCAGAAGCCGCGTGAAGGCACTCGGACCGATCCCCGCCGGCTTCACCGCCATTGATGGCGAACTCGCCATCGATGGGCACAAGGTCAGCGAACTGGTCGAACGCGCGCATGAAACGCCGCTGTTTGTCTATTCCCAGCGGATGTTGACCGAGAAAGTCGCCCATCTGCGCGCTGCAATGCCGCAGCGGCTTGGCATTCACTTTGCCATGAAAGCCAATCCCTTCGCACCGGTTCTCGATGTCATGTCGAATCTGGTGGACGGATTTGACGTCGCTTCGGCAGGTGAGATGACGATGGCCTTCGCTGCCGGTGTTTCGCCGCGGAAGATCAGCTTCGCAGGTCCCGGTAAGCGCGATTCAGAACTGGCGGCAGCGATTCATCACGGCGTGACGCTGAACCTTGAATCCGAAGGCGAAGCGGAACGTGCGTTGGCCATTGCTGCGCGGGAAGGCCGAACCGCTCGCCTCGCCATCCGAGTGAACCCAGATTTCGATCTCAAGGGGTCAGGTATGAAAATGGGCGGCGGAGCAAAGCCGTTCGGGGTGGATGCAGAACGCGTTCCGGCGCTGGCGCGACGAATCATTGAAGCGGGCGCGGAGTGGCACGGCCTGCATATCTTCGCCGGCAGCCAGGCGCTTTCGGCGGACGCGATCATCGAAGCGCAAGGCCAGACGCTCGATCTTGCCGCGCGCTTGGCCACGGCCATTGGCGCGCCGCTGCCGCATTGCAATCTGGGCGGCGGCATCGGCATTCCCTATTTTCCAGGCGACGAGCCAGTCGACGTTGCCGCCGTTGGGGCGGCGCTGGATGCTCGCTTCGCCGCGCTTCCGGAGGTTTTGCGCGATACCCGCTTCAATATCGAGTTGGGACGCTATCTTGTCGGCGAAGCCGGGATTTACCTGACCCGCATTGTCGATCGCAAGATGAGCCATGGCGAAGTCTTCCTCGTCACGGACGGCGGACTGCATCACCAACTGGCCGCTTCGGGCAACTTCGGCACCGTCGTTCGCCGCAATTACCCGGTGGCCATCGCCACGCGCTTCGGCGCGCCGGTCGAGGAAGAGGCGAGCGTGGTCGGCTGCCTGTGTACGCCAATGGACAAGCTGGCTGAAAAAGCCGGTTTCCCTCGTGCCGAGGTTGGTGATCTCGTCGCCATATTCTGTGCCGGGGCTTATGGGGCCAGTGCCAGCCCGGCGGCTTTCCTGGGCCATGGTCCGGCGCAAGAAATGCTCGTTTAGAGTTAAGGAATAGACTGTCCCATTAAGGGATTGTCCCTCAAAAAGCCGCCTGAATTCCGGAATATCCGTTCAAGGATAACGGTATGTTCACCCTTTTTGGCGATAGCCGCAGCTGAACTGGCGGCATGCCATGTGCACCAATGGGACGGGCCCGTCGTATTCTGCACCTCACAAGCCGCCACAACTGAGGGTGTGCTTGTATGCCGACCGATCGTTTGTCCCGACTGCTAGCCGGTACTGCCGTGGCCAGCCTGATGCTGACCGGCTGCGCCGGTTCGTCGAGCGGACCGCAGCTTCCTGCGGCCAGCTTCGTGTCGATGCAGGAAGGTCCGGGCGAGGAATACGTGATCGGGCCGCTTGACGAGTTGACCGTATTCGTCTGGCGCAATCTGGAGCTTGGCGCGAACGTGCAGGTCCGCCCTGACGGCCGCATCACCACGCCGCTGATCACCGACATGCCGGCCGTGGGCAAGACCCCCTCGATGCTGTCGGAAGACATCAAGCTCCAGCTTTCGCAGTACATTCAGGACCCGCTGGTCTCGGTCATCGTCAACAAGTTTGCCGGCACGTTCAGCCAGCAGGTGCGCGTGATCGGCGCGACCGAGAAGCCCGCATCGCTGCCATACCGCGCAAACATGACTCTGCTCGACGCGATGATCGCGGTGGGCGGCCTGTCCGAATTCGCCGCCGGTAACCGCGCCAAGCTGATCCGATTCGACAAGTCGACCGGCAGCCAGAAGGAATTCGCGCTGCGGCTCGGCGACCTGCTCAAGAAGGGCGAGAGCAAGGCCAATGTCATGCTGATGCCCGGTGATGTGATCATCATCCCCGAAAGCGCGTTCTGAGAGCGGTTGGGGCGGGGCAAGACATGAACTCGATCTTCGACGAACTCCGCTCGGCGGTTTACAGCGTCTGGCATCGCCGGTGGGTGGTGCTGGCCGTTGCCTGGGCCGTCTGCATGTTGGGCTGGCTGGTCGTGGCAATGATCCCGAACAGCTATGAATCGCGTGCCCGCATCTTCGTTCACCTCGACGATCCGCTGGCCGAACAGATCGGCGTTGGCGTCAACGATCGCAAACGCGACATCGAACGCGTTCGCCAGACACTGACCGGCGCGGTGAACCTGGAAAAGGTCGTCCGCTCCACCCGTCTTGGCGACGGCGTCACCACGCCCAAGCAGATGGAATCGGTGATCCAGTCACTGTCGAAGAAGATCAAGGTCGAGAGCGAGCAGGACAATCTGTTCAAGATCAGCGCTGTCGCCAGCGACGGATCGCTGTCCGATGCCGAAACTGCCAAGCTGGCGCAGGACATTGTCCAGAAGCTGATCGACATTTTCCGCGAGGAAAACCTCGTTGGCGGCAACGGCGCCATGGGCTCCAATCTCGAATTTCTCGACCAGCAGCTGGCATCGCGCCAGAAGGCGCTTGAGGAAGCCGAAAAGAAGCGCACCGAGTTTGAAGCGCGCTTCCCCGAGCTCGCTCAGGGCGGTTCGTCGGTGCTGCAGCGCATGGAGGCCAGCCGGTCTGAACTGCGCGGCATTGATGCTGACCTTGCGGCTGCACAAAGCGCACTTGCGGCCATCAATGGCCAGCTTGCCGGCACGCCGCAGACCCTGCAGGGTGTGGGCCAGTCAGGCGGCGCCCGCGGTGCACTCGCAGAAGCGCAGGGCCAATTAGCCGGAATGCGCGCGCGCGGGCTGACCGATAACCACCCGGACGTCATCACGCTCAAGAACCAGATCGCCTCGCTGCGTTCCGCCGCCGCCAATGAAGGCGGCCCGGTGGGCCAGCCGAACCCGGCCTATTCGTCGCTGGTATCGATCCGTGCCGAACGCCAGGCCAATGTCCAAGCGCTGCAATCACGCCGCGCCTCGATGCAGACCGAGATGGCGCAGGTCATGGCCAAGCAGATCCAGAATCCAGAGGTTGCCGCTGAAGCGCAGCGCATCAGCCGTGACTACGAACAGCTAAAGACGCAATACGACAAGCTGTTCGCCGACCGCGAGGCTCTGCGCCTGCGCGGCCAGGTGGAAACCGAACAAGGCACCGCCAAGTTCCAGATCATCGATCCGCCGACCACGCCGCGCGGCCCTGCGGCGCCCAATCGTCCGCTGCTGCTGTTCGGCGTACTGGTCATGGGTATCGGTGCCGGCGTCGGCGCGGCTTTCGCGGTTGGCCAGTTGCGCTCGACTTTTGCGACCACGGCCAAGCTGGAGCGCTCGCTTGGACTGCCAGTGCTTGGCGCGATCAGCCAGACGCTGAACGAGGCCGGCCGTGCGCTGCGCCGCAAGCGGATGAAGCAGTTCTATGCGGGCTGCGTCGCGCTGCTCGGCGTCTTCGTCCTGCTGCTGGTTTCAGAGATGATCCAGGTCGGCATGGTGGCGTGAGGGTGAAACGATGACCGAACAGACCAAAATCCCCCTTCCGTCAGATGCCGTGCAGCCGCGCCGCAAGTCGTCGCTCGAACGCGCAAGCGAAGGGCTCGACCTCGCTTCGCTGGGCGGCATGCCGATCCCGGCAGAACTGATCCCGCCGCGCCGGCAACTGCGCAAGGTGCGGCGTATGGACGAACAGCCGTTGGAAGCTGCGCCAGCCGCTCCCGAGCCTGCTTCGGCCCGCTTCGAGCGGATCAAGGAAGCACCTGCCGCGCCTATTGCTGCGCCGGCTCAGGCCCCAATTCCTGCCGCTCCCGCCGCGCCGGCGATCGCTGTCGAGCCGGTCACGTTCACCGGCCCGAACCACAAAATCGATCGCGCGCTGCTTCGCCAGCAAGGCATGATCCAGCCCGAAGGCGGCGTTTCCGGCCTGTTGGAAGAATTCCGCATCATCAAGCGGCAGCTTCTGCTGCAGGCCAAGGAACTGGCGCGCGGCGGCATGGGCTATGCCGCCCAGCGTATCCTCATCTGCTCGCCGCTTCCGGGCGAGGGCAAGACCTACACCTCGGTCAACCTTGCGCTGTCGATTGCGGCAGAGAAGGAAAGCGAAGTCGTGCTGGTCGATGCCGATTTCGCCAAGCCGTCCGTGCTGTCAACGCTCGGCCTGCCGGGCGGCAAGGGGCTCATGGATGCCTTGACCGATCCTTCGATCGACGTCGCGGATTGCGTGATTGGCACCGATGTCGGCGGCCTTTATGTGCTTCCGGCGGGGTCGATGACCAACAGCGATACCGAACAACTGGCCTCCTCGCACACCGCGCAGGTGCTCGACCGGCTGGTGCAGGGCGCGCCGAACCGCATCGTCATATTCGATTCCCCCCCGGCGCTGGCAGCTTCGCCTGCCGCTGAACTTGCCAAGTATGCCGGTCAGGCTGTTGTGGTCGCCCGGTGCGACAAGACCGGGCAGGGTGCCCTGGAAGACGCAATCTCGCTGCTTTCGGCCTGCCCAAACATCCAGCTGCTGCTCAACGGGGTGCACTTCAGCCCCAGCGGCCGCCGTTTCGGTTCCTATTACGGATACAGGGGATAGTGCGATGAACACGCGCACCAGCAAACTCGTACTCGCATCACTTGGCATGGCGCTGGCCTTGCCGCTGCACGCCCATGCGCAGACCATGTCCTACGACGGGTCGAGCAAGGTCGGTAGCAGTGACGATGACGGTGATGATGCCAAGTCGAGCGATTCGCGCGGCAAGCGCGGCCGCTCGGGCAAGAAGGTGTCGATCACGCCGTATATCGAGGCATCGCAGGTCGCCACGGCCGAACTTTCGCCCGGCAGCGATTTCCTCACGTACTCGGCGATTGCCGCCGGCCTTGATGCCAGCATCGAAGGCCGCAACACCAAGGGTGCCGCTTCGGTCCGCTATGAGCGCCGCTTCGGTTACGGCAAGGCAGCTGATGGTGACACGATCAGCGGCATCGCCCGCGTCGGTGTGGCAGTCGTGCCCAATGCGCTGAACTTTGAAGCCGGCGCCATGGCGGCGCGCTCCAAGGTAGAAGCCAACGGTTCGATCACCCCGGGCGGACGCTTTGTCGGCGGTGGTTCGACGCAGGTCTGGTCAGTCTACGGCGGCCCGACGATCAAGTCGCGCGCCGGCGATGTTGCTATCGATGCCGGCTACCGCATTGGCTATACCAAGGTCGGCACGGACAGCTCGATCGCCAATGCTGTGGGTGGACCGGCGGTCGACGTGTTCGATCATTCGACCTCGCACAACGCTGAGCTGCACGCCGGTGTCAGCCCCGGTGCCATGCTGCCGGTCGGCATCGGTGCCGGCGCCGGCTATTACCAGGAAGACATCTCCAACCTCGATCAGCGGGTAAAGGACCTGCATGCCCGGGTCGACGTGACCCTGCCGGTGTCGCGCGATCTCGCGCTGGTTGGCGGCGTCGGTTACGAAGACGTCGAGATTTCCGCGCGCGACGTTCAGCGCGATACGCTCGGCGCACCGATCCGCGGATCGAACGGCCGTTACGTCACCGACAAGTCCAGCCCGCGCGTGCTCGCATATGACACCAGCGGCTTCATCTGGGATGCCGGTGTGATGTGGCGCCCGTCCAAGCGCACCGCGCTCGAAGCCCACGTCGGCAAGCGGTACGGCACGACAAGCTATTACGGCACATTCGCCTACGCGCCCAATCGCCGCATGAGCCTGAACGTCGCCGTCTACGACAACATCGCCGGCTTCGGCGGCCAGTTGAACAAGGCACTCGCCAACCTGCCGACGAATTTTCAGGCCAACCGCAATCCGCTGACCGGTGATCTCAACACCTGCCTGTCGAGCATGGAAAGCGGCAACTGCCTCGGCAATGCGCTCGGTTCTGTACGCTCTTCGACCTTCCGTTCGCGTGGTGTCGCGGCGAGCTTGGGTTACGACCTCGGCAATCTGGAAGCAGGCGTCGGCCTTGGCTACGACCGCCGCAAGTTCATCGCTGCTCCGGGGACGATCCTCGCCTCCGCCAATGGTTTGGTGGACGAGAACTACTGGATGTCGGCCTATCTCAATGGCCGGATCGACGCGAACTCGCGCTTTGCCACCAACGTCTATGCGACCTGGTTCAATTCGGGCTTCGTGACGGCCGAGGACGGCACGACGCTGGGCGCCAGCGCCGCCTATTTCCGCAACATCACCGATCATCTGACGGCAAATCTCGCCGTCGGTGTCGATGGACTGAATCGCGAAACCCTGCCTGACCTGTGGAGCGCCTCGGCGCTGGTCGGCGTCCGGTATTCGTTCTGAGCCTGCTAGGGGAAGCTGACCATGTTTGATGATTTCTATGGCCTGAAGGGCAAGCCGTTCCAGCTGACGCCGGATGCGACATTCTATTTCGAGAGTGGAACGCACCGCAAGGCGCTGTCCTATCTGTCCTACGGTCTGGCCCAGGGCGAAGGCTTTGTGGTCATCACCGGTGAGGTGGGCGCGGGCAAGTCCACGTTGGTCGCGCATTTGATGGCGACAATCGACCCGGCGCGGCTGACCGCAGCGCAGGTCGTCACCTCGTCGCTTGATGGCGAAGAGATCATCCATGTCATCGCGCAAGCTTTCGGTCTGATGATCGAAGGCCATGACAAGGCCGCCGCGCTCGGCGCGATCGAGGGCTTCCTTCACGAAGAAGCCCGCGCCGGTCGCCGCTGCCTGCTGGTGGTCGACGAAGTGCAGAACCTGTCGATCAGTGCACTTGAAGAGCTGCGCATGTTGTCCAACTTCCAGCTTGGCGCGCATCCCCTGCTGCAGACGCTGCTGCTGGGGCAGCCGGAATTCCGCGACCTGATCCAGCTTTCGCCGCAGCTTGAACAGCTGCGCCAGCGCGTGATTGCGGCGCATCACCTGGATGCAATGCAGCCCGCCGAAGTGCAGCCCTATGTCGAACACCGCCTGTCGTGCGTCGGCTGGCAGGGCAACCCCAGCTTCGATCAGCGCGTCTTCTCCGAGCTTTATGAAGCTTCGGGCGGCGTTCCGCGCCGGATCAACCAGATCTTCAACCGCCTCATGCTGCTCGGCGCTGTCGAGGAACGAACGCGCATCGATGCCGCCATGCTGCAGCAAGTGCTCGCAGAGCTGGCCGACGATACGGCGTTGCCGCTATCGACCCGGCGGCCCCGTCCCGAGCCGGTCCGCGCCCCCGGCAATTTGCCGCGCCCTGCCGCCCACGCCGATGCTGCACCCGCTTATCAGGCAGTGGCTGTTGCCGAAGCGGCCCCCAGCAATGCGGATTTCGAAGCCGCTCTAGCCGCGCGCGACGCGCAGATAGCCGAGCTACAGCAGGCCGTGCTCGAACTCGCGAATGGCAGCGAGCATTCCGCGCCTGTGGTGAGCGTAGACAATGGCGCTGTCGATGCGCTCAACCAGCGGATCGAGGAACTCGAGGCGCGGCTTGTCGAACAGGAACAGACCGTTCGACACACGCTCGCCATGCTGGTCGAATGGCTTGAGGCCGACGAACAGATTGCAGCCTGATCGGGCGAAGAGGGGTCGCGCTCTTGGATCGTCAAGCGATCATCAACGGCCTGTCGGTCGACGTCGAGGAATGGTTCCAGGTCGGCGCCTTTGAACGCACCATCGCGCGTTCGGAGTGGGACGGTCATGCCAGCCGGGTCGAGCGAAATTGCGACCTGATTCTCGGTCTGTTTGATGATGCCGGCGTGAAGGCGACGTTCTTCACGCTGGGCTGGGTGGCAGAGCGTCATCCCGCCATGATGCGGCGCATTGCCGATGCCGGTCACGAAATCGCCAGCCACGGCTGGGATCACGCCCGAGTCTTCACGCTGGGGGCTGAGGCTTTCGCCGCAGACCTGAAGCGCGCCCGCGAGGCGATTGAACAGGCAAGTGGTCAGGCCGTCACCGGCTACCGCGCACCGAGTTTCTCGATCGACCAGCGAACACCCTGGGCCTTCGAGGTGCTCGCCGAGCAGGGCTACACCTATTCCTCAAGCGTCGCGCCGATCGCGCACGATCACTACGGCTGGCGCGCCGCGCCGCGCTTTGCCTTCCAGCCGTTGGAGGGTTCGGACCTGATCGAAGTTCCGGTGACCACCGCCGAATTTGCCGGTCGGCGCCTTGCCGCAGGTGGTGGGGGTTTCTTCCGCGTGCTGCCCTACGCTTTTTCGCGCTGGGCGATCCGTCAGGTGAATGAACGAGACCGCCGGCCCGCAGTATTCTATTTTCATCCGTGGGAGGTCGATCCCGACCAGCCGCGCATGAAGAATGCGCCGTTCAAATCGCAATTCCGGCATTACACCAACCTCGACGTCATGGCCGCGAAGCTGCGCCTGCTCCTCGGCGACTTCGCCTGGGGCCGGATGGATGCGCTGGTGGTCGGCGAGGCATCGCGCGCTGCGCCGCTCAGGCTTGCGGCATGAACGCGCCGTTTCGTCCGGAAGCAATAACGTTGCGCCAGATCGATCCCGCCGACGCCGGCGAGGCAGCGCGCATCGAAGGCTTTCTTGCTGACCATCCCGGCGCAACCCCGTTCCATCGCCCGGCCTGGCTCTGCGCCGTTGCCGATGGCACCGGCAACCGCGCGCTGGGGCTGGTGGGCGAACGGGGCGGGTCAGTCTGCGCCTGGCTGCCGCTGAACGAGATCCATTCGCCGATCTTCGGCCGGATGCTTGCATCGAGCGGATTTGCGGTTGGTGGCGGCCTCCTGACAGCCGGCTGCGACGGGGACGCGGTTCTGGCCGAGGCCGAGCGGCATGCGCTCATGCGCTCATGCCCATCAATCGAACTGCGCGGCGGCGACCTGCCGCAGGACCTCGTCGGCTGGGTGATCAAGACCGAATCGCATTGCGGCTTCGCGCGTCCACTCGCTGCCGATGATGAAGCTGAACTGCTTGCCATTCCGCGCAAGCAGCGCGCTGAAGTCCGCAAAGGCCTGGAGAAGGACCTGCGGGTTGAGATCGGCACTTCGGCAAAGGACCGCGCGGCCCACTACGCCGTCTACGCCGAATCGGTTCGCAACCTTGGCACGCCGGTATTTCCGCGCGCACTGTTCGATGCCGTCCTCGACCGGTTCGGTGACGCTGCCGATATTCTGACGGTCTATGAAGGCGAACGCTCGGTCGCTTCGGTCCTCTCGGTGTACCATCGCGGTGCGGTCATGCCCTATTGGGGCGGCGGCACGTGGGACGCACGGCGGCTGCGTGCCAATGACCGGATGTATTTCGAGCTGATGCTTCACGCCCGCCGCCGGGGTTGCTCCTCGTTCGATTTCGGCCGGTCGAAGACGGGCAGCGGTGCCTATCACTTCAAGCGCAACTGGGGCTTTGAGCCTGAGCCGCTGTCCTATGCCGCCTGGACTGCACCCGGCCAGCCGGTGCGCGATGCCGATCCGACGAGCGCCAAGCACGCCATGCAGATCGCCGTCTGGCAGCGTCTGCCACTCGCCGTAGCCAACCGGTTGGGGCCGCTGATTGCCAAGGGGCTCGGCTGATGGGAGAGATTCTGTTCCTCGCCCACCGCATCCCGTTCCCGCCCGACCGGGGCGACAAGATCCGCTCGCACCATGTACTGAAAGCACTGGCGAAGCTTGGTCCGGTCCATGTCGCGACTTTCGCCGATGACGAAAACGATGCCGAAGCCCAGCGCGATCTGGAAGCTCTGGCGCGAACCAGCTTTGTGGCAGAGCGCACGAAGCCGATGTGGCGCGCCGGGGCAGAGGCCGTTCTCCGGCGCCAGCCAGTCAGCCTGACCGCCTTTCACGATCCCGCTATCGAACAGTTTGTTGAGCGCACGCTCCGCACGCGCGACATTTCGGCGATCTACGTCTTCTCGGGCCAGATGGGACAATATGTCCCCGCTGACTGGCGCGGGAGGCTGGTGATCGATTTCGTCGATGTCGATTCGGCCAAGTTCGAAGCCTATGCTCAAGTAGGCAATCCGGCGATGCGTCTGATCAATGCGCGCGAGGGCCGGGTACTCAAGGTTGAGGAGAACCGCCTCGCCGCCCGCGCCGACACCAGCCTTCTCGTGTCGCACGAGGAGGCTAAGCTTTTTGCCAGCCGGCTTTCGGTGCCGGCGCGCGTCGAGGCGCTGGAGAACGGAATTGATTCGGCGACTTTCGACCCATTTTCTACGCTGCCGGACACAGTCTTTGCTGGCCTGCCCGGGCACAAGATCGTGTTCACCGGGCAGATGGACTACGCGCCCAATGTAGCCGCTGTCCTGCGGGCCGCGCGCAGTCTGTTGCCGCGCATCCGCTCGGTCATTCCCGGCGCGCAGCTTCATATCATCGGTCGCAATCCGACCGCGCAGGTCAAGGCGCTCGACGGCGTCGATGGCTGCCGGGTCTGGGGCAGGGTCGATTCCATGCCCGCCTATTTGCGCGCGGCTGACCTCGCGCTCGTCCCGCTAGAAATCGCGCGCGGGGTACAGAACAAGGTGCTGGAGGCGATGGCGATGGCCGTGCCCGTCGTCGCCTCAGAAGGCGCAGCTACCGGAATAGGCGCGCAGCACGGGCGCGAGATCATGATTGGTGAGGACGACGACGCACTTGTCCGCCACACCATTACCCTGCTGCGCGACCGTCAGCGTGCGAAGACCATGGGGCTAGCCGCGCGGCGCTACCTGCAGGACCGCCGCTCGTGGCAGGCAGTTCTGGCGCCGCTTCCTGGAATCCTCGGGATGACCGGGCAGGGTGAGAGCCATGCCGCCTGAAGCGCCGGCCATCGACTTTCCCCGCACTTATATCGACCGAATCCCGGCGCATTGGCGTGAACCGGCGGCGGGGCTGGCCGTTTCCTGGCTCCTGCTGATCACCTGCTTTGCACGCGATTGGGCGGCGATGTTCGACCAATGGTGGAACATTTCGACTTATACCCACGTGCTGCTTGTCCCGCCGATCATCGGTTGGCTGGTCTGGCAACGCTGGCCGCAACTGCGCGAAATGACGCCAATCGGCTGGCGGACCGGCCTTTGGTTATTTGCCTGTGCTGCGATCCTTTGGGTGCTGGGGGCCTTTTCGGGATTCAATCTGATTCGACAGTGCGCAGCCGTCGCTATGCTGGGTGCAAGCGCACTGGCCATTCTCGGCCCTAAAGTTGGCCGGGCGCTCCTATTTCCGCTGGGCTACATGGCATTCCTCGTGCCCTTCGGCGACGAGCTGGTACCAGCATTGCAGATGATCACCGCTGAAATGGTGATTCTGCTGACTCACTTGTCCGCCATTCCCGCCGTGATTGACGGCGTCTTCATTGATACGCCCGCGGGCCTGTTCGAAGTGGCAGAGGCCTGTTCGGGGGTAAAATTCCTCATCGCCATGATCGCCTTTGGCGTGCTGGCGGCGCATGTCTGTTTCATCAGCTGGAAACGGCGCATTGCCTTCCTTGTTCTGGCGATAGCCGCGCCGATCCTGGCCAACGGGGTACGCGCCTGGGCGACGATCTACGTCGCGCAGTTCAAGGGCGCCGAATATGCCACCGGCTTCGATCACATCGTCTACGGGTGGTTCTTTTTCGCGCTGGTGATCGCGCTGGTCATCGTGCTGGGCTGGCATTTTTTCGACCGTCCGCCCGGTGCGCCGATGATCGATGGCGAGGCTATCCTTGCCTCGCCGCTGCTCGATCGCTGGTCGCGGCGCTCGGTCGGCATCCGCCCGGCGCTGGTCATCATGGGCTTGGCCGTACTTGGCGCGACGAGCTGGGCGATGGCGGCCGAGCGGCTGTCCGCGCGTTTGCCCGAACAGCTGTTCCTGCCTGACGTCCCTGGATGGCAGCGCGCCGACTATGCGCCGCAAGCCCCTTGGGAGCCCCGCGCTTCCGGTGCGGAACACCGTCTGCTGGGCCGCTATGCGAATGCGCAGGGTGAGACTGTGGACGTTTTCTATGCGCTCTATTCGGGCCAGTCCGAAGGGCGCGAGGCCGGCGGCTTTGGCGAGGGCGCGCTGATGCCGCAATCCGAATGGTCGTGGCTTTCGCCGGGTCCGGCGCTTGATGCTTCAAAGGCAGACCGGCTGCTGGCACGCGGCCAAATCGAGCGGGTTGCCTTTACATGGTACCGCAGCGGCGGAACGCTCACTGGCAGCAATTTCCGCCTGAAATTGGCCAACACGCTGGATCGTCTGCTTTTGCGATCGCGGCCGACTGCCGTGCTTATTATTTCCTCGGAAAAGACGGGAACCCTGAAGCCTGAAGCCAGCGTCGCGCGCTTCCAATCCGCCATCGGCCCTGTCGACGTGTGGATGGACCGCGTCGGCGCGATCCGGTAGGCGCGCGGCATATGTGTGGAATTGCAGGAATTTTCCATCTCGAAACCCCAAAGCCGGTCGATCCGGCGCGGGTGGAAAAGATGTGCGACGCGATCGCGCACCGCGGGCCCGATGGCTCCGGGGTCTGGACCGCGCCGGGCGTCGGTCTAGGCCACCGGCGCCTGTCGATCATAGATCTCGCCGGCTCGCCGCAGCCCATGGCCTCGACCGATGGCCGCGCGATGCTGGTGTTCAACGGCGAGATTTACAATTACCGCGAACTTCGCGCCGAACTGGCCGGTCATGGCGCCGTATTCCACACCGATGGCGACAGCGAGGTCATTCTCGCCGCATGGCAGAAATGGGGGCCTGACTGCCTGCCCAAGCTGCACGGGATGTTCGCCTTCGCCATCTACGACCAGCCGAGCCGGCAGCTTTTCCTAGCCCGTGACCGGTTCGGGGTGAAGCCGCTGTTCCACGCCTCGCTGAGCGACGGAAGTGTAATTTTCGGTTCCGAACTCAAGGCTTTGCTCGCCCATCCGCTGCTGCGGCGCGAGGTCGATCCGCTGGCGATCGAGGATTACCTCGCTTGGGGTTATGTCCCAGACACGCGCTCGATCATCAAGGGCGTGCGCAAACTGCCGGCGGCGCATTCACTTCTACTGGCGCACGGCAAGCCGCTACCTGAGCCGAAGCGCTGGTGGGACATCTCCTTTGCTGATCGTCACAAGGGCAAGGAAGCCGATCTCGAAGCGGAATTGCTGCACTTGCTGGGCCAGGCCGTAACTTCACGCATGGCTGCCGATGTGCCGCTGGGCGCGTTCCTGTCAGGCGGTGTCGACAGCTCCAGCGTGGTCGCGCTGATGGCGGAAAGCAGCAGCCAGCCGGTCAAAACCTGCTCGATCGGCTTCGACGCCAAGGGTCTCGATGAGAGCAATTATGCGGCGCAGGTAGCAAAGCGCTTCGCCACCGATCACCGCGCCCGCAAGGTTTCGCCTGACGACTTCGAAGAGATCGACACGCTCGTCGCCATGTTCGACGAGCCGTTTGCCGATGCCTCGGCGCTGCCCACCTGGCGCGTTTGCCAGCTGGCGCGGGAATCGGTCACGGTGGCGCTTTCGGGCGACGGTGCGGATGAAGCGCTGGGCGGATATCGCCGGCACCGCTTCCAGTTGAATGAGGACCGGTTGCGCGGGCTACTACCGCAAAGCATCCGCTCGCCCTTGTTCGGCTCGCTTGCGTCGGTATGGCCCAAGGTTGACTGGGCACCGCGTCCGCTCCGCGCGAAATCCACATTTGAATCGCTCGCCTCGTCGAGCGAGGCGGCTTACGCGAAGTCGCTCTGCGTGATGGCGCCGGGCCTGCGTGACAGCCTGTACAGCCCTGATTACCTCACCCTGCGCGGGAATTACCGCGCCGAGCAGCCGATGATCGAGCTGATGCGCGGAGCACCCGCTCGTTCAGGGCTGGACAAGGCGCAATATGCCGATCTGGCGTTTTGGCTGCCCGGCGACATTCTGACCAAGGTTGACCGCGCTAGCATGGCGGTGGGACTTGAAGCACGCGAACCGTTGCTCGATCATCGCCTCGTTGAATTTGCGGCACGCCTGCCAGAGCGGATGCGTATTCGCGGCATGGACGGCAAATGGCTGATGAAAAAAACCATGTCGCGGCATTTACCCGACGATATCCTCTATCGACCGAAACAGGGCTTCGTCACGCCGATCGCTGAGTGGTTCCGCGGGCCTCTGGCCGGTGAGGCCCGAGGCATCGCCAAGGGCGCAGCGCTGGCCCGCACGGGGTGGATGGTGCCGGAACGAGTCGCCCAGATGGCCGAAGCGCATATCGGTGGGCGAAGTGACCATTCGCGCACCCTTTGGCAGCTGCTGATGCTTGAAAAATCGCTCACCCAGCTCGGCCTCGCCTGACAAGTGAATGGAGTTCCAGCGGAATTCCGGCAGGGACAATGGTAAGCAGATTTTAAACCAATTTTCCTACAGTCCTGTTGTTATGGATCCAAACTGAGCAGGAAATGCGGGCGTTTCTTAAAAAACCCCTTGTGATTGCGACACTTGTCGCATGCCTGTTCGGGCTGCTGAAGCTTGGCCAGCCGATTGATCATGCATACTGGAATGCCCGTTTCCGCCTGGAAAGGATCGAGGCACCGCAGTCGATCATCCTCGTCACGACCCCGCGGGGCTCCCGCTATACCGAATTGTCTGACGTCGCGCAGGCTAATCTGATCGAACAAGTGGTCGCACAAGCGCCCAAGGCGATCTATTTCGATCAGCCGATCAATTTCGGAGCGGAGAGCGAGACCGCGAAAGAGATCCGGGCGCTCGGTTCCAAGATCACTGTCGTGACCCGGCCTGCCAGCGTCGAGCGATTTGATCCGGAAGCTGTCCAGATCCCTGATCGCAGCGTTATCGGTGACGCGCGGGTCGCCTATTCGGGCTGGTTCGTAAACTTCCTGAGCTACGCCCAAGGCTCGCCTAACGCCGTAAAGGCGGGTGGAAAGGTCTATCCTTCGCTCGCGGTTGATCTGGCAGGCGGCGAGGCATCACCCAGCGCTTACTTCATTCCCAATTTTGCGGTTGATCCGGAATCGATCCGCATCGTTTCTGCGCGCCAATTGTCATCCGGCGAGATCGCAACCGGCTTGTTGACCGGCCGGTCAGTGATCATTTCGGCAGACCGCACGGCGGCTGACTCGCAGATTGGGTACTTCGGGCATGGCCGGGTCAATCCTGTTGCCATGGACATTGCCGGTGCCGTCAGTGTTAGCGCTGCCCGCAGCAACAACATTGGCGACCTGCCGATGCTCTTTGTATTTGTGCTGGGGGCCCTGGCAATTTCGCGGATAGGCCACACGCACTTCCGCCGGTCGGCCTATGCGGTCCTGGCGATCGGGGTCTTTGCTGCACCGGCCGTTCTGCAAAGCTTCGGTTTCTATTCGCCCCCGTCCACCGGGGTGATTGCCCTGTCGATCTTTGGTGCCTTGACGCTGTGGAGCAAATGGCGCCGCCGCGTGTTGCAGACCAGTGCCTCGGGCCTCCCGAATTTCGTCGCGCTCAGCGATGCGAAATTGCCGCCCAACCACGATATCGTGGTTGCGGTGATCGGCCGGTACGAGGAGTTTCTCGCTACACTCCCGGCCAGCCTCCATGCCGAATGCGCCGCGCAGGTTGCACGCCGCTTTGCCGTGGGTAGCGGAATTCAGCAGATATATCACGGCGAAAACGGCCATTTCGCGTGGTTCGAGTATTCCTGTCCGCTGGACCAGCAGACCGAACATTTCGAAGGCATGCGCGCCTTGTTTGCCGCGCCGCTTTTGGTCGGTGGACACATGTTCGATACGAACGTGCACTTCGGACTTGATCGAAATTACCACCTCGACGCCGTTACCCGGCTGAATACCGCACTGGCCAGCGCCAACGAAGCGCTCAAGGCAGGGCGGACGATCGAGCAGTTCGAGGCATCGCGCCTTGCCGATGCACCTTGGGAGCTTTCGCTTCTCGCCCGGATCGACGAGGGCATGAAGAACGGCGACATCTGGCTCGCTTACCAACCGCAGTGGGACTATCGTGGGGCACGTGTTTGCGGTGCCGAAGCTCTGGTGCGCTGGAATGATCCGGTTCGTGGCCCAATCCGGCCGGATGCTTTCATTGTCCAGGCCGAGAAGGCCGGGCGTATCGATGCGCTGACCTATTGGGTGTTTGAAGAGGCCATCACCGCGGCCCAGGCCATGTCAGGCATCCTGCCGGGCTTCCAGATGAGCATTAACCTGTCAGCCCAGCTGGTCGACAAGCCATCGCTGCTGTCATCAATTTCGGAAATAGTCCGTCGCCGCGGCATCGATTGCCGCGAATTCACGATCGAGGTGACCGAGACCGCTGCGGTCTATAATCGCCCCGCAGCCGTTCAGAACCTGCAGCAACTGCGCGCCATGGGCTTCCGCTTGGCCATCGACGATTTCGGCACCGGCGAATCCAGCCTGCTCTATCTGGCTGAACTGCCGAGCGACGAGCTGAAGATCGATCAACACTTCGTATCGCGAATTCTTACCGGTGAACGCGAACGTGAAATCGTCAAAAGCACAATCTCGTTGGCGCACGCGCTCAAGCAGAGCATTGTTGCCGAAGGCATCGAGGATCAGGCGACATTCGAGCTGCTCTCTCGGATGGGCTGTGACACCGGTCAAGGATTCTTCATCGGCCGGCCGGAAGGCTTCGAGCAGTTTCGCCAGAGCTGCCTTGCAATGCAATTAAGCAAGGTTGGAAGTTAACTACTTGTTAACCGAATAAATTAGGCGTAGATCATGGGTGTCCAATTTTTTGGAGACTCGCAATGGACTTTGGTTGGTCGATCTGGAAGTGGCTCTTCCAGTAAAAGCTAAATCTCTGAATTGAAACGGATTCCTAGAATCCCGGACATCAGGGGTCGATAAGAGATTGGCTTGGCGAATCACCAGAGGGTGAGGAGTTAGGGCAGTTAACCGAACGGAATGTGTTAAGCATTTCCGATCATTCAGCACCCCGGCCCTAGGCTGGGGTGTTTGTACATGTGGCCATCGAAATTTTCGCCAATCCGGTAGGAGCGCGAATCCGATAGAGGCATGTAACCGATTAGGCCGTGAAGCGGTGCAGTGCTGCAGACACACCGGATCTGCAGCACTGGTTTCGGGGCCCTTGCCCGCCGCTGGATTAGCGCGAGTCGACCATGACGATTTCGGTATCGTCGAGGGCTTCGACAACGATCGTTGTCTCTCCTGTCACGGCGATCCCGTCGCGAGGTTCCGCCGGCATTCCGTTGACCTTGACCCGGCCGACCGGTGCCACGAGGTACTGGTGCCGCGCCGGATCGGCAGAATAGGTAATCGTGGAGCCTGCCGTCATCGTTGCCGCCATGACGCGCGCATCGGCGCGGATCGGAAGCGCATCGTCACCTTCAGGATCGCCGCTGGCGAGAATCTCCCACTTTCCCGATCGATCTCCGCGCGGAAATTCGCGCTGGCCCCAATGAGGCTCGCCGCCGCGTTGGTCCGGCAGGATCCAGATCTGGAACAGCGTCGTGGCTTCGTCCTCAAGGTTGTATTCGGCGTGGACGACCCCGCTGCCTGCACTCATCACCTGAACGTCGCCGGCGCCGGTGCGGCCTTCGTTACCCATCGAATCACGGTGCGTGATCGCGCCGGAGCGGACGAAGGTGACAATTTCCATGTTGTTGTGCGGGTGCGGGTCAAAGCCCTTCTTCGCCGCGATCGTATCGTCGTTCCATACGCGGATCGCGCCCCAACTCATGCGGGCGGGATCGTGATAATTCGCGAAGCTGAAGTGATGGCGTGCATTGAGCCAACCGTGGTCGGCAGCGCCAAGGCTGGCGAAAGGACGAATATCGATCATTGGATTATCCACCTCGGCGGGGAGTGACCGCCGGAATATCCGCCATATGGGGCGGCAAGGCAGAGTTTCAAGTCAGTCCTCGCCGTGACCCAAGGCGAGGTATTCGGCGCTCTGCATTTCCATCAGGCGGCTGATGGTGCGGTCAAATTCAAAGCGGCCGTCACCCGCTTCGTACAGGTCTTCAGGGTCTGCTGCCGCTGTTGCCAGCAGCTTGACCTTGTGTTCGTACAGCGCGTCGATCAGCGTGACGAAACGTGCAGCCTCGTTGCGGTTTTCCGGACCCATCTTCGGGATGCCGACGAGGATGACGGTGTGGAACTTCTGGGCGATCGCCAGGTAGTCCGGCGCGCCGCGGGCCTCGGCGCAAAGCTTCTTGAAACTGAAAACGGCGACGCCCTTGAGCGTTTTGGGCACGGTCAGTTTGCGCCCGCCGCCGACATCGAGTTCCTCCGAAGGGACGTGCAGGTAGTCCTCAGGCGAGTAGTCGGTCAGGCGGAAAAACGCCTCGCGCACCTGTGCCGTTGCCGCTTCTCCCAGCGGCACATGCCATGTGGGCATGCCGCCAAGCCGTTCGAGCCGGTAATCTACCGGACCATTAAGTGCCAGCACGTCAAGTTCGCGTTCGATCAGCGCGATGAAGGGCAGGAAGTGCTCGCGGTTCAGTCCGTCCATGTAAAGCTGCGACGGCGCGCGGTTGGAGGTCGTCACCACGGTCACGCCTTCGTCACGGATCAGCGCGGTGAACAGCCGGCTCATGATCATGGCATCGGCGCTGTTGTTCACCACCATTTCGTCAAAGGCGAGACAACGGATGTGTTCGCCAAGAGCCTTGGCGACCGGCGGGATCGGATCGCCCTCTTCCTTCTTGCGCTCTTCGCGGAGCAAGGCGTGGACTTCCATCATGAAGGCGTGGAAGTGGACCCGGCGCTTGCGGCGGATGTTCAGGTTTTCATGGAACAGGTCCATCAGCATGGACTTGCCGCGCCCGACGCCGCCCCACAGGTATATGCCCTTGGGGGCAGGGGGCTTGCGGGTGAACAGCTTGCCAAGCACCCCGCGCGGGGCGGCGGTCGATTCCAGTTCGCGCTGCAAGCTGGCCAGCCGTTCGGCAGCTGCCGCCTGTTCCGCATCGGGGCGCAGTTCGCCCGATGCCACCAGCGCTTCGTATCGTTGAATCAGGCCTGTCATGGTCGACGTGTAGGCTTGCGGCCGATCGATGAAAAGCTGGCGACGAGGTCGTCATCCTGCACGAGCTTACCGCGCAGAAATATCAGCCGGCCAGTTTCCCGCAGCACTTCGACGACCAGATCGAGTGACCGCTTGCCATCGCCCGGGCCGATGAACTGGCACTGCAGGTCGACCGAGACCGCGCCCGCCGGCTCGATACCGCACAGCACGTAGGCCCCGGTAAACATCCCGACATCGATAAGTCCGAGCACGATGCCGCCATGGATGCGGCCGGCGGAATTGATGTGGTGCGGCCGGATCGGCAACCGGACTCGGCAGGTATCGCCTTCGCGGCGGCACAAGAGGTTGCCGAGGACTGCCCGGTTGTAAGCGTCTTCGGGGCCAAGTTCATAGATCAGCCACCCTGGATTGGCAGGGTCAGGCTCACAGCGCAAATGAACAGGCTGGTCGGCTTCAGTCATGGCTTAGCCGCAGCGCCTGTCAAACGTGCCGTTCGACTTGCATCTTCTTGATTTCAGCGATGGCCTTGGCGGGCGAGAGACCCTTGGGGCAGACGTTCGCGCAGTTCATGATCGTGTGGCAGCGATAGAGGCGGAAGGGATCTTCCAGCTCGTCGAGCCGTTCGCCGGTCATTTCGTCGCGGCTGTCCGCCAGCCAGCGATAGGCCTGAAGCAGGATCGCCGGGCCGAGGAACTTGTCCGAGTTCCACCAGTAGCTTGGGCACGAGGTCGAGCAGCAGGCGCACAGGATGCACTCGTAAAGGCCATCCAGCTTCTCGCGCTGTTCCGGCGACTGCAGGCGCTCCTTGCCCGAAGGCGTCGGCGTGACCGATTGCAGCCAGGGGCGGATCGAGGCGTACTGCGCGTAGAAATGGGTAAAATCGGGGACAAGGTCCTTGATCACTTCCATGTGCGGCAGCGGGGTGATGCGGATATCGCCCTTGAGGTCTTCGATCGCGGTGGTGCAGGCAAGGCCGTTGCGGCCGTTCATGTTCATCGCGCAGGAACCGCAGATGCCTTCGCGGCACGAGCGGCGGAAAGTCAGCGTCGGATCGACCTCGTTCTTGATCTTGATGATCGCGTCGAGGACCATCGGGCCGCACTTTTCGAGGTCGATCTCGAAGGTGTCGTAACGCGGGTTCTGGCCCGAATCCGGGTCATAGCGATAGACGGTGAACTTCTTCACCTTGGCGGCGCCCTCAGCCTTGTGGTGCTGGCCCTTGCCGCTGATCTTGCTCTTCGCGTCGAGGAAAAATTCGGCCATGAATCCGGTTCCATCCTATGCTTTGCGCACCCCTCTAGCGATTCAGCGCGGCGGGGCAAGGGGGCAGGGAATTTGAGGGCAGGCAACGCAGGTGCGAATTGCGCCTCCCTGCTTGCAGGAAATGCAAGTTGATGAAGTACAGCCGCAGCGCAGTGTCTTTCGCGCGCGAGGGCTGGATGTGCGAAAGCCGCGCTGGTGGGCGCGGCTTTTCGGGTTTCGGTTGGTCTGGACAGGTCAAAGAGCCAGCCGACCTTGGCAGACCGCAGCCGTGTAGGAAAGCGCGCTAAAGCGCAGACAAGTTGGAAAACGGACCCTTCGGTTCTGGCCATGTGCGGACATCTGGGCCAAATCGCGGACATGCAGTCCGCGCGCGAGCACCGTTTCGATATTCAGGTCCTGCGCGGGATCGCGGTGCTGTTTGTGCTGGCTTTCCACGCTTTCCCCGAAATCGCGCGCGGCGGATTCCTTGGCGTCGACTTGTTCTTCGTTCTGTCCGGCTATCTCGTCACACGCATCATTCTGGAAGGGCTGGAGCGCGGGACATTCACTTTCGCCAGCTTCTACCTGCGCCGGGCGCGCCGCCTGCTTCCTGCCGCATGGACGACGCTTCTCGCCACGACCGTGCTGGGCTGGCTGTTGATGACCTCGGCGCAGTGGCACGATTATCTGCGCCAGCTTTACGGAGCGCTGGCCTTCGTCGCCAATGTCGCGCTGCTGTTCGAGGCGGGTTATTTCGATAGCGCGGCGGCGACAAAGCCGTTGCTGCACACCTGGTCGCTTTCGCTGGAGGAGCAGTATTACCTCGTCCTCCCGGTCGCGCTGTTGTTCACGCCGCGCCGCTGGCGACTCGCGATGATCCTCGCCGGGCTGCTGGCCAGTCTGGGAATCGCAGTGATCTGGACGACGTTGGCAGGCAAGGCGAACCTGGCGTTCTATCTGCTGCCGGCACGCGCCTGGGAACTGCTGGCCGGATCGCTGTGTGCGTGGCTGGCGATCTATCGACGCCCTGCCGTGAGCGCGCTGTGGAAAGGGCTGGCGCTGGCCGCCATCATCGCCATCTGCGCATTGGCATCGGATCATACCCAGCCGGGCTGGCCAGCGATTGCGGTCTGCGCGGCGACAGCGGTGATCCTGCTGGGACGGGATGGCTGGCTTCCGGCCAATCTGGTCACACGGACCACCGCACGGATCGGCGACTGGTCCTATTCGATCTACCTGATCCACTGGCCGCTGCTGTGCTTTGCGGGGCTCGTGTATCTTGGCAACCCGCCACTCTGGCTGAAATGCTTGGTTCTGCTAATTTCTGTCGGTCTTGGCTGGTTGCAATATCGCCATGTCGAACAGCCGCTACGCCGCGCGGAATTCTGGGCGAAGCGCGGCCGCGCCTTTGCCGTGCCAGTTGTCATGCTCGCCGCTATTGCCGCAGTCAGCCTGCCGATGGCGATCGGCGGCGCGCGAGGAACGGGGGCAGAGCTTGCCCATGAATTGCGCCCCAATCGCGGGCTGGCGAAAGATTGTGGCGAGCTGGGCAATCGCTGGCAGCCGGCTGAGGTATGCCGCAGCGGTCCAGCTCCAAGGGTCGCCATCTGGGGAGACAGTTTCGCCATGCAGCTGGTGCCCGGCCTGCTGGCCGATCCGGCCATCGCCAATTCCCTGCTGCAAGTCACGCGCAGCGCCTGCGCTCCGATCCCCAAGGCGGCGGAGCTGCGCCCGGGCTACTCCCGCATCGCCATGGATAATTGCGTTGAGTTCACGGATTCGGTGCTCGTTCAGCTGGCGGCGATGGACGCAGTCGATGTCGTCGTCATCAGTTCGCGCTTTCGTCTGCTGACAGGTGACACGCCGTTCCTGCTTGGTGGGCGCACCGATGCCCGGCCCGAGGAACTGGTTGCCGCATTGGAAGCGGCAATCCGCCAGCTCCAGGCCAGCGGCAAGCGCGTCATCCTCGTCTCGCCCGTGCCGCATGCGACATTCAATCCTGCCGAGTGCGAGGTCCTGCAGCGCGAAGGCCTGCCAAACCTTTCCGTGAAAAGCTGTGCCTTTACCTTGCAGGACATTCATCCGCAGGTGCGCCGCGTCAGCGAACTGCTGGACGAAGTGGCGCAGCGGACCGGGGCAACATTTGTTCGGCTCGACAAGGCGGTATGCCCGGAAGGCGTTTGCCGCACCGCAATCGAGGGGAAATTGGTGTTCCGCGACCGCAGCCACCTCAGCGTCGAAGGTGCGCGCCGTCTGGTGCCGCACAGCGGCCTGATCGAGGCAATTGGTCCGCTGCCGGACCGCCGCTGAAGTCCAGCAGCGGCCCGGCTTCCGGCAAGCGGTTCAGTCGACGTGCGCGCCCAATCCGCCCGAAGGACCGGTGAAGCCGGCAGCGCCGCCTTCGCCTTCCCACCAATAAGCTGGCCGCTTGCGGGTGCCGGTGACTTCCTCGTTCAGCGTCGCCGCGTCGTAGAGGCGGCCGCCGATCATGACCTTGGCGATCTTGTCAGAATTGCGGATGTCCTTGGTCGGGTCGGCATCGAGCACGACGAGGTCGGCCAACTTGCCCGGTGCAAGGCTGCCGATGTCAGCGTCAAAGCCAAGGCTGCGGGCGCTTTCGATGGTGCCGGCGCGCAGGGCCTCCACTGGCGTCATGCCGCCGCGCACGAAGGACCACAGTTCCCAGTGAGCGGCGATGCCGGCTTCCTGACCATGCGCGCCGATCGATACCGGCACGCCGAGCCGGGCCAGCTTGGCCGCCTCGCGGGCGTTGTTGTCGTCGACATAGTCTTCTTCGGGAGCGATTTCGCGGCGCGCGCCGGCGGCGGCGAGGGCAGAGGCCGGCTCATGCTTCTGGAGCAGCGGGTGCTTCCAGATCTCGGTATGCGAGCGCCAATAGGGATCGCCCGCCGGGCCGCCATAGGTCACAACCAGCGTGGGTGTGTAGCCAACTTTCGAGCGCGAGAAGTACTGCTGCACGTCCTGGTACATCACGTCGACCGGGATGTTATGCTCGATCGTGGTGTTGCCATCGGCGATCAGCGACATGTCGAAGCCGAACAGCGAACCGCCCTCGGCCACCGAACGCATGTTCTCGGCAATGGCGGCGCGCATCACTTGCTGGCGCTGTTCGCGCCGGGGCTGGTTGTAGTTCTTGATCGAGAACGCCCCTTGCGCCTTCAGTCGGCGGACATGGGCAAGCGCGTCCTCATAGGAGTTGATCTCGGCGTAGACGCCCGGGCTCTTCGCGCCATAGACGATCTCTCCGGTCGAGAAGCTGCGCGGGCCGAGGACGAGGCCGGCGCGTTGCATTTCCAGCTGCGGGAAGACCAGCGCCGAACGGCTTGACGGGTCGTGGCGGGTGGTGACGCCGAGCGCGAGGTTGGTCAGTTCCGACCAGTTCGCCTGCAGGGTCAGCTCATCGATGCCGTAGGGGCCGTGGGCGTGGGCATCGACGAGGCCGGGGATGATCGTCTTGCCGGCGGCATCAACCGTTGGCGTGCCTGACGGAACCGCGACGGAAGCGCGCGGGCCGACAGCCTTGATGCGGTCGCCCTCGATCAGGATCGTGCCATCCTCGATCACGCCGCCATCCGCGCCGTTCATCGTGACGATCCGCGCGCCGGTGATGGCGACCGAACCCTTCGGCTTGTCGAGCGTGACCGGCATCGACAACGAGACACCGGTTGCAGGCGGGGTGTACTTCGCCGCGCGCGGGCCGGGGGCATTGGCGAAGAACGTGGCGCGGTCAGCGGTGTAGAGCACCGGGCCGAGCGACCAGTGCAGCTTGTTGCCGGCATTCGACCAGTGGATCCAGTCGGCCCCGTCGCCGCTGGCCTTGGTCACTGGCAGCGGCGTTCCCGAAGGCTGGGCGGACAGCGTCTGCGTGCCCGGCAGCATAGGCATGACGAAGGCCTGATAGTTCTGGCGGAAGGCGAAGAACTTGCCATCGGGCGAGACGGCATAGTCGTTCACCAGCTCGCCCTCGGCATGGACGCGCTTGGCCTCGCCACCCAGATCGGTGCTGACCAGCTTGCCCTTGCCGCCTTCATAGACATAGGCAAACACGCGGTCGCTGGCCGCGCCGAACTGCGGGTGGCCGCCATCGCGCAACACGCGAGTGACCGCACCGCCGCTCGCAGCGACCTTGTAGAGGCCGGGTTCGGCCGAATTGCGGGGCGAGACGAGTCCGCCGCCCTGCTGCTTTTCGAAGACGATCGTTCGGCCATCGGGGGAAAAGGCGGGGCGGGCGTAATGACCGGGGTTTGCCGTGACGGTTGCCGCGCCCGAGCCATCAGCGCCGACCGTGCGGATCTCGCCAAGGCCGGTGTCGGTCCAGCGGACGAAAGCCACGCGGCGGCTGTCAGGCGACCATGCGGGATAGGCTTCCATCGCCTCGGTCTCGCTGGTCAGACGGCGGGCCGTGCCGCCGGTTGCAGGCTTGACCCACAGCTTGCCGAGCGTCTCGAACACGATCTGGCTGCCATCGGGCGAAACCGTAGCGCCGCGCGGGATCGATGTGTTGAACGTCGCCGGAGCCACCGGGATGGCTGGGCGCGGCGGATCGACGACAAGCCGCGTGTCATTGACGCGGAAGGGGATTACGCTGGCTTTCGCCGATGCGAGGTCGAGCCGGTTGAGCTTGCCGCCCGCCCAGAACACGATCGCCTTGCTGTCAGGCGTCCAGGCCATGTTGGGATAGACGCCGGTGACCGCCCAGGTTTCCTGCACGTCCTGATCGAGCGTATCGTAAACCTTGCGGTCGGTGCCGGTGACGAGGTCGCGGACATAGAGCTTCGACTTCGTCCGTTCGCGCCGGACATAGGCGATCTTGGTGCCATCGGGCGAAGGGGTGGGCCGCACCGCGCCGCCTTCGCCGCCGATTTCCTGATCGGTTTCGCCCGTCTCAAGGTCATAGCGTTCGATGGCGAACAGCTGGGTATTGCTGTCCTGCGCGTAGATGAAGGTGCCGCCCGGCGTGGTGTTACGGGTGAAATAGACATGGCGGCCATCGGGGGCGAAGATCGGTTCGCCCAGTTCCTTCTGGTGCGTCTCGTTGGGCCGCTTGACCAGTTGCACGCCGGCACCGCCCGATACGTGGTACATCCAGCCCTCCCCGGTGCCAAGCGAGCGCTGGGTGGTGAAGTGCTTCTTGGCGACGATGTACTGCCCGTCCGGGCTCCAGCTTGGCTGGTTGAGCAGGCGGAAATTCTCGGTCGTCAGCTGGCGCTTGTCGCTGCCATCGGCGTTCATGATCCAGATGTTGTCACCGCCGCCCCGGTCAGAGGTGAAAACGATCCGCTTGCCATCGGGCGAGAAGCGCGGCTGCGTTTCATAGGCGAGACCCTCGGCAATGCGCGTCGGTGTGCCGCCCTCAATCGGCAAGGTGTAGATATCCCCCAGCAGGTCGAACGCCACGCGCTTGCCATCGGGCGAAACATCGAGGTTCATCCACGTGCCCTCGGCCGTGTCGATAGCAATGGGCCGCGTCTTCATCCCCGGCGGGGCGTTGACGTCCCACTTGGCTTCCTTGGCCGGTTCAGCGGCAAGCGCGGGGGTGGAAATGGCGATGGCGAGAGTTGAAACAGCAGCAAAAGTGCGAAACATGCGACAGGTGTCCCCAATTCGGAATGGGCGCAACATCAGGCTACTGTCACCAATGTCAACGCCTGTCCGATGAACGTGCAAGGCGGCTTGCCGGATGACTTGGGCTGTGGTCCCTTGGTTCACATGAAACTGTCTGTTTTCAGTCCCGGTGCACGGCCATGACCATGCGCGCCTGCGTGTTCGGTGCCTCGGGCGGCATCGGAGCGGCGCTCGTCGCCCGGCTGGCCGCGCGTGATGATGTATCGGAGGTGTTCGCCCTCTCTCGTCGGCCGACTGAGGGTGGGGGCAAGGTCACGAGCCTCGCCTTCGATCTCACCGACGAAGCCTCGATTGCGGCGGCAACGAAGCGTATGGGTGAGGGCGGGGCGATCGATCTTGCGATTGTCGCCACCGGCATTCTCTCGCTGGGAGAAGGCAAGGGCCCGGAAAAGAGCGTCTCGCAAATCGATGGCGCGGCGATGGCGCAGGTCTTTGCGCTCAACACCATTGGCCCCGCGCTCATCATGAAGCATGTCATGCCGCTGCAGCCCCGCGAATCCCGCGCGGTGCTGGCCGTGCTATCGGCGCGCGTCGGATCGATTGGCGACAACAAGCTCGGCGGCTGGCACTCCTACCGCGCATCCAAAGCCGCGCTGAACATGCTGGTGCGCAACTGCGCGATCGAACTCGCCCGCACCCGGCCCAAGGCCATTGCGGTTGCCCTCCATCCGGGGACGGTCGACACCGCCCTGTCCCAGCCATTCCAGCGCGGCGTTCCGCTGGACAAGCTGTTCACGCCGGATCGCTCTGCCGGGCACCTGCTCGAGGTCATCGACGGGCTGGCCCGCGAAGACAGCGGCGGACTGTTTGCGTGGGACGGCCAGCGCATCGAATTCTGAGAGGGTACACATGGCGAAGGCAGATTTCAGCTCGGAAAAGGCGCACGGTGGCCCCAGCTCCTACCCGTCGCCGCATGGCGAGAAGCTGGAAGGGCGCAAGTCGTGGATCGTCACCCGCGAATTCGGCCTGACCCAGTTCGGCGTCAACCGCGTCGAACTCCCACCCGGCGGCTGGTCGTCAAACCGCCACTGGCACCGGACCAATGACGAGACGGTGATCGTCATCTCGGGCGAACTGGTGCTGGTCACCGACGATGGCGAGGAAGTGCTGCGCGCGGGGGATTGCGTCGCCTTCAAGGCCGGAGTCGCCAATGCCCACCATTTGCAGAACCGTTCCGACGCCCCGGCCATCTACTTCGATATCGGCGGCCGCGATCCCTACGATGTATCGACCTTCCCCGACATCGGGCTTGAGGCGCGCACCCGGATGGCCATCGAATTCCGCGAGATCAAATGACGCTCACCCTGCACATGTTCCCGACGCTTAACGCCCACAAGGTGACGATCGCGCTTGAGGAAATGGCGTTGGCCTATGAAATTGTGTTCGTCGATATTCTCAACGGAGGTCAGGACGATCCGGCCTTTCGCGCGCTCAATCCCAACGGGCGGATTCCGGTGCTGACTGACGGGCCAGTGACCGTGTTCGAAAGCGCGGCGATCCTGCAGTACCTTGGGCGCAAGTCCGGGCGGTTCTATCCGGCGGACGAAGTCAAACGGGCCGAAGTCGATTCATGGCTGTTCTGGCAGATGTCCGGACTGGGGCCGTCATCGGGCAACGTCAACTGGTTCACCCGTGCAGCGCGCAAGGACGGCCGCGATCCCTTGGAAACCGGCTTGGCAAGCCATCGCTTCACCAAGGAAACCGCGCGGCTGTTCGACGTGCTCGAAATCCGGCTGGCAGGCCGCGAATACTTGTGCGGTGCCTATTCGATTGCCGACATGGCCTGCTGGACATGGATCGACAAATACCCCGAGAACGGCGGCGGACTTGCCAGCCGGCCCCGGCTTGCCGCATGGCATGCATCAATATCGGCCCGTCCCGCCGTGCAGCACGCGCTGGGGGTCGGTCAGGAATTCGTAAAACCATAACTGACCGGAGAGATCACCCGTGAGCTACCATACCGTCCGTCCCGACGTTCAGGCTTTCCTCGACATGATGAAGGCCAACCCGCGCCCGCCGATGAGCGACGAGCTGGTCGCCTATATGCGCAGCCTGCCGCCGGGCGCGATCCCGTCGCTCGACCTGCCTGTCGGTGATCTGGCGGTGATCCGCGACCTGACAATGCCGGGGCCGGGCGGCGACATTCCGTTGCGCCTGTTTGACGCGCAGGCAGAGCGCGCACCCGGCCCAGTGGTGGTCTATTACCACGGCGGCGGCTTTGCTGCGGGTTCGATCGACAGCCACGCCGCCGTTTGTGCCGACATGGCCCGCTCGCTCGACCTGCCGGTAGTTTCGGTCGAATACCGCCTCGCGCCTGAAAACCCATGGCCCGCCGCGCCCGATGATGCCGAAGCAGCGGCGCGCTGGGTGGCGGAGAATGGCGCGGCTCTTGGCATCAAGCCAACGGCGCTGGTGCTGGCCGGCGACAGCGCAGGGGGCAACCTCGCAGCTGTAACGGCGATTGCCTTGCGCGATGCGCCGGCGGTGCTGCCGGTGCTGTTCCAGTTCCTGATCTACCCGGTCACCGATTCGCACACCCGCCACCCATCACGTGATACCTTCGCCGACGGGTTTTTCCTCAGCAGCAGCGACATGGGCTATTTTGACCGCGCCTACGCCAGCGACGTTTCACACTGGCGCTCATCGCCCGCGCTGGCTGATCTGGCCGGATTGCCGCCGACGCTTGTCGTCACCGCCGGGCTTGATCCGCTACGCGACGAAGGCCGCGAATATGCGCGGTTGCTGGAAGCGGCAGGGGTGCCGACGAAGCTGCTGGAGGCGGACGGCACGATCCACGGCTTCTTCACCTATCGTCTGCACATCCCCTCGGCGCGCGACGATTTTTCCGAAGCGCTCGAACTGGCGAACGCCATGTTGCTCGAGGCTGGCGGAGCCTGACGCCTGACCCTGTCGGCGTTTCGGCTTGATCTTGCGACGGTGCGCCCTTGCGGTGCAGCGACACGCGGCTAGCCTGCGCCGATGGAGAGGCACACCGCCAAGACCTTCTGCCGCAATTGCAGCGCGCACTGCGCGATGGAAGTCGACGTGGTCGATGGCCGGCTGGCGGGCGCACGGCCCGATGGCACGCTCTCGCCCTATGGCGCTTACCTGTGCCCCAAGGGGCTCGCTTCGGTCGACTTTCACAACGGGGCCGAAGGGCGGTTGCTGGCCAGCCTGAAGCGGACAGGCGAGGGTGGCCACGCGCCCATCGACAGCCACGCCGCGATGGCGGAAATCGGCGACCGGCTTGCTGCCATCGTGGCCGAACATGGCCCGCGCGCGGTGGCGGTCTATCACGGCACCGGGGCCTACCGCAGCGTGCTCGGCAATATCATGGAGCGCGCCTGGGTGGCGCAGCTCGGCACGCCCAATTTCTTCTCGACCATGACCATCGACCAGTCTGGTAAATGGGTGTCCGCCGCGCGCATCGGCATCATGGCGAGCGGCAAACATGCGATCCGCGATGCCGATCTCGCCGTGCTCAGCGGTGGCAATCCGGTCGTCTCGCATCAGGGTGCGCCTTATGCCGTGGCGGAAAGCGGCGCGCCGGGGCGGTCATTCGAACGGCTGAAGGAACGCGGCGGCAAGGTCGTGCTGATCGATCCGCGCCGCACCGAAACCGCGCGCTATGCCGATCTCCATATCCAGCCGAGACCGGGGCAGGATACGGCGATATTTTCCGCAGTGGCCCACGCCATGCTGCGTGACGGTACGTGGGACCGGGACTTTGTGGCGCGCCATTGCAACGGGTTGGAAGACCTGCGCGCGGCGGTCGCCCCGTTCACGCCTGAAGTGGCCGCCGCGCGCGCGGACGTGCCAGTGGAGCAGATCGAAACGCTCGCCCGCTGGCTCGGCGAGGCCAAGCGCCCGGTCGTGGGCAGCGGCACCGGCCCATCGATGGCGGACCATTCCAACCTTGCCGAAACGATGATCGACATCGTCGGCCTGCTGGCCGGAGGATACCGCCGCAAGGGCGACCTTGTCCGCAATCCGGGGACGCTCAAGCCCAAGGTCGTGCGCGAAATGGCGCTGGCGCCCACCCGCAGTTTCGAGAAGGCGCCGTTCTGTCTGTCGGAACCGGTCGGGCCATTGATGCACGAACTACCCTCGGCACTGATCCCGCGCGAGATCATGATCGACCACCCTGACCGCATTCGCGCGCTGGTGGTGTTCGGCGGCGATCCGCTGATGGCGCTGGGCGATCCCGGCGTGGCCAAGCCGGCATTCGAGGCGCTCGACCTGCTGGTGTCGCTCGATTGCCGGATGACCGAGACCGGCAAACTGGCCGACTATGTCGTGGCAGCCAGCCAGCCGTTCGAGCGGCATGAGCTGACCTTTGCCGCCGATGCGCTTTATCCCGAACCCTTCGCGCAATACTCGCCGCCGCTGGTGGCGAAGCCCGGCGATGTCGTCGATGACTGGGAGTTTTTCTGGTCGATCGCCGCGCGGATGGGGCTGGAATTGACGTTCAAGTATTGGGGCTATGGGCTGGACTATGGTTCGATCCCGGGTGGGCTGGCGCTTTCATGCGAGGAGCGGCCAGACCCGGAGGACTTATGCCGCTTCCTGTGCAGCGACGGCGCGGTGACGTTCGACGAACTCGCCGCCAATCCGGGCGGTTTGCGCCCGCAGCGCGAGCCGGTGTACGTGCTCCCCGCGCCTGAGGGCTGGGACCAGCGGCTTGAGCTATGTCCGCCCGATGTGGCGGCGGAACTGACCGTGGTGGCGCAAGAAACGCTCGAACCTGCGCCGTTCCGCCTGACCTGCCGGCGCGTGCTGCACGCGCTCAACGGCGCATTCCGGGAGTCACGCGGCAACCGTAAGCGGCATCCTGTCAATCACGCCTTCATGGCCCCGGCGGACTTGGCGGACCTGTCTCTGGTGGACGGCTGTGAGGTGGAGATCGCTTCGGCCCACGGCGCGATACGCGCCTTCGTGAAGGGCGAGGACCGGCTGCGGCGCGGCGTTGTCTCGATGACGCATATGTTCGGCACACTGGAAGGCACATCGGGAGGTATAAGCGATCCTCGCGGCGAGGGCGGGAGCAATGTCGGGCGGCTGACCTCGCTCAGTGACCATGTCCAGCCGATCAACTTCATGCCGCGCTTTTCGGCCGTGCCAGTGGAAATACGGCCGGTGGAAATCAGAAAGCTCTGACCCCCAAACCAAAATCCCCTCCCGGCCGGGTGGCGGGGAGGGGACTGTTCGTTGGCGCTAAGGCTTATTCGCCGAAGGTGCGCTGCCACCAACCGCGACGGGCAGGACCGGAAGCGGGGGCTTCCTCGCCAGCATCGTCGACCAGATCAGCGGCGGGCCGCGGTTCGGCTTCGGCTGCTACCTCAGCTTCCGCTTCGACGGCAACTGCCGGCTCGGCATCGGCCTTCTTCTTGCGGGTCCGCTTCGGCTTGGCTTCGGCAACTGGCTCGGCGGCCACTTCGGCTTCTGCTTCGGCGACTGGTGCCGGAGCTTCCACTTCGGCTTCAGGTTCAACCTTCTTCTTGCGCGAACGCTTGGGCTTTTCGGCCACCGGCGCTTCTTCCGCGACCGGCGCTGCTTCAGCTTCAGCCTCTACGGCTTCTGCCTCGACATCGGCCTTCTTGCGGCGGGTGCGCTTCTTGGGAGCGGGTTCGTCGGCAGGAGCTTCCTCAGCCGAAGGGGCTTCGTCAGTACCTTGCTCAGACTGCTCGCCGTCCTCGCCGGCACTTTCCTCGCTGCCGCCTTCGCCACCCTCTTCGCCGCGACCACGGCCGCCACGCCGGCGACGACCACGACGGCGACGCTTGCGCGGTCCTTCGCCATCGCCTTCACCTTCGGCGCGCTCTTCGCGGCCTTCGGTTTCCTCGTCGTCGTCGCGTCCGGTTTCGCCTTCAGCGTCGTCTTCAGAGCGCCCGTCTTCACGGTCCTCCTCGGGGCCATTTTCCCGGCCTTCCTCACGATCGCCTTCTTCGCGATCGCCATCACGGGCACGGCCCTTGCCGCCACGGCGGCGACGACGGCGCTTGCCGCGATCTTCACCTTCACCCCGTTCACTGCGCTCGCTACGTTCACCGCGGTCGCTGCGCTCGCTGCGATCTTCGCGCTCTTCCTCTTCGTCCTCGTCAGCGAAATCCTCGTCGACGATATCGTCTTCCTCGGGCTCAACGATGGGCTCGAACCGCGGCATGACCGTCGGGCGCGGGCCGGACGAGGCGACGCGCATCTTCGCGCCTTCGTTCTCGCCTTCGGGGATGACCTGAACCTGGACGCCGTAGCGTTCCTCGATCTCGTGCAGGTCCGAGCGCTTGGTGTTGAGCAAGTAGATCGATGCCTCGGTCGAGGCATAGAGCGTGATCACCGTACCGCGGCCCTTGCCGGCTTCGTCTTCAATCAGGCGAAGAGCAGCAAGGCCCGAGCTCGATGCCGTACGGACCAGGCCGACGCCGTCGCAGTGCGGGCAGGCGCGGGTCGAGGCTTCGAGAACGCCGGTGCGCAGGCGCTGGCGGCTCATTTCCATCAGGCCGAAGCTGGAGATGCGGCCGACCTGGATGCGGGCGCGGTCGTTCTTCAGCGCGTCCTTCATGGCCTTCTCGACCTTGCGGACGTTCGAGCCATATTCCATGTCGATAAAGTCGATCACGACAAGCCCGGCCATGTCGCGCAGGCGCAGCTGGCGGGCGATTTCGCGCGCGGCTTCAAGGTTGGTGCTGAGCGCCGTCGCCTCGATGCCGTGTTCCTTGGTGGAACGGCCCGAGTTGATGTCGATCGAAACCAGCGCCTCGGTCGGGTTGATCACCAGATAGCCGCCGCTCTTGAGCTGGACGACCGGTTCGAACATCGCCGTCAACTGGTCTTCCGCGCCATACCGCTGATAGAGCGGCACCGCATCTGAATAGGCCTTCACGCGCTTGGCGTGGCTGGGCATCAGCAGCTTCATGAAGTCTCGGGCGGCCCGGTAGCCGCCTTCGCCTTCAACGATGACTTCCTCGATATCCTTGTTGTAGATATCGCGGATCGCCCGCTTGATCAGGTCGCTGTCCGAATGAATCGCCGCCGGCGCGCTGGAGCGCATCGTGGTCTCACGAATGCCATCCCACAGGCGGGCAAGGTAATCGAAGTCACGCTTGATTTCGGTCTTGGTGCGCTGCAGGCCTGCCGTGCGGACGATGCAGCCCATCGACTTGGGCAGATCCATCTCGGCGATGATGCCCTTGAGGCGCTTGCGGTCAGCCGCCGAGTTGATCTTGCGGCTGATACCACCGCCATGGCTCGAATTCGGCATGAGCACGCAGTACCGGCCGGCAAGGCTGAGGTAGGTGGTAAGCGCCGCGCCCTTGTTGCCGCGTTCTTCCTTGACGACCTGGACGAGCAGCACCTGGCGGCGCTGGATGACGTCCTGGATCTTGTAGCGACGGCGCAGCGCCATGCGCTTGGCGCGCAGGTCGTCGGCTTCCTTGGCGTGACCGCGATTTCCGCCGCCACTACCCTGACGCCGGCGTCCACGGCCGCGACCGCGACGATCATCGCCGCCTTCGCTTTCTTCGGCTTCTTCACCATCGTGATCGAAGCCGTTTTCAACGTGGCCGTCCTCGATAGTCGCGACTTCGTCCTTTTCGGCCGTGTCGACTTCCATCACGCCGCCAAAATCGTCGCCGTCGTGATGATGTTCGTGGCTGGTGCCGGCCATGTCGTCAGCGAGGGTTTCGCCCAGCTCGTCGTCGCCAACGAAGTCTTCCTCACCCTCGGCCTTGGCGCGCAGGGCGGCCTCTTCCTCAGCGTGAGCAGCTTCTTCGGCAAGCAGCTGTTCGCGATCCTCTTTGGGGATCTGATAGTAGTCGGGATGGATTTCGCTGAAAGCCAGAAAGCCGTGCCGGTTTCCGCCGAAATCGACGAAAGCGGCCTGCAACGATGGCTCTACGCGTGTAACCTTGGCGAGGTAGATGTTGCCCTTGATCTGCTTGTGTTCAGCAGATTCAAAGTCGAACTCCTCAATCCTGTTTCCCTTCAGCACCGCCACCCGGGTCTCTTCCTGGTGGCGCGCATCGATAAGCATGCGCGTTGTCATTGGTATTACTCCATGCGCGCCGCCGCACTTCCATCGGGAGAAGGGCGGCGCGTCCATATGCAAACACGCCATGGCCGGTGGAGCAGGATGAACCTGCCTTGCTGGTCATGGCGATGTGGGTGTTTCCGCGCTGCCGAAATGCGCGCGCGGGCTGGCCAGATGGCCGTGTTGCGACTGCGGGATAGACAAGGCGCGGCGAAAAATTGCGCGCATCGCATTGCGATTCCAGCACCGTCAGCGTTGCCCGCGCCGTGGGGCGCAGGGCTTGGCAAAACGGTGAAAGGCTTGTCATTCCAGCATCAACCTGTTCGAATCCGGAACTCTTTCGGTCCGGCATGGCGGAACATTCATGCTCCGGCGCGGGTCTGCTAGCACTGCTGGTGCTGCCCCGCAAGGATTGAGGATGAATAGCGCGCAGCGATTGCGACAGGCCTAACAAGCGCTTAACGGGAAATCCCATGCGTCGCACTCCGCCGTTCATCCTGCTGTTCCTGATCCCCGTCGCGGTGCTGGCGGGGCTGGTCTGGCTCGACAGTGCTTTCGGCTTTGCCGGGCGCGGGCGTGACTATGTTATCCGGCTCGATCTGCCGCCACCGGCGGGCGAGGTCGGACTGCCGCCCATCGAAGGCCCGCTCGATCCCAGCCGGCCATTGGTGGTGATCGATGCCGGTCACGGCGGTTTTGATCCCGGGGCTGGTAGCGAGCGGGTGCGCGAAAAGGATGTGACTCTGGCTCTCGCCCGCGCACTGCGTGACCGCCTGATCGAAGGCGGCGGCGTGCGGGTTGCCCTGACGCGCGGCGACGACAAGTTCCTGGTGCTTGAAGAGCGCGCCGGAATTGCCCGCCGGCTTAAGGCGGACCTGTTCATTTCGATCCACGCCGATGCCGCGCCGACAGACGAAGCGCGCGGCGGCACGGTCTATGTCCTGTCGGAACGCGGATCGAACCAGACGGCGGCGCTGCTGGCTGAGAAGGAAAACCGCGCCAACGTTATCAATGGCGTGCAGCTTTCGCGCCAATCCGGCGACGTCAGCTCCATTCTGGTCGATCTGGCGCAGCGTGAAACGCTGGCGCAATCCGAGGATTTCGCCGCGCTGATCCTGCGCGAAGGGCGCGGCGAAATGCGGTTCCGCGAATCCGCCATCCAGTCCGCAGCCTTTATCGTGCTGAAAAGCGCCGACCTGCCTTCGGTGCTGTTCGAGGCCGGCTACATCACCAACCCCGAGGATGCGACATGGCTCAAGTCCGGGGAAGGGCGTGACGCCTTTTCGAAAAGCGTTGCGAATGCAATCCGCGTCTATTTCGCGCGTCACCAGCCCGGCTGACAAATGACTGTGGCAAGGGCGCGCGCCCCCATGCTAGGAGCCGGCGATGGCCGACGAGACTGCCCCTGAATCGAGCCCTGAATCGAACCTGGCTTCGACCCGCCTGCGCATCCGCCGCGAGGCTAGCGGCGCGGCCGAATGGTTTCGTTCGAACTGGCGGGAAAGCCGGCGTTTCCGGCTGGGCGGCTACCTGCTGGGAGCACTGCTGACGATCTATGCGGTGATCTGGTTGGCCATCCTGCGCACGCTGCCCTCGGCCGAAAGCCTGCTGACCTACCAGCCGCCGCTGCCCACCATGGTGCGCGGTGTGAACGGCGAAATTGTCTATTCCTATGCGCGTGAGCGGCGCGTGCAGCTGCGCTTCGTCGATTTTCCCAAGCCGGTGATCAATGCGTTCCTCTCGGCGGAGGACAAGACCTTCTGGAGCCATGGCGGCATCGATTACACCGGCATAGCCGGCGCCGTGGTCGACTATGTCACCAAGATCGGTTCGGGAAACCGCGCGCGCGGTGGCTCGACCATCACGCAGCAGGTGGCGAAGAACATCCTGATCGGCGACGAATATTCGCTGGGCCGCAAGTTCAAGGAAATGGTCCTCGCCGGACGTATTGAATCGGTGCTCAACAAGCAGCAGATTCTTGAGCTTTACCTCAACGAAATTCCGCTTGGTCGGCAGAGTTTCGGCGTGGAAGCGGCGGCGCTGGCCTATTTCGGCAAGGACATTGACCAGTTGTCGCTGAGCGAAGCCGCGTTCCTCGCCATCCTGCCCAAGGCGCCTGAACGCTATGGCCGTGCGAAATATGCCGAACACGCGATCGAGCGCCGCAATTGGGTGCTGGATCAGATGGCCGACAATGGCTGGGCGACTCCCGAACAGGTGGCCGAGGCCAAGGCGCAGCCGCTGGGTATCATTGCTCGCCGGGTGGAAAGCTATGACCCCTCGAACGGCTATTTCGTCGAGGAAGTCCGCCGGCGACTCGCCGAGAAATACGGCGAGACAGCCGACAGGGGCCCGAACAGCGTCTATTCGGGCGGCCTGTGGGTGCGCACCTCGCTCGACCCGCAGTTGCAGAAGGCCACCGAAGAAGCGCTGCGCACCGCCCTGCTGCGCTATCATGGCGGGCGGGGCTGGGTCGGCCCGATCGACAAGCTGGATGTGACGCCCGACAAGTGGCTCGGACCGCTCGTGGCGGCGAACCATACCATCCATTATCAGGACTGGCGCATTGGCGTTGTCACCCAGCGCGACGGCGCGCGGGCGACGATCGGCTTCCCCGATGGCTCGACTGCGCCGCTGGTCGGCTTGCCTCAGGCGATCAAGGCAGGCGATGTAACCGCCGTCTCTCCGGCCGGCAACGCCTGGACCGTGCGCGCCGTGCCAGAGGTTTCGGGCGGCATGCTGTTTCAGGACGCCACCACCGGGCGCGTTCTGGCGATGCAGGGCGGCTTCGATGCCGGTCTGGGCAGTTTCAACCGCGCGACCCAGGCACAGCGCCAGCCGGGCTCGACGATCAAGCCTTTCGTTTATGGCACAGGCCTCGATTATGGCATGACACCAGCGACGATGGTCCCCGATCAGGCCTTCTGCGTCTATCAGGGCGCGGCGCTGGGGCAGAAGTGCTTCCGCAACTTCGACATGCGCGGCGCTGGCGGGGTTCACACCATGCGCTGGGGCCTCGAACAGTCGCGCAACCTGATGACCGTTCACATTGCCAATGACACTGGCATGGACCGGGTCGTCAAGACGATCGACCGCGTCGGCATCGGCAAGTACGAACCCTACCTCAGTTTCGCGCTGGGTGCCGGCGACACCACAGTGTCTCAGATGGTCAATGCCTATGCGGCGCTGGCCAACAATGGCGTGCAGTTCAATCAGTCGATGATCGACTATGTGCAGGACCGCAACGGCAAGGTCATCTGGCGCGCGGACGAGCGGCGCTGTGAAAAGTGCAACATGGCCGAATGGGATGGCAGCGCCATGCCGCGTTTTGCTTCGCGGGGGCGTGAAGTGATGGATCCGCGCACCGCTTACCAGGTGGTGCACATGCTCGAAGGCGTGGTCACGCGCGGCACGGCGATTGCCCTGGCCGATCTGGGCCTGCCGTTGTTCGGCAAGACCGGCACGACCTCGGGCCCGACCAATGTGTGGTTCGTGGGCGGCAATCAGGACACAGTCGGCGGCGTCTATATCGGTTACGACCAGCCGCGTTCGCTCGGCGGTTATGCGCAGGGCGGCACCATGGCAGCGCCGATCTTCAAGCAGGTTGTGATGGCCACCAAGCCGCGCTGGTCGCGCCTGCCATTCACCGCCCCACGCGATGTTCACATGGTCAAGGTCGACCGCATCACCGGCAAGCAGGTATTCGGCGGGACTGCGATCAACGAAGGCAAGTCGGCGATCATCTGGGAAGCCTTCAAGGCTGAGGCCGAACTGCGCGAGGCCAGCCGCGAGGATAAGCTGAAGGAGCAGCGCGATTCTCTAGTCGCCGCGGTGCGCCGCGTGCGCAAGGCGTCGGAACCGCAGGGAGCGGAAGCCGCGCCCAAGGAAGAGCCGCCAGCCGAACCCGCGGCTGATCCGGTCGGGCTTTACTGATCGGGTTTGACTTTACTGATGACATCACCGGGCGCATACCCGGTGCCATGAACTCACGCCGACTTGTCCCGCTCGCCCCGCTGGCCGCTCTTGCCGCCATGCTCGTATCCGCTCCGGCTTCGGCTGAACTCGCCGTTGGTGCCAAGGCACCGAACTTCACCGCTCAGGGTGCGCTGGCCGGGAACCCGATCGACGTGTCGCTGGCCAAGCGGCTCAAGCAGGGGCCGGTGGTGCTCTATTTCTATCCCAAGGCTTTCACGCAGGGCTGCACCCTCGAAGCTCACGCCTTTGCCGAAGCGAGTGATGATTTCGCCAAGGCCGGGGCCAGCGTGGTTGGCATGTCCAACGATGATGTGCCCACCTTGCAGAAGTTCTCCAAGGAAGCCTGCCGTGACAAGTTCGCCGTTGCATCAGCCACGCCGCAGATCGTCGCCAAATATGATGTTGCGCTCGCCCGCCCGGGCATGCCGGCAGGTCTGACCAAGCGCACGTCCTATGTCATCGGGAAGAACGGACGGGTGGCTTTCGTTCATTCCGACCTCGACTGGCGCGATCACGTGAAGCTGACGCTTGAGGCCGTGCGCAGGATGAAGGCCGGCAAGAAGGGCTGAGGCTCCCGGCATTCCCATCACAGTCGGGCCCATCACAGTCGGGCCCATCACAGTCAGGCCCATCTAAATCGGGGCGGCCTTTACTTTCAGGTCCCTTTCGCTAAGCGGGGCGGCGCAGGTGCCGCCCTGCTTTTTCGTGTTCTTGGAGTGACGAATCATGCGTGCCGAAGGGCAGGCCCATATTGACCGGATCAATGCCGCACTCGCACTGGTCCGCAAGTTCCTCGACTGGGAGCGCGCTCTGCGCCGCCTCGATGAATTGAACGCCCGGGTCGAAGATCCCAAGCTCTGGGACAATCCCAAGGATGCCGAGGCGGTCATGAAAGAGCGTCGCCGGCTCGAAGCGTCGATCGGCGCGGTAAAGGACATTTCGCAGGAAATGTCCGACGCGGTCGAATATGTCGAACTTGGCGAGATGGAAGGCGACGAGGCGACGGTCCAGGAAGGGCTCGATGCCCTTGCCGCGCTGGCGCAGCGCGCCGACCGTGACAAGGTTCAGGCCCTGCTCGCAGGTGAGGCTGACAGCAACGATACCTATATCGAAATCCACGCCGGCGCGGGCGGTACCGAAAGCCAGGACTGGGCGGAAATGCTGTTCCGCATGTACACCCGCTGGGCCGACAAGCGCGGTTTCAAGACCGAGACGATCGAATACCAGGCGGGGGATCAGGCTGGCATCAAGTCCGCGACGATCCTCATCAAGGGCGAGAACGCCTATGGCTATGCCAAGACCGAAAGCGGTGTTCACCGCCTCGTCCGCATCAGCCCCTATGACAGCTCGGCGCGCCGCCACACCTCGTTCAGCTCGGTCTGGGTGTTCCCGGTGATCGATGACAATTTCAATATCGAGATCAATCCGGCCGACCTCAAGATCGATACCTATCGCGCCTCGGGCGCTGGCGGTCAGCACGTCAACACCACCGATTCAGCCGTGCGCATGACTCACGTGCCCTCGGGCATCATCGTCGCCAGCCAGCAGGATCGCAGCCAGCACAAGAACCGCGAGATCTGCATGGGGATGCTCAAGTCGCGGCTCTACGAAGCCGAAATGCAGAAGCGCGAAGAGGCCGCCAACGTTGAATTTGCGGCGAAGAGCGACATCGGCTGGGGCCATCAGATCCGTTCCTACGTCCTCCAGCCATACCAGATGGTGAAGGACCTGCGCACCGGCGTTACCAGCCCGACGCCGGACGATGTGCTTGATGGCGATCTCGACCAGTTCATGGCGGCGGCCCTGTCGCAGCGCGTGACCGGCGAAAAGGTAGAGGTGGAGGACGTCGATTGAGGCGACTTGCTGCCTCGCTCCTGACGATGATCGCTCTGGCTGCCTGTTCGAAGCAGCCGGCCCAGTCTCCGACGTTTCCCAAACCCGACCGTCCGGTTTCGGCCGTCGGTGCCACCGAGTTTTCGACCGAAGTCCAGCGCGACAAACTGGGCGAGGCCAACATGGTGATGGACCTGGCGAAAATCGGCGAGGGAACCACCGTGGCCGATCTGGGTGCGGGCGAGGGCTATTACACGGTCCGTCTGGCCGAACGCGTTGGCACCAAAGGCAGGGTGCTCGCAGTCGATATCGATCCCGGTGCGATCCAGCGACTTGGCCAGCGGGTCGAGCGCGAACGGCTCGATAATGTCTCGATCAAGACCGGGCTTCCGGAAAATCCACGCTTGCCAGATGCTTCGTTTGACCGGGTGTTCATGGTCCACATGTATCATGAGGTCGCCGACCCCTATGGCTTCCTGTGGAACATGCGTCCGGGGCTGAAAGCAGGAGGGCAGGTTATCGTCGTTGACGTGGATCGTCCGACCGACAAACACGGCATTCCCCCGGCGCTTTTGTTTTGTGAAATGGGCGCTGTGGGCTTTCGCTTGGTGCAATTTGTCCGTAAGCCGGAACTGACCGGCTATTACGCGCAGTTCGAGGCTGTGGGCGCTCGCCCTGAGCCTTCTGCGATCAAGCCGTGCAAGTTGGGCGCAGACGGCACTGCAGTGCAGCGCTGACAGAGGAAGTACAATGAGTTTCAAGGGGTTAAAGCCGATTTCCTACGGCGGACGCGAAGTCTGGCCGCTGGTGGAAGGCGGCAAGGGCGTTTCGGCCACCAATCACATGAGTTCGGGTGCCTGGGCGGCTGCTGGGGGTATCGGCACGGTTAGTGCCGTCAATGCTGACAGCTATGATCCCGAAGGCAAGATCATTCCGCAGGTCTATCAGGCGCTGACCCGCAAGGAACGCCATCTCGAGCTGATCCAGTACGGCATCGATGGCGCTGTCGAACAGGTCAAGCGCGCCTATGACGTGTCGAACGGCAAGGGCGCGATCAACATCAACATCCTGTGGGAAATGGGCGGCGCACAGCCAATTCTCGAGGGGATTCTTGAACGTACCAAGGGCCTGATCACCGGCGTCACTTGCGGCGCGGGCATGCCTTACAAGCTGGCCGAGATCGCCCAGCGCTTCAACGTATACTATCTGCCAATTGTCAGCTCCGCGCGCGCGTTCCGTGCCTTGTGGAAGCGGTCCTATTCCAAGGTCGCCGATCTGCTCGGCGCGGTGGTCTATGAAGACCCGTGGCTCGCAGGTGGTCACAATGGCCTGTCCAACGCCGAAGATCCGCGCAAGCCCGAAGATCCCTATCCCCGCGTCAAGGCGCTGCGCGATACAATGCGCGCCGAAGGCGTGCCGGATTCGGTGCCGATCGTCATGGCCGGCGGCGTCTGGTTCCTGCGCGAGTGGGACAACTGGATCGACAATCCCGAGCTTGGCCAGATCGCGTTCCAGTTCGGCACGCGCCCACTGCTGACCGAAGAAAGCCCGATCCCGATGGGCTGGAAGGACGCCCTGCGCGACATCGAGCCCGGCGACGTGTTGCTGCACAAGTTCAGCCCGACCGGCTTCTATTCCTCCGCCGTCCGCAACCCGTTCCTGCGCTCGCTCGAAGGGCGCAGCGAACGCCAGGTGCCCTATTCGAAGGTCGCTGCGGGTGAACACACGGTGCAGCTTGACGTTGGCGTAAGGGGCAAGAACTTCTGGGTCACCCCCGCTGACCTGAACCGCGCCCGCGCATGGTTCGGCGCCGGCTTCACCGAAGGCCTGCGCACGCCTGACGACACCATCATCTTCGTCTCGCCGGCCGAACGCGCGGTGATCAAGCAGGACCAGTCGGACTGCATGGGCTGCCTGTCGCACTGCGGGTTCTCGTCGTGGAAGGACCATGACGATTATACGACCGGACGCCTCGCCGATCCGCGCAGCTTCTGCATCCAGAAGACGCTTCAGGACATCGCCCACGGCGGCCCGATTGACGAAAACCTGATGTTCGCCGGCCACGCCGCTTATCGCTTCAAGCAGGACCCGTTCTATTCGAACAACTTCACGCCCACCGTGAAGGAACTGGTCGACCGCATCCTGACCGGGGACTGATGGCCAAGCCTCCTAAACTGGCTCGGCTGCTGCGCGAGCTGGGGGATGTGCCGTTGCTGCTCGCCGCTCGCTTTCGCGGGTCGGCGAAGATTGATCGGCTTGCCCATGGCGAGCCGGTGATGGTCATCCCGGGCTTCCTGGCCAATGATGCATCGACATCGGTGTTGCGCCATACCCTCACGGCAGCGGGCTTTGCGGCTCACGGGTGGGGACGCGGTTCCAACCTCGGGCTCCGTGGCGATCTGCTCATCGCCTTGGTCGCCCGGCTAGCCTTCATCTCGCAATCAGCGGGCGGAGCCAAAGTGATTGTCGTCGGGTGGAGCCTCGGCGGAATCTATGCGCGCGAACTGGCGCATATGGCACCCGAACTGGTCGAGATGGTGGTAACCTTGGGCAGTCCGTTCGAAGGTGACCTGCATGCCAATCACGCTTGGCGGCTCTACAATGCGATCAACAGCCACACTGTCGACAATCTGCCGATCCCCGTTGCCTTCACCCGCAAGCCGCCGGTGCGCACGATCGCAATCTGGTCGCCGCTGGATGGGGTTGTCGCGCCTGAGACTTCCCGGGGCAAACCCGATCAGTCGGACGAACAGATTGAACTTGTATCCACCCACATGGGCTTCGCTGCATCAAAGGTGGCCGCTCGGTCGGTGGCCGGATTGATCGCCGAGCGCCTCGGCAAAGGTGCGTCCGCTCATTCGGCAAATTGAGGTGCGGCGCCGGACCGGGTGCTTGATCCGGCCAAGGCATCCTTGAGCGCGGCAAGGAACTGGTCCGTTGCATGCTCCCAGCTGAACCTCCGCGCGAAAACCGCAGCCGCCCGGCGATCTGATTGCAGAGCCACGGCGATCGCTTGATCTAGCCGGTCATCGCAGCTGCCAATTCGCGCTGGAAAATCGCTGTCAGCTCCGCGGCCCCCTGGTCCGATGATGTCCAGAGGCCCGGATATCGGGAAGGCCGCAACCGGCACCCCGCAAGCCAGTGCCTCGAGCACCACCAGTCCAAAGGTATCGGTCAGGCTGGGAAAGACGAAGCAGTCCGCCGTGCGGTAAGCGCTCGCCAGATCTTCGCCCGCCAGCGTCCCCAGGAAATGGACTTGCGGATATTTGCGGCGGAGCATTTCCTCGTCCGGTCCGCTGCCAACGACGACTTTCGTGCCGGGTACGTCGAGCGCGAGGAAGGCTTCAAGGTTCTTCTCACGGGACACCCGGCCGACATTCAGCAACAAGGGCCGGGGCAGGTCGACCATCGCTGGATGCAATGGGCCTTCCGCGCGGAACAGCCAGTGATCGATGCCGCGGGTCCAGCGGCGAACATGGCCAATGCCGCGCGAAACCAGCTCGTTCTCAAGGCTGGGCGTGGCGGCGAGCACGGCGCGGCTGTGCTTGTGAAAGCGCCGGAATATCGGCCAGAGGCGATCGGCGCTGATGCCGGTGCGGGCTGCAACGTAATCCGGGAACCGCGTATGGAAAGCCGTCGTGTGCGGGACTCCGTGTGACAGGCACCAGTTGCGCGCTGCCCAGCCGATGGGTCCTTCGGTCGGGATGTGGACAACGTCGGGTGCAAAGGCGTTCAGCGTGCGGCGAGCGGTAAAGCGCGGAGCAATGGCGACATCGATCGAGGAATATCCCGGCAGCGGCAAAGTCGTGAACTGCGCCGGCGTGATCAGTTCGACTTCGTAGCCCCGGCGATCAAGTTCGGTGACGGTCGCGGCAAGGGTGCGGACGACGCCGTTGACTTGGGGCAGCCAGGCATCGGTGGCGATGGCCAGTCTCATGCCGCTTGCTCCATCTGCGCCGGAACAATCAGCGGATCGGGTTCGCGGCCCCATTCGATGATCGAGATCTGACCGGCGGCATCCTCCAGCAAGGCGGTGCAGCTTTCGACCCAGTCACCGTCGTTGTAATAGGTGATGCCGTCGATCATCCGGATCTCGGCGCAATGGATATGGCCGCAGACGACCCCGTCAAAACCGCGACTCCGCGCTTCGTGGACGAGCGCTTCCTCGAAATTACAGACGAACTGAACGGCGTTCTTGACCTTCCTCTTGAGATAGGCGGAAAGCGACCAATAGGGCAGGTTGAAACGCCGGCGTACGGCGTTGACCACGATATTTGCCCGCAGCAGCAGCGAATAGGCCTTGTCGCCCAGGAACGCGAGCCAGCGGGCATAGAGCACGACCCCATCGAAACTGTCACCATGGGTGATCAGCAAGCGACGCCCATCGGCAGTGATGTGTTCTGCCTCGAGCGCCAGCGACACGCCGCCAAAGCTCAAACCGGCATAGTCGCGAAGCACTTCATCGTGATTGCCGACGACAAAGATCACCCGTGTATTGCGATGCGCCATCTTGAGGATGCGCCGCACGACTTCGTTGTGCGCATCTGGCCAGTACCAGCCTTTTCGCAGCGACCAGCCGTCAACAATGTCGCCAACCAGATAAAGCGTCTCAGGCTCGATCGACTGGAGAAAATCGACCAGCATCTCGGCCTTGCAGCCCTTGGTGCCGAGATGGATGTCGGAGATCCAGACCGCCCGGCAGCGCCGTTTCGGACGGAACCCTTTCGGTTCGGGCCGCAGGAGCCAGTTGGGGGTGTTTCCCTTGCCGGAGATTCCTCCGGTGAGGCGTTCCATCAAGTCTGTTTCGCCGAGCATATCGTCCAGGTCCCGTGTTTGCTCACACGGGAAACCTAGACTCCTTTGGCGTCGCGCAGATGACTCAACGGCGTCAGTTCGATGACAGTGGCAATCAAATTGAAACCGCCACCGTCCGAATTGCTGGATCAGTCCATTTCCCAGGCGCGTTCGCCGTGGCTGGCAAGGTCAAGCCCTTCGCGCTCGTCGTCCTCGCTCACCCGCATCGGGAAGATCAGGCCAACCGCAACCGCAAGGATGGCGCTGGCAATCGCCGACCACACCGCGACAATGCCGACGCCGGCGATCTGGGCTATCAGCTGCCCGCCGAGCGAATAGGTCGCCGGATCGGCGGTGCCGCCCAATGCCGGATTGTAGAACACGGCCAGCAGGATCGAACCGGTTATGCCGCCCATGCCGTGGACGGCGAACACGTCGAGCGAATCGTCGATGTGGAAGCGGTTCTTGACGATCTGGATCATCGGGAAGCAGACCATCGCCGCGATCAGGCCGAGGAGGAATGCCGCGCCCGGCGAGATAAAGCCGGCGGCCGGCGTAACCGTAGCAAGGCCGGCAATCGCGCCGGTGGCGAAGCCGACGCTGGTTGCCTTGCCCACCTTGATGCGTTCGATCAGCAGCCACATCATCGCAGCGGCGCAGGCCCCTACGTGCGTGTTGATGATGGCCGAAGCCGCGTCATCCGTGGCGGCGAGCGCCGAGCCGCCGTTAAAGCCGAACCAGCCCACCCAGAGCAGCGCCGCGCCGGCCATTGTCAGCGCCGGGCTGTGCGGCAGCATCAGCGTCCTGGGAAAACCGGTGCGCTTGCCGAGCAGGGCGGCCGTGACCAGCGCTGAAACGCCGGCAGTCGTGTGGACGACAATACCGCCCGCGAAATCGAGCGTGCCGAGCTTGGTGGCCATCCAGCCGCCGCCCCAGATCCAGTGAGCCACGGGAACGTAGACAATCAGGCTCCACAGCGCGCTGAATAGCACGACCCACCCGAAGCGGGCGCGGTCAACCCACGCGCCGACCATCAGGGCGGGGGTGATTGCCGCGAAGGTCAGCTGGAACAGGGCAAACGCGCTTTCCGGCACATTGGTGCCTTCGCGGACGTTGCCGATGTTGTTGAGCATCCAGTTGGTCCCAGCGCCCAGCCAGCCGTTGGTCACCGGGCCGAAGGCAAAGGTATAGCCGACGAAGATCCACAACAGCGAAACCACTGCCGCAATCGCGCCGACCTGCAGGCAGACCGACAGGAAATTCTTCGAGCGGACCAGCCCGCCGTAAAACAGGGTAAGTCCCGGCATGGTCATCATCAGCACAAAAGCCGAGGAAACAAGGATCCATGCGGTATCGCCGCTGTCCGCCGCATCAACCACGGCTTCCTGCGCCTGCGCGGCGACCGGGGCGAGCAGCATGCCCAGCGCAGCAGCGCGCGCGATCCACTTGTTCATTGGTGCAATCCCTTCCACCGCGCCGCCTTACCCGGCGCATGTCCTCAAGCCGGCCTCTAGGGCAAGCATATGCCAGCATCAAGGGGGCGCAGCGCAGCATTCTTGCGGAAACGCGTGTAACACGCCGACCTGCCTTGATACGGGACAGCCATCGGCGCTAAGGCAAGCGCATGCGCCGGATTACCCTTTTTGCCACCCTGCTGGCCGCGACTTTTGCCAGTCCGCTAGCTCCCCCCCTAGCCGCTGAAGATCCCGAACCGCCGTTCTGGGCCTCGACCAAGGCGGCGGTGGTCAACATGCGGGTTGGCCCGGGGGAGGATTACCGGGTTCTCTGGGTTTACAAGCGCGTCAACCTGCCGATGAAGGTGGTGCGGACCAAGGAAGGCTGGTGGCGCGTTGAGGATCCTGATGGCGCAACCGGCTGGGTGCTGGGCAGCCTGATGTCGCAGCGCCGGGCCGGGCTGGTGCAGGGCAAAGGCCTCGCCGAGATGCACGAAAAGGCGGAAGCCGGATCAAAGCTCAAGTGGCGGTTGGAGCCGGGCGTTACCGGCAAACTGGGCGAATGCAGCGAAGGCTGGTGCGATTTCAGCTTGCCGACCGGGCATCAGGGCTTCGTGCCGCAGGATCGGCTGTGGGGTGCGCAAAACCCTTAAGTAGCGCATCATCCCGGCGATGGCCGGGACCCAGACCGCGCAAGCAAACGACGTCGCTGTGCCACGGCATTATTTTCAGTGCTGGGTTCCGGCCTTCGCCGGAATGACGCTTTATTCTTTTCGCAGCCGGCCAGCGGTCCCGGGTCAAGCCCCGGGACGACCAGCAAATCAGATCAGTTCGACCGCAACGGCAGTGGCCTCACCGCCGCCGATGCACAGGCTGGCAACGCCCTTCTTCAGGCCCTTGTGCTTCAGCGCGCCGATCAGCGTGGTGATGATGCGCGTGCCCGATGCGCCGATCGGGTGACCCAGCGCGGTTGCGCCGCCGTGGACGTTGACCTTGTCATGCGGGATGCCGAGGTCGTGCATGGCGAACATGGCGACGCAGGCAAAGGCCTCGTTGATTTCGAACAGGTCGACATCGGCAAGGTCCCAGCCGGCCTTTTCCATCAGCTTGTTGATCGCACCGACCGGGGCGGTGGTGAACTTCGAAGGCTCCTGCGCATGGCCGGCAACCGCAACGATACGCGCGACCGGAGTCAGCCCCTTGGCATCGGCAACCGACTGGCGCGTGAGCACCATGGCAGCGGCACCGTCCGAGATCGACGAGGAGGATGCGGCAGTAATCGTGCCATCCTTCGAGAAGGCGGGGCGCAGGGTAGGGATCTTGTCCGGGCGTCCCTTGCCGGGCTGCTCGTCGGTATCGACGATGACTTCGCCGGCGCGGGTCTTGACCGTTACCGGCACGACTTCGCTGGCGAAGGCACCAGTGGCGATGGCTTCCTGCGCGCGGCGCAGCGATTCGATCGAATAGGCGTCCTGCCCTTCGCGGGTGAGTTGGTATTCGTCGGCCGAAACCTGTGCGAATGAACCCATCGAGCCGCCTTCGTAGGCGTCTTCAAGGCCGTCGAGGAACATGTGGTCATAGGCCGTGTCATGGCCCGCACGCGCGCCGGCGCGGTGCTTCTTGAGCAGGTAAGGCGCGTTGGTCATGCTTTCCATGCCGCCAGCGATGACGAGATCGAGCGACCCGGCGGCAAGCGCCTCGGCGCCCATGATCACTGTCTGCATGCCTGATCCGCAGACCTTGTTGACCGTGCTCGCCTGGACCGACTTGGGCAGGCCGGCCTTGATCGCGACCTGGCGGGCAGGGGCCTGGCCGAGACCGGCGGGGAGCACGCAGCCCATGTAGATCCGCTCCACGTCCGCGCCGTCGATGCCCGCGCGCTCGACCGCAGCCTTTACCGCCGTGGCACCCAGATCGGTGGCCGCGACATCGGCGAAAGCGCCGGCAAGGCCGCCCATCGGCGTGCGGGCATAGGACAGGACAACGATCGGATCGGAGGCGGAGATCTGGGCCATGAAAATGCGAAGCCTTCTGCAAGCGGATAGGGTTTGATTCCCCGTGATCCTAATGTTGCACTGCGGCAATGGCAAATTTTGCTCAACCCTTGCCATTCCCGCGTCCAGCCCTGAAAACGCGGTGAAAGTCGCAGGGGAGCCGCGCGTGTCCAGTATCGCCGAGGGAATGAACGCAGCGCTGCGCGCCCAGAAAGCCGCCTTTGTCGCCGCTATGCCCGAATCGCTCGATGTGCGGGATGATCGCCTGAAGCGCGCGATTGCCCTGCTGATCGAGAACAAGGAGCCACTCGCGGCCGCCGTTTCCGCCGACTTTGGCAGCCGCAGCCGTGAACAGACCATGCTGACCGACATTCTCCCGGCGGTGAATGCGCTGCGCCACGCCAGGAAGCATTTCCGCAGCTGGGCGAGGGGGGACAAGCGCCGCCCGCTGTTCCCACTCGGATTTCTAGGCGCGAAGGCAGAGGTGCGTTACCAGCCCAAGGGGGTGGTCGGCATCATGGCGCCGTGGAACTTCCCCATCGGCATGGTGATGACGCCGCTGGCCTGCGTGCTGTCGGCCGGCAACCGCGCGATGCTCAAGCCTTCGGAATTTACCGAGCGCACATCGGACCTGCTGGCGGACCTGGTGGCGCGCTTTTTCGCGCCCGAGGAAGTCGCCGTGGTGACCGGCGGAGTAGAGACGGGACAAGCCTTCGCTGCGCTTTCGTTCGACCACCTGATGTTCACCGGCGCCACTTCAATCGGGCGGCACGTGATGCGCGCGGCGGCGGACAATCTGGTGCCCGTGACGCTGGAACTCGGCGGCAAGTCGCCGACGATCATCGGGCGCAGCGCCGATATCGACAAGGCGGCGGGGCGCATTGCGCTGGGCAAGATGATGAATGCGGGGCAGATCTGCCTTGCGCCTGATTACCTGCTGGTGCCGGCGCAATCCGAGAGCGCGGTTGTGTCGAGCCTCATTGCGCAGGCCTCCGCCATGTATCCGACTCTGCTGGCGAACGACGACTACGCCAGCGTGATCAACGCCCGCCACCGCGACCGGCTGGCCGCCCATGTCGCCGATGCGCGGGCCAAGGGAGCCGAGGTCATCGAGGTCAACCCGGCGGGCGAGGATTTCGCCGCGTCCAACGGCAACAAGATGCCGCTCACCATCCTGCGCGGGGTTAATGACGGCATGACCGTGATGCAGGAGGAGGTCTTTGGCCCGGTGCTGCCGGTGATGACCTATGACGGCATCGACGAGGCGATTGCTTACGTGAACGCCCATGATCGGCCGCTCGGCCTCTATTATTTCGGCCGCGACCGGTCGGAGGAGGAGCGCGTGCTGTTGCGCACCGTTTCGGGCGGCGTAACCGTAAATGATGTCATCATGCACATCTCCAACGATGACCTGCCATTCGGCGGCATCGGACCGTCAGGCATGGGGCATTACCACGGGCTCGACGGCTTCCGCGAGTTCAGCCACGCCCGCGCCGTGTTCCGGCAGACGGGGATCGATGTCGCGGGGATCGCCGGTCTGCGCCCGCCCTATGGCAAGGCGACTGCGGCCCAGCTTCGCCGCGAGTTGGGGAAGTGATGGGAATATGGACCTAACCCCACTTGCGCGCGCCGCGGGGCGGGACTAGGGGCCGGATCAAAGCCTTATCGATGGCGATTCCGCCGCTCACACTGGGTAATCATGGTCGATCTGTCACAATATCTTCCGATCCTCATTTTCCTGGTCATTGCACTGGGTCTGTCGACGGCGTTCGTCTTCCTGCCGATGGGCGTTTCGTACCTTACCGGCACGCACAACCCGAACGCGGAAAAGAACAGCGAGTACGAATGCGGCTTCCCCGCGTTCGAGGATCCCCGCAGCCAGTTCGACGTGCGCTTCTATCTGGTCGCGATCCTGTTCATCGTCTTCGACCTTGAAGCGGCCTTCCTGTTTCCCTGGGCGGTCAGCCTGGACTTCACAGGCTGGCCGGGCTGGATCACGATGATGGTCTTCCTGGGCGAACTGCTCGTAGGCCTCGCCTATGCGTGGAAAGTCGGCGCGCTGGATTGGGAATGATCTGATGAACGCACTCGTCCCCCCCGCCGCTCCGGGCCTGATCACGGCGCCCGACCAGTCGTTCTTCGACGGGCTCAATGCCGAGGTTTCGGACAAGGGCTTCCTTGTCATGAGCACAGAGGAACTGTTCCAGTGGGCCCGCACCGGCTCGCTGTGGTGGATGACCTTCGGCCTCGCCTGCTGCGCGGTCGAGATGATCCACGTGAACATGCCGCGCTATGACATGGAGCGTTTCGGCGCCGCCCCGCGCGCCTCTCCGCGCCAGTCAGACGTGATGATCGTCGCCGGTACGCTGTGCAACAAGATGGCCCCGGCGCTGCGCAAGGTTTACGACCAGATGTCGGACCCGAAGTACGTCATCTCGATGGGTTCCTGCGCCAACGGCGGCGGCTATTATCACTATTCGTACAGCGTCGTTCGCGGCTGTGACCGGATCGTGCCGGTGGACATCTATGTCCCGGGCTGCCCGCCGACTGCCGAAGCATTACTTTATGCCGTGATGCAGTTGCAGCGGAAGATCCGCCGCGTCGGCACGCTTGAGCGCTGAGGTCTGAAGGCATGGCACAGGTCCTCCACTCCGCCCCGAAGTTCGCCAGCAACGATGGCGTGCTGGAAACGCTGACCGCCGCGCTTGGCGCTGCGGTTGTTGCCGCGCGCGAGGAATATGGCGAAGTCGTCATCACCGTCGCCCGCGCCGAGATCGAAAACGTGCTGCGCACGCTGCGCGACGATCACCAGTACCAGCAGCTGATGGAAATCGCCGGGGTCGACTATCCGTCGCGGCCTGAGCGTTTCGACGTTGTCTACATGCTGCTTTCGGTGACGAAGAACCACCGCGTGATGGTCAAGGTCACGGCTTCGGAAAGCACCCCGGTGCCGACCGTCACCACGCTGTGGCCGGTCGCCGGCTGGCTCGAGCGCGAAGTCTACGACATGTACGGCGTGATCTTCGCAGGCAATGCCGACCTGCGCCGCATCCTCACCGACTACGGCTTCGAAGGCCATCCGTTCCGCAAGGATTTCCCGCTCACCGGCTATCAGGAACTGCGCTATTCCGAAGAGGACAAGCGCGTTGTCTATGAACCGGTCAAGCTGGCGCAGGACCTGCGCTCGTTCGATTTCATGAGCCCGTGGGAAGGCGCGGACTATGTCCTGCCGGGTGATGAGAAGGCCGTGCAGGCACCGCCTCCGCCGCCGCCCGCCGCGCCGCCGACCCCCAAGGTCACCGAAAAGCCCGCCGACACCGGCGCTGGTGAAGCGACCAACAAGGCCGCAGCCAAGAAGGTTGCCAAGCCGGGCGCGCCCAAGCGCACGGCCAAGGCCGAACCCGGCGCGCCTGCTCCGACCGAGAGCCGCCCGGCTCGCAAACCGCGTGCGAAGAAGACTGATGGAGGCAAGGCATGAGCCTTCAACTCGAACAGTCGCCGACCACCGGCGATGAGGTCATCACCAACTACACGATCAACTTCGGCCCGCAGCACCCCGCGGCGCACGGCGTTCTGCGCATGGTCATGGAGCTTGATGGCGAGATCATCGAACGCATCGATCCGCACGTCGGCCTGCTGCACCGCGGCACCGAAAAGCTGATCGAGCACAAGACCTACCTGCAGGCGCTGCCCTATTTCGACCGGCTGGATTACTGCTCGCCGCTCGCCATGGAGCACTCCTATGTGCTGGCCATCGAGAAGCTGCTCAACATCGAAGTGCCGGCGCGCGGGCAGTACCTGCGCGTGCTGTTTGCCGAGCTGACCCGCATCTGCAACCACATGCTCAACCTCGGCAGCCACGTTATGGACGTCGGCGCGATGACGCCGAACCTGTGGATGTTCGAAGTGCGCGAGGACTGCCTCAACTTCTTTGAACGCGCATCGGGCGCGCGCATGCACTCGGCATGGTTCCGTCCCGGCGGCGTGCATCAGGACGTGCCGGAAAAGCTGCTCGTCGATATCGGCGTCTGGCTCGACAGCCGCCTGCCACAACTGTTCGAGGACGCGATGAGCCTCGTGGTCGACAACCGCATCTTCAAGCAGCGCAACGTCGATATCGCTACGGTATCCAAGGACGACGCGCTGGCATGGGGCTTCTCTGGCCCGATGATCCGCGGTTCGGGCATTCCGTGGGATCTGCGCAAATCGCAGCCCTATGACGTTTACGCGAAGATGGACTTCGAGATCCCGGTCGGCACTCGCGGCGATTGCTATGACCGCTTCATGGTCCGCGTCGAGGAAGTGCGCCAGTCGGCCCGCATCATGAAGCAGTGCCTGGCCGAAATGCCGGGCGGCCCTGTCGCCTCGGACGACCGCAAGGTCTCACCGCCGAAGCGCGCGGAGATGAAGCAGTCGATGGAAGCGCTGATCCATCACTTCAAGCTCTACACCGAAGGCTTTCACGTTCCGGCGGGCGAAGTCTATGTCGCCACCGAAAGCCCCAAGGGCGAATTCGGCGTCTATCTCGTCGCCGACGGCTCGAACAAGCCCTACCGCTGCAAGATCCGCCCGACCGCCTTCAGCCACCTGCAGGCGATGGACTTCATGTCCAAGGGCCACATGCTGCCCGACGTCACCGCCATCATCGGCGCCATCGACGTGGTGTTCGGGGAGTGCGACCGGTGATTGGCGCAGTCCGCAAGGTTGTTCGGTTCACGACGAAAATCGTGGAATATGAGCTGCCGTTTGAGAACTCGTTTTCTGGCGCTACGCTGATGTTTTGCGTTGGTTTGGCGATCCAGACCGCGATTTTGGCCGGAATTTTGTGGCTGGTGAATGCTTTGATCGCGTTTGTTGCTCCGGAAGCAAGAGTCCGTGAAATGCTGTCTGAGAACATTTGGCCAGTTGCGATTGGCATGCTCGTGGCTCTCTATGTCATTGGGTATTTTGTGGGAATGCGTCGGGAACTGTCGGGTCCAATCTGGGTAAAAAAGTCTGGCGGTGACAATGACTAACCTCGAAACCGCCAAGGCCATGATCGCCGCCTACAACGCGCAGGACGTGGACACCTACGTCTCGTTCATGACCGACGACGCCTGCGAGGCAAACTATCGCGGTGCGGTCGTGCGTGAGGGCAAGGAAGGCACGCGCTCCGGCCTCGCCGCCGCTTTCGCCAAGTGGCCGCAGAACCATGCCGAGATCGTCGAGGCGCAGGCCATCGGCAGCTATGTCCTCATGCGCGAACACGTGACGCGCGGTCCGGCCACCGATGGTTCGGAACTGGTGGAGCCGTTCGACGTGGTCGCAATCTATTCTTTCGAGGGCGGCAAGTGCTCTCGCGTGGAGTTTGTCCGGTGATGGCTGCAGCAGTCATTCAATCAACCAACCCCGTCACCCTGAACTTGTTTCAGGGTCCATCGGGCCTTGTATTCCGCCGCTGGGGCTGGATGGACAACGGCGCCGTTGCGCTCCTTGACAGGGCTTCGGCGCGTTGTGCGCAATGGATCCTGAAACACGTTCAGGATGACGATCAAAAATCAGTCGGAAGCGCGGCTTCCTGCGTGGAGTTTGTCCGGTGAATTTCACTCCAGTTGAACAATTGCGCGTTCTTGCGGCGGTCACCGGCATAGTGCTCGCGCTCGCGGCCATTGCGCTTGGCCTTTTTGGTAGCGCCGACTTCGAGATGGTCTCGTCGCTCGCCGCCGCGATCGCCGGGTTCGAGGTGTTCTTCTTCGGCCAGCAATTCGCCCAGCGCCGCCGGAACCGCAGCCGTGGCTGAGCGCCGCCTCGCCCCCGATACGCCGACCTTGCGCGAGCGCTGGTCCGGCTTCGCCTTCAATCCCGCGTGGGATGCCAAGGCCAAGGCCGCCGTCGCGCGCTATCCCGCCGGGCGCCAGCGCTCGGCCGTGATGGCGCTGCTCGACTATGCCCAGCGTCAGGTGGGCGAGGAAACCAACACGCAGGGCTGGCTGCCGATCCCGGTGATGGAATATGTCGCCAGATACCTCGACATGCCGGTCATCCGCGTGGTCGAGGTCGCGACCTTCTATTTCATGTACAACCTTGTGCCGGTCGGCAAATTCCACGTGCAGGTCTGCGGCACCACGCCGTGCATGCTGCGCGGCTCGGACGACCTGTTCACCGCCTGCGCCAAGCGCGGCATGGAGATCGGCCACACCACCGACGACGGACTGTGGACGCTGACCGAGGTCGAATGCATGGGCAACTGCGCCTCGGCCCCGATGGTCCAGATCAACGACGACAACTTCGAGGACCTCACCGCCGAACGCCTCGATGCCGTGCTTGATGCGCTGGCCGCCGGCAAGCAGCCCAAGGCTGGCACGCAGGAACCGGGACGCCACACGGTGGAGCCCGCCGGCGCGCTCTCGACGCTCCAGGCGATGGCGACCGAAAATCACGATTACCGAGGTGAGTGGTAAGATGGCACTCCGCGACAAGGACCGCATCTTCACCAACGTCTACGGCTATCAGCCGTGGAGCCTTGCGGCTGCCCGCAAGCGCGGTGACTGGGACAATACCAAGGCGATCCTCGCGCGTGGCCGCGATGCCATCGTGCAGGAAGTCAAGGATTCCGGCCTGCGCGGGCGCGGCGGGGCAGGCTTCCCGACCGGCCTGAAGTGGTCGTTCATGCCCAAGGAATACCGGCCGGATCGTCCGGGCTTCCTAGTCATCAACGCCGACGAGAGCGAACCCGGTTCGTGCAAGGACCGCGAGATCATCCGCCACGATCCGCACAAGCTGATTGAAGGCGCGCTGGTCGCCGGTTTCGCCATGGGCGCGCGCGCCGCCTACATCTACATTCGCGGCGAATACATCCGCGAGGCCGAGACGCTGTTCGCTGCCGTGCAGGAGGCTTATGACGCCGGCCTGATCGGCAAGAACGCCTGCAAGTCCGGCTACGATTTCGACGTCTTCGTCCACCGCGGCGCCGGTGCCTACATCTGCGGTGAAGAAACCGCGATGATCGAATCGATCGAAGGCAAGAAGGGCCAGCCCCGCCTGAAGCCGCCGTTCCCGGCTGGCGCGGGCCTCTATGGCTGCCCGACCACGGTCAACAACGTCGAATCGATCGCCGTTGCCCCCACGATCATCCGGCGCGGCGCGGCGTGGTTTTCCTCGTTCGGCCGCGAAGGCAACAAGGGCACCAAGCTCTTCCAGATCAGCGGCCACGTGAACAAGCCCTGCGTCGTTGAAGAGGAAATGAGCATCCCCTTCAGCGAACTGATCGAAAAGCACTGCGGCGGCATTCGCGGCGGTCGCGACAATCTGCTCGCGGTGATCCCCGGCGGTTCCTCGGTTCCGCTGGTCCCCGCCGACCAGATATGGGACGCGCCGATGGACTTCGACGGCCTGAAAGCTGTCGGATCGGGCCTCGGAACGGCGGCGGTCATCGTCATGGACAAGTCGACCGACATCGTCCGCGCCATCAGCCGCCTCTCCTACTTCTACAAGCATGAAAGCTGCGGCCAGTGCACCCCCTGCCGCGAAGGCACCGGCTGGATGTGGCGCATGATGGAACGCCTGCGCACCGGCGACGCCGAGATCGGCGAAATCGACATGCTGCAGCAGGTGACCAAGCAGGTCGAAGGCCACACCATCTGCGCGCTCGGCGATGCGGCGGCATGGCCGATCCAGGGCCTGATCAAGCACTTCCGCCCCGAACTCGAACGCCGGATCGCGGAAAACGTGCGGGAGGCGGCGGAGTGAAGCTGACGCGAACCCTTCTTGGCCTCTGCGCCGTTGCGGTGGCCCTGCCGGTGCAGGCGGCCGAACCGCCGTCGATCGGTCAGATCCGCAAGTTCCTTGCCGATTACGGCCAGTGCGTTGCCAAGCGTGAGCCTGAACTGGCGCGCAAGGCCGTGGTTTCCGGCGCAAACTTCAAGCGTGAGAGCCCCGAAGGCAAGCGCCTGATGCAGCGCGAGTGTATGGACGAAGACATTCTCGCCAACGCTACGTCGGGCTTTCAGGGCCGCCTGCGTATGCGGATGGACGATGACACCTATCGCGGCGTAATTGCAGAAGCGCTGGTCGCCAAGGGCGCACCGGCGCTCACGGTTGACGGCCTCAAGGTCGTGCCGATCCTTACTTATGACGAACCGCGCCCGCTGCGCCTCCAGTACCCTGACGGAAAAGCGATCCCCGAGGAAAAGCTCGTCCGCCAACGCGCCGCCATCGCCCGCAAGACCGAAGCCATGCTGATGGGCAAGCTTGGCGAATGCGTCGTGCGGAACGCCCCCGTCCAGTCGCGAGCGGTCCTTGCGACCAGCCTCGAAACGCCGCCCGAATTGCAGTCGATCAATGCGCTCGGCGCAACGCTCGGCCAGTGCATCAAGGCTGGTGAAACCGTCTCGCTCGACCGCATGAGCGTGCGCGGCGCGCTCGCCATTGCCTATTACCGCCTGTCACAGGCCCAAGGTTCCGGAGCCTCCCTGTAATGCCTAAGGTCACCGTCGACGGCATCGAACTCGAAGTTCCGCAGGGCGCCACCGTCCTGCAGGCCTGCGAGCTGGCCGGCAAGGAAATCCCGCGCTTCTGCTATCATGAGCGCCTGTCGATCGCTGGCAATTGCCGCATGTGCCTGGTCGAGGTTGCCCCCGGGCCGCCGAAGCCGCAGGCAAGCTGCGCGCTGCCCGCCGCCGATGGCCAGAACATCCGCACCGACAGCGAAATGGTCAAGAAGGCGCGCGAAGGGGTGATGGAGTTTCTCCTGATCAACCACCCGCTCGATTGCCCGATCTGCGACCAGGGCGGCGAGTGCGACCTGCAGGACCAGGCGATGGCCTATGGCCGCGGCGCCAGTCGCTATGACGAGAACAAGCGCGCGGTGACCGAGAAGTACATGGGGCCGCTGATCAAGACCACGATGACCCGCTGCATCCAATGCACCCGCTGCGTGCGCTTCGCCACCGAGGTCGCCGGCGTGCCGGAACTCGGTGCGACCAACCGCGGCGAGAACATGGAAATCGGCACCTATG
>NZ_JANPGP010000071.1:0-15716 GCF_031424035.1 Novosphingobium sp.
GCGCCAGACGATCTCGACCAGACTGGCAATCGCAATTGCCGTCCACCCACCCATGCCGAGCCATGCGGTGGGCACATGCAGGTAAAGGATGCGGACCGAATCGCCTTGCAGCGCATCAGCGGGACCCACAAAAACGCCCCAAGCCATCGCGCCAAAGGCCAGCACCAGTCCGGTCACCAGCAACAGCGGCGTCAGCCACCGGGCAAGGCGCAGGAAACGGGCGGGATTCGCAAAGCCATGCATTGATTGCTCACCCGCAAGCGTTTGGTTGCAGCGTGACCAAGTACTCGCCCTTCATCACGGCCAAAATGGCAGTTGCTGCGGCAATGTGCCGCTTGCCTGGATTGCAAATGTTCATCCGGACCATGTGCATCGCCAAGCTGACAGCAGCTTGTCAGAATTGGCATCTATCGTCAGGTTCACATCCGGCAATTTACCATCCTGCGCCCTACGGACACGAAATGCGCATCCTGCTTGTGTAAGACTATCAACAGCTCGCCAAGCTGCACGCGCTCTTCGCCGCCTGGCAGCAAGCGAAACCGAGACGAACTAGCCCCGTGGCTCTCAATTCTAGATCGACTTGGACTTGATATACCTGACCGATACCGAACGAACCACCGATGATGCCGCAACCGGCAATTGCGCATTAAACGAGGCGCGACGGGATCCACGATGCGGGAATGTCCCCCACCGCACCAACTTGGACGTCACCACACTGCCGTCCTCGAGGTGAGCTGCAACCTCCAGGTCGCCCGATATAATTCCATATCGGCCATGCGAACGTCGAACTGTCCCTGTCACCGATATCCCGTTCTTTCCAACATAAGCGTGCACCCATTCGATTGAGAACGGGTCGGATTCCAGAGAGTTGACTTGCGCAGGCAATTGCGGACCAGTTGCACAGGCCGTGACGGTCATTGAGCATACGGTTGCCAAGACTGCAGTTTGTGCCTTCTTAAGATGCGCCATCAATTCACTCATTCCAGAATCCAAAGTTCATGGCTGTCGATCCGCAATCGGGTCAGTGCCCGTTGGGCTTCGGTGCGCGCGAGCACTTCCATACGAAAGGCGTCGTGCACTTGCCGCTCACCCAGCAAGACGTCAGCCAGACCGAACTCTCCCGCCGCTTGGCCAAGCCGCAGCTTCACCAATGCGGCGACCTGTGCCTTCACCCCTTCGCGGGCGCGCACCCAGGATTCATAGCGGGACCTTGCTTCCGCCAGATCTGTTGCGGCCATCTCGTTTACCGCGAAGCGCGCGGCCATTGCTTCGGCCCGGGCCGCGCCCGCCTCGGCTTCAGCGCGATCTGCCTCGGCGCGCCGACGGCCGCCACCCAGCGGCATTGACACGACAAAGCCAGCACCGCGTTCCGCGCCATTCCGCTCGGAAAACAGTCGCAGGCCCACCGAAGGATCGGCGATGCGGTCCCGCCTGACACGTTCCGCAACGGTCACCATTCGCAAGGCTTCCGCTTCGGCTGCGGCGATCTCATGGCTGCGGGAAATGATCTTGGAGCCAAAGTGTTCGATCCCTCCTTCAGGCAGTTCTGGGCGGGGGACCTCAGGCGCAGCGCCGGGTATTGGCAAGCCCGGGAACTGGGCAGCAAGTCGTGCACGGGCAACGGCCTCGCGCCCGGCAGACTGTTCTGCGGCAACCCGGGCCGCACCCAGCGCACCCTCGGCCTGATTGGCTTCAAGCTCGGCGGCATCGCGGAGGGAGACCCGGCGGCGCGTTGCGGCGAGCATGCGCGAATAGTTTTCTACCGCCTGGCGATCGACCACCGCCTCCCCCGCAGCACCCAGCCAATCCCACCAGCCTTGCGCCAGCAAAAGCGCGGCCTGATGGCGCGCGTCTTCTGCGCGGTTCCTGGACGCCTCCAGCCCCGCCGCGCCGATTTCACGATCAAGTCGGGCCTTGCCGGGCAGGCGGACGGCGCGGCTGAGCGTCGCGTCATATTCGTCAAACCGACCTTCGCGGTCGACAGAGCGGCGGACGTAGCTTGCGGTGATGCTGAATTCATGCGGGCCGCGCTGCAAGACGCGAGCTTCTGCTCCAGCCGCAGACGTGCGGGCATTGGCGGCAAGAACGGCAGGATGCGCATCGAGAGCAGCGGCAACATCTGCCAGTGCAGGCAGGCCTTTTTCGGGTTGTCCTTTATCGGGTAATCCCGGCTCTGCCTGGAGGTCTGCCGACAACGCGGCAAGAGCAACGGCGATGAGCAATGACGCGCTACGCATTGGCCGTCTCCTCACCATTGGCGGGATGCGCCCGGTCGCCCGCTTCACGTTCGGCACGGCTCTCCCCGAAACGCTCGTACAGGATCGGCAGGAGGATGAGCGTCAGCAAGGTGGACGAGATCAGCCCGCCGATCACAACTATGGCCAGCGGCTTCTGGATTTCGGAACCCGGACCAGATGCAAACAATAGCGGCACGAGTCCAAAGGCGGCGATGGCAGCTGTCATCAGCACCGGGCGCAACCGGCGCTCGGCACCGCGCCTGACTGCGTCCGCCAGCGACATGCCGCTTTCGCGCAACTGGCGAAAATAACTGACCATGACGAGGCCGTTGAGCACGGCGATTCCCAGCAGGGCAATGAAGCCAACCGAGGCCGGGACCGAGAGATATTCACCCGATACCGCCAGCGAAATCATACCACCTACCAGCGCGAACGGGATCATCAGCAGGATCAGCAACGACGCGCGGGCAGAGGCCAGGGTGGCATAAAGCACCGCGAAAATCATCAGCAGGGCAATGGGCAAAACCACTGCCAGACGGGCGGAAGCCCGCTGCTGATTTTCGAACTGCCCGCCCCAGACGATGCGGTAGCCCGGCGGCAGTTTCACATTGGCGCCGATGTCCGCCTTGGCCTCCTCGACATAGCCGACAAGATCCCTGCCCGAGACAAATGCCTGCACCATGGCAAAGCGCGAGCCGTTTTCATGCTCAAGCTTCACCGGGCCTTCGGTTCGCGTGACGCGGGCTATGTCGCTGGCGCGTACAAGCTGCCCGCCGGGGGTGCGATACAGCAGGTCCGCAAAGCCCTGCGACGACAGGTCCTGCCCGTTGCCCCGGATGACGATGGGAACCCGGCGCGTGCCATCGGCGACGACCCCGGCCCGCACGCCCTCCACTTGCGCTCTCATGGCATCCTGCATTTGGTCGACTGGCATGCCCGCACGGCCGGCGGCAATCCGGTCGATATCGAGCTGGAGATAGTCGACCCGGTCGTTGGCGACGGTCATGGCCTCGCTGGTCCCGGGTATCTTCTGCAGCCGTCCCTGTATCTGCCCGGCAAGGCGTGAAAGTTCGGCCAGGTCAGGGCCGAACAGCTTGATCGCCAGATCGCCGCGCGCGCCGGTCAGCATTTCGGAAATGCGCATCTCGATCGGCTGGGTGAAGCTGGGTTCGATCCCGGGCAACCCCGCCAAAACCTTGCGCAGCTCTTCCACCAGCCACTCCTTGTCCTGCACGCGCCATTCTTCGCGGGGCTTGAGCTTAAGGAAGCTGTCGGTTTCATTGAGGCTCATGGGATCAAGGCCCAGCTCGTCCGATCCGACCCGCGCGATCACATCAGTCACTTCTGGGACCTGGCTCATGATCGCTTGCTGGGCGCGCAGATCGCCTTCGATGCTGTGCTTCAGCGAGATAGACGGCAACTTGGTCAATTGGACGAGGACCGAACCTTCGTCCATCGTCGGCAGGAAGGTCTTGCCGGTGACAGAATAGGCCAGGCCCGTCAGGAGCAACGAGATGCCCGCGACAGTGAAGACCAGTTTCTTGCGTACAAAGGCACCAGCCAGCAGGTTTACATAGCGCGGACCAAGCTGCCGCATCAGCCACGGTTCGTGGTGGCCCTGCTGCACTTTGAGTACATAGAAGGCCAGGACCGGCACCAGTGTCAGCGCCAGCGCCAGCGCCGAGATCAGCGCCAGCACAATGGTCATGGCGACCGGGGCAAACAGTTTGCCCTCCAGGCCTTCCAGCGTCAGCAGCGGCAAAAAGACCAGCGCGATGATTGCCATCCCGGATGTCACGGGTTTGGCCACTTCAACGGAGGCGACAAAGACGTTGTGCAGCTTGCCGGCGCGCGCGTGTTTTGGGTCCGACAAGCGCTCAACCACGTTTTCAACTACAACGACCGCACCATCGACCAGCATACCGACCGCGATGGCAAGTCCGCCCAGGCTCATCAGATTGGCCGTCAAGCCTACCGCTTTCATGGCGATAAATGTCAGCAACGCCGCCATCGGCAAGGCCAGCGCCACGATCACCGAGGCACGCACATCACCGAGGAACAGCAACAGCAGCACGACAACCAGCAGCGTGGCTTCAAGCAGTGCCTTTTCCACTGTGCCGACAGCTTTTCCGATCAGTTCGGAACGATCATAGAACACCGAAACGACCATGCCTTTTGGCAGGCTGGGCTGGATCTCTGCCAGCCGCGCCTTGACCCCGCTGACGACCTGGCTGGCATCCGCGCCCTTCAGCCCGATGACCAAGCCCTGCACCGCCTCACCCGTACCCTTGTGGGTAACCGCGCCATAACGCGTGAGACTGCCGGTGCGCACGCTTGCCACGTCACCGATCCGCAAGATCCGTCCATCGGCAGACCGCACAACCACGGCGACGAGATCCTCCAGCGTATGAATGGCTCCGGTCGCGCGCACGATCAGAGCTTCTTCGCCCGAGACAAGGCGACCAGCGCCATCGTTGCGATTGCCGCTTTCGATGGCGCTGGTCAGGTCCGAGACAGTAAGACCTGCCGCCGCAAGGGCCAGGGCGTCAGGTGCGACCTCGAAGGTCTCGGCATAACCACCCAGCGAATTGACGTCTGCAACACCGGGAACGGTGCGCAGCGCGGGGCGGATTATCCAGTCAAGCGCCCGGCGTTTCTCCGCAAGGCTTTGCGGACCATCGAGCGTGAACATGTACATGTCGGACAGCGGCGTGCTGATGGGGGCCATTCCGCCGGTCACGGCAGCAGGAAGATCGCCTATTACGCCGTTGAGGCGCTCTGCCACCTGGCCGCGCGCCCAATAGATGTCGGTGCCATCCTTGAAATCGATGGTCACGTCGGCAATGGCATATTTTGCCACTGAACGCAGGTTGGCCTGATCGGGGATGCCCAGCATCTCCATCTCGATCGGCGCAATTACCCGGCTTTCAACTTCCTCCGGTGTCATTCCCGGTGCTTTGAGGATGATTTTGACCTGAGTGGAGCTGATGTCTGGAAAGGCATCAATCGGCAGGCGAAGGAAGGCCCATGTCCCAATACCCGCCAGAATCAGTGCCAGCGTCAAGACGGCAAGGCGCAGGCCAAGTGCGCGTTCGATAAGCCGGTTCAGCATGCCGTTATTGCCCTGCCAGCAACGATTTGAGCTCGGCGACACCGCTGATCGCCACGGGTTCGCCCGGCTTCAGACCAGCGCTCAGCACGCTGCGGCCACCAACTTCAGCAGCGACAACAACGCGGCGGCGGACAAACCGTGACCCATTGCGGACAAAGACGTAGTCTTGTCCTTCGACACGGGTCACGGCCACCGAAGGCACCGAAACCCCAAGTTTGCCATCTCCGGCATTGCCACTGATGATAGCCATGACGCCCTTGCCAGGCACCAGCCCCGATGCGGCAGAGAGGCTTGCCTTGGCGGCAACCGAGCGCGTCACCGGATCCAGTGAAGTCGCCACCGAGAGCAACCGGCCTGTGATTGTTGCGGACGCGCCGGCAGCAGTGGCCAATTCCACAGTCATTCCGGGGCGCAATTGAGCCGCAAGGCGTTCCGGCACCTGCAGGTCCAGCATCAATGCCGCGTCGTTTTCGATCACGAAGGGTGCCGCACCGCCCCCGCCCACCGCGGCGCCGGCATCGATGGCAACGGTCGCGACGCGGCCGGCAATCGGCGCCCGCAGCGTGACCGTGCCATCGCCAGAGGCACCTGCCATCGCCAGGAGCCGGCGGTTCTCGCGGATCGTAGCTTCGTTTCGGTTCACCATGGCCCGGGCCTCGTCGGCCCGCGCACCTGCGACGACGCCTTCTCTCGCCAGCAGCGCCAGTCGATCGGCCGCAGCGCGGGAGACGCCAAGATCTGCTTGTGCCCGCGAGAGTTCAGCGCCGAACTGCACTGTTTCAGCCGCGCGAACGACCGCCAGAGGCTGGCCTGCCGAGACAACTTCTCCCTGAATCACCAGAATGCGCAACGCCGTGCCGGCAAATGGGCTGGTCACCGCAACCCTCGCCTCAGGCGGCAGCGAAACGACGCCCGGCACGGTGCCAACGGGAGCCGCACCGGCTTCGCGTGCGGGTTCGAGCCGGATACCAAGCTGACGAATCTGGACTTCGCTCAAATGACCCGGGTCGGCAGCGGTCGCTTGCGGTCCGGAAGTTGCCCCGCCGTCACTACGTGTGACCCAGTACCCGGCCGTCACCACGGCCAGAACGGCAGTTGCCGCAGCAATGTGCCGCTTGTCTAAATTGCGCATGTTCATCCGGACCATGTGCATCGCCAAGCTGACAGCACCTTGTCAGAATTGGCATCTATCGTCAGGTTCACATCTGGCAATTTGCCAGCCTGCAACCTACGGACCCGAGATGCGCATCCTGCTTGTGGAAGACGATCAACAGCTCGCCCGGCGTCTTTCTGAACGCCTGGTGGGAGCAGGATTCGCCGTCGATGTCGCAAATTCACTCAGCGAGGGCGAGGCCTGGCCAGACATGGACAAGGTCGCGGCCGCTATTCTCGATCTAGGTCTGCCTGACGGCACCGGGCTGGAACTTTTGCGTATCTGGCGCGGCCGCAAGGTCACCTGTCCGGTCCTGATCCTGACCGCGCGCGGAAGCTGGCAGGACAAGGTGGAAGGCCTCAACACAGGGGCTGACGATTTCGTGGTGAAGCCAGTCCGTTTCGAGGAATTGCTGGCCCGGCTGCACGCGCTCTTGCGCCGCCATGGCAGCGAACGTAGCACTTGCCTTGAAGCTTTGGGGGTCCGGCTCGATCCAGTTACCCGGACGGCGCAATGCGATGGCTTGCAGCTTTCCCTCAGCAAGCAGGAATTTCGCCTCCTGCACATATTCATGCGCCGCCCGGGTCAGGTCTTTCCGCAGGAGGACATTGTCGAGCAGCTCTACAGTCTGGATGCCCCTCGCGATCGCAATGCCGCTGAAGTCCTGGTTTCGCGATTGCGGCGCAAGGTCGGCACCGAACGTATTCAGACTGTGCGTGGTTTTGGTTACAGGTTTGGCGCGTGACGGGTCGCCCGGCCGGGATCAGCGCCTTGTACGCGCGTTGGAACTGGGACAGCCTGCGCCTGCGGGTGATGCTGGCCATTTTCATATGGGTCGCGCTGGGCATCGGCGGCATCGGGTTATCGGCAACCCGGCTTTTCGCCAAACATGTCGAGGAACAATATCACGAGGAACTCTCCGTACATGTGAAGGAGCTGGCCGGACTGGTGCAATCTGGCAAGGACGGTTCGTTGTCGCTCAACCGGCCACTCTCCGATCCGCGCTATCTGATTCCCCTCTCGGGTTTCTACTGGCAGGTCAGCGTTGAAGGTGGAGCGACTTTGCGCTCACCATCGATGACGCGCGGCAAGTTGGAAGAGAAGGTCGCGCATTCCCCGGACATCGTGCATCTCGTTGAGAAAGGACCGACGGGTCCGACAATCACTTATGGCTTTGCGCAAAGACAGCCGGGCGGCAAAGAGATTCACTACCTGATCGCTACCGACCAGCGTCTGCTCGATAACGTCATCCAGAGCTTCACAAGTGAACTGCTGGCATGGCTCGCCGCGCTGGCCGTCTCTCTATTAATCACTGGCCTCGCCATTGTGACATTTGGCTTCCAGCCCATGGATCGTCTGGCGCAGGCCATTTCACGCCTGCACAGCGGTAACCCCGATGGCCTGAATGGCCGCTACCCGAGCGAAATTGCACCGCTCGTTGACAACCTGAACGCTTACATCACGCACAACAAAAGGATTGTCGATCGCGGCCGGGTAGAGGCAGGCAACCTCGCCCATGCCTTGCGAACTCCGCTGGCAGTCATTGTCGATGAGGCCGAGCAACTGGCAAAACGGCCTGAAACCGGAGCGGCGGCAGCGATCCTGCTGAACCAGTCGCAGATGATGATACAGCAGATCGATTTTCGCCTTGCGCGCGTGCGATCCGCAGCAGGGAATGAAGCGCCCGGTTCGAACTGCCGGATCATCGATGTCCTGCCGCAGATAATCTCAGCCATGCAGCGCTTGCACCCGGATATCGACTTCCGACTAACCACCACCATCGCCAACGACCAAACCCTTCCGATCGATGCTGTGGACCTCATGGAATTGCTTTCCATTCTGCTGGACAACGCCGGCAAATGGGCAACACGGAATGTCAGGATATCTGTTTCGCACGAAGCCATCCATATCGCGGACGACGGTAAGGGCATGACGTCGCAGCAGATCAGCAAGGCGTTCGCAATCGGCACACGATTTGATGAAAGCCGCCCTGGTTCCGGCCTTGGCCTTGCCATCGCCCGCGACATTGCTGACGCTTATGGGCTCGACTTGCGGATCACCCCAAGTGATGCCGAAATGGGAGGACTGGGAGTGACGATCGCCGCAATACCTTGCGCTGCGCGATGATCGCTATCCGGCGACCGGATCGACGAACGACCGGTGACGCGATTTAGAGGCGGTTATAGCGCCTGATGGTGAGGACTACATGGTGCGGACGGTGGGACTCGAACCCACACGATCAAGGATCAGGGGATTTTAAGTCCCCGGCGTCTACCATTCCGCCACGTCCGCTCTTTTGTCTGCCTTACGGCAGTGCGGAAGGGCTATCCAGCCCTTCCTAACGGCACCGGCCCGCTCCCCCCCCCGGCCACCCACCGAGATTGTATACTCTGGGTGGCGGGTAGGGGGAGCGGGCCGGTGCCGCAAGCCCAACACGGATGTGATGGGCGCACTACAAATGCGTCAAGTCACGTTGAGGCGCGCGCGCATTTCCTTGCCGGGCTTGAAGTAGGGCACCTTTTTGCCCGGAACGCTGACCGATTCGCCGGTGCGCGGGTTGCGGCCGGTGCGGGCTTCGCGTTCGCGGGTGGAGAACGCGCCAAAGCCGCGCAGTTCGACGCGGCCGCCCTGGGCGAGCCGTTCGCTGATCTCGTCAAAGAAGATATCGACCACGCGTTCGACTTCCTCGGCGCGTAACTCGGGGTTTTCCTTGGCAAGGGCGAGAAGAAGTTCGGAACGGATCATGGTCACTCCCATTGCCGCGCTGCGGCGTTATCCCGTTCCAGGTCGCGACCCTCCCCATTGGAGGACCTGAAAAACGTAGTCGCACTCTGCCAGAAAGAACAGTAGTACGCAATCGCCTGAATCGCGTAAAATCAAACCCCTGCGAGCAGATCGGCCGGTTCCAGCCCCAGCATCCGCATCCGCGCGGCGATGGCCGGCCATTCCTTCGTCACAAAAGTCTTGCGTTCGGCCAGCCGAAGCTGCTCCGCCGCGCCCTTGGCGACATACATGCCCACCCCGCGCTGGACTTCGACCAGACCTTCGAGCTGAAACAACTGATAGGCCTTGGCCACGGTCAGCGGATTGGCGCCTTGCTCTGCCGCGAAGGCGCGAACCGAAGGGAGCATTGCGCCTTCGGGATAGGTGCCATCGATGATCGCGGCGGCAATCAGGTCGCGAAGCTTGAGATAGACCGGCTGGCTCTGTTTCATGGGTGCGTCAGTGCCATAATACAGCGCTTCACGCAAGCGCGGCGGCGGGAAGCGATGTGGTTTCTTTGGCAATTAGTTTCTTCCCCTCGGCCATTTTGGCGCTAGGGTGCCCGCTTTGGCGCAGGCATGAAACGATGCCGCGCAGGGCTGGTCTTGAGGAGTATTGAATGAAGGACATGGCACTGTGGAACGAAGGGGACTGGATCGCGGCGATCGCGGCCATTGCCCTCTTCGCCTTCCTGGTCGTTGGCGGCGTGATCGCTGGACGCAAGAGCGAAGAGGTTATCGGTCACCCGCGGGGCCTGTTCGTCCTGTTCTACGCCGAGATGTGGGAGCGCTTTTCCTACTACGGCATGCGGGCGCTGCTGATCCTCTACCTCACCAAGTTCTGGTTGTTCAACGATGCCAAGGGCAACCTGATCTATGGTGCCTATACCAGCCTCGTCTATATTACCCCGGTGCTCGGCGGCTATCTCGCTGACCGCTGGCTGGGCCAGCGCAAAGCCGTGTTCTTCGGCGGCGTGCTGCTCGCCTTCGGGCACCTGTTCATGGCCTATGAAGGCATGCAGGGCGTGGCCGACCCGCTGTCCAAGCAGGGCGATCCGGCGATCAACGTGTTCTGGCTGGCACTGGCGCTGATCATCGTCGGTTCGGGCTTCCTCAAGGCGAACATCTCGGTGATCGTCGGCAAGCTCTACCGCATGACCGACGTGCGCCGTGATGCCGCCTACACCATCTTCTACATGGGCGTGAACGTCGGCGCGGCACTGGGCACGATACTCGTCGGCTATCTCGGCGAAACGCTCGGCTGGTCGTGGGGCTTCGGCCTAGCCGGCATCGGCATGGTGCTGGGTCTGATCATCTTCGTGATCGGCCGTCCGGCGCTGCTTGAGCGGGCAGAACCGCCCAAGCCGCTGACCCGGTCAGGCGAGTTCAGGCTTTACGGCGTGGGTATTGCCGCCGTGGCGGTGATCTGGTTCCTCATCCAGTATCAAAGCGTAATCCAGAACCTGCTGATCGTCACCGGCGTCGGCATGCTGGGCTACACGCTGTACGAAGCGTTCAAGCTGCCGAAGGAAGCGCGCGAGCGGATCTTCGCCATCCTCTTCCTCATTGCGCTCAACCCGATCTTCTGGGGCCTGTTCGAACAGGCTGGTGGTTCGCTGAGCCTCTATACCGACAAGTACGTCGATCGCGGCGGGGTGCCGACCAGCCTGTTCCAGTCGATCAACCCGATCTACATCGTGCTGCTCGCCCCGCTGTTCGCCGGGCTGTGGCAATGGCTGGGCAAGCGCGGGCTTGAGCCTTCGGCCCCGGCCAAGTTCGGCCTCGCGCTGGTACAGGTCGGTCTGTCGTTCCTCGTCTTTGTCTGGGGTGCCAAGGCCGTCGGTATCGAGGCGATGACCCCGGTCCTGTTCGTCTTCCTGATCTACCTGCTGCAGACCACCGGCGAGCTTTGCCTGTCGCCTGTCGGCCTTTCGGCGATGACCCGCCTTGCCCCGCTGCACCTTGGCAGCTTCATCATGGGCGCGTGGTTCTACATGACCGCAGTGGGCAACTTCGTAGCCGGCAAGATCGGCGAGGCGACCGGCGGCGAAAGCGGCGAGATGTCGAAGGAGCTGACCCTGGCGATCTACAGCAAGATCGGCTGGATCACACTCGGCGTCGCGGCAGTGGTGCTGCTGCTTTCACCTTTCGTGAAGAAGTGGATGCACCTCGGCACGCTGGAAGACCGCTAGACCAAGAAGACCTGATGCGCGGACCTTGAGACAATCGGGGTCCGCGCGTTCTGACATGACAAAGGGGGCACACTCGTGCGTTTGAACCTATCGCTTGGCGCGGCGGCGCTGGCCTTGATCCTTGCGGCTCCGGTCAGCGGAGCCAAGGACAAGGACAAGAAACCTGCGCCCTCGCCGGCGGCCAGCTTCAACAAGAACCCTTACCCTTCGACTTACCGGCCCTATGCCGGAACCCCGACGCTGATCGTCGGGGCCACGGTGTTCGATGGCGAAGGACGCCGGTACGACAATGCCAGTGTCGAATTCCGCGACGGCAAGATGGTCGCGATCCACACTGGCAAGGTCGAAGTCGGCGCGGGCGTTCAAGTGATCGACGGCACGGGCAAGTTCGTTACCCCCGGCATCATCGACATCCACAGCCACCTTGGCGACTATCCCAGCCCGGGCATCCAGGGCCTTTCGGACGGCAATGAGGCCACCGCGCCAACCACGGCCGAGGTCTGGGCCGAACATTCGGTCTGGCCGCAGGACCCCGGTTTCAGCCGCGCTCTGGCCAATGGCGGCGTGACCTCGCTGCAGATCCTGCCCGGTTCGGCGAACCTGATGGGCGGGCGCTCGGTCACGCTCAAGAACGTCTATTCGCGCACGATGCAGGGGATGAAATTCCCCGGCGCGCCCTACAGCCTGAAGATGGCCTGCGGCGAGAACCCCAAGCGGGTCTATGGCGAAAAGGGCCGCATGCCCTCCACCCGCATGGGCAACCTGGCGGTCAACCGCGCAACCTGGATCAAGGCGCAGGATTACCGCCGCAAGCGCGATGCCGGCAAGCTGGAAACGCGTGACCTTGCCATGGAGACGCTGGCCGGCGTGCTCGACGGCGAAATCCTGATCCAGAACCACTGTTACCGCGCCGATGAAATGGCCATCGTCCTCGATATGGCCAAGGAGTTCGGCTACAAGGTCACCGCCTTCCACCACGCGGTGGAAAGCTACAAGATCGGCGACCTGCTCAAGGAAAACGGCGTATGCAGCGCCGTCTGGGCGGACTGGTGGGGCTTCAAGATGGAAGCCTATGACGCGATCCCCGAAAACGCCGCCCTGCTTTACAAGGCGGGCGCCTGCGTGGTGATCCACTCCGACGATGAAAACGGCATCCAGCGGCTCAATCAGGAAGCCGCCAAGGTGCAGGGCGATGCCAAGCGCGCCGGCATTGCCATCACTGACGAGGAAGTGATCCGCTGGCTGACGCTCAACCCGGCGACTGCCATGGGCATCGACAAGCAGACCGGCAGCCTTGCTGCGGGCAAGATGGCCGATGTCGTGCTGTGGAATGCCCACCCGCTGAGCACTTATGCCCGCCCCGACAAGGTATGGATCGATGGCGCGCTGATGTTCGACGCCGCCGACCCCAAGCGGCGACCGGTCAGCGATTTCGAACTTGGCCAGCCCGGTGAAGGAGACGTGAAATGAGCGCCCGCGTAACGGCACTCGCAGCCACGGCGCTGCTCGTCCTCACCGCCGCGCCTGCGCTAGCGCAGTCGGTCGCGGTGACCAATGCCACGCTGGTGATCGGCGATGGCTCGGCCCCGATTCGCGGCGGCACCGTGATCGTCTCGGGCGGCAAGGTCGTCAGCGCCGGTGTCGGCGTTGCGGTTCCGGCGGGGATGCGGACGATCGATGCGGGCGGCAAGTTCGTCACCCCCGGGATTGTCGTCGCCGTCACCGACCTCGGCCTTGTCGATGTCGAATCGGACGATACCAGCAACGATACCGGATCGAGCCGCGCGCCGTTCGGCGCGGCGCTCGACTATTCGGCGGCGATCAATCCGTCGGCCCAGCCGATCGCGATCAGCCGCGCTGCCGGCGTGACCCGCGCAGCCGTCATCGGCGGCGCGACCAATTCGATCTTCGCCGGCCAAGGTGCAGTCATCGATCTGGGTGCGGACAGCGACCCCGTGGTGCAATCGCGCGCCTTCCAGTTCGTCGAACTGGGAGAGGACGGCGGGCGCATCGCCGGGGGCAGCCGCGTGGCCGCCCATGCCGTGCTGCGCAACGCCCTGGCCGAAGCACGCGACCTTGCCCGCCGCCATGGGCCAAACGTGGCCGCCGCCGACATGCGGCTGGCAACGACCACGCCCGAGCGGCCCGGCGACACGGTGCTGAGCCGCTTCGATGCAGCCGCGCTGGTGCCGGTGGTCAACGGCCTGCAGCCGCTTTACGTCCGCGCCGAACGTGCCGCCGACATCCGCGCCGCACTGGCGCTGAAGGCCGATTTCCCGCTGCTCAAGCTGGTGATCGTCGGCGCGACCGAGGGCTGGCAGGTTGCCGGTGAAGTCGCCCAGGCCCGCGTGCCGGTGATCGCCAAGCCGCTCAGCGACCTGCCGAGCGACTTCGAACACCTCGCCGCCACCCAGTCCAACGTCGGGCGCATGTCCGCCGCCGGTGTCCGCGTCTCGCTCGGTGCCTTTGCCGACCAGCCGCGTCACGCCACGCAGTACGCCGGCAACCTCGTCGGCCTCACCCGCGTACCGCGCGCCAGCGGGCTCACCTGGGACAAGGCGATCGCCTCGATCACCTCAGGCCCGGCAGACGCCATCGGCATGGGCGACCGCTTCGGCAGCCTGAAAGCCGGCCGCGCCGGTGATCTGGTGATCTGGGACGGCGACCCGCTGGAAATGACCAGCGGCGTGGTTTCGGTCTTCATCGACGGTGTCGAGCAGCCGCTGGAAAACCACCAGACCCGCCTGCGCAACCGCTATATGCAGCCGCAGGAAGGCGCCTTGCCCAAGGCTTATGATTGGTAGGTAGTCAGGGGAGACCAGTTCCGGTTCGGGCTAGATGACAGGTTTTGGCGATCCATTTGCCGCACGCCCAGCGGCTGGATTGTCGTGGGAAGCTGCCTTCATTGCAAGTTTTCGAGCAATTCGCGCGTCTCTTCACTGGTAGGCGGTCGGCTATCATCTGCCAAAAACTCGATCGCCTCAGCGACTTCGTCGTTTTCAGGTCGAAAATCATCGCTCATCATCAGGCAATCACCGGTGTAATTTGCCGACTTCCATGGGAGAGTCTTGTTGAGCAGGGACTGAAGCAGCCTCCCCATATGCTCCTGAGTGACGGTAAACTGCGGACCATCCGTGATGATAATGTAGCCGACATTAGCAGGAGACCGGAGCCCCGCGTCGCAAGCGTCAACTTCCTGCTCAATGGCTTCGGCGAAGTCCTCAGCGGGCGTAGTGCCTTCAAGAAAGGAGGCAAGCAAAGCGTGTTCCATTCAGCTAAATTAGCGAAGAGCCGAATGTCCGCAATGTTGTCGTTTCCGGAATGACAGCTTTTGCCAAGCATGACGCGTTTGCAGACGTTCACGGCGTTGCTGAATCAATGGCAGCTTTCGGGGCACATATCAGGCCAGCGCTATGGCGGGAAAGTCGCGGGAAGCTGAAGCAGACACAATGCTTGCCTTTGCCAAGACCGCGTGCTCACTAGTCGCTACTGGCCAGCAGTTTTCGGTACAAAGCGTCTCTGCCCTTTGCGCGTTCAAGACGGATGCGCCGGTGCGCCACCGCTAATGCGAGAGGCAAAACAACAAACCCAATCACACCTGGCAGAACTTCGAGGTTTCTCTCAAAATCATTCCAGAAAGCAATAGCATAGATAAGCGCAAAGAAAATCGCGACACCAAACGCAAGTCGTTCCCGCAAAACGGAGGGCTTCCGTATCTGATATCGCCGATATGCGTAGCGCCAAAATGTCCGCCGCAAACTCACCGATCAAACTACCCGCACTTGAACATCGAACATCGATAGGGTGACACCTTGTCGGACCGTCCGCAATGTTGTCGTGTCCGGAACGGCCGCATTGGGCTGTAAATGTCGCCTGGCTGCCTGCCGGAGCGCCATTGCCTCTGCGGTGTCACCACCATGCCTCCACATGCGGTTGCGCTCGCCCTGGGGCGCGCCTGAGCCGTTACCCCCGCCCGTGGCGCTTGCATCGCGCCTTGCCCTTTATCGCCGGGCATCGGCACGGCATCCCCGCCCGATTCCGCACCCCGCAGAGCGGCGCGTTGGTCAACAGACGTGGCGCGCGGTTACGAGATGCGTCAATGTGCCTGGATGTAGCTCATCGCGTCGCTGAACGTCGCCACCCAGGTGTCGGGGTGTGCGGCCAGATGGGTCAGGAGTTCGCGGTGCGCTTCGTCCGACACTGCAAGGTGATCCCCACCAACGCCGTGAAACACCACGACGCCCAAAGCGCCGGCGGCGC
>NZ_JANPGP010000072.1:0-21082 GCF_031424035.1 Novosphingobium sp.
TGACCGCCTGCGTTCAGCTTTGCGTTGCCCACCATCTATCTCCTCAGATCATGCCGGTTCGGCCGGAATCGCCTGCGCGTCGATACGCGCCAGGCTTTCCTCCCGCCCCAGAAGTACCAGAACGTCAAAAATTCCCGGGGATGTCGTCTGCCCGGTCAAGGCGGCGCGCAATGGCTGCGCCAGCTTGCCCAGACCCAGTCCCCATTCCTCGGCCAAGGCCTTGACCCTTACTTCGAGAGCCTCGGTTGTCCAGTCCGTTGAATTGCGCAGCGCATCGGCGATGCCTGCCAGCAGCCCGCGCGCGTCATCAGTCAGCAGCGCGGCGGCCTTTTCCTCGATCGCCAGCGGACGCTGGGCAAACAGGAACGCGGAGCCAGAAGCCAGTTCGTTGAGATCCTTGGCGCGGACCTTCAGCACCGGCATGGCCTTTGCCAGAAGCGCCTCGTCAACTTCACCCGTAATGCGCGGCGCGACGAGCGAGGCGAGCCGCGTGTCGTCTGCTTCGCGCAGGTAATGTCCGTTGAGATTGAGCAGCTTGGCCAGATCGAAGCGCGATGGGCTCTTGCCGACATGGGCGATGTCGAACCAATCGACCGCCTGTTCGCGGCTGATGAATTCGTCGTCGCCGTGACCCCAGCCGAGCCGCAGGAGGTAATTGAACAGCGCCTCGGGCAGCACGCCCATCTCGTCGCGATAGGCATCGACACCCAGCGCGCCGTGGCGCTTTGACAGCTTTGCCCCGTCGGAGCCGTGGATCAGCGGCACGTGGGCATATACGGGTTCAGCCCAGGACATGCCGCGGATGATGCAGAGCTGGCGGAAAGCGTTGTTGAGGTGATCATCGCCGCGGATCACGTGAGTGACCCCCATATCGTGATCGTCGACGACCACGGCGAGCATGTAGGTCGGCGTGCCGTCACTGCGCAGGATGACGAAATCGTCAATCTCTGCATTGGCGACGCGGACCGTGCCTTGCACCTGGTCCTCGATCACCGTCTCACCCTCGCGCGGGGCTTTCATGCGCACAACGTAAGGAGTTTCAGCGGGCCAAGTAGCGGGATCGGCATCGCGCCATTCGCTCTCGATGCGGAACGGGCGGCGTTCGGCCTGGGCGGCTTCGCGCCGTGAAGCGAGTTCTTCAGGCGAAAGGTAGCAGCGATAGGCGTGGCCGCCTTCCAGCAGCGCGGCGGCCACTTCGGCATGGCGCGGGCTGCGGGCGAACTGGAACACCGGCTCGGCGTCACCCAGCAGGTCAAGCCAGCCGAGCCCGTCGAAGATCGCATCGATCGCCGGTTCGGTCGAGCGGGCGCGGTCGGTATCTTCGATGCGGACGAGGTACTTGCCGCCGTGGTGACGGGCAAACAGCCAGTTGAATAGCGCGGTGCGGGCGCCGCCGATGTGCAGGTATCCGGTGGGTGACGGCGCGAAACGCGTGACGACAGGCGCGCGACCCTCAGTCGCTGCTGTGTCGTTACCGCTCCCGCTTGCCATTGCCCTCGCCTTCCTGTCCTATAAGTCCATGATGCAGAACGCCGAAATCCCGGCAATTGCCAGCGATTCCCTGCCGGATTTGGTGGGGCGCGCTGCACTGCAACATCGCCTTTGCCGCGTAGCAGGGCGCTTGTCCAGCGGGCTTGATGCACTCGAGCGCTTTCTGTGCCGCGCCGGGTTTGACCGGGCGCCCTGGCTGGCCGTCGCCTTCGCCGCCGGGATTGGAGTGTGGTTCGTCTTTTTGCAGCTTTGGCAATGGGTTGCAATCATGGCCATGCTGTCGAGCGCCGCTGCCTGCGCGCTCCTGTTCATGCGCGAAGATGGCCGCTTTCCCTATCTCAGACAGGCATTTGCCTCGTTGTTTTTGGTGGCTGCAGCCGGGTGCGCGCTTGTCTGGGCGAAATCCGAACTGGTGGGAGCGCCGCCGATTGCGCGCGCGGTCGTCGTTGAACTTTCCGGCACGGTTATCCAGAGGACCGAGCAGCCGGCGCAGGAGCGTGTCCGGCTGGTGATTGCGGCCCGGGACAGCGTCTCAGGCAGACCGATGCGGGTAAGGATCAACGTTCCGATCGCCGATGATCAGGAGGCCGCGGGGGAGGGTGCCAAGGTTCGGCTTCGCGCCCGGCTGGTTCCGCCTGCCGCGCCGATGCTTCCTGGCGGCTATGATTTTGCCCGCACCGCTTGGTTTCAAGGGCTTTCGGCGACAGGTTCGGCGCTTGGTCCGATTGAGGTGACGGCTCCGGCACAGGGCGCAGGCTCGCCAGTGGCGAAGCTGCAGCGGCAGATTTCGGACCATGTCCGGACATCACTGCCCGGATCGGCGGGAGGCATCGCGGCGGCCTTCGCCAGCGGCGATCGCGGCGGCATCGATCTGGCTGACGAAGAGGCGATGCGCGATTCGGGGCTGACGCATCTGCTGTCGATTAGCGGGCTCCATGTCAGCGCGGTGATTGCAGCGACCTGGTTCCTGGCGATGCGCCTGTTCGGTCTGTGGCCGTGGCTGGTGCTGCGGTATCGCCTGCCGCTGTTGGCGGCGGGGACTTCGGCGCTGACGGGTATTGGCTACACCGTGCTGACGGGTGCCGAGGTGCCGACGGTGCGGTCGTGCCTTGGCGCGCTGCTCGTGCTTGCAGCCTTGGCCTTGGGGCGCGAGCCGTTGAGCTTGCGGATGGTCGCGGTGGCGGCGTTCATTGTCATGGTGTTCTGGCCAGAGGCGGTTGTCGGACCGAGCTTCCAGATGAGCTTTGCCGCAGTAATCGCCATCGTCGTTCTGCACGATTGCGCGCCGGTCCGCGCTTTTCTGGCTCCTCGCGACCAACCCTGGTGGCAAAGCTTTCTCCGCAAGCTTGCCATGCTGGTCCTCACCGGGGTGGTCATCGAACTGGCGCTGATGCCGATCGGTCTGTTCCACTTTCATCGCGCCGGGGTCTATGGGGCGCTGGCGAATGTCATCGCGATCCCGCTTACGACCTTCGCCTCGATGCCGCTGATCGCGCTGGCCCTGTTGTTCGATACGGTGGGAGCGGGCGGACCGTTCTGGTGGCTGGCCGGGCTGTCGCTCGACCTCCTGCTCTGGCTTGCCCGGTGGGTGGCGGGTCAGCCCGGATCGGTGACCTACCTTCCAGCAATGACCCAAGGCTGCTTTGCTCTGTTTGTTGCCGGCGGGCTTTGGCTGGCGCTTTGGCGCGGGCGGCAGCGATTGCTGGGGCTCGTGCCGGTCATGATCGGCTATGGTGTCGTCGCCATGACTTCGCCGCCGGACCTGTTGGTATCGGGCGACGGCCGGCATGTCGGAATCACCGGACTGGCGGAGAGCGAAATGGTCGTGCTGCGCGAATCGAAGAGTGATTACATCCGCCAGAACCTCACCGAACTCGCCGGGATGAACGGCGAGGTTCGCAGCATCGAGAGCTTGCCGCAGGCGCGCTGCACGCCGGAATTCTGTGCGCTCGACATCGAGCGTGGCGGGCGAACCTGGCACCTGTTGATGGGGCGCGGGACCGACTGGGTGCCGAAGGATGAACTTGCCACCGCCTGCGCTGCCAGCGACATCGTGGTTGCCGATCGCTGGTTGCCGAGAAGCTGCCGCCCGCGCTTCCTGAAGGCAGACAAGTCAACGCTCTATCGCACAGGCGGCCTCGCGATTGACTTGGACAGGCAAAAAATCACCACGGTCGCTGAAGGTCAGGGCGAGCAGGGCTGGTGGCAGGAACCAGCCAAGCCCGAACCAAATGCGGCGAGACCCCGAAGGACCTCGCCGCGCGGTTCAACAAAAGGCAGTTCGCCGCCTCAGTGATAACGACGGAGCAAGCCAGCCAGCTTGCCCTGAACCTCTACCTCGCCCGGGCCGAAGTGCTGCGGATCGTAGGCCGCATTGGCCGGATCGAGCCGCACGCCGCCCTGTTCGCGGTGCAGGTACTTGAGTGTTGCTTCCTCGCCGTGAACCAAGGCAACGACGATTTCCCCGTCGCGCGCCGTGTTTGTCTTGCGGATCAGCGCGAAGTCGCCATCGAGAATGCCAGCATCGATCATCGAATCGCCCGATACTTCGAGCGCGAAATGTTCGCCCGGGCCGAGCAGCGCGGCGGGAACCGGCAGACTCGATTGGCCTTCCAACGCTTCGATCGGCATGCCGGCGGCAATCCTGCCGTGCAGTGGAATCTCGATGACATCGTTGGCCGGCCGCGGGGTGGCGGCCGGTGCGCGCAGCGGCGGCGTTACGGAGTTGGTGTTCGCCGGGGTTGCCGCTCTGGGCGCAGCCTGACTGACATTGTCCGGCTGGCGCAGCACTTCCAGCGCGCGGGCGCGATTGGGCAGGCGGCGAATGAAGCCGCGTTCTTCCAGCGCGGAAATCAAACGATGAACACCCGACTTCGACTTCAGGTCGAGCGCTTCCTTCATTTCCTCGAAACTCGGGGAAATGCCGGTTTCTTCCAATTTGACCTGGATGAAGCGGATTAATTCGTGCTGCTTGCGGGTCAGCATCTTGCGTCACTCCTCAACCGGAACGCGCGTGGGGTATTCCTGCGCCGTTCAGTGAACGAATGCGGAACAATTAAGCAACGATTCGGACCAAGTCAAGAACATGGTCACGCAATGCCGCCATTTCCGAGCAAAATTACCGATACAGTGTCGCCCGCCCCTTGCCGGGGAGCTTGAATGGGGTGGTCGATCAACACCTGCGCGGCGGCCATCGCCGCCAGCGCGCCGCTGTCTTGCTGGGTCAGAACTTCGACGCCGCCCGGCACCAGCCTGCCGCGAAGAAACTCCCGGCGATCGCCGCCAGCGCGCAGCGGCGCGGCCAGCGGCAGGTCGATGGTCCGGGGCAGGGGATCGGCGGCGCCCAGCGCGGCGCGCAGCAGGGGCAGCAGGAACAGCAGCGCCGTCACGTGGCTCGACACCGGATTGCCGGGTAGCCCGACGACTACTTGCGACCTGCGCGTGGCGACGAGCAGCGGCTTGCCTGGCTTGATTGCCACTTTCCAGAAATCGATTGTGCCGCCCCATGCTTCGATGGCGGGGCGAATCAGGTCGTGATCGCCCACCGATGCGCCGCCGGTGGTGACGATGATGTCGGCGTCGCGGGCCAGGTGGAACGCGTCGATCAGCAGGGCCAGGTCGTCTCGCACCGGGCCGATGCGATCGACTTCGCAAGGCAGCGAAGCGAGCAACGCGGCCAGCATCGCGCCGTTGCTGGCGGGAACCTGATGCGCGGCGCAGACTTCGGGATCGCTCGCCAGTTCATCGCCGCTGTCGATAATCGCCACCCGTGGCACGCGCCGCACGGCGAGGTGCTTGTGCCCGGCGGCAATGGCGAGCGCCAGTTGCGCCGGACCGATGCGCGTGCCGGCGGGAAGCAGCTCGGTATCGATGCCGAAGTCTGAGCCGCAGAGCCGGATATGCTTGCCCGGAGGCGAGGGCGGGGTGCCGGTGAGCAACAGGTGGTCGCCATCGCGGGCCAGGTCTTCCTGCACGACCACGGCGTCCGCGCTGGCGGGCACAAGGGCGCCGGTGGAGATGCGAACGGCTTGTCCGGCCGCGACTTCGCCTGAATAGGGATGTCCGGCGGCGCTTTCGCCGATGACGGTCCAAGGGCCACTCAGGTCCGGCCCCTTCACGGCATAGCCGTCCATCGCCGAAACATGCGCGGCGGGCTGGGTGCGGCGCGCCTTCAGCGGCTCGGCAAGGTAGCGGCCTAGCGTTCCCGGCACATCGACATTCTGGATCGGCAGGATGGGCGCCAGCGCAAGCAACCGCGCCTGCGCTTCTTCCAGCGTCAGCATCGCGCTCATGCCGGGGCGGTCCAGTCGCCCGATTTGCCACCGCTCTTGGACAGTAGGCGGACCTCGCCAATCACCATCGCCTTGTCGATCGCCTTGGCCATGTCGTAGATCGTCAGCAGGGCAATCGAGCAGGCGGTCATGGCCTCCATTTCCACGCCCGTGCGCCCGCTGAGCGATGCGCTGGCGGTCACCCGCACGCCGCCGTCCTCCAGCGCGAAATCGACCGTGACGGAATCGAGTGCCAGCGGGTGGCACAGCGGGATCAGCTCGGCGCATTTCTTCGCCGCCATGATCCCGGCGATGCGCGCGGTGGCGAGGACGTCGCCCTTGGGGACGTCGCCATCGCGGATGGCGGTGAGAGCGGGTGCCGACATGGCGATGCTGCCACTGGCAACGGCGACCCGGCGCGTCTCGGCCTTGCCGCCGATGTCGACCATGCGCGCCTTGCCCGATTCGTCGAGGTGGGTGAGTTGGTTCATGTTCAAGCCTCAACCGATGAATGGACTGGACACGCTGGACACAGTCCAGAGGAGAAAGCACGCGCCATGCAAATGGCGGCAGAGGGCAGTATCCCGGGGTGAGGTTCAGGTTCTGTCATTACGCCAACCTGCCAGATTCGTGGGCGTTAGGACAGCGCCGCTTCGCCCGTCAGCAATGCCCGCGTCGCCGTCTCGACATCGGCCCGGCGCATCAGGCTCTCGCCGACAAGGAACGTGCGCACCCCGGCGCGGGACAGCCGCTGAATATCGGCATGGCTGTTTATCCCGCTCTCGCCGACCAGCAGCGTACCTTCAGGGGCCAGCGGGGCGAGGCGTTCAGTGGTTCCAAGGTCGGTGACGAAGCGCTTCAGATCGCGGTTGTTGACCCCGATCAGGCGCGATTTCAGCCGCGCGGCGCGTTCCATTTCGGCCTCGTTGTGGACCTCGACCAGCACATCCATGCCTAGATCGGTGGCAGCGGCCTCGATCTCGGCCATCAGCCTGTCATCCAGCGCGGCGACGATGATCAGGATGGCATCGGCTCCCATTGCACGCGCTTCGGCGCACTGCCACGGATCGACCATGAAATCCTTGCGGATCACCGGCAGGCCGCAGGCTGCGCGCGCGGCGATCAGGTAGTCTTCGTGGCCCTGAAAATAGGGCGCATCGGTCAGGACCGACAGACAGGCCGCGCCGCCCGCTTCATAGGCGCTGGCGTGAGCAGGCGGATTGAAGTCGGCGCGGATCAGGCCCTTGGAGGGGCTGGCCTTCTTGATCTCGGCGATCAGGGCATAGCCGGTGGCGGCCTTGGCCCGCAGCGCCGCCTCGAACCCGCGCGGGGCGGACTGCTGCTGCGCGGCAGCGTCGAGGTCTGCCAACGAGCGCAAGGGTTTGCGACGCGCAACTTCGGCGCGGGTGGTGTCGCAGATTTCGGTGAGCTTGTCGGTCATTTCACGCTCGCAATCCAGCAATCGAGCAGGCCCTTGGCGAGCCCCTTGTCTATGGCTTCGGCGGCTTCCTCGACGCCTTCGTTCCAGTCCGAAGCCTCGCCCGCGACCATCAGCGCGGCAGCCGCGTTGAACAGCACGGCATCGCGGTAGGGCCCCGTTTCGCCCATCAGCAGCCGCGATAGGGCGGCGGCATTGTGGGCCGCATCTCCGCCGCGAAGAGCTTCGATCGGCGCGCTGGCAAGGCCTGCCTCGCCGGGGGTGACGCGCCGCATAGAGACATTGGCGCCGGTGACAATCGCAAGTTCGTTGCCGCCCGCCAGGCTCAGTTCGTCGAGTCCCTCGTCGCCGCAAACCACAAAGGTCTGATCAGTGCCGAGCCGCGCGATGGCCTCTGCATAGATCGGCACATAGGCCGGGCGGGCGATGCCGACGAGCTGGCGTTTGACCCGCGCCGGGTTGGCCAGAGGGCCGAGCAGGTTGAAAATCGTGCGGCGGCCGATGGCGCGGCGGATCGGCATGATCCGGCCCATTGCCGGGTGATGGGCCCCGGCGAACAGGAAACAAATTCCGATGTCGCCGAGTGTCGCCTCCGCCGTCTGGGCCGCGCGGGACAGGTCGAGGCCGAGCGCTTCGAGCGTATCTGCAGCGCCTGACTTGCTCGATGCGGCGCGGTTGCCGTGCTTGGCCACCGGCACGCCGCAAGCTGCGACGACTATGGCCACGGCGGTCGACACGTTGAGCGTGTGCTGGCCATCACCGCCGGTGCCGCACACGTCAATGGCGTTGTCCGGCGCGGCGACGGCGATCATCCGGTCGCGCATCGCCTGGGCTGCGCCGGCGATTTCCTCTGCCGTTTCGCCGCGTTCGGTCATCGCGATCAGGAGGGGCGCGATTTCCTCGTCGGGCATGGCGCCATCGAGCATTTGCCCGAACAGGGCATGGGCTTCGTCGAAGGTCAGGGGCGCAGCGGCAATGGTCATTTCGCTGGCTCCTTGCGCAGACTCGTCACGACAATCAAGGGGCCGAGCGGAAAGCGCACGTCCATTCTTCCGCCGGCGGGGTGCCACAGCGATGAAACCGTGCCGTCAAGGAACAGGGCATTGGCATCCCCGCAGCCGCGCTTCATCAACCGGGCGATCTGGCCGAACGAGACCGGCTCGTCCGATATGGCAAAGTGCGCGGCGCCCTTGGCATCGACGCAGACCGAATTGCGCAGTTTCAGCGATGCGCCGTTCTCGGCAAGGCTGGGGTGGAGCTTGCCGGCGATCAGCAGCATCGGCCCGGACTGGGTGCCGAATTGCGGGCGCTTGGTAACGGTGGCGGCAAAGTCCTCGCTGCTCAGCACGCGCCAGTTGCCCGCCGCATCGCCAAAGAACACGCCGTTGGGCTTGAGGTAGAAATTGCCCTCGGCATTGGCCTGGTTGAGCTTGCGCAGGCGCTCGCCATTTTCGACGTAATAGCCGATCGGGCGGCTGCCGGTGTCATACATGCCGCCGTTGACGGCGAAGGCGATGTCGCCCCGGCTGGGATCTTGCGCCAGCGTCGGGAAACCGCGGAAGATCAAGCCGTTCTGGCCCTTCAGACGCAGCGCGATCTGGTGCTTGCCGGGAACGGCGAGGCATTCGGTGAAGGCGGCATCCTCAAAGCGGGACGCGGTGCAATCGCCAGCGGGCGCGGCCTTGGGCGCGGGCGCGCTGCCGACGTTGCGATAGAGCAGGACGCCGACCAGCACCACGAGCGCGGCGATCAGGATGCGGCGCAGGTTCATGATCGGACCCTGCTTGGCGACCGATCAGGCCGGCAGGCGCGCGTCGACGCCGCAGATCTTGAGGAAGTTGGCCAGCATGGCGTGGCCGTGTTCGGTCGCGATCGATTCCGGGTGGAACTGCACGCCGTGGATCGGCAGGCTGGCATGGCGAAAGCCCATGACATGGCCATCATCAGAGCGCGCGTTGACGATGAGCGTCTCTGGAATGTCCTCGACGATCAGCGAGTGATAGCGCGTGGCCGTGAAGGCCGAGGGCAGGCCGGCGAACAATCCGGTGCTATCGTGGGTGACCGGGCTGGTCTTGCCGTGCATCAGACCGCCGCGCACGACCTTGCCGCCGAAATACTGCCCGATCGACTGGTGGCCGAGGCACACGCCAAGCAGCGGCTTGCCCGCTTCTGCCGCCGCGCCGACCAGTTCAAGGCTGATGCCGGCTTCATTGGGCGTGCAGGGGCCGGGCGAGATCAGGAAGCCCTGCGCGCCAGAGCTGATCGCCTGACCCGCCGAAATCGCATCGTTGCGCACGACCTCAACCTCGGCCCCCATTTCCATCAGGTAATGGACGAGGTTCCAGGTGAAGCTGTCATAATTGTCGATAACGAGGATCATGGTGGGGACGCCTTAAGCGCGGACCTGCGGGGCGAGCAACAGAATTTGCGTGTCCTTGCTCGCAGCGCGTTTGGGGATGACGATAGGGGCGAGGGTGTTTGACAAGAGCACGATGTGTGCCGGGCCTTCAATGGCCTGCCGCAAATCCTGCCATTCAAGGCGCACTTGTCCGCTATCGAAGCTTGCGCCCGCGTCATCGATCAGCGCGTGGATCCGCTGCCCGGTCCAGCCAAGGCTCTCGATCGAGGCGCGCGTGGTGTTGAGCGCAATGCGCAGCAGCATCAGGTACTGCACACCAAGGAACAGCGCGCTCATCGCCGTTGCCAGCCCGAAAATCCGCCGCGCGTCACCGCCCGGGGAAAACTTTGCCGCAGCCAGCGCCACCAGTCCGCCGACCAGCAACGAGGCCACGACCACCAGCAGCGGCCCCGCCTTGCGCATCGGGTGCCTCCCGGCGAGCAGCGTGGCAGCTTGCGCGCTGTCCTGCGCGGTCAGCTCGAACGAAAAGGAGCGACCAGCCCCCACCTCAATCATTGCCCGAAGCCGGGCTCCGAGGCGACCCGGACCGCTTCGCGCGCGGCGGCGAACAGCGCGCCGGCCTTGGCCTCGCACTCGCGCTGTTCGTATTCGGGCTGGCTGTCCGATACGATCCCCGCACCAGCCTGAACGTGGAGCGTGCCGTCCTTGACGATCCCGGTGCGTAGTACAATGCAGCTGTCGACCGAGCCATCGGGCGCGAAATAGCCGACGCCGCCCGCATAGGCCCCGCGCGTTTCGTGCTCCAGTTCTGCGATGATTTCGCAGGCACGGACTTTCGGCGCACCGGAGACGGTGCCTGCCGGGAAGCCTGCGAACAGCGCGTCGATGGCATCGTGGTTCGCGGTATCGAGCTGGCCGACGACATTGCTGACGATATGCATGACGTGGCTGTAGCGCTCGATCGTATAGCTCTCAGTCACGCGCACGGTGCCCGCCTGCGCCACCCGGCCAACGTCATTGCGGCCAAGGTCGAGCAGCATCAGGTGCTCGGCGCGTTCCTTGGGATCGGCGAGCAGACTGGCCTCGTTCTCGCGGTCTTCCTCAAGGCTGGCGCCGCGCGGGCGCGTGCCGGCAATCGGGCGGATCGTCACTTCGCCATCGCGCACGCGCACGAGGATTTCCGGGCTCGATCCCACGGCGGCAAAGCCCGGCAGGTCGAGGAAGTAGAGGAACGGCGAGGGGTTCACCCGGCGCAGCGCGCGGTAGAGGTTGAACGCTGGCAGCGCGAAGGGCGTCGTGAAGCGCTGGGCCAGCACGACCTGAAAGATGTCCCCGGCGGTGATGTAGTCCTTCGCCTTCAGCACCATGTCGCGGTAGCGGCCCTCAGGCAGCACCGGAGTGAGCGCTGGTTCGGAGAGATTGGCTATCGCAGCAGTCGCTGGGGCAGGCTGGGCAATCCGGCGCAGCGCTTCGTCGATGCGATCGGCGGCGCTTTCAAGCTGGGCGTCGGCGGTGCCTTCCGGCCAGACCGGGGCCACGCACCACAGGTCGTCCGTGAGCCGGTCGAACACCAGCACCAGCGCCGGACGCACGAACAACATGTCGGGCAGGTCGAGCGCCGATTGCGGCGCGCGGGGCAGGTTTTCGACCAGCCCAATGGTTTCATAGCCGAAATAGCCGACGAAGGTAGCCAGCGCCTTGGGCAGGACATCAGGCACTTCTATGCGGCAAGCGGCAACCAGCGCGCGCAGTTCGCCAAGAGCGTCCCCCGGCAAGGCTTCGAAGCCATCGCGGTTTGTCCGCCAGGTGCGGTTGACCTCGGCGGAATGGCCAGTGGCACGGAACACCAGATCGGGGTCAATTCCGAGCATCGAATAGCGCCCGCGAACTTCGCCGCCTTGAACCGATTCAAGCAGGAAATCGCCGCGGCCCGGCTCGATCAGCTTGATCGCCGCGCTGACCGGCGTTTCCGTATCCGCAACCAGCTTGCGCCAGACCAGCGCCGGCTGGCCGGCAGCCAGCTGGGCATGGGCCTTATCCCAGTTTTCAGGGCGTGCGCCGGACATCTGTCAGTTCCGTCTGGTCAGTTACCGCCGAGCAGCTGGCGCTTGACCGCATCCAGCACCGAGGTGTTCTTCTTGACGCCGATCTCGGCCTTGATCGCGCTGCGCAACTGCTCGGCATATTCGCGGCCCGACAAGGTGCCGAAATCGCGGCGGGCGCGGGCGAGTTCCGGATCCTTGGGATCGATCTTGCCCGGCGTGATGGTCTTGACCGATACGACATAGAAGCCCCGGTTGCGCGGTGCCGGCATAAGCTTGACCGATCCGCGCGCCATCGAGAACAGAAGCGCGATCGGCTGCGGGATCTGGCCGCCCATCTGCGCCAGCTGGGCGCGGGGCATGGTCACCCGGTCAACCGGCGGCAGCGGTTTGCCGAGTGCGGCCATCGCGGCCTGCATATCGGTGCCCTTTTTCGCTGCGGCCATAACTTGTTCGGCAGCAGCCTTGGCGGCGGCGGAGCCCTTTTGCAGCATCAGGTCGGCAACAACCTGCGCGCGGATTTCCTCAATCGGGGCTGGAGCGGCGGGCTGGATGCCAGTCACGTCGAAGATGATGAACGACTTGCCCGGATCGACTTCGGCAAGCTGGGGCTGGTTCTCGCCTTCCATGAAGAAGGCGGCCTGCAGCACCCGGGCGATCTCTGGCGGCGCCTTCGCCTCGCTGCCATAGACCGCGCCGTTCGACAGCAGCGGCGGCGACTGCTTGAGCGTCAGACCGAGGTCGCGGGCAATATCGGTGAGCGAGCCGCCATTGTCGAAGCCGTCCTCGACCTTGGCCGAGAATTCGGCGAGGGCATGACGTTTGCCTTCCTCGTTCAGCGCCGCGACGATTTCGCCGCGTGCCTGATCGAGCGTCTTGCCCGCCTTGCCGGCATCGCCCTCAACGCGGACGACGAACCAGCCAAGGCTGCCCTTGAGCGGACCGACCACGGTGCCTGGCTTGGCCGCGAACACGGCATCGGCCGTCGCCGACGAGCTTTGCAGCTGGTAATCCGCCTTGTCGATCGAAGGGATAGCGGCCGCTGAAAGGCCCTTGCTGCGCGCTGACGCATCGAGCGTCATGCCCTTGCCAAGATCGGCCAGAATGACGCTCGCCGCAGCCTCGGTCGGGGCAATGACCTGCGTCAGCTTGCGCGCTTCGGTGGCGGTGTATTTCTCGGCATCGGCTTTGTAGCGGTCAGCAATCTGCGCCTCGGTGGGGGCGAGGACCGACTTGATCACGCTGTCATCGAAAGTGGCATAGCGCACGACGCGGCGCTCGGGCCGCATGTATGTGTTGCGGTTGGCCTTGTAATAGGTCGCCAGTTCCTGCGCGCTGGGTTCACCAGTAGGGGCGAAGGCAGCCGATGGGATCAGGGCAATGGCACCTTCGCGGGTTTCGCTCAGCAGACCGGCATAGCGCAACATCGGATCAAGCGGCACGCGCGCGCCGAATGCGGCGGGGATTTGCACCTGCTTGGCGATCAGGTCATCTGCGACCTGCGCGCGGAACTGCGGTTCGGTCATGCCGGCCTGGGCCAGCGCGCCGCGGAAATTGGCTTCGCTGAAATTGCCGTCCGTGCCGCGGAACGACGGGATCTTTAGCAATTCGCTGTCCACCAGGCGCTTGCCCGCAACCATACCTTGGTAATCACCCCAGACAGCGATGGCGGCCACGTCGATCATTTGATCGAGCATCTGGTTCAGACCGTCTGCCTCGATGAACTGCTTGATCGTCGCCGTGGGATTCTGCTTGCGGGTCTGCTCGACCGCGCTGAGCGCGTTCGATGACAGCTGTTGCGCGTCAATCGATCGGCCGCCAACCGTGGCAACCTTGCCACTCGCACTGCCGCCGGCAAGGCTGGACATGCCGTCTGCCAGCACAAAGGCCAGCGCCATCAGGCCAACGAAGCCCAAGGTGATGGTCAATCCGACCTTGGATTTCATGAACTTGCGGAAGAACTCTAGCATTGTGAAAGCTTCACCTGGGACTTGAACAGAGGCGCGGCTTTACGGCGCTTGTCCGCATACGGCAATGGCCATCCGCGCAGGAAAACGTGGCATCGCCACCCAAACGCAGAGCCGATGGTCACTCGTTTCGTCGCAGGTTGTTTTGACAAGATCGCCGTGGCTCCCTAGCTGGCGCGGCAAATGGCCGTGCCCTCGATCCGGGAGAGTCGGGCGGGCCTTCTTGAAAAACAGGGAGTTAGTTTCTCATCATGCCCGCTTCCCCCTATATTGTCGGCAACTGGAAGATGAATGGCACGCGTGCCATGCTTGCCGAGGCTCGCGCGATTGATCGCGCAGCTGCGCGCTACCCGGGCGTGCAGGTGGCGCTTGCCCCGCCGTTCACCCTGATTCAGTCCTTCGCTGAAGCCGCGCAGGCCATCGCCACTGGCGGACAGGACTGCCACGTGGCCGCCAAGGGCGCGCACACGGGTGACATTTCGGCTCCGATGCTTGCCGACTGCGGCGCCACCTTTGTCATCGTCGGGCACAGCGAGCGCCGCAAGGATCACGGCGAAAACGACTCGCTCGTCAAGGCCAAGGCTGAGGCTGCCATCGATGCCGGACTCGGCGTGATCGTCTGCGTGGGCGAAACGCTGGAAGAACGCGACGCCGGCAAGGCCGAAGCCGTCGTATCCAAGCAGGTCGACAAGTCGCTCCCCTCTGCCGAAGCGATTGCCGAACTGGCCCCGGGCCGCATATCGGTGGCCTATGAACCGGTCTGGGCAATCGGCACCGGCCGCGTTGCCGAGGTCGAGGACGTTATCGCCATGCATGCGGCGATCCGCGCGCGGATCACGGCTGCTTACGGTGACAAGGGTGATGGCGTGCGCATCCTCTATGGCGGTTCGGTCAATGCCGAAAACGCCGCCGCGCTGCTCGCAGCAGAAGGCGTGGGCGGGGCGCTGGTCGGCGGGGCGAGCCTTGCCGCGGAAAGCTTCGTCGCCATCATCGCGGCAGCCGGAACCGAATCGGTCGCCTGAAACGACACGCGTGCGCGCGGCGGAAGTGGCGCAGCAAGGGTTGCGAAAGTGCCCCTGCGCGCCTAGATGCGCCTCAACCAAGGTCAAAGGCCCGACATAATGCTTCTCTTCCTTACCGTCCTCCAGGCCATCATAGGCGCGCTGCTTGTCGGCGTTATCCTCATGCAGAAGTCCGAAGGCGGCGGCCTTGGTGTTGGCGGCAGTCCCACCGGCCTGATGTCGGCGCGCGGCGCGGCAGACTTCCTGACCCGGGCGACGACCATCCTGGCAACGCTGTTTGTCGGCCTGTCGATCGTGCTGGCCGCGCTGGCTGCCGGCCATTCGAGCGGTCAGAAGATCGATACGTCGCTGCAACGTTCGGCGCCCGCACCGGTCCAGCAAGGTCCCGCAGCGCCCAATCCGGGCGCGCCGGTCGCCAATCCGGCGGCTCCGGCGGGTAACCCGGCAGCACCCGCTACCAAGTAATCCGACCGGGTACGTAAAGTCCCCTGCCGCCGCTCTGCTGCGGCGGGCGGGATCCACTTGCCGCGCGGCAATTGTGGATTTCGCCGCTAGTCGCTTGCCCAACCCCCCCATACTCGCTTAAGGCCCAACTCCCATGGCGCGGTTCATTTTCATTACCGGCGGCGTGGTCTCCTCGCTCGGCAAAGGTCTCATGGCGGCAAGCCTCGCAGCGCTGCTGCAGGCACGCGGATTCAAGGTCCGCATCCGCAAGTTCGATCCTTATCTGAACGTCGATCCGGGCACGATGAGCCCGTACCAGCACGGCGAAGTCTATGTGACTGACGACGGGGCGGAAACCGATCTCGATCTGGGCCATTACGAACGCTTCACCGGCGTTTCCGCGCGGCAAGCGGATAACATTACCTCGGGCCGCATCTACCGCGACATCATCACCAAGGAACGCCGCGGCGACTATCTGGGCGCCACGGTTCAGGTAATCCCGCACGTTACAGACGCGATCAAGAACTTCGCCCGCGCCGAAATTGATGACCTCGACTTCGTGCTCTGCGAAATCGGCGGCACGGTGGGCGATATCGAAAGCCTGCCCTTCATCGAGGCGCTGCGCCAGCTGCGTAACGAACTCGGCCGCGATCAGACCTGTTCGATCCACGTCACGCTGGTGCCTTATGTAAAGGCTGCCGGGGAGCTCAAGACCAAGCCCACCCAGCATTCGGTGCGCGAACTGACGAGCCTGGGCGTTCAGCCTGATGTGCTGCTGTGCCGCTGCGAACATCCGCTGCCCGACAACGAACGCGCGAAAATCGCGCAGTTCTGCAACGTCCGCAAGGAAGCCGTGATCCCGGCGCTCGATGCCCAGTCGATCTATTCGGTGCCGTTGCAGTACCACGCAGAAGGACTCGACGCTGAAGTCCTGCGCCACTTCGGCATCGACAGCAGTCTTGCGCCCGACCTGTCGCGCTGGGACGACATTGTCGATCGCTTCCAATATCCCGAAGGCGAAGTGAACATCGGCGTCGTCGGCAAATATGTCGGCCTGCCCGATGCTTACAAGAGCCTCAATGAAGCGCTGGTCCACGGCGGCATGGCCCACCGGGTCAAGGTCAACATCCGCTGGATTGACGCCGAAGTGTTCGAAGGCGATGACAGCGAGATCGCTGCCCGGCTCGAACCGCTCCACGGTATCCTCGTCCCCGGCGGCTTCGGCGTGCGCGGGACCGAGGGCAAGATCGCTTCGGTCCGCTTCGCGCGCGAACGCAAGGTGCCGTTCTTCGGCATTTGCCTGGGCATGCAGATGGCCTGCGTCGAAGCGGCGCGCAACACGGCCGGGATCGAAGGCGCGGGTTCAACCGAATTCGGCGAGCCGAGCGAGCCGGTAGTCGGCATCATCACCGAATGGATGAGCCCCGAAGGCCTGCAGCAGCGCGGCGCTGAATCCGATCTGGGCGGCACGATGCGGCTGGGTGCCTATGAGGCCAAACTCGCTGGCAACAGCCACGTTTCCGCGATCTATGGCGCGACGACGATCTGGGAGCGCCACCGCCACCGCTACGAAGTCAACGGCGCTTACCGCGAGCGGCTGGAGCAGGGCGGACTCGTCTTCTCGGGCATGTCGCCCGATGGCCTGCTCCCCGAAATCGTCGAGCGGCCGGATCACCCGTGGTTCGTCGGCGTGCAGTTCCATCCCGAACTGAAGAGCAAGCCGTTCGATCCGCACCCGCTGTTCGCTGGTTTTATCGGCGCAGCGCTCGCGCAGTCGCGTCTGGTCTGATTTCGCGGCCCCCTCGAAGTGCCCTCATTCCTTTTGACCAAGGTCTTAAGGAATTAACCTTTTTCGAAAACGTTTCGACAGGTGATTGCGGCCCAAGGTGGTTTCGGGCAATAGCAGAGTCGCACTCTCGAATATCGATGGGTAAGTAAGGCTACGTGGCGATAAGGCGGGGGCGCTTCAAGGTTTCAAGGCTTGTTCTGAACTGATCGTCTTCTGCGACCCGGACGATCAGGAAAGACAAGACGGCGCGCTAGCGTCGTGGGGGCGGACCTTCCCGGGTCCGCCCCCGAATTTTAACGCTTAGGCAGCTTTGCCAGCGTCCTTGTTACTCTCGACCAGGCTTAGCGACTTCTGACCGGCAATGCCGATCTTCTTCGGCTTCATCGCCTCGGGGACTTCGCGTACCAGATCGATCAGCAGCAGCCCGTCTTCCAGGTTGGCGTTTTCGACCCGGACGAAATCGGCCAGTTCGAACCGGCGTTCAAAGCCGCGCTGGGCAATGCCGACATGGAGGAACTGCGCCGCATCCTGCGCTTCCGGTGCCTTCCTACCCGAAACCACGAGCAGGTTCTGCTGTGCGGTAATGTCGAGCTCGTCGGGCTTGAACCCGGCGACGGCCAGCGTGATGCGATAGGAATCGTCACCGCGGCGCTCGATGTTGAAGGGGGGATAATTGTCGCCGCTGCTGCGGCCCGCATTTTCCAGCAGGTCGAACAGGCGGTCAAAGCCCACGGTGCTGCGGCGATAGGGGGAGAAATCAAAACGGTTCATGGCAAAAATCCTCTGTTGAGCAATTTTCGGTTCAGAACGAGACCCCGAAAAGGGCGTCCCGCCGGTTTCGCGCCATGCCCTTTGGGGCGCATGACACGTGACCAGAGATATGTTAGCCGAGCAGACTTTCAAGTCTCCAATCCAGGAACATCATGCCACAGGTCGAGATCTATACCCAATGGGGCTGTCCCTACTGCGTCCGTGCCAAGGCGCTGCTGGATTCCAAGGGCGTTGAATACGTCGAATATGACGTGACAATGGACTCGAAGAAGCGCGCGGAAATGACCGAACGCAAACCGGGAGCGCGCACCGTGCCGCAGGTGTTTATTGACGGCGTCCCCTATGGCGGCAGCGACGATATCCACGCGCTCGACCGTGCCGGAAAGCTGGACGAGGCACTGGGCATCTGATGACGCGCATCGCGCTGCTCCAGATGTGTTCGGGGATCGACCCGGGCGCCAATGCGCGCACCATCGTCGATGCCCTGGCCGAGGCGAAGGCGGGCGGGGCGCAGATGCTGTTCACGCCGGAAATGTCGAACATCATCGACCGGGATCGCCGCCGGGCGAGTGCCAGCATTGTTGCCGAACAGGACGACCGCTTGCTGGCGGACTGCCGCGATGCGGCGGCCAAGCACGGCCTGTGGCTGGCGCTGGGATCTATTGCCGTTTCGCGCGAGGACGGCCGTTATGCCAACCGCGCGCTGGTGATCGACGCGAATGGTGAGATTGCGGCCCGCTACGACAAGCTCCACATGTTCGATGTCGATCTTGCGACCGGCGAATCCTGGCGGGAATCGAACGCCTATACCCCGGGCGAGGTGTTGGGCATAGCTGATGGCACGCCGCTGGGCCGGCTCGGTTTGGCGATCTGCTACGACATCCGCTTTCCCGCGCTGTTTGAAGCGCTTGGCCGGCACAAGTGCGATGCCATCGCAGTACCTGCGGCCTTCACGGTGCCGACCGGGCGCGACCACTGGCACCTCCTGCAGCGCGCCCGCGCGGTCGAGGCCAGCGCTTTCGTGGTCAGCGCCGCGCAGGTCGGCCGGCATGAGGACGGGCGCGAAACTTACGGTCACAGCCTCGTCGTCGATCCGTGGGGCGAGGTCCTCCTCGATATGGGCGGTGAGGAGCCCGGAATCGGCTTTGCTGAAATCGATCCGGCGCGCATCGCCGAAGTGCGGGCGCAATTGCCCAGCCTTGCCAATCGCCGCGAAATTCCCACTTGGGCCGGGACATGATTGTCTACGATCTTGAATGCCGCGCAGGGCAACATCGTTTCGAGGGTTGGTTCGCCTCTTCGGACGATTTCGCCAGTCAGCAGGGCAGGGGGCTGGTTTCCTGTCCTTTTTGTGATTCCCGCGATGTCGTGAAAGCGGTGCAGGCCCCCAATGTGGCGCGCAAGGGCAATCAGCTTCCCGACGTTCCCACAGTGGTAAAGCCCCGCGCGTCTGCGCCGATGACCAATGCCGGCCCGCTGATCCCACCCGAAGCGGTCGAGATGTTCCGTGCGATTGCCACGGCTCAGGCTGAAGCGCTCAAGTCATCGACCTACGTGGGCGACAAGTTCGCCGATACGGCGCGCGCGATCCATTACGGCGAACAGGACGCCGAACCGATCCACGGCAGTGCCACACCCGACGAAGCGCGCGAGCTGTTCGAAGAAGGTGTCGAGATTGCGCCGATCCTGTTCCCGGTGGTTCCGCCGAGCGAAGCGAACTGATTGCATCAGTCCCGCGGGCTGCCTAAGGAGTCGCCGAGTGCGCCCGTAGCTCAGCAGGATAGAGCACCAGATTCCTAATCTGGGGGCCATGGGTTCGAATCCCGTCGGGCGCACCATCTTTCGGACAATTCCATTTGCGCCGCCAAGATTGCGACCAGCTGATTTTCTGCTGGCCCTGTTGCAGTTGTAACAAAAGTGAATCATTTCAGCGCCTTGCGATGCTCCTGTTCCGCCGCATCCAATTCGCGTGCCAAAGTAGTGAGAATCCATCACATTTTGTGCTTGCATGGCCCAATCGAATATGATTCTTGGGGCAATGCAAAGGATGCGTAGCGAGCCCCGGCTGAAGAGCGAAAAGATCACCCAGCTGGGTGCGCTGTCGCTGCTTCTCGTCATGTCGGGACTGGCTGTTGCCGGGCCAAGCGGGCTGCTGGCCTGGGGTGAAAATCTGCATATGCTTGACCAGCGCAATTCCGAATTGAAGCAGGCCATGGTTGAGCGTGATGCCCTGAAAAACCGGGTTGAGCGGCTTGACCCCAATGGCGCTGATCCCGATCTTGCCGGTGAACTCGTTCGCCGCGACCTCAATGTCGTCCATGAGGACGAAATGGTCCTGATCCTCAAGTAAGCCGTCTGCCGAACGGCATTCTCGCAGTTACCCATTCGGCTATCAGAATTTCGCAGGGCGGCAATAAAAGTGCACAGCCCCGGTTCCCCTTGTCGAGATCGCTCTCTATACGGGAGCGAGTTCTTTCCCCAGGGGACCATCATTGGCCAAAGCCGCTAAAAACAACGCCTCCATATCAGGCGACGAATCCTTCGAGCTTCGCTCGCTCCAGACCGCTTTCGAAGCTGACAAGCTTTATAAGGCGAGCGATGAGGAACTGCTGACCTTCTATGAGCGGATGTTGCTCATCCGCCGTTTCGAAGAGCGGGCGGGCCAGCTTTACGGCCTCGGCCTGATCGGTGGGTTCTGCCACTTGTACATCGGTCAGGAAGCGGTTGCCGTGGGCATGCTTTCGGCGCTCGATGATGACAAGGACAGCGTTATCACCGGTTACCGCGATCATGGCCACATGCTCGCCTATGGCATCGAACCCAAGGTGATCATGGCTGAACTTACGGGCCGCGCCGCCGGGATTTCCAAGGGCAAGGGCGGCTCGATGCACATGTTCAGCACCGAGCACCGATTTTATGGCGGCCACGGCATCGTCGGCGCGCAGGTGCCGCTGGGGGCAGGCCTTGCCTTCGCCAGCCAGTACCGCGGCGATGGCGGCGTGTGCCTGTCCTACTTCGGCGACGGTGCGGCGAACCAGGGCCAGGTCTATGAAAGCTTCAACATGGCGGCGCTGTGGAAGCTGCCGGTGATCTTCGTGGTTGAAAACAACGGCTATGCGATGGGCACGGCGGTAACGCGTGGTTCGGCGGAAACGCATTTCTACCGCCGCGGAACGGGCTTCCGCATTCCGGGCATGAGCGTCAACGGCATGGATGTGCTGGAAGTGCGCAAGGCCACCGAAGTTGCGCTCGAATTCGTCCGCGCCGGCAACGGCCCGGTGCTGATGGAAATGCACACCTATCGCTATCGCGGCCACTCGATGTCCGACCCGGCGAAATACCGCAGTCGCGACGAAGTGCAGGAAATGCGCGAAAAGCACGATCCGATCGAAGCCGCGAAGGTTGAACTGATCGCCCGCGGCATGTCCGAGGACAAGCTCAAGGACATCGACAAGGCAATCCGCACCCGCGTTTCCGAAGCCGCCGAT
>NZ_JANPGP010000073.1:0-49425 GCF_031424035.1 Novosphingobium sp.
CATCAGCGCGATTGATCGTGACTTCCGTGCAGCCACTGACCCCGTCCGGAGCAAGGTGCACCGAAGCCGTGCGACTGATCGAACCCGTACCGTTAGCGAAGGTTCCCCAGGCGGCATGCGTCAGGTCGTTGCTGCGCAACAGCGTATTGGTCGAAGCCGGCTCGATCAGCAGGCCCAGCCATTCCCCCGCGATCAGACTGTGATCATAGCGCGCGGAGTCGATCGCTGCTGTCTGAAGCAGACCGTCGTCGCCGATGAACGTGGCCGTGCTCGCGCGAGTGAAGGCGGAAAGCACGGGCTGGATGGCCGTCACCGGCCCGACCGCCGCACTCGTCGCGGTCCCGCCGATAGCAAGTCCGACTGAAACGCTTACCATCTTGTTCGCCTCGCTGTTGGTCAGGACATAGGTTGATGAAGTCGCGCCGCTGATCGGCGTGAAGGCGCTGGGATTGAGGGTGAAGAAGCCGAAGCCCGCGATGGCCGGTTCGGCCACCGCTGCCAGCGCGGCCATGCCCACGGTGTTGGGGTGGACGGCATCAAACCGCTTGGCCACGTCCATCTCGGTGCCGGTGCCGAGCAGCGCGGAATAGCCGTCGATCACGTTCCACCCGTCGCTGGTGACCTTGCCGGCCAGCCAGGTGTTCATCGTCGGCGCGTGGGCATTGTTCTGCGGCAGAGCGTTGACGAAGGCGAAGGGAACCCCCGCCGCATCGCACAGGCCCGCCAGCGTGATCAGGTTGGCCTGCATCGCTGCCGGCATCATCCCCGTGGCGAGGTCATTGGCCAGCACTTCGGGCAGGTTGTCGATCCACATGGCCGAAGTCGCGCTCGGTGCACCGCAGACCATCACACGGCTGGCGTGATCGGCGCGGATCAGTTGCGACCAGCCCTCGGTGTAATTGGTGGCCACGCGGCTCGCCGTGATCGACGTGCCGCAGACCGCGCCCCAGTTCTCGCCGGGGATGCCGACTGACACTTCCGCGCCGACCAGCTTGATATTGGCCTTCATGAATTCGATGATCGGCGTGGAGAACAGGCGCGGCAGTTCACGGTCGTCTTGAGGATTGGCGTGCAGCACCTTGGTCACCGTGCGGGTGCCGCTGGGATAGACCACGGTGGCGATCAGGTCTGCGCCAACGCGCTCGACCGACATCGTCACTTGCTGACCGGCGGAATAGGTGAAGCCGGTGTCGAAGCTGCTGTCGATGGTCGAATCGACGTTGATCACCTTGGCCAGCGACTGCGCCGCCGTGCCGCCATGCGCGGGAAGCTGGACGCCGTGGAAGTTGGGCGTGTCGGCAAGGAAGCCTGCCTGAACGCCCGGATCGCCCGCCGCCGCAAAGGTGCTGGCGGTGTATTCCCACGTTGTCTCGACCTTCCAGTTGCGCTCGAAGCACCCGGAATAGACCCCGCCCGCCTCGTCCTTGAGCTTCATCTTGAGCGCGACGACGCTGGCCGAATTGAACGCGACCTCGTCAGCGCTGGCGGTCAGCGAGGCATCAGCCGGGATGTCCCAGAAGTCGAGGAAGCTATCGCCGCGCGCGGTGCTGAACAGCACGCCGTCATGCGCTGGCAACACGACATCGCGCGACAGCCACTGGTAGCTTGTCCAGCCAGAGCCAGACACGCCCAGCGTCTCGCCCACGAGCAGGGTGCCGGTGATGTGCGGTAGGACAATCGGCCAACCCACGGATAGGACAATGGGCGTCCGCGTTTCAGTGACTTTGCCGGTTGAAATATCCAGCGTGTAGATGGCGGATGCGGCGTCACTATGCGGCACGGGTTGACCCCCCGCGCACGGTGAACTTGCCCCGGTAATAGACATGGCGCACACCGCCAGCCGGCGTGATGTGCAGATCCCACACAGCATCAAGATCGCCGTAAACCGGGCTTGCTGCCGGAACGGTATCCATCGTTGCCGCATCGATCACGACTTTGATCAGACTAGTGGGCACACCGCTGGTCGTGACCACTGATGCGACCGCGATACCCTCATCGCCCACGGTCGCAACGTCGGTAAGATCGATCAGGACAGCGCTGCCGTTCCATGCATCGCGCACCTGCAAATGCATTGCGGCCCCGGTCAGATCGATGCCCGCAATGGCAAGGTCATATTCGGCGGTGGCATAGCGTTCGGCGGTGATGTCTTGTTCACCGGCAAGGATCATGGGCATCGGATCAATACCCCGCAAAAATGCCGGTGGCAGTGCCGCCCGTGCGGATTTTCGATGCAACGATAGGGTGCCAGATACCGGCGGCGAGATGGATGCCGTCGCGGTCGGTGCCATTGTAAGTGGTGAGGTTGATCGTGCCTGCCGCCGTCACGAGGACGGCGCGGCATGGGCCATTGGCCAGCGCGGACGAGCCCGGCGTGATGGGGATATAGTCCTCAAGCGGCGAGGTATCGACGTTCAGATCGGGATTGATGTCTGGCATGAATATCGCCTCGGATCAGGGCAAAGCGCCTCTGATCCTTGGCTAACCCTCTGCCCCGCTTGCCGTTACCGCCGTCAACTCGGTGTCGCGCCGCAAAAACCGCTGATCGTGCGCGTCGTCGTGCCTGCCGCGTTCCGCATGTAGAGCCTGAACTTATAGGTGGACGACGGAGTGAGCCCGGTCACCGAGTGATAGCATGCACCATCGCCGACCTGACCGATATCAGGCTCGTTCGGCAGCGAATGGATTTCCTCGGTCCCCTGCGCGGTATATGTGCCGGCAACGTCCATATACCACTGGGCGTATTCGCCATAAGTGCCCGACAGCGGGACGACTGTGAACGAATAGGTGGCAGCGAGATCGACGATGCCGAGCGGGCCAGCATCGACGATCATTTCTGGGCCGACTGCAACCATGGACGTAGTCGTTGTCGTGCCACTGATTGTTCCATAGGCCGCGCCATTCGTGATGCCGACAACCTGCCCATTCAGATCGGCAACAGCACCGATGATCGGATTTAGCGCCGGATCGTAAGGCGTCGACGGAACCGCCTCAATCGGTGCCTCCAGCGTCGGTGCATCATAGATGTCCTCGCTTTCCTCGCGTAGCAGCAGCGGCACGGTGCCATCGACGCGTAGCTCCATCTCGGCCACGCGGAATAGCTTGTTCACGATTCCGGCCGGCGGGAAGGTGAGGCGGACAACGCTGTTCTTCTGCACCGCCCATGCCGTCGCCTGAAACTCGGCCTTGAACGTGCCCGCGCCGTATTGCTGGCGGCGCAGGCGCAGGCCGGCGAGGCGTTGTGCTTGGAATGGGCTTTCCACCATGGGCAAATCGAACGGGTTGATGCGGTCAATGCCGTCCGGGCTGGCGATGGCCACTTGGGGATAGTCGACCGGCTGATAAAGCGCATCGTTTGACGGGTCGGTATAGATGCCGCGCACGATGTTGAAGGTCTGATCAAGCGACGGGGTGCGCTGCCACTCGAACCCGCCAAGAACATCGTCGGCGGTGAATTCGGCGTCGATGCTGGCAAGGTCATTGTGAAAGATGGTGAGGCGCAGTTTGCCGTCCACGTCGTCAAGGTCGGCGTTCATGCAGGCCTTGAGCATGTCAATTACGGTTGTCGGTGCATCGCCCTCGCTCCACACGCCATCGCAGCGATAGCGCGGTTCGGACCCGGCATCGGTGGAGACGGTTTCGTCGCAGATGTTGGCGGCGATAGCGAAGCTTTCGAGATCGATGCGGTCGGCGGGGATGCCCTTGCCCACGGCTGGCAATCCGGCGATCTTGTAACCGAGCAGATAGAACAGCAGGGCCAGCGCCGGATTGCGGCAGGCATCATCATCCCAGATCCAAGTCGCCTGATCATCGGGACGATGCGAGCCAGAGCCGCCTACCACGGTGCTGTCCAGTCGCGGGTCATAAAGCGCCGCACCCTCGCCGCGAATGGTGATGCGCGTGGTGATGGACTGGGCAAACGGGCTGTCCGTTTTCGAGGTGTTGCCGGTCAGCTTGTATTTGATATGGACATAAGCGAGGCCGGTGTATCGCCGCGTCGCGCCCATGCGCGCGCTCAGGTTGATCGCATTGCCCGCCGACCCCTCAAGGATGGGTGTTATCCAGAGATAGCCGGAGAACTCGGAGGCAACCCCGCCGCCCACAGACCATGCCAGTTTGTCGTCAAACCAGATTTCATTGATCGCGTTGATCTTGTGACTGGCGACAACGATGAAGCGGTTGAAATAGGACTGGTCGCTGGTGAATTCCTCGTCGCGGATATCGGTGGCCAGCGCCGTGATGCCGACGACTGTTTTGCGCGGGGTGCGCGGATCAATGCTGGCGCGCAGCCGGTCAATGTTCTCCTGGCTGTTCTTCTGCGCTTTGGCCCCGGGCTTGAACAGCAGCGAGGAACCGACGCTGGCAGCGATGCCGATGATGCCAGCGACAAGCGTGGACGCGCCAAGTGCACCGGCGACTGCGGTAACGGCAAGGGCGATCAGTTGCGGCATCAGACCCTCCAACCGTGTGTGAATTCGGCGCGGGTCGCGCGCTCGAAACCGTCAAGGCCAAGGAATATGGCATCGCGGCCCATGCAGATGCCGACCGCCTGACGCACCATCACCATGTCGCCGCGCTGGGCAAATGCGGGGCGGACAGGCTCCCACAGCGCGTTCATGGTCTTGATCAGCGTTCCCTTGCCGAGATCACGAAGGGCGCGCGCAGAGCCTGCCCGCGTGGTATAGACGCCGCGAAAGTGGGCCACGCGATCCTCGCCGGTCATTGCCGCCGCGCCGCCGGTGGCGAACAGCGCGCAATCGCTCTCACCCCAGATGAAGCAATTACGGCCATCGTCGGCGAGATAGGCGCTCAGTCGGCGCTCCCAATCGGGCAGGCGGCTCATACCTGCGCCGTCCAGCTATCTTGCCAACTGCGCGCGCCGCCCAGAACAGCGCCGTTATAGGTGCTGCCCGATGGTGCGCCGGTGAAGTTTCCGTTGGCGATGGCGATTGCGGCCTTGGCAGACAGGTCGCCAGCATCGTAGCGGTCCTGATCCATGTAGGTGCGGTTGCTGGCTTCGCTGAAAACGGCGAGATAGCTTTCAATGGTGATGGACAGGACTTGGCCCTGATCGTCGCCCGAATGCAGCAGCGACACCATCTTGCCGGTGTAGAAGCCGTGATAGCCGCCTTGCTGCACATTGGCGGCATTGCGGATCACGCGCCACAGCCGCGCATCCCGCCCGCGCCAATTGGCCGCATCCTCGATCAGCGCGAGCGTGTCAGCGTCCACCTCGGCAATGCCGGATAGCTGCGCCGTGACGCTTTCCGAACCGCCTTGCGAATGCTTGACCGGCGTGATGTCAACGAAGTCGCCGCCAATGCCGATGAATTCGTGATCGTCGAGATCAGCGTCACCGGTGCCGGTCGGCGTGATGTTATGGCCGGAGGTGTTGCAACGGACTGGCCCGCCGTCGATGTCCAGCCAGACGAAAAAGACCGGCTTGATGACGCTGCCCGAAAGCGCGGCAATTGCGGTGATGTCGGGCAGGCTCATAGCGACTCCTCCACGTCGAAGGATGCCGTTGAAACGCCGCCGTCAAAGCCAAAGCCTTGCTCTGGATTGGTGAGGGCGAAGGCAATCCACGGTGCGCCGGTTTCAACTGTCGCGCCAAGCGTCGGGGCTTCGGGCAAGGCAGGCTCGAACGTGGCCACAGCCTCGCCGGTCCCGTCCGCCACAAGATCGGCCATCAGGCAGACCGCGCGATAGGTGCCGGATGGCATGGGCACGGTCATGAACTGGCCAGCGCGCAGGATTATGGCATTGGCCAGCATCCCGGCAAGCGGCACGGTGTAAGCGCCAGCCGTTGCCCCCGCTGCCACGGTCGGCATGGGGCCGATATGGCGATTGCAGGGGAGATACCAGCGGAACCAGTTGGCAGGGCCGCGCAGGCCGAACAGGAACGCGCGCCAAGGCCGTTCCTCTTGCTCGGTGGTAATGTCATCAAAGCGCAATTTGCCGCGCCACAGTTCGGTGCCGGCAAGGCCCACGACTTTGCGTCGCCCGGTCCAGATCGAGCGATTGACCTGCGCCGGGGCCAGCAAGGATAGCCCATCGATAATCAGGCCATCATAGTCGGGAACGGTGATCTCGCTCATAGTCGCGGCCTTCCTGCGCGGGCCATTGTCTCGCGCGCCGATGCATCGATCAGCGACGGCGCGGACGCGCGGACGACTTGCACGGCAACGGTGCTGGATCGCTGGTCAATGCGCGCGTCGATGTCGCCGGACAGTTCAAGCCGCACGGTCGTAACGCCGCCGCCCTGCGCTCCGCCCTGCGCCACGTTCATGCGGCCGAGCGGGATGATGGTGCCGGAGCCTTGGGGGATGAAGCCTTCCACCCGGCCCGGTGATGCGCCTTCGTTGACGCGATACATCTGACCGCCCCGAACTGGTCCGCCGGATGCGCGGCCTGACATGCCGAAAACTTGGCCGAGAAGGCTATTTCCCAAGCCTAGAAGCCCGCCCCCGATGCCACTGCTACTCCCGCCACCGCCCGACGACCCACCGCCGAACAACGCATCAGCCAGCGGTTCGATCAATGCCCGTTGAATGGCGATGCGGAGAAGGTCGGCGACGATCTGGTTGGCGACGTTCTTGAATACTTCGCCCAGCGATTTCGCGCCCATGATGGCATCGACGAGGCCGTCGTTTAGTGCGTTCAGGCCATCGATCTTGATTTGATCGATACTCTCGTTGACCGAATCCTTCGACTTCCTGAGTTCGCGCAGATAGCGTTCGGCAGGCGTCTCATTGCCACGCTTGGCCTGTTCACGGCGGTCGGCGGACGCCGCATTCAATCCGTCGATGGCAACCTGCGCGCGCTTCTTTTCCGCATCGGTCGCGGCCTCGCTGGCAAGGATCGCATCCAGCAATGACCGCTGATAGCGCTCCTCCAGATCGATCATCTCCAAGGCAATGCGCTTGCGCTCGGCCTGACTGTCGGCGAGTTCATATTGGCCTTGCAGGGCCTCGCTATCGACACGGTAACGCTCGCCTGACAGCGCCGCCGCCTCCTGCTCAAGCCGCGCCTTCTTTTCAAAATCGATGCGAGCGCGCTCATGGAAGGCGAGTTCTTCCACCTGAGCCGACAGGATTTTCTTTTGGCCGGCGTTGTAGTCTTTATCTGCCGCAATCCCCGCAATCGCGCTCCGACGCGACCATTCGACGTTGCGCAAGGCAAGTTCAGCCTGTTCCTCCGCCGATGTCGCAACTGATGCCTGCGCCGAGATCGTTTGCTGCGTCAGGCTGATCAATTCATCGTTGAACCGGCGCTCGATTTCTTTGGCAGATGGACCGGACGCGCCAGCCCCTGCGCCCTTCTTTTTCTTGGTGTCACTCGCCGCCCCAGAGCGTGACGACTGCCCGCCAGCAATCATCTTGTCGAGACGGGCAAGCTCCTGCTCAAAGCCTTTAACCGTCGCCTCTTGGGTAACGACGTTCTGTTCATCCTGCGCCGTATTTCCGGGCAAGATCAGGTTTTTCAGACCGCGCGTTGCCCGTCCGACAACGCCTTGGAATGAGCCGGATGGGGCGGCAGATGGGGCCTTGGCTTTGCGCTCTGCAACTTGGGCACGAGCGGCCACAAGCGCGGCTTTGGCCATCTCGTAATAGACGTTCGTGAGGGTGCGGACTGCGACTGTAGTTGCCACGGCTTCGGATCGGGCGCGTCCGGTAGCCGATGCGAGATTGTCAGTAGCATTAGCCGCCGACTCTTGAACCTTGCGCAATGTTTCCTGATTTTGAGCATATTCCTTGCTGGCACTCGCCGCATGGGCGCTTTCGGTTGCGGCATAGCCCAGCCCGAGAACAACAGCCGTAATCGCTAGCCCAACCGGCCCACCAAATGCGGATAGCAAGGCAGCGCCAGCCCCGCGCGCGGCAAGGGCGGTCCCGGCAAGGCTCGTGGTGGCAATCGACGCATAGGCGGACAGCGCGCGCAGTGACGCGCCGCCGACCAATGCGCCGGCTGCGAACCGCCCGAATGCGGCAACGGCGATCACGGAAAGCGCGGGGATGACCGTATCAAGGTTCTTGGCCAGAGCGCCCATTGCCTCGCCAAGCGCCGCCGACACGCCGTTAGCCTTGTCCGCCTCACCGAAATAGACCGTCAGCGCATTGGAGAGCGTGGTGAAGCCAGCAGAGAGGGTGAGCGCGGCCTTGGCAGCCTGCCCCTCCATCGTGCCCGCGCCCGCGAGGATGGCATTGAAAAACTCTTGGCTGGAAACCTTGCCGTCAACCACTGCCTGGCGAAGTTTGGCAATTGACCCGCCGAACCTTTCCGAGTTGGCAGCGGCCTGCAAAAGCGGCTGCAAACCGCCTTCCACAATCTGGTTGAATTCCTCAGCCTTGACCCTGCCAGATGCGAACGATTGGGTAAGGCCAAGCACCGCGCCAGCCGACTGCGCCGCCGATACGCCCGTGATCTTGAGTGCCGCCGCCGTCAGATCTGTGACGCGCAGAATTTGCTCCTGCGATGCCCCAAGTTCACGTTGAGACAGGATAGCCTTGCCGAACAGCCCGGATAGCCCCTCAAGTTCCACGCCATACTTCTGCGCCGACGCGAAAAGCCGGTCTTGAACCGCTTTCAGCTTGTCGCCTTCAAGGCCCGCCACCTTGAGGTTGTTCTGCAACCGCGTGAAGCTATCGAGCAGGCCGACCAATTCGCGGCCCGTGAATGCACCGGCCAGTGCAGCCCCTAGTCCGCGCAACTGGTTTTTGATTGCGCCGGACGACTGCGCCATCTGCTTTTCGAGCGACTTGGCGCGCTTTTCCTGCGCGCCCAGGAGTTTGTCCACGGTCGCCGTCGTTGAACGCAGATCGCTGACATACTTGCCAAGCTCTGCCTTCAATTGCAGGATTACGGGATCGATCTCGGCCAAGTCGGCGCTCCAATGGCAGGCTGCGTAAGGCTAGGGTTCGGGATGGATTGTCGTTACCGCCGTCAACTATCGTTGGCTTGGTGCGCGGCGATGAACCGCTTGAGCTGCGATGACGCCGCCGGGGTAGGCGACTTGGGCGCGTTCGGGTCGTTCATCTCGTTCGCGGCCTCTAGAGCTTCCAAGTAACCACTAAGGGACAGGCGTTCCCAGTTCAGGCCCATCGCGCCCGCGTTGGCGATCAACTGGCCTTTTCGGAAAGGTTCGGATCGCTCATCGGCGCGGCCTCGGCTTTTTTTTTGAGCCTGACGCCGAATATCGCGGATGACAGGATCAGCCATGCCAGCGCCGCGTTCTCGGCCAGCGGGCGGGCGGGGTAGCAATACATCTCGACAAGTTGCTTGGCGCGGATAGGGCCGATCTCGACTTCATCGCCATCGATCATGCCGCAGTTGCCGCCGATCAGGCCGAGCCGGATGGTTTCGCGGATTTCCTTGACCGATGCCGACCCGCCACCAATGAAAACGGTCTTGCCGTCATCATCCTGCCCGATGGAGATACGCAGCTTTTCCTCGATAGCGAGGATGGACGTATCGGCGCAGGAGCGCTCCAGCTCGAAAACCTGCGGCAACGGGAGCCAGAAACGATAGCTCCCATCGCCGAATTCAGTCGTTACGGCAGTGTCCACATGTCACCGTCAAGACGCAGCCGTCCAGGTCCATGAGCCGTCGCTTTCAAGCGTGATTTCGCCCGAGCTGTCGCCGTTGGGATCGAACGACATGTTGCTCGAAGTCATCATGTAAGCGCCGGCATAGGTGCCATAAAGCAGGCCAGTGTCGGTGCCGTCATACTTGTAAAGCTCGACCTTGTAATTCTTGACCAAGCCGAGCGCGGTATCGAACGAGGCGATATTGGCCTTGTCCACGCCGCCGCTGCCGGTGATCGTCTGGGTCTTGCCGGTGGCTTTGATCTTGCGAGTGCCGATCTTGCCGGGCTTGGCGCAGTCGCGGCGCGTCCGGTCGCTGGTCTGAACCGCATTGTTGATCGAGACGTTCTCGATGCCGCAGATGGCGGTGAAAACTTCGGTGCCGCCGCCATCGCCCATCTTGATCAGGGCAAAATCTGCTTCGTTAGGAGTGGACAATTTAGATCTCCAATCGCGTGAATTTGGAGTGACGCTAATCGCCTTAGTCTTGCATCGTTACCGCCGTCAGGCTATACGAAACGGGCCGAAACACTGCGTCAACAGTGCTCGGCCCTGACCACGAACGTGAGGTAACACGCTATGGCTGACCGATCCACTATCACGCCCGAACTGTGCCGCCAACTCCTGCGCTATGAGCCGGAGACTGGGCGGCTGTTTTGGTTACATCGCCCACGCGTGATGTTTAACAGTGACCGCATTTTCAACAGCTGGAATAGCAAGTGGGCTGGTGCCGAAGGCTTCACATCTATGCGCGGGTCTGGCGCTGACTACAAATGCTACATCGGCGGCATTCATGATATGAAATTCAAGGCGCACCGGGTTGCATGGGCCATCTATTACGGCGAATGGCCGAATGAGATCGATCATATCAATGGCAATCCGCTCGATAATCGAATTGCCAATCTACGAAGCGTATCGCACCGTGAAAATTCGAGAAACCGCCGGATGCCCACGAACAACAAATCGGGCCATATGGGCGTGAGGTGGGATGCTAAGTTCAGTAAATGGCTGGCCAGGATCAAGGTGGATAAGGGCTACAAGCACATTGGCCTTTTCGCCGACATCAATGATGCCATTGCCGCCCGGAAAGCCGCAGAGATTGAACTAGGTTACCACGATAACCACGGGCGGTGACTAACGTTCGCCGTCAGGCAAGACATGGATGGAAGCGCGCCGCATGGCGGGATCGTCGATCATGTCAGAGAGGATCACGCCCGCCAGCCCATCGGCCAGCGTCTCGTTGCCGCCTTCGATCAAGCGGCGCTGCATGTTGGCCACGTCGGCGCTATCCAGAGTGCCATTGCGATGAAGCTGCGCGATCAGGACCGCCAAGACGGGATCAATGCCCGTGCCTTCATCACTGTCCTGCATGGGCGAACCTTACGCGCGAACGGCTTAAGCGGCAAGCACCCGGAAATTGACCTGCGCGAAATAGTGCCACGCGCCGGGATCATCATCAGTCAAGAGCCGCATGTCGTCCACAGTGATACGCACCTCGCCGCCGCCTTCCAGCGCAAGCCTGTTGTCTGCCAGTGCCGCCTCGATAGCCCCGCCAATGCGGCCGGCATGATCCTCGCCGGTTTCGACCACGGATCCAGCCACTTCCCGGTCGCGCGCAAAGGCGTGAATGTCGAACGAGCCCACGCCGCCGTTAAGCCCGGTCGCCTTCAGCCGGCGCGTTACAGGCGCGTCGAGCCGAATGAACGGCCATGACGGTTCGCCCGCCGGATGGATCGATGCCGACGGAACGAGGGCGATCAGGCCGGCATCGCCCTTAAGCTTTGCGAGCAGCGCGCGGCGGACGAGGCGTTGAATTCCGGTCGCCATTGTCAGTCCCTTCGTCGGTTTCAGTCACGCCGGCATCGATCGCAGCGGTCTGCACAATGTCCGGCACTTCATGCGTCCCCGCGCCATAGTTGATCGTCACCATGGGGGTGCGATAGGTCCAAGCCTGCGCTAGTGTGATCGTGGCCATCAGTTGCCGCTCCTTTTGATCAGATTGCCGATTTCCTTGGCGAACAGCTTTTGAATGCGCGGCTCGGACTTGTCGCGCGATGGGCGCATGTAAGGCCGCGCACCCATCTTGCTTGTTCCGTATTCCAGCGCCCCAGCATAAGGCGCAGTGCTGGTCACACTGGCCTCAAGTGGGCCAGTCATGGCCGTGCGAATACCGTTCTTGAGCGTCCCGGTGTCGTTATTCGGGAACTGCCCCGGCTTGGACGCGACATGGCCCTTGCCTGAGACGCTGCCCGCCGTGATGCCGCGCTGCGCCTCGGCCTTGATCATGTCTGCGCCGACGAACAGGACGCGCCCAGCGGCCTTCACGACTTCCGGGCCGGATAGTCGCTTGAGACGCTGAACGTGCTTGTCCCTGCCTGTCATTGCCATAGTCAGGCCGCAACAGTCCGCCCGATGACGATGATGTCATAGGTGATGCCCGTGGTGCCGCCGCTATTGGCGATCTTGAGCAAGTCGCCGGTGGCAGCGGTCACTGCCCATCCCGATTGCGAAGTGGCCAGGAAGTATTCCCCCGGCTTCACGGCATAGACGCCGGTTGCGCCCATGGGTCCAACGAAGCCGTTGGACGAAGCATTGCCGACCACGACATTATTCGTGTTTGCCGCATCCGCCTTGACATAGATCGCCACGACTTCCGCCGCCGTGATCGTGGTGCCGAATGCATCGGTCAATGCGCCAGCAAGGTCGATGTTCTCAGTCGCCGATGCTGCGATGGTGCGCGTATCGGAGAACAGGACGTTGGCCTGCCCGACTGCCGCCGTGCCCTCGGTGAACTGGGTAAGGATAGAGATCGGCTCAATCCGCATCTTGGGCGAGCCAAGGTCATTCGTGCCCGTGATCGTGGCGGTGATGCCAAGGGCGATTTCAGCAGTAACTCCGGCCATTGTATTTCTCCTTAAATGCGCCGTCCCCGGCATTCCCAACCAATGCGCGCCGGGTCCAGGCTGGCGCTATGAAGCTCCCACGCGCCGATATTCGGCCCCGTGGTCACGATGATCTTGGCCCGCGTATCGAGCGGGGCGGTGATCGACGATGCCAGCACGATCAACCGCACATCCGTCTCAAGGAAACCGGCATCGGCTCGCATGGCCTGTGTCACGGCATCGAACTGCACCTTGCAGGCGAGCAACACCGGCGTTCCCGGCGTCGTGATCGAGCCGCCGGTGTCATATTCAGCATCGGACCCCGGCCACTTCGCCGTGGCGTCCTCATAGGGTCCGCCAAACACTGCGGAGAAGCTGGTAGCAAGATTGGCGAATACCGCGTCAAACATCGGTCGGAGCCGTCCACGCCATGATGGGGCCAGCAAAGGCAATCCGGCGCATGGCAAGGAACTCGCGGCCATAGGTAGTCGCGGCATAGCCGGTCATGCTCGCCAGTCCATCGGAGACGGTGGCCGAGAATGTGCCGGACTTGAACGATGTCAGGCCAGCCGGGATCGCGCCGCTGATTGCCCCATTGCTGGCCAGATTATGGGCCGTAAGCGTCAAGACGGCGCGCGGGCGGGTATCGTCAGCCCAGATCGCACAATCCGTCTCGGCCTCTTCCAGCCAATACTGCACCGTTGCATCGGCCACGGCATCGAACGCCGGATAGCGGCGCTTGAAGTCCTCTACGGTCTGCGCGGTATAGGCCATGGTGTCTTTTGTTCCTTGGGGATGATCGCCGTTACCGCCGTCACGGCGCGACGTAATACCCAGCCGTGACGCGCCAGATCGAACCCGTCGCAACAGGTGCAACCACGGTCACTGCTGTATTCTGTGCTGATGCGGCGAGCGGATAGGCGAAGTCCTCACGAATGAACTTGTCCTGTCCGATTGCCGCAGCATCAGCGCCGAACGTGAAGGCCAGTGCGCCTGGCAGGTTGGTAGTCGTCACAACCGTAGGCGTGGCGCTGGCGGTCAGCACCACCGTCGCGCTGCGAACCATGGCGATATAGGTGATATACTGGCGCAGACCGGCACCGGGGGCTGGCAGGGTGAGCGTTACAGCCGCACTAGCCGCGCCGGTATTGGTGACAACCAGCGGGGAGATAAGGCCTTGCAGCGTGTCGTCCAATGGGGCGTTGCCACCGACTAGAACGGTCGTTGCCGAACCAGACGTGTAAGCCGTGCAGCGGACGCGAACCGAGCGGAACGGCGCGCACTTGCCAACCCACGTTCCCGCCGTGGTGCCAGTGACAGCAGCGACATATTGCAAAGCCGCCTGATTGACCGGGCGCACCGGAATCAGCGTGTAATTCGTGCCGTCAACCGTGCCCGCGACTTCCAGCGTCATGGAGAACGTGCCGCGAATATCGAGCGCAACCGAAGCGCACCCGTCCACCGGGATGATCACTTCAGCATTGAGCGCGCCAATCGTGCCTGAGCCGATGATCGTTTCGCGCGGGTGAAGGACGGTAGAGCCGCCCGTAGGCGTTGCAAGATCGCGTGAGATTTTAGCCATTACATCGCACTCCAGTTCAGTTTGATCGCACCTTGCGCGGGAACGGCGAAGGCTATGGAAATTGTGATTTGATCGGTGCCGGGTGAGGCCGAGAGATTGACCACGGACAGCAATGCCGGGTCGTTTTCGTCGGCGTCCAACGCGGGCGCGAGACATGCCATGATGCGGCTTGCGGGGGTCACGCCGGTTGCGGTGACAGTCTCTTCCCATTCCAATTGCGCGGTCGGGATGGTGATCGTTGCGAGGCCACCAAGCCCAGAGCCGCCGCCACTGGGCAGCGCGGACACGGGTGCTTTGTAATGCGTCCCGCCCCGGTCAATTATCAGGTTGTCCGTCGCCAGAATGGCCATATCACGGGGCCGTGGTCAGGTTGGCGATGCTGAAGGTCAGAGCCTGCCCAGTCACAACGATGGGATTGGTCGAAGCCGAACCGCCCGTGGTCACCGCCGCATGGCTGGCCGATTCCATGGCATCAAGATCAACGCCCTGCGTCACTGCGATGAAGCCAAGCTTGCTGAACTGCGCCGGGACCATCAGGCCGGCATTCGTGCCGTCGGCAGCGGGCAGGGTTGCGTCGGTGCCATTCGAGCTGACGACGATGCCATTCGATGCGCCAGCGGTATAGGTCAGGTTGCATCCGCCGACGACAACGTCCAGCCCCTCCTCTTCGGCCACCTTCGTCCATGCAGCACCGCGCCAGACGTAGATTGCCCAGCCAGAAGACACAGTCGCATCGCCGGTGGCATCAACCACGAATACCCGGTCGCCGAGAGAAACGCCGGTCAGGGCGTTGCGCGCGGCAATGTTGGCCACCTCATATTCGCCCGTGCCGACATTGGCCTGAATGAGCGCGATGATGTCGGAGCCGGTGACCTTGTAAAGCGTCCCGGCGCGGCTGATCGGAAAATGATCGGAAGTCTGCAAACCCATGTTATCTCCCCTTCAAGGCAATGTTGGTAGTGATTCAATATCCAAGCGGAATTCGTGGCCAGTGCGGTTCAGCCCATCGCCAGCCGTTGCCGCCGCCATCGCAAATTCAGCCTGTAAATAGGCCAGCGCGGCCCCGGGCGAGGTGAACGGCGCATCGTCCATGCCCGCCAAGCGGTCAAACCTGTCCGCGACAATCGTTGTCTCACCGTCCGCCATGGCGATGGTGATCATGTCTGCCGCCGCAGTGGCGATGAGCGATTGCGCCGGGAAAACATTGCGCGTCCCCGTCACCGCGATCACGCCGCGCGCTTCGTCAAACCAGACCCGCTTCATTCCGGCACACTCATCGGCAGGTGCAGCAGCATCGGTGCCCATACCCATGCGTCCTGATCAGCCGTGGCAATCATCTGCGCCCCGTTGGCCAGAAAGGTATCGAGCGCATAGCCGGTGAACTTGAACGTCATCGCGCCGACCTCGCCAGCCGAATAGGGGAACTCATCCCAGTCGTGATCGATATTGCCGACCGCGCCGCCGATGTTCATCCGCACGATCAGCCGGTTGTTCATGACACTCGACTTGCCCTGCATCAGCAGGCGCAGCAGGAACGTCTCGCCCACGGCAAGGGACCGGAATTCCCCGCCCGATACCGCGTTCAGGCCCGCATAAGCCCCCTGATAATAGCTCGCCGGATCGCTGCCATCAGCAGCAAGCGGGATGGCCGTGGCCACGCCAGCGGGCAGCACGATGGGCGAAAGCTCGCTGTATGCCGCCGATGTGTAGCGACGGAAGCCCATGCCAGAGCGGCCAATGGGGCCAGTCGGACCTTGCGAGCCGGTGCGGGCAATGGTGACAAGCGAGGCAGGCCCGCCAGCCACGACAATGTTGCCGCCTTCAACGGTGACCGTGGAGCCATTGCCCTGCGTGATGGCAACGCTGCTCATCGCGGGGCCAGCCAGAACCATTCTTCGAGATAGGTATCGCCGCCAGACACCACGCGCTTGAACCGCACCCGCTCGCGCCGGGTGATCGCGGATGTAGTGTCAGTGTCAATCAGGACAGACACCGCGCCACCGATGGCATTGGTCACGGTGACAATGGCCGCAATCGCCGCGCCATCGCTCTTCAGCGAGACGGTCGAATTCGTCAGGTCAATCGCTGTGCCGTCGTCATTGGTGAACGTCGCGGTGAACCGTTCGGTCTGTCCCGGCGTGATCGGCAGTTCAGACAAGACCCTTCACTCCTATGAAAAGGGCCGCTCGCCGTTAAGCAAGCGGCCCGTAGTCCCCCAGTTGCGACCCTGCGGGTTATTCCTTGGCGTCGGCCTTCTCAGCTTTTGCCTTGGCCTTGGTCACCGTGACGCCGCCCAGCTCGCTGAACAGAACGGCTTCATCATCGGTTAGCTCGATGTCGGCGGTGGCCCCGGCGTCCACAAGGGGACCGCCGAGAACGCACCGTGCGCCGGCTGCGCTATTGGTGACCGTGTAGATCATCACGCAATGCCCGTGGTGATGGTGATGGCCTTGGGGATGCGGTTCTCATAGCCGCCGGTGGACATGATGCCCGGCGTTTCCCACGAGAACGGACCCTTCTGCCACATCGGGAAGAACTGATGCCCGCCGCCGGGAAGGTGGAAGCGGTGAACTTCCATCGTGTTGGCATAGGTCATCATCGTCGTGGTGAGGTGACGGGTCTTCTTGATCGTCAGGTTCGGCACAACCGAATTGGCCTGGATATAGGCCAGCATGGTCATGTTGGTATCGGTGACGCGGCGCGATGCCAGAGCATTGTAAACCGCAGTCGGCAGAACCAGCGTATCGGCCATGTAGGTTTCGCCGGTGTTGATCTCGACCGAAGTCAGCGCGGTGTTGATGATGGCGATTGCCGCATCCGGCGTCGAAGCCGCAAGCGTTGCACCGGCAGCGGCAGTGGTCGCCAGCGGATTGTTGAAAAAGCCAGTCGTGAACTTCACGCCATCGCCGAGCGTGGCAACCGTATGCAGGAAGCGTTCGGCAACCTTGGTAGCAGCGCCCGCCTTCTGCGAAAGCACGTCGATGCCAAGCTGCGAACCGCGCTCAAGATCGCCACGGTTCCACTTGTAACCGATGCCGGCCATGTGGTTTTCCTGCAGGAACTGCGTCCGGCTGAAATCGGCGTAGGGCATATCGTCTGCCGCCACATCGAACCATTCGGCCTTGCCTGCCACGTCGCCGCTGTAGAACAGCGAACCGGCAGTCCAGATCGATCCCTGCACGTCAACCGGCATGAATTCGGCGTAGTTGGCGGCAGGATACTTGGTCATATAGACCGCCTGCTCGACACGCAGAAGCTGCGGATTGAGGAACGAAAGGGTCTGCTGCGCGTCGTTCAGATCGACGCCGCGAATGGCATCGGCGAACCGCAGGCTGGGGTTTTCGGCATCAAGCGCGATACGTGCGCCTTCGATGCTGTCATAGAAATTGACCTTGCTCATTATCTTGCGCTCCCCTTAGCGACGAACGATGCGGCCAATGCCCGCAGCGGCCAGAGTGTCCTGAAATTCCCAGCCGGTGGCGAGGGTGTTGCTGGTCGAGACGTTGGTGATCACGCCGGCATTGGTCACGTAAACCAGATCGCCGTCGGCAACCGCGACCGAAACCGAAACCCAGATCGAGCCACGGTTCTTGATCGCAACATTGTCGCCGGTGATGAACGTGTCAGCCGCGCGGGTCGAAGTGACCGGCAGGCTTTTATCGGCCAGTGCGAAGCCCAGAAGGCGCGCGCTCGGCGTGGTGACAGCCTGATTGTCGGCGGTGCCAGCGTAAAGCGCCTTGCCGAATGCGACCGAAGCCGATTCGAGGGTGCGCGTGATGATGTTGGACAGTTCGCCGCTGGCGTCCATGCCCGCATAGCCCTTGTCGTAGGTTTCGCCGAAAGTGCTCTGAAGAACAGCCATTTGAATATCTCCCTGTTAGACCGAAGCGGCGCGATGTGCGCCAGCCTTGTCAGCCAGCCATGCGTCACGCGCCTTGGCCACGTCGCTACGAGCATCGACCACTGCGGCGGGCGCAATGTTCACCACAACGGCAGCCGGCTTGGCATCCTTGGCCAGAACGGCGAAGGCAGCGGCCATCTGGTCGGCGGTGAAGTCCTTGGCGGCATCGCCCAGCGAGGCCGTGACGATCTCGGCGCGAATGTCGGCATCGGCGCGGCCATCGGTGACGATATCGGCCTTGATGGCCTTGGCCTTGGTCACGAATGCAGCGCGGTCAGCAACGCGGGCTTCGATAGCCGCCGGCTCAAGAGCGAGCTTCGCATCGGCGAGCTGCTTTTCGAGCGTAGCCTTTTCGGCGGTCAGCGTGGCAACCTTGCCGTTCGCGTCGGTGAGGGCGGTGTCGCCAGTGGCGATCTTGTCCTGCAGCTTCGAGATCGCGGCGGCTACAGCATCCGCATCCCCGAGATCGACCTGCAGACCGTCGAGCACGATCTTTTTCACTACGTTTCCTTTCAGTGAGATTGGGGCGCGTTCATCGACCACGCGCAATTCCGGCCCGCCCCTAGCTGCCGGAACAAGTGCGATGTGGTTGATAGAAATTTCAGTCTGATAGGCATCGCATACCGTGCCATCGGGGTGTTTGCCGTCGGTTGGGAAGACCAACCGGGTGGCATAGCCCATGGAAAGCTGCTTATGTGTGGTTGTGGCGGCCTTCACGGCTGATGCATCGCGGATGATGATCGGAACGCGGACGCGCTCACCATCGCGGACAACATCACCGTGGATTTCGCCGACGCCAAGTTCGCGCCAGTTGTCGGCAGTTACCGCATCGGAAGGATGGTCAACCGTGATCGGTGCGCCGGCAAAGGTTGCGAGGCTGTCTGCCTTGAACACTTCGGACGCCGGACGATAAACGGAAAGCATAGTCTTGTCGGCAAGGTGCGCGGGGCGATCCGGCATTTCGAAGGATGCATAATCCTGCAAACCAGTCCGCGCGGCCAGCACTTCGGCCACAAGTGAACCGTCCGCGCAGATGCGGGCCGATTTGTCCAAGGTAAGGCGGTCAAAGAATTGCATTGACCGGGTGATATTTTGGAAAGCGGGATGCTGTTACCGCCGTCAAGAGCGATCAGAATTCGCTCTCAAGGTCCAGCACGGCGCGTTCGGTGCATCCGCAAAAAGGAAGCTCTCCGGGCCTATCCTCAGGCGGGGGAGCATTGTCAGCCGGATCATCGCTATACCGCTTACCATTGCGCGCCCTATGTTCTTCGCGCGGATGAAGCTTGCCAGAGTGAACCCACTCCCACGTATCCAGCCCAGCCTCGCGCCGCCGTTCCGCCGCAAGCGAGCTGTTCATCTTGGTCAATTGATCACTCGCAATCCCCAATGACCGCCGCCGCCCCATGGCCACCGCTGCCCGAATGTCCGCCGCAACATCCCGAGCCGCAGCCCGCTTGTTCAGTCCGGCGAATACCGCCTCACCAATGCGCTGCCTCGCCTGGTCGGAGACGGACTTGATCAGCCCGACGTTGCGTTCCACCACCATGGCAATGGGCTCCCGCATGTCACGCGGGCCAATCAGGTCGGAGATGTCGAGCCCGGTGGCAGTCTTGACCGCGCCGGCCCATCGCCCACGTTGCCAGCGTTCGATACGTGCAGCCCACGCCTCAAGCCGGATGCGAAGGGTGATCATCAGCCGCCCTGCCTCGTTCTCCACGGCGGACAGGATCACGCTGACTTGTGACGGGCTATCTGTCGTCATTTCGCGCAGGGATCGCTCATATTGCGCGATCAGGTCGGTCGCAGCTTGCTCCCATAGTTTGAGAATGGGGGCATAGGCTTGCGCGAACAGGTCGGATGCGTAGATCGCGGGCGGGGTGATCGTGCGGAAGGTGATGGACTTGCGGCGGGTGTTGCCCTTGCGGCGGACCATGGCCTTCAAATCGTAGCGCATCAGCTTTCTTCGATCTTGCCAGTCCAGTCCGCGTCAAGCTCTTCGAAGACCTCAGGCCCAAAGATCAGTTTGCCCCGGAAAGGCTCGACCTTGGACAAGTCCAGACCCTCGGGCGTTTTGTATGAAATGGTCACGTGCGGCTGATATTGATCGAAGTCATGGCTGGCCCCAGCGCGGATGATGTTCTCATGCCGCCACGAAAGCGTTGACGAGGTGAACAGCAGGACGACTGCGCCCTTGTCACCAAGAGGCTCGACAATGCGCGCGCCGCCCGGTGGAACGGTCAGGGTCCCATCCTCGCTATCCCAACCGCTCTCGACCTTCATCCAGTCGATGGCTTGGCGCGAATAGGCGATGGTGACGTGCAAATCGCCGGCATCAAGCGTCGTCTCGAAGCCCTGCGACTTGGCCCACGCGATGAATTCCTGCCCGTTGATCAGGTCACGCCGGACGTAGAGGCTGCGCGGGGCGGCGTCATTCGCGGCAACCTTGGCACGGATGGGCGGCGGTTCGGGGTCGCCGCCCATGCCGGTAGATGCTGGATCACCTCCCTCCTCAAGTTGCGGGTCGTTCGCAGGCTCAATGCCGAAACGCTCATCGTCTGGAATCTCTGCCAGCGCCGCCTCAAGTTCGGGCATATATCCTTCATCGATCAGCAGCGACTGAGCGCCCTTGGCGAGCGCGCGTTCCGGCATGATGCCCATGTTGGCGATCACGTTCAGCGCCTCAGCATGAAGCTTGAACCGTTCCGCCGTCTCTTTCTGATCGGGTGTGTCAAGCGGTGCCCAGTCAAACCACTGGCCATCCGGCGTCATGCCCAAGGCCGATGGCACAAGGTATTCGTCAAGGCGTTGAATGCATGGGCCGATGTCCAGTTCCTGCCTCGCGCGGACGAGCTTTTTCCAGTCCTTCTGCTGCGAGTCACCGCTCGAATTCATCCCCTCAGGCGCGCGGCCAAGCAGGCGGGTGGCGGGAATATCGCTGATCGCCGAGACGAACTCGGCATAGGCGTTGATCATGTCCTTGGCACCGGCGAACGAATAGGTGGCGTCGGTGATCGTCTCGCCGCCCTTGCCCGTCTCAGGGTCGCCAGCGTTGTAAATCGTCGCGTTATGGATCGACTCGGCAATCGCCACCGCCTGCATGCGCTTTTGCAGCGATGCCTCGCCGCCGGGGGTAGCAGCGATGCCCATCAGGTCTGGGATGCCGATGCGGGTCAGTCGGGCCTTGTGCAGCATGGCAGCAAAGGCGCTACGGGCCATGTCGCTGTCCTGCACCGCGTCAAGCACCTGCGCGACCGTGCTTTCGCCCCAGAAGGCGTCTGCGGGGCTTGTGGCAGGCATTGCGAGGCTGGCGCTGGTATCGGCGCGGAAGGGGATGACGCGCGACGGGTGGATTTTGACGGGGCCAGTGCCGGCCTGCATCGCCCACATGGCCGGCTCGCCATAGCCGGGCAGTCGCGCATCGTCCTGCAATGCGTCGAATGTCAGATGCCAGCGTGAGACGACATGGACGTAGGCGAGCGAGCCTTTGGCGGCAGCGGGGGCGGGCTGATCGGGATTGCCGGGCAGTCCAAGGATGAGCGCGCCGCCGCCAAGTCCGCGCAGCACTTCGGCCTGTCGCACCTTCTGGCGGATGGCAAGGCGCTTTTCCTCAGCTTCGATCAGGGTGATCTGGTCGGCTTCAAGCTTCCAGTCGCGCCACTCGCGCACCGCGTCCATGGCGGGGATCTGAATGATTTTCCGCATCAGGCCGGACCCGCGATAGGCCGCGTCGATCTGGTATTGCGTCAGGGCAACGGCTTGGTGCTGGTTATAGGACCGCGCATCCTTCGCCGTGCCGGTGCCGGACATGGCGTTGATAAGCCCGTCGAAGAGTTGCAGAACCTTGCCCATGGGGTGCTTGTCCTATTTGGCGGGGTCGTTCGTTACCGCCGTCAGAGGGCGTCGAGGGAGTAGCGGTAGGTCCGGCCAAGCGCCAACTCACTGAAAGCATCGGCGGCGGCGTCGACCTGGTCGTCATTTGCGCCAGCGGGGAACATACAAAGCTCGTCGAGGAACGGCTGCACCCATGCATCACGCGCCGGATCGCCGGTGACCAGTATCTTGATGTTGCCAGCCTCGGCCTGTGCGGCGAGCGGAGATGCGCGCGTAGCCTTGTCGCCGGTTGGTCTCTCGACCTTCACCGGATAACCCGCCAGCTTGCGGACAAGCATTTCAGCCTGCGCCTTTCCCGCTTGTCCGGGGTCTTGCGCGAGGCGGACAGTCACGCCTGTTCCGTCGATTGTCGTTTGCTGGATCAGTGATGTTTCGACTTCCATCGGCGATCCTTGGAAGCGGCGGCAACCGTGGATCAGGAACGTGCCATCGGTAAGTGCTGACATAATCACGCCAGCGGTCCAGTCGGGATTGTTACTCGTGCTTTTGGCAGTCGCGGCCAAATCCCATGCGCGGACAGTGCGCTTGATGTCGGATGGCATGGCAGCAACGGTGCAAAACCATGAAGACTTGAACAGGCCACCATCACGCGGGGCTGGACGCTGCTGAAGCTGGCCTGCGGTGGCATAAGCGCCCATGGTGCGCTCCAGTTCAGCCACCTGAGCATCCGGGAAGCGCTCAGGGAACATCAATTCACCATCGGTGGTGCGAGGGTCGCCTGCGCCTGTAACCCACTTGGAGCGCCCTTCCTCGTAGCGCATGGGTATGCACAGGTGATCATAACCGAGATCGATCGCAACCGCCGACACATCTGCCTCGTTCAGCCGCTGCATGATGATGATGATCGCGCTTTCGTCGTTGTTCACGCGGCTTGGCAGGGCCTCCCGGAACGTCAGGATATCCCCGTATAGCTTCACCGGGCTATTGGCATCGTCCACCGAATGCGGATCATCGAGAACAACCCGGTCACCACGCGAGCCGGTCATGCTGGTGAAGGCCATTGCCTCACGAAAGCCGGTCGCGCTGTTTTCGAACTTGGTCTTGGCGTTCTGGTCGCTGGTCAGCGCAATCGGCCATCGGGTTTGATACCATTCGGACTGGATCAGCCTGCGGCACTTCATGTTGTCGCGGACGGCGAGGTCTTGCTTGTGTGCCGTGCCAAGGAACCGCAGTTCAGGCCGTTCGATCCACTCCCATGCTGGCAGGATCACGCCGGTCAGCAGCGACTTCATCGAACCCGGCGGCACGTTCATCAACATCCGCTTGGATTGGCCCGCGCTTACCGCCTCAAGGTGATCGCAGATGCTATCCAGCGCCCACCCCCATTTCAATTCGGCGGCAGGCTCAAGTGTTGGCCATGCCATGCGGGCGAAGTCGGCGAGATTGCGGCGGCCAAGCTCGCGTTCACAGGCGAGGATATCAGCATGGGTGAGGTTGATCGCGTTCACGACTTGGCTTGCAGCGCCTTGGTCACCTCGCGCAGCGCCTCGGTCGAAAGCTGGCGAGCGTCAATCGAGATCGCCGGCGGGAGGGGATGAGCCGGATCAGAGCCGATCAGGCGCTTCTCGACGAACTTGTCGGGCCGGTGTGCCTTCAGCAGGATTTCCAGCATCCGGTCGGATTTGTCGACCGTTGCGCGCCTCCATGCCTCAGCCTCAAGCTTGTCGGCAGCTTCCTGCTCAGCATCATCCCATGCCTTGGCAAATTCAGGATCATCCGCGCGCCAGTCATAGGCGGTTGATCGGCCAATGCCTGCAACCCGCGCGGCATCGCTCACATTGCAGTTCTCGGCAAGCTGCATGAGGAATGTTTCGCGCGCGCGAGGTGTCCGAATTGTGGGTCTGCCACCCCCTCGTTTCACCTTGCCCGTCACGTCGTCGATCCCTTCAAAGTCCGGCCCATCACATACCGCCTAGCCCTACTTTCGGCCCTGAGCTTGTCTGCGCCGGTTATTTCGACCCATTTGCGAATGAGGTCTGTCCGCGCGCCATACAGCCTCTCGACGCGCCGCCAACCGCCCTTTGCAAACTCGCTGGCGAACTCGGGCGGGGGAGCGGGGATGGTGCGGACGATCATACGTCGATCACTTCGAGATGGCTTTCGGCGATCATGTCGGCGAATTCCTGTCGGACGGTGACGGGTGCGCGGTTCCATGCCCGCGACAGGGATAGCAGCGCATCATGGGCCGGATCATCGTCGCGTGGCAGGTTCTGCCCGATGTCCAGTTTGCGGAGCATGGCTTCGACCCGCATTTGCCGTGCGGTCCAGTGGGCATCGTGCGCGGCCTTGATCAGCGGCAGGGCCTCTTGCCGGGGCATGTCGGCGACATGGGCGTGGTGATCGAATGACAGGCTGGCATCGCGCATATGGGATGGGAACGCCCTGACCGTGGCCTCGATGCGTTTGACGCGCTTCGGGTCCTCGCCAAGCTCTGCCAGCGCCATTTCGATTTGCTCGGGGTAGTGTGCCCGTCCGAATGCGAGCCAATCGCCGATCAGCCAATCGATATTGCGTTTCTGGTTGGCAAGGCTGCGTCCCGTGGCCAGCCATTGGGGATAGGGGCAATCGTCGGGCAGGATCAACGCGAGGCTATCTGCCTGCGTGGCTGGCATGATTTCAGTGATGGCGTTCAAGAGATGATCCCCTTTTCCGGGATCGTCGCGTCGTGATCTTGTTACCGCCGTCAGGGCGCTGGGGCAAGTGGGCTGGGGAGAATTGGCAGCTATGTGCTAAACTCAATTCACTTCATCATTCTTCAAGCATTCTTCAAGTCTCAAAAATGGCTGATTAATGCGGGTTTGAGGGGATAACTCAATAATTCAATATATATATAGATATATCCTAAACCTACTCCCTCCCCCCTATATATTAGGGAAACGCTTGAAGTATTGAACTATGCCAAAAAGCCGCAGTTTCCTGCGGCTTTCGGGGCTTGAAGAATGGCTTGAATTATCGCTTGAGTTTGAAGTGTGCCGCCTATGCGATGTCGAAATAGACGAACTTGTCCGGCCCGCCGGTAGTCGGCTTTGGCATTTTCATCGCTCGGATCATGCCGGCTTCGATCAGGCCTGCAATGATGTCCCCGCGCTTTCGGCGATCAATGAACTGGGTTTTGCGGCTGAGTGATGTTCCGTCGATGCCGGCGCTTCCTGCGTCTGCGATGACTTTCATGACGCGTTTGACCATGGTTTCATGTTCGCTGTCCGCGACGGTTTCCCGTGCTGCCTTGATTAGGCTCTCCACGGATTTTCGTGCGATTTCCATGCCCCATTCCAGATCCGCGACGGAGATGGTTGGGGATTGCGGATTTTCGGTAATGGCTTTTACCAATGCGACCTTGGCGGTATTTTCAGCGAGGCGGGCAATCACACCGGAAACGATATCGTTTTCGTTTCTGCGGTTCATATCAACCTGCTCATTCCGCATCTCGATCAGCAATGCTGCCGCTTCGGCGTTAGCATATGGCACTGTGTATGGCTTGGGGACGATGGCTGATCCCTGGCCCATCGGAAAAGGGTTATGGCCATCGGCACCATCTGAGATGGCTTTCACCACTTCAATGAGATTGTCGGGAATTGGTTTTGGAATGAGATTGTGTTGCAGGTCGGGATAGTCGTTATCAGTTTCAAAAATTAGCATTCTGGCGAGCGATCCATCTTCCATATTGGCACTTGATAATGCTCCCCAGAATACGCGGGGCGTGGTGACGCCAAATAGGCATAGATTAGGTTGCTCGATGACCTCGCGTGGCCGCTCTTTGTCATTGGCATAGGCAGTGCCGAGAAACCGCCCATTTGATCTTGGGTAGAATTCGGTCAGGATTTCCATGATCTCGACGATGTGCTTGGGTGCCTTGTTTTTGTTGGCTGCAGCGGCGATCAGGAAACCGATTTCATCGATCGGGAAATATATGGATGGGTTGCGGGTGACTGCCGTGATCAGGCCGGACCCTGATGCGATTTTAGAGCTGCCAACATGATTGGCGAGACCGGCGGCTATCATAAGATCGATACTTGCGCTGAGTGGCCTGTCTTTGCCCCCTCCGCTGCGCGCGATGCCGATGGAGTAGATGTTGGTACGCAGGTTGGTTGGCCCGGCGTAGCGGCGTCCGGCGGCGGCACCGAACATGGGAAGTGCTGCGCCTAGGGTAAGCCATGGCTGGGGCGACGGGGCTGTTGAAGTCACATGATCGATGAATTGTGCCATCGCTCCATCACCTAGGTCGCGCCGCCAAGCAGGAACGCCGATGCGCGGCGTGGCAATTATATCCTCATCCGGATCCGGCTCCCGCAACTGGGCCGGGACCATGGCCCGGTTGACCTTGGCCTTGCAGTTGGCGACGAAGCGATCCCAGTCCTCTTGTGACATGGCGGGGGCGTGGAGCGTCTCGCCTTCGCCCGGCCCATCGGCGCGGACGAGCTGGATAGCGCGCGATGCGGCGCGGAGCGGACTGCGCTGGGCAAGGAAGTGGGCGGCGACGGGGTTGGCGGGGTTGAGTAGCGCGCCGATGATTTGCGCGTCTGCGTGGCCGGCATTGGCCATGATGCGGGCAGCAGCCAGTCCGTCGCCGCTGCGATCATGGCCGGGAGGCTGTTCAATGGCGATGCGGATGGGGTCGAGTGCGGATAGTCCCAGATCATCGCAGGTGATCAGCGTGATATTGGCTGGCACGTTGACGGCGGCGAGGGTAGGCGCGTTTGCGGCGCTGGGCTTGGCGGGCGGAAATGATGCCGCCAGTTCTTCGGGCGCATAGACCGTGCCGTCATCCTCGCTGATGAAGGTGGCGAGGCGGGGAACGCGCCCGCGCATCTGCTTTTTCTTGTCTGGCCAGTTGACCGAGCCGGGGACGCGCATGAGCCTGTCGATATTCTGGCATGCATCGGCTTCGAAATAGTCGCGCACCTGCATGTTGATGCCCTCGATCGCGGCAAGGTTCTCGGCCAGGCCGTCGAGCCGCCAGAAGGCCTGCAGTCCGCCCCCGCTATCGATGATGAAGCTGGGCGGGGCGTCGATATCGAGCATGGCAGCGGCGATGGCGGGTTTGTCGAATGCGCCGCCGGACTTGGGCGGGTCGATATCGACATGAATGAAGCGCGCGGCGCGCATGTTGTGCTTGGCCGGCTTGGCGTGGAGATGCTGGGCCACGCGGTTGACGGTCCAGTAGATGTTATAGCCATCGGCATTGGCTTTGGCGCATGCGGCCAGTGCCTCCTCGCAATCGGTGCCGAAGTCGCGCCCGTGGACACCGATGCCGTTGGGGTGGATATAGACGAGGTGGATCTGGTCGAGTGATTTGAACAGCGTGGCCGCGATGGCGGGATCGAAGGCAAGGGGCGATGCCATTGGGGTTACCTTGGGATGAATGAGAGGATTGATTGCAGGGCGTCGGCCATGGCGGGGTTCGGAACGGGCGCGTCCTGCCATTTACGATCGGCGGGGTGCATGCCGATGACTGACAGGACGAGATCATGATAGATGCGCTCGCATCCATTGGCGGGTCTGTCGCCCTTCACCGAATTGCACTTGGCATGCATCAGGATCATGTTGCCCATATGATTGCCGCCGCCCTTTGATCGAGGATCGACGTGATCGATCGACGGAACCAGATGCAGCAATGCGAGATCACCAAGCGGCGGCATCTTCTTGCCACAACTGGCGCAAATGCCGCGCTGCGCGTCATAGAGTTGCCGGACCATGGGGCGCGGCTTTGACCGAACAAGCGCAACCATAGGTCAGAACGGGCATTCGTCTTTGACGATCGCGCTCACTTCGCCGGCGATGCAGTTGAAGGCGTGGCCAAGGAAGCCGAGCCATTCGGCCTCGGTCATGTCGGCAAGATCGGTCTTGCCCATCGTTTCGAGATATTCGCCCACGGCGGGGCTGGCATTGTATACGGCTTTGGTTTCGGTCGGATTGAGGCGCATGGGTTGTCCTTTCATGCGGAAAGAGGTGTCGAGACAAGCCATGGAGCAGCACGGCACGGCTGGCGGTTCATGGGCTTCGGGATCGATGAAATAGAAGCCGCGCGGGGATCGCCCGCAAAAGCATGCCAGCGGCGATAGGGTGCCGGGCTTGTCGCTGCGGCGGCTCATATGGCTTGGGCGCGGTGCAGCGCATCGACGAATGCGATGTTGGCGGCGGCGATCTCGGCATGGAAGCGGTGCGCCTGATCTGGCTCGCCATCACGGCACCGGAAGTCATTGCGGGCGCGCTGGCGCGGCCTTTGCGATGCGACTTCGATAACCGGCGTTTGCTTGGCCCGGATGGTGACGGGGATCATGATCTGCGCGGGGCGGAAGCCGCTGGCGTAGTATTCGCTCGCCATCCGGTATTGCTCGGCCATGTCGGGGTCGCGATCAATCATGATATCGAATAGCCGAACTGCATTGATGATGGTCGAATGATCGCGCCCGCCAATCCGCCGGCCGATTTGCGGGTAACTCAGGTTCCCTTGATCGCGCAGGATTTTGGAGATGATGGCACGGGCGGAAACCAGATGCCGGAATCGGGCCTTGCCCGTCACGTCGCTGGGGCTGATCTCGCAAAGCACGGCGACATAGGCGATCAGTTGCCGGGTCGATATTCTTGGCGCGATCTCTTCTGGCGTAATTTCTTCGTGTTCTTCGGTCATGCGACTTGCCTTTCTGGCTCGAATTTGAATGCGATGATTTCGTCATATTTGCCGTTGCGGCGGACGCGGATATGCGAAGGGGCGGTGACCTCGCCCGCGCGGGCAATCGCTTCTTCCACGGTGCGCGGGACGGGCGCGGGTGCGCGGCGCAGCCACCAGCTTTCAGCTTTCGTGCGCGCGTAGCCGGTATGGTTGAAGCAGACCCATTCGCGCTGATAGGTCATGCCGATGCGGTAGAGTGCGACCATGCTATCGGGCGATCCGGCCTTGGAGTGGGCGCGGTAGGAGACATCGGCCACGTCCAGCCATTCGGGTTCGACAGAGAGGATGGGCTTTTCGGCAGGGCGGATATCGACGACGCGCTCGGGCGGCGGAAATTCATAGCCGCATGATGGGCATTGCCGGGTCATTGTGCCGCAGGCGCACTCGCACTCTGGGCATTCCTTGAACGGTGCCGCCCCTTCGCCCTTGCCTCTCTTTTCCGGGATGAACGGATCATCGAAGGGGCCGTGGCGCGCGATGTTGCCGCCAAAGTCGAGAATAAGGCAGTCGGCCTTGTCCGTTTCTGGAGATAGGCGGGTGCCTCGGCCCACCATTTGAATGTATAATCCGGTGGATTTGGTCGGCCTGGCGAGCGCGATCATATCGACGTGGCGGGCATTGAAGCCGGTTGTCAGGACGCCTTGCGAGACAAGGAAGCGGAGCCGCCCCGCCTTGAAGTCGGCAATCGTCCTGTCGCGCGTCCCCTTGCCCTCACTTTGATCTGTGTCGCCGAATACGCCGCGCCCGGCATGGCCGCGCGCATTGAGTGCCTCGGCCAATGCCTCGCAGTGCTTCACCGTGCATCCGAAGATCAGCCATCCCTTGCGGTCGCGTCCTGCCTCGCAAATGCGGTTGGCGATGGCGTCGATAACGTCCGGCTCCATCGCATTGGCTTCGATCTGGGCCGCGATGAATTCGCCGCCGCGCGACCCGATGCCGGTCGTATCGATCTGGGCAGATTGGCGGAAGCTGACAGGCGGGCAGAGATAGCCATCATCGATCAGGTCGCGCACGTTGCTGTCATGGGCGATGCCGTCAAACATCGCGCCTTGACCTTCGTCGAGCCGGCCACTGTCGAGCCGGAAGGGCGTGGCGGTGAGGCCGATGATCTTTAGTGAGGGGTTGATGACTTTGAGGTCGGCAAGGAACTTGCCATACATGGTATCGGATGTGCGCGGGATCAGGTGCGCTTCGTCCACCAGCACCATATCGATCCGGCGCGGGATTTTGAACGCCTTTTTATGGATCGACTGGATAGATGCGAACATCAGTGGCGCGGTGATGTCCCGCCGGTTCAGGCCAGCGGAATAGATGCCCCAAGGCGCTTCCGGCCATAGCCCTGCAAGCTCGGCGGCGTTTTGCGCCACAAGCTCGCGGACGTGGGTAAGGACAAGGATGCCAGCGCCGGGGTCTGTCTCGAAAACGAATTTGCACCACTCGGCAATGACCAGTGACTTGCCTGCGCCGGTCGGCAGGACGGCCAGCGGGTTGCCGGTCTTGTCGCAAAACCATTGCCAAAGGTCGGCGAGGCATTGCTCCTGATAGGGGCGAAGCTGGATTGCCATCTCACGCTGCCTCGCCCGTGAACATGGCCTCGGCTTCGGCAGATGCCTTTTCCATATTGCGCTTGGCTTGGGCGAAGTAGCTGGGCTTGAGTTCGCAGCCGATGCCCTTGCGGCCCATCTTGACCGCGCAATAGACCTCGCTGCCGATGCCGAGAAACGGGGTCAGGACGCTATCGCCGGGGTTGCTCCATAGATCGATGCACCGCTCGATCACGTCGAGCTGGAGCGGCGAGATATGCTGTTCATCCTTGGCATCGCGTCCACCGCGATATTGCAGAGTGCGGGTCTGGTTGATGTCGGTCCAGACTGGCGAAGCGTATCGCTGCCAGACTTCGATCGAATACCAGTTGCGCCCATCGGTCGGCGTCGTGAACTTGGCGGGGTCCGGCCCATCGCCCTCGCCGTGCCATTCATCGAAGCAACCGGAGACGGGTTCCGGGTTCTCGCCGGGCTTGCGGAAGGTGACGATGTAATCAGCGAGGCCCTGCCCGCTGATTGTGCTGTCCTTGACAATTTGCTTATGCAGGAGCCGGATCGACTTCGTGCGCTGCTGGGCAACGACGGGGTCTTTCCATATGCAGACCTCGCTATGGAAGATCCATCCGGCATCCTCATAGGCGCGGATAACCTCGCCGCGAAAGTCGCGCATACCGATATGCCCGTGCCGGATTTTGGACATGGGCAGTTGCATGACGTGAACAGAGTGACACCGGCCCGGCATGGTGACGCGCAGCAATTCGGAGATCAGGAACGAATAATGCTCCCAGAAACCGGGGCCTTCATTGTTCGAGATGTCGCGGTCATAGTTGCTGAACTTGTAAAGCCCTTCGAAGGGCGGCGAGTGGACGCCAAAGCCGATGCTGTCGCCGGGGATGGCCCGGATGACATCGCAGCTATCGCCTTGGTAGATGGCATAGTCATCGGTGATGACCTGATCGACGCATTTCACGTCGGGGACGAATGAATTGGGCATTATGCGGCCTCCAGAAACGAGGGGAGTTGAACGGGGAGAGTGGGATTATATGCGGGCGTGTCGCGCACCATGCCGCGCACGGCCTGGCTGGAGAGATCGGCCATGTGCATGACCATCGATGCGGCCATGCGGTCGGCATCCGCTTCCTTGCGGCGGATATTGGCGACGGTTGCACCTTCGAGTTCCGACGCGATGATATGGCAGTTGACGGGCTTGGTCTGGCCAAAGCGCCAGAAACGGCGGACGGCCTGATAGAATTGCTCGAAGCTGTCGTTCAGACCGACGAAGCCGGTATCGGCGCAGTGCTGGAAGTTCAGACCAAAGCCGCAGATGCCCGGCTTGCTGACCAGCACCCTGATCTCACCGGACAGGAAGTCTGCGATGATCCGTTCCTTCTCGGCGTCCTTCAATCCGCCATGCAGATTGGCCGCTCCGGGGATGCCCTTGGCGAGCATCTCGGCCTCGCTGTTCAAGTTCGTCCACCACACGAAGGGGCGGTCGGCTGGCGTCACGCTGATTGCCATCGCGCACCTGTCGGCAACGGTTGAACGGCGTGCAGCAATGCGCTCCTGCAACGTCTCGGCCTGCATGGGGAAAAGCATGCCCGTCTCGAAGTCGGGGCCATCCTCGGCTTTTACCGTGTGCTGGATGTAGTTCAGCGGTGGAAGGTCATAGCCATCGTTGGGATAGCCGAGATCGGACGGCTTGCGGAGCATGACTGCCCACGATGCCATCCACTTCCAGAATTCGTTTTCGGCATGGCCCTTCAATCGCCACTTCTGCGTGTCGCCGCCGTCGTGCGTAAAGAACGTGGCGAGCATGTCGGTATATTTCATAATGCCAAGGAACTCGGCATGGTTGCCCAGCTCCATGAAGTCATTCGGCGCGGGGGTGGCCGTGGCCGCAAGGCGGAACGGGATCGTGTGGCAGGCTTCGATCAGGCGGGAGCGGTAATGCCCGTCGACGTTCTTGAGGATGCTGCTTTCGTCGAGAATGACCCCGCCGAAGCTGGCGACATCGAAGTGATCGAGCTTCTGATAGTTCGTGATGTTGATGCCGGGGCCGCACTCATCGCCAGTGGCAACGATGCGCGCGTCAATTCCGAATTTCAGCGCCTCGCGCGCCATTTGTTGCGAGACGGCGAGCGGGGCAAGATGCAGGATGCGCTTGCCGGTTTCGCGCACGATGGCATCTGCCCACGCCAGTTCCATGAGCGACTTGCCAAGGCCGGTGCCAGCAAAGAGCGCGGCGCGTCCACGGCGGAGCGCCCATGCCGTGATGTCGCTCTGATGCGGGAACATGGCGGCAGGAAGGTCCGGCACGTTGGCCAGCCCGGTCATGGGGTCGGTTACTGCCTTGCGGGCGAGGAATGTCTGATAGGCGTCCATGGTCATGCCGCCTTCACTGGCTTGTGAGCGCGCTTGATCTTGACCGCGCCGAACCGCTGGCGTTCCTTGGGTCCGCCGAAAAGCGTATTCGGATCGGCACCCGGCTGCGGCAGGATGATTGGCTTGGACAGTTCGTTGTCGATCAGCCGCGGCAACACGGCGACACGGGCGCGCATGATGGCGGTGGAGTGCAAGCCGCATGCGCGCATCAATTCGAGTTGCGCTCGGGCCGCTTCGATATCGCTGGCGAATACCGCCTTGAAAAGATCGAACATCATATCGGCTTCTCGTTCATGAAGTGGCATTGGATTTCCCCTTGGGTTCGCGCTCAAACGCGCATCGGCATGACAATGGCCATTGCGCCGTCATCGACGACGCGGCGGAACAGGAACGGCGCTTTGGGATCGGCCTGGTGCATCTCGATGCTATCCCCGCCGATGGCAGCGAGCAGCGCGGCCAGATATTGCCCATTGATGCCGCTCGGCTCGCCTTCGGCGCAATCAGCCGGCAGTTCCTCGCTCGACGCACCGGCCCCGCCATCGGTGGCCGAAAGGGTGATGCAATCCCGCGCCCGTTCGATCTTGACGCAGCGGCTCTTGTCGTCCGCGATCACGCGCACCCGGCGCAGCGCTTCGGCCACGCTATCGGGTTCGATCACAGCGGGGATGCCGGGTTCGGGAATGACGCGGCGATAGTCGACGAATTGCGATTCGATCAGCTTGCCCGTCAGGGTCATGTCGCCAATCTCGGCCCTGATCTTGCGATCATCCCATGCCAGCTTGACCGGCAGTTCCTCGCCATCGATCAGACCGGCAAGCAAACTGGCAAACTTCGATGCGAGCATGGCGTCAACCGCGCCCTTGGGCATGTCCCGGTCAATCGTGGCGATGGCCAGCGCATTTCCGTTTGCCGTGGCCATGCGGACCTTGCCATCGTTGGCATGCAGGAAGATGCCGGCAAGGTGCATCTGCGCCGAACCATCATAGATCGACCATTCGACCCGGCGGATGGCGGCGGCCAGTTCCGCACCCGGCACTTCGAGCGGCTTGCCCAGCTTGTCGATTGGCAGGGTTGGGAAGTCCTGCGCCGGCAGGGTTGGCAAGACCCAGCGCGACCGGCCAGCGGTAACGGTCACGCGCCCATCCTTGAGAGATAGGTTCAGGACGGCATCGGCACCGGCAGCGCTGGCGAGTTGCGAGAGGCGCTTGGCGTCCACCGTGATCTCGCCTTCGCCCTTGGTGGCGAGGGTCAGCTTCTGGCGGAATTCGGTTTCAAGATCGCAAGTCGTGATCTCCAGTTCGGTGCCGCTGGCGACAAGCCGGACGTTGGCGCAGATGGGCAGGATTGCCGTGCCTTGCACCACGGCAGCGGCGCTTTTCATGGCCTTGGCCAGCACCTTTGCTTCAATCGAGAATTTCATCGGGTAGGTTCCTTTTCGTCAGTCAGGGATTCAGTTGGTTTGGGAGGGGCCAGCATCGATCCACGTCGAGCCGTCGGTCATTCGATAGGTCACGCCGTGCGGTGCAGCGTCGATCTGCTCACCGGGGACGAGATCAGGCAGGAAGCGGTGCGAGGGGCATCCGGCATCCTGATCGGCGCGGGAGAGTTCATGGCCGAAACTGGCGCAGCGCCACGACGCATCACCCTCGCGCAGCGGCTCGCTATGCAGGCATGTCCGGCAGTTGCGGTCGACGCCCGCGCCTTCTTGGCAGATGGCAAACCAGTCGCACCACTTGCAGGCGAAGCTTTCTGGCCCGCCGATGCGGTTCGGCGCGTGATCGGTGAAAATGATGCGCTCGGCCTTGCCGCGCAGCACAAGGGCATGGACGGGGTCGGCATCGGTGCGAACGGCAGTCCACCGCCGCGCGCCGGGTGAGACGCAGACCAGATAGTGCCGGTCGATACCGGCGTAATCCATGTAGAGGACGCCCTGCGCGTAATAGGTCGCATTCCACTCGGCCAGCGCATGCTTTTCGCCGACCTTGCGCCGTGCCTTGTCCAGGTCCTGCCACTTTTCGGAGGCCTTGATCTCGACAACGTGCCACGTCTTTGGCGCTTGGATCAGGCCAAGTGCGACCCCGTCCATATGGCCGGAGAAATGCCCACCGAGATCCTTGAAGCCGAATTGCTCGCCATCTTCGTCAAGATCGTGAAGATCGATGCCCGGGACGCCGCGCAGCCGGTCGATTGCGACTGCCTCGCTGGCATGGCCATCGGCGAAGCGCTTGAGCGTGGCGGCATCGAATGCGGGCTGTCCGGCCCAGCGGAAGCCATACCACAGCGCGCGCTCGCATGCCCCGCCGATGGCAGACATGCCGAGATAGGCACGCCGGCGGCGCTCCTGCCCATCCGCAAGCGCACGGTCAGCGGCATCTAGCGTTGGGCAACAGAAGTCTGGTAGCAGGGCCATGCCTACTCCTTTGATTCGTCAGTCAGGGAAGGTGGAGCGGCGGAAGGGTCCAACTGACCGCCGCTCCTTTACCTTGCGAGGTTGGGGCCTAGGCGGCTTGCCGCTTCCACGGGCTCGCCTTGCCCGCCGCCGGGGCATCCGCCGCAGGTGCCGGGTTGGACGCAGCGCCAGGCTTGAAACCGCCGCCCGTAGCCACCGCGCCATTGCCCAGTGCCTTATAGGTCTTGATGCCGTTCGATGGCCCATAGTCCTTGCCGTTGTGCGTCCGGCCCGGTTCAACCTTCACCACGGCGATCATCGGCAGCATGTGCAATTCCACGCTGTCAGCGACCGAGAGCTTGCCCACGGCGTGACAGATGGCCGAGAGGGTGCGCTGCGCGATCTCGACTGCCTTGTCGTTCGGGTTGTCGAGGTTCAGCCGGTCATAGACCTTGCGCCCGGCGCTTTCGCCTTCGATGATTTCCAGTTCCAGCTTGAGCATGGATCCGGTCTTGGCGCTGTTATCGACCATCTCCGAAGAGGTGATCTGCACCTTGTATTCGCCGGGTGCGATGGGCGTGAAGTCGCCCTGCGGCTCGACTGCGGTTGCGTCGAAAGTGCCTCCGAGAAATGCCATATCAAAAATCCTTTATGTCAGTCAGGGGTTATGCCGCTGCCTTGATGGCTTCGGCGCTTGCGCTGGTCACGGCATCGGAAAGTGCCTGCCATGACAGCGGAAGTTCGGGCGGGAGATTGTGCCGGTTCTTGGCAAGGAACGCGGGGCGCTCCTCGGTGTAGAGGGCGCGGGTGCCGGCCCCGACGCCGCGCGCCACCTTCTTCATGCCCACGTCCGTCTTGGTGACGCTGGTCTTGAAGTTGGCGAAAAGCACCATGTCGGCATGCTCCTGGATCAGGGCAGACGCGCGCTTGTCGAGCTTGATCTGGTAACGATCAAACGGCTCGGTTTCCGGGCTATCGAACCGCTTGACCTCGGCATGGGCGGTCTGAATGATCGCCATGCCCTTGTCATTGCGGAGCGCGTTGATCGCTTCGAGATAGTCGCGCCAGACATCGAGCGTGGCGACATAGCCCTTGCCGTAACCGGCATCTTCGATCGACTGCCACGGCTTCGAGGGGTTGGCCTCGTTATTACGGCGGATGGTTTCCGCCCAGACGAGCGGTTCAAGCCAATCGAGGCTGTCGATGATCAGCGTCTCGAAGTCGTGATCTTCGCTGTAGAGCGCTTCCATGGCGTCCATAATGTCCTTGAAGATCTCGGCCTTGGGGAAGGCATCGATCACCATGCCGGACGGGTGGCCATCCTCGATATTGATCAGCACGGGATTGGGCGCTGAACCGGCAAAGGTATTCTTGCCGATGCCATGCGGGCCATAGATCACGATGCGCGGGGGCTTGGGGGCGGACAGCCGGTTGAGGCTGGCGAGTGAGATTGCCATTATGCCGCCTCCCGCTTTTCGTCGCGCAGGGCGATTTCGATCTTCGGCTTGCCGGCCTTGACCGTGCGCGCCGGGGCGAACAGATCGCGGATGGGCGCGGGCCATGCGTCGAACTTGCGTTCCATGATGGACAGTTTCGTCTCGACATATTCCGCCGGATCGCCTTCCCATTCGTCGCGAATGGTGGCGATTGCGCTGGCAAGGCGCGGCTGATCCCATGAGACAGTCTTGGGGACCGTCACCTTGATATCGAAGTCGCCATCGGTGCGGTGATGGGTTCCGGTGTCGTTCAGGCCGGCGGCATAGCGCCGGACGAGAACGCCGTGCAGGATGGCCTGCATCTGCTGCGCGCTCGCCAGATGGCGGTCGGCTTCGTTCTGCAGGTTGGCAAGCACAGCAATGGGCAGCTTGTCGAGAACGCCGGGAGAGGCGTCGGCCAGTTCGTCAATAGTCATTTCAGAATCCTTTCGTCAGTCAGGGTTTCAGCTTTTCGTCAAAGGGAAGTCAGGGGGAGAGATGTTGACGCGGCGATCTGAATTCCGTGCGGCCCTCGCGGGTGACGCCATCTCTCCTGATCTCGTTATCCGGGCTCCCAGTCAGGAATTTCCCGGCGAACATCGAATTGGATTTCTTCGTAATCTCGTTTTTCGATCACGATCAGACGATGCTCTGGATAATATTTCCGAAAGCGGCTGATGGTTGTCCGACTTCGCTGATCCATCCATCCCTTCACTTCATGGAAGGTTGTTTCGCCGTCCATTTCTGTGACGCGAAAATCGGGAAGGTAGCTGCGGACACCTCGTTTGATGGCTTCAAACCAGAATGTTTGCGGCTCATGTTCCCAATCTTCGATCAGGCCCTTGTCCTTCACGAGCTGAAGGTATCGAGCGTAATTGGCTTCCCATCGGGACCGAAAAAAGCAGCGCCGTCCGCCTACTTCTCGCCATCCTGCCTTCCATGATCCGCGTGTGCGGACAGGTGCCAGGGTGCCGTATTTTTCGACCTTGGTTTTCATGCCGCTCATGGTGAGTGCGGACCTTTCATCGGCAGTCATGCCGGCCCACATCGCGCGGGATTTTTGGGAGATCGTAGCTTTCGTCTCGTCCGAATGACGCAGCCCGAGCGCGCCGCGATTATGGCCGCGAGTTGCAATGCGTTCCCGCATTCGAATTGAGCTGCTTTCAGAGAAATAGGGGCGCTTACGCGATTGATCTGTTAGGCCGAGACGCCTTGCAGCGCTGCATAGCGTTGTCTTGTGCCGCCCCATCAACTCGGCAAATTCGTCCAACTTTCCGATATCGGCATAACCGCAATATTCATCTCGAATTTGATTGAGTTCAGCATCGGTGAAAATCGGATTGGACTTGTTCAGCCCCAATTTCACCAATCGCCTATGGACAGTCGAATGTGCCACACCGACAATAATCGCCGCCTTGTGGACGTTGCCGGTCTGCTCATAGGCAGCGATAATGGATTCGTTTGACGCGCTCACGCGGCGATCCTCTCGGCACGGGCGATCAGAGCGTTGATCGCCGCGCTTGCCGTGCGAAGGTCCGGCAACATTTCGAGCAACTCGCTATGGTGCAAAGCAATGCCGCCGGTGCTTGATGGCGATTGCGCCACAGCGAGGCGGTGAACCGCACCGGACAGACTTGGCAGCGCATCGATATCGACTGTCTCAAGTGGCGAGTTGCGCGCACCATAAAGCGCCGCATAGGGGTTCAGATGGTCAAGACCGAACCGCGCGCCGATGCGGGCAATGGTGACGGCATTGAGATCGGTTTTCTTGTTTCGCGCATTGCGGACAGTGCCGACCGATATTCCCAGAGCATCGGCCATGGCCTCATCGCAGAGATCGCGGTCAAGCTGAATTGCGCGGATGATGTTGGCCACCGCATCGCGCAAAGCCTTTTGCGTCGGCATAGCCATAGGCAGCAAGACATTGATGGGGCGATCAGTCATTTTGGCCACCATGGAAAACACAGTCACAGGAGGCGGAAATGGAACCACCATAGCGAAGCGGCAGGGTCATCATGCCGCTCGGCCTTCATCGCGGTCAGCAACCGGCACCCAAGGCTCGACGCTTTCGAACACTTCGATCTGCGCGTCGGTCAGGTCGGCAATGATTTCATGCCGCCAGCCGGTCGTGCGGAATATGTGGATTGCCAGCGGACGCGGCGGCGTCCGCGAGCCTCCCAAGATCATGCTGGCATAGGAAGGGCTGATGTTAGCCTTAGATGCCACTTCGGATGCTTTGATTGGGTGTTCCATGCTTTGTAAGTCACAGATTGTGATATTACAGTCAAGCAGAAAACATCACAATCTGTGCGTCGAAGATGTTTCCGCATTGTCGCATACTGTGACTATGGCTGGAGACGACAAAAACGGTGGGCCGAACCATCTTAAGGCGTGGCGGGAATTCCGCGATTTGACGCAGGCCGATCTCGCGGATGCGGTCAACACCAACTCAAACATGATCGGCTATCTGGAAAGCGGAGAGCGCAGCTTATCGCTGAAATGGCTTCGCAGACTTGCGCCAGCGTTAGACACCAATGTCGGCATGCTCGCCCAATATGATCCGCGCGACCTTGACCGCGATTTGATCGAGATATGGGCTACAGTCAGTAACCGCGACAAAGCGAAGATTGTTGAGATCGCCAAGCTCCTGGCGGAACGTGATGGCACGACTGGATGACATCACCGAGTGATGCCGTCCGTCGCGACCTCGCCAATATGGCCGCTCTCGACCTTTGGGCGGAATTTCACGCCTCTAATATGGCGGCAGGCCCATGTCCTCGCGCCGCTGCCATAGATGGCCAGCGATTCAATGCCGCATTCGCGCCCGTTCCGCCGTTTCCAGAATGTCCCCATCCGGACCAATGCTCCTGCATGTATCAAGCCCGACTGGATAAAGATGGGGAATTTTAGAGATGGCTCATTTGTCCGCTCACGAAGTTGAGAACGACATCGCTGGGCGATTGGTAGCTATTCAGGATGTTCTGTCGTTTCTTCTGGCGCATCACCTAGCTGGCCTGCGTGAGGATGATGCCGATGCCGTTGTTGCCAGCTTTTTGGGTCAACAACGGTCCTTGAAGCAAGGCGTCATCGACGCGGAAGATTTGCAATCGATCGCCCAATCTGCCGAAAATACGCTCGCCATGATGCTGGGCTCGGCGCAGCATATGGCATCTGAATACCGCCGCCTAAGGGCCGGATAACACCATCGCCTATAAAGCCTTCGATTTTTGATGTCCGCCCTGCATCCGGGCGGTCAGTGATGCTGACTTGATCCATTTTTAGTTTCCTACACGATCCGGGCGCGCCAAACTGTGACGTGTCGATTCGTTCTCTTATCATATCAAATCACAAACTGTGATAAAAACCGCTTGACGTTCTATCACAGATTGTGAATACCTAGCTCCAGACAAACGATCTGGAGCCTGCAATGTCCACTCCCAAATCCTGCGCCACTTGCTCGCACTATCTGACCCCTGATCGGCTCTCCGGCCCTTGCGCGATGGGCGGCATTCCTGCCCTGCGCGGCCTCAAGAACCTCACCTATACCACGCCGAACGAGATCGTTTATTCGCGCAATAGCTGCGGCGACTGGGCATCGGCTCCGGCTTTGCAGGTGGCAGCATGAGCGCGCTCGACACCTCGCTCAACAACATCATTCAGGCCCACGCCCTGTGTGATGTTCGCGTATCGATGCATCAGGGAACGGGCTATGAAGTCCTCCTGCAATGGCATGACGATGAAGTGTGGCACGGCCCCGGCTATGCCTTTGGGGCAGGCCCGACGACTAAGGCCGCTATCCGCCTCGCCATCAACAATATGGGCAAAAAGCGGACTCCGGAAATCGCGGGAGAACTCGCATGAGCAGCGCCGCCCGCACCGAGGCCGCTTGCTTCAAAAACATTGCCGCCCATCCGTTCGATTGGGCCGCGCACAATCGCGCCATGGATGAACGCATGGCGGCGGTTAACCAGTCGATTGCCCACGATGCCGAGATTGGCCGGAAGATCGTCGCTGCAACGCATGACATGGTGAACGATGTTCGCGCGATGATCGGCGGTGCGAAGTGAAGGCCCGTTGGCTTATCGTCCCGCTGTTCGCCGTGGCCCTCTACATGGGCGATCGCGTCATGGCTGGCATCGTCCAGTGCGAGGCCGCGCAAACCTGCCCGAATTCGGGAGGTGCGAAGTGACCGCGCCGGCAATCATCCTGATCGCATGGCTGGCCATCAATGCCGCCTTCGTCGGCCTCATGATCCGCCGCGCCAATCTGCGCGAGCGTGAAATCCACAACAGGGAGGCCGGGGAACCTAACAAGACCCCGGCCGCAAACTCATGACCCACCAATCCGCCTACACGCAGCCGCTCGCCCCACCAGACACCGAGTTCATGCGGTTCCTGCACAAGCGCCGGGATGAGCAGTACATGGCCGGGGTTAGGGAGAAGTGGCGCAGGGTTAGGGAGGGGGGGAAGTGATGAAGCCCTACTCACCCGAGACGCTGGCAGACCGTTGGGGTTGCAGCTCCGAGAAGGTCCGGCTTATGTACCGCGCCGGCGAACTTGCAGGCTTTCGGCTTGGCAAACTGATTCGCATCCCAGCGGCAGAGGTTGAACGGTACGAGTGCCAGAATACACCCTCACCTTGCACCGAGGAAAACTCGCCCTCACCTTCCGAGACAATGGAAGGCCGCGCCGAATTTCGACTGGCACGGCAGATAGGGGGCGGGCCGAAGCTATCGCCCGTGAACTATGGCAACGGCTGACCAAGCCTGCCACGGAGCGCGTAGGGGACTTGTGGCCCCTGTACGTCAAGGACCGGCAGCGGGACGGCGTAGGGACCGAGTACAAGACGCACGAACTGGCGCTGAAGGATCATTTCTGGCACCGGCTTGGCACGGCGATAACCCGCGAGGATTGCAGGGCGTACAACACCGCCCGCAAGGCCCTTGGCTACTCACCCAGCACGATCAGGACGGACCTAGCCTTGCTGCGCGCATGTCTGCGTTGGCGGTACAAGGACGAAGCGCCCGCGATATGGCTCCCCCCGGCATCAGCGCCGCGCGAACGATGGCTGACCAAGCCCGAAGCGAACAAGCTGGTCGATGCCGCCAAGTCGCCGCACATCAAGCTGTTCCTGATCTTGGGGCTTGCGACCGGCGCGCGGGCCGCTGCGATTCTGGACCTGACATGGGACCGCGTGGACTTCCATCATGGCACGGTCAATTTCATGCCAGCAGGACGCGCACAGACGAACAAGCGCCGCGTGGTGGTGCCGATGAACAATCGCGCCAGAGCCGCCCTGGAGGAAGCCAAGGAAGGCGCTTTGTCGGATCATGTGATCGAGTACGGCGGGAAGCCGGTGGCATCGGTCAAGAAAGCAATCGAGCGGCTATCCAAGGCAACGGGCATTGCAGTCAGTCCGCACGTTCTGCGTCACACTTGCGCGGTATGGATGGCGCAGGCCGATGTGCCGATGCAGAAAATATCGCAGTATCTTGGACACACTTCGCTGGCCATGACCGCATCGGTCTATGCGAGGTATTCCCCCTCATTCATGCAGGACGCAGGGGTTGCCGTGGAGTTTTGATGTACACTGGTACATCGAGCCGTAGCGGCCAAGGTACGGAAAATGGCGGAAAAGGTGGTGCCGCTTACAGGATTCGAACCTGTGACCCCATCATTACGAATGATGTGCTCTACCGACTGAGCTAAAGCGGCATGTCACAATTCGGCCGAAACCGCTGCGGACAGGTGAGGCCCCTTAGCGGTCGTTTTCGGGTGTTGCAATCGGGATTGTGATGAAGCGGTGCTGCCGGGATGGCTGGGCAGTGGTGAGCGTGGCATAGGGGGGCGATGGATTGTTCAGCTGACCCGACGATAGCTGGCGCATTGGCGATGACCGCTTGCCGCAGCACCTATGACGGCGCCCTGGTGGCGGAGAAGCGGGCGATTCCGATTGAGACGCCGGTAGCGATCGAGGTGAACGGCGTGGCCTATGCGGTGATGATGACCAGCCCCTGCGATCTCGACGATTTCGTCACCGGATTCCTGCTGGCCGAGGGACTCGCCGAGGCGAGCGAGATAGAGGAGATCGTGCTGCACTCTGCGGACGGCGGCGCGGGTATTGTCGCGCGGACCAACCTGCCGGCGCATAGGATCGCGCCGGTCATGGAGCGCGCGCGGCGACGGCTGGGGGACAGTTCCTGCGGAATTTGCGGGCTGGAGAGCATCGACATGGCGCTGCGACCGCTAACGCCGCTTGAACCCAGCACCCTGCCCGAACCTCAGGCCATAGCGCAGGCGCTGCAATCGGTGCGCGATGCTCAGTTGCTCGGCCAAGCGACCGGTGCGACACACGCGGCGGCGTTCTGCGCGCGCAATGGCGCGCTGCTGGTGCTGCGCGAGGATGTTGGCCGGCACAACGCGCTCGACAAGGTGATCGGTGCCTTGGCGCGCAGTGGGCAGTCTGCCGCAGACGGGTTCCTCGTGGTCACCTCGCGTGCGTCCTATGAGCTGGTCGAGAAGGCGGTGCGGGCGCGCTGCCCGCTGCTGGTGGTGATTTCCGCGCCGACCTCGCTCGCGGTCGAGCGGGCGCGCGCGGCGGGGCTGGCGCTGGCGGTGATCGCACGCGACGATTCGATGCTGTGGGTCAGCGGGCCGGCGCTGCCACCTGAACAGAACAGCCTCTAATCCGGCAGGGCTTCGAAGCGGAAGTCGCGGAACACGGTCTCGCCCGGCCCGGCAGAATAGAGCCCCGGCCGCAACATCAGGAAACCGCCGCGCACGTTGTGGTGATAGCCTGACACTTCCATACCGCGATCGAACCTCACCCAGGTTTGGCCGCCGTCGCCGCTGGTATGGTAGGAGACGATGTGCTGGCGGTTGGTCACGCGAAGGCGCATTCGCCGCCCATGCGGATTGGCCGGGCGGCCGCGCTCGATGCCGTACTGGTGCGTGACGAAGCGCTTTTCGTCAAAGCCGAGGCCGGCGTAGAGCTTGTCGTCGTAGAACAGCACCAGCCCCGCCGTGCCGCCCGGCGCGATCTCGATATCGCATTCGAAGCGGTAGGAGGTGTCGCCAGCGATCAGCAGCAGGGGTGATCCGCTGGAGGGTGCGGTGCCCTTCCCCGCGAAGTGCAGCGCGCCGCCATCGACGCGCAGGCGCTTGGCTTCATCGGGAGCGGGGCGGAAGAACGACCATTTCGAGCCGAGCGCCAGCGGGGCGGAAAAATCGTCCGACAGTGGCATGCCGGGGCGCAGCGCGGTGCCGCCGCGCGGTTTGCGGATCGGGCGTGAGAGATCGCCGCCGGTCATGCGGAACCAGCCGTCCTTCGTCCATTCGACCGGATCGAGCAGACACTGGCGGCCCAGCGTCCAGTAACCGTTCTCGAACCCGTGGTAGAGCGACCACCATGAACCGTCTGGCGCCTCGACCAGGCTGGCATGGCCGCGCGACCACCACGCCTCGCCGATGCTTTTGGTGCGCACCAGGGGATTGCCGGGATGCTGCTGCCAAGGCCCGTGGATCGAGCGCGAGCGTGCGGCGATGACCATGTGGCCGGTGGGCGGGCCCGCCGTGCCGCCGACCGCGGTAATCATGTAAAACCAGTCGCCGCGGCGATGGATCTTGGGGCCTTCGGGGCTGAAGCCCTCGACGTCCCAGGTATCGGGATAGCGCCAGGGATCGTAGACATGCTCGGGGCTGCCGGCGAGGCTGAGGCCATCGTCCGACAGGCGCACCCGGTCTCCACCCGATAGGAACAGCCAGCGCGAACCGTCTTCACCCACGGCGTGACAGGGGTCGATGTGGGCGTGCAGGCCCAGCGGCACGGGATCGCTCCACGGGCCGTCGATGTGATCAGCCCAGATGACGAAGATGTCGTTCGGGCTGGCCTTGACCGGAATGTACAGGAAGTAGCGGCCCTTGTGCTTTTCCAGGCTGACTGCCCAGACCGAGCCGATGTTGCGGGTGAGCGCGGCCTTACGCGGCTGCCAGTTCACCAGATCGCGGCTGTGCCAGATCGTCAGCCCCGGATAGGAATCGAAGCTGGAAAAGGTCAGGTAATAGTCCGCACCGTCCTTCAGCACGGCTGGATCGGGGCGGTCGCCGGCGATCACCGGATTGCGGAAGGTGCCGTTGCCGAGATCGGGAATACGCTGGTTTTCGTAGCCCCGGCCCCACTTGTCGCGCGGGGCGGCGGCGATCGCAGCGGGGGCATTCAGGGCAAGGGCGCCAAGCCCGCCCAGCTTGAGGGCATCGCGTCTTTCCATCGTCATCCCAGCACCGTCGTTCGCGCCCAGGCGCGCCAAAGGTCGGGCCAGGCCTCGACCGGTTTGCCGATGGCCTTGCGCAGGCCAAAGCCGTGGCCGCCATGTGTGAACAGGTGCATTTCCACCGGCACCTTGCGCTCGCGCAGCGCGGCGTGGAAGCGCAGCGTGTTTTCCACCGGGACGGCGTCGTCATCCTCGGCGTGGAGCAGGAAGTGCGGCGGGGCATCGGCAGGGACGGTCTGGTCGGGCGACCATGCCATTTCCTGCCCCGGCGAAGGCTTTGACCCCAGCAGCAGCGCGCGTGATCCGGCGTGGGCAATGGCAGGGTCCATCGAGATCACCGGGTAGAGCGGCGCGGCGCAGGCGGGCCTCGCGGAGAGCTTGTCCGCTGCGTCAACCGGCGAATAGACCGGCACGGCAAAACGCGTCGACAGGCTGGCGCAGACGTGGCCGCCGGCGGAAAAGCCCATGGCGGCAACGCGTTCGGGATCGATGGCAAAGTCCTTCGCGCGGTGGCGGATCAGTCGCGTGGCGCGCTGGGCATCGATCAGAGGGGTATCGGGGCCGCTCGCCCAACCTTCGCCCGGCAGGCGATAAAACAACACGAAAGCGGTAAAGCCGCGCGCGGCCAGCCAGCGCGCCATTTCATAGCCTTCCTTGTCGACCACAACCCATTTGTACCCTCCGCCCGGCATGAGCAGGACCGCCGCGCCATTGGGCCGGTCGGGCCGGAACACCGCCATGCGCGGCCGGCTGATGCCAAAGACGGCCCGGTCAGTGACGAGAGCGTCGGTCGACCGTTCATTGACCGTTTCGACGAGCGGAACACGCGGTGCATCTGGCGCCCCTTTGGGCCAGAGGTCGATGGTTTCCACCGGCTGCGGCAGGCCGGATGCTTGCGGCTTGCCGGTCGTCGGTGGGGCCGTTTGGGCACGGGCAAGCGCCGGTAGCGCACTGACGGCAAGCCCCGCGCCCAGCAGATTGCGGCGATTGAGCCTCAGCGTTTCGTCAGGTCCGGCCATCCGCCCACCTCTTCCTGGCTGTCGATAATCCTGCCGCTGCGAGCCCGAACCGAGGCCACCACCCGCGCGTCCACAGTATCGCGCGGTCCCGCGCCCGCCCCCTTTAGCACGGCCTCGCACCCCTTTGGAGCGGGATCGGCGCGTACCGGGGCAATGTCAGGCGCGGCGGCGAGCGGGTTCCACAGGCCCAGTGTCAGGCTCTTCTGGTCGGCGGGGACCACGCCATCGAGGCTGTTGCCGGCGAACCAGCTGCGCGCCGCCGGGTTCTCCTCGCGGAACACCGCCTTGCCTTTGCTGTCCGGCCCACTGACGTAGCAATTGTCAATGAAGGCGTAGGTCGCGGCGCTGCCCTTGTCGGCATTGTAGCCCGATGCACTGCCGCCCCAGTTGTAGAACAGGTTGGAGCGGAATTCGATGAAGGCGCCCTTGGGATCGACATCGGCGGGGGTGTAATTTCCGGGGCGCGGCATCCGCTGGACATGATGCGCCCAGAGGTTGTGATGGAACGAAAAGCGCGAACCCTTGCCGCCGCGGATCAGGCTGCCATAGCCGTGATCGCCCTTGTCATGCCCGGCCTTGCGCAGCGATTCCGCGATGATCGACCATTGCACCGTCAAGTCGAAAATGCCCGGCTCGCGCTGGTAATTCGCCGAGGCAGACAGCGTTTCATCGACCGACCAGCTGGCCGACACGTGATCGAGGATGATGCGGTTACCGCTCGACACGGAGATCGCATCGCCCTGCCCGCCGCCAAGATTGCCCAGACGCGAACGGATTTGGCGGATGATCACGTCATCGGCTTTCACTACCAGTCCATGATCGGCGATGGCCACGCCGCCCGCTGGCGCGTTCGAACCGTCAAGCGTGATGCGCGGCTGCCGGATGACCAGATCGCTTTGCAGGCGGATCGTCCCCGCAACCTTGAAGCGCACGATGCGCGGACCGGCCGCGTCAATCGCGGCGCGCAGGCTGCCGGGTCCGGAATCGGCCAGCGTGGTGACCTCGATCACCTTGCCGCCGCGCCCACCGGCGGAAAAGCGGCCCGCGCCCTCCGCGCCGGGAAAGGCCAATTGCGGTTTGGCCAGCAAGGGGGCCGGCAGGGCGATCAACGTCAGGAAAATGGTCGCCCGTCTCATCCGTCCTCCACCACCGGCATTCTTGACGAAATGTGGCGGCTTGGTCGCACTCTCGTCAATTTTGGTAACCGGTGTCATTTTTCTATTGCCCCGCGCAACCGCCTCTGTCAAGAAAGCGTGGAAGGAAGTCTGGGGGCAGGAGCGCGCCGTGAAAGGCGCAACCGGTAAAAGCCGGCTGACCAGGTTTCCCGTGTATTGACACCGGTGTCTGCAAGGCACCGGAGCGAAACGGGAGGATCTTGATGCGCAACTCGAATTCGACTCGCAGGTTCCTGATGGGATCTTCGGCCACGGCCATCCTGTGGACCACGCTGGCCGTGCCTGCGATGGCCCAGCAAGCCAGTGCTCCGGCAGAAGCTGCTGCTCCCGCCGCTGAGGAAGACGTTCCGGGTGACGTGATTGTCGTCACCGGCTTCCGCGCCGTGCTGCGCAACGCGATCAATGAAAAGCGCGAAGCGGTTACCCAGATCGACGCTATCACGGCTGAGGACATCGCCGACTTCCCGGACAGCAACCTGGCAGAATCGCTCCAGCGTCTGCCGGGTGTCTCGATTGACCGCGATAACGGCGACGGGCGCGGCATCACGGTGCGCGGCCTTGGCGGCGATTTCAACCGCACGCGGCTTAACGGCCTTGAAGCACTGGCAACCGCCGGGTCGAACGATTCCGGCTCCACCCCGAACCGCAGCCGCTCGTTCGACTACAATACCTTTGCCTCCGAACTGTTCAGCTCGCTGAAGGTGCAGAAGACGCCGTCCGCCTCGACCGACGAAGGTTCGCTCGGCGCGACGATCGACCTGCAGACGGGCCGCCCGTTCGACTACAAGGGCCGCGCTCTCGCGCTCTCGGCAGAAGGCTCTTACGGCGAGAATTCCAAGAAATGGAACCCGCGCCTTGCCGGGCTTGTATCGACCCGCTTCCTTGATGACCGGATGGGTATCCTCGTTTCGGCAGCCTGGTCGACGACCGACAATTCGATCGACCAGTACCGCCGTCAGGCCGGCCAGTCGGACTACCTCTATCGCTCGTCGGACTTCACCGGGAATGAAAACCCGCAGCGCGGCGGTTTTGCCGCGCCGACCGGCACCACGTTCGGGAGCGCCATCACCAATCCGGAAGTGATCAGCCTGCTGACCGGTTCGGACCCGGCAGCCTATGCCAAGCTCTATCCGGGCGCGCCTTACAACACGCCGGGCCGCTTCGATAACTCCCTGGTCCGCATTCCCGCGCTCGCCAATATCGAACAGCAGGACATCCACACCGAGCGCCTCGGCATCACCGCCAGCTACCAGTGGCAGATCAGCGACCGCACCCGGCTGAGCATCGACGGTGTCTATTCGAAGTTCGAAAACGAAAGCGCCTACAACCAGTTGCAGACGGTGGGCCTCAACCGCAACAACACCAACGCCACGCTGAACACCGCATCGAATACGCTGGCCATTACTGCAGCACGCGCGCTCTATCCAGGCCTGTGCACGCCCAACGCCGGATCGGACATCATCCCGCCACAGGATTGCGGCCAGTCGCTTTACGGAACGACGCCGGCCTTTGCCACGGCGCTCAGTTCGGCGAATGCATCGACCGCTTCGGTCCTTGGCGCCGCTGCCGTGGTGCCGGGTGGCACGACGCCGACCAACGCCAACATCTTCTCAAGCAATCCGAACAACCTTGACCCCTACGATTACTACAACAACCCCAGCTCGGTCGGCTATGTGCCCAGCGCCAACCACCTTGCCTTCCGCGGCGCGCTGATCGGACGTCCGGCAGTCGAAGTGGTGGACGCCAATGTCACCAACGGCTTGGCCGACTATCTCAAGCTGCGCGGCGTCGACTGGCGCTCGGCAGTCGACTATTCGTCCTATGTCACAAAGTTCAAGCAGGCCTCGGGCCAGCTTGACCACGAATTCAGCGATAACCTGAAGATGACGATCATCGGCGGCCTTTCGGAATCGCGGAACGATTCGGTGGGCAAGCTGGTCGAATTCAACCGCATGGATACGCCCGAAGTCTTCACTTACGACGAGCGCGGCGACGGCGACATGCCGGTCTACAACCTTGGCTTCGATGCGACAGATCCGACCAAGTGGGAAGTCGTGAAGGGCTTTTCCGGCATCCGTTATTTCAAGCGCAACGTCACCAACAAGTACCGCCAGGTGAAGGGCGACATGAGCTGGAAGGTCAACGACCAGTTCACGCTGAACTTTGGCGGCAACTGGAAGAAATTCTCGTTCGCCACCAGCTTCTTCGAGCGCAACAACGATCTGCTGAACCCGACGCTGAAGGAACTGGGCGTCACCACAGCCTCGGTCGCGAAGACGATCCAGTTTGGCCAGGGCATCAACGTGCCGGCGGGCGGAACCACTTCGTTCATCGTGCCTGACCTGCAGAAGTTCGAAACGCTTTACGGCTTCACCTGCAACTGCATCAACAAGTACGGCGACTGGCGGATTACCGACAAGCGCAACGGCGGCGCGCAGAATTATTCTGTCGATGAAGAGGATCTGGGGCTCTACTTCCAGGCCGACTTCACCTTCGACCTGCTGGGCCGCCCGGTGCGCGGCAACATCGGCGAACGCTATGTCGAAACTTCGGTCACCTCGATCGGCAACTCTACGGCGGGCCGTCCGCTGTTCGGCAGCAACAAGTATTCCGACTGGCTGCCGTCGATGAACCTGACCTACGAACCGATGGATGGCCTGAT
>NZ_JANPGP010000074.1:0-23587 GCF_031424035.1 Novosphingobium sp.
CCCGCTCCCCCCCCCTCCACCCAACGATAGGTTACCCTATGGGTGGCCGGGAGGGGGAGCGGGCCGGAACCGCCAGGCCAAGCCGGAAGGCTTGGCCAACTTCAAGACTCTTACTTTACGCCGTCGCGTTCCAGACGCTTGCGCTCCATCTTGCGGGCGCGGCGCACGGCAGCTGCCTTTTCACGGGCGCGCTTTTCCGACGGCTTTTCAAAGTGACGGCGCAGCTTCATCTCGCGATAGACACCTTCGCGCTGCAGCTTCTTCTTGAGCGCGCGAAGTGCCTGGTCGACGTTATTGTCGCGGACGAGAATCTGCATAAAAACCCATACCTCACAAACGGTGGCGAGAGCCCGCGACCTGCGGGAATCACCCAAACCGGAAAAATGCGAAAACGTGCCGAATCCCTTGCAGGATCGGCTCGAACCGGCGGGCGGCTAGCAAAGAGTCGGGGTATTGGCAACCCATTCGACACCCTTTGCGCGTTTTTCCGCGCCCGGAACGGCTCAAGTGAGCCTCGGTGGGGGTGAGCCTGATTTTAGGCCAAGTCCAGCCCTATCCCTGCCCTCGTCGTCCTGGCGAGTTGAATATGCATCCGGGCTGTGGTCTTTGCTCCCCGGAAGGGGTTCCATGCACACCAGTTTCACGCCCACCGACTGGGCCGTCCTGATCGGCTATGTCCTGCTGCTGGCGATGGCCGGATGGCTGACGACGCGGCGCGGCATGGACAGCGAGGGCTATTTCCTTGCCGGACACCATGCGCCGACCTGGCTGGTGGCGATCTCGGTGCTATCGACCGTGCAATCGGCGGCGACTTTCCTTGGCGTGCCGGACAATTCGTACCGCGGCAATTATACCTACATCGGCGGAGTCTTCGCCGCGTTGGTGGCGGCGTGGATCGCCGGAAACGTCCTGATCCCGCGCTTTTACGCGATGCGGGTGACGACGGTCTACGAACTGCTGGAAAGCCGGTTCGACGCGACCGCCCGCCGCGCCGCCGGAGTGATGTACCTGCTGGGCCGCATCCTTGCGAGCGGGGCGCGGCTTTACCTTGCGGCGATTGCCGTTTCGATGATCCTGTTTCTCGACATAGAACCGGGGCACATCGTCATTGCATCGGGGCTGCTGCTGGTTTTCGGGCTGGTCTTCACTTTCATGGGCGGGCTCGAATCGATCATCTGGTCCGATCTGGTGCAGGTGGTGCTCTATGTCGGCGCGGCATTGGTCGTGGCGATTACTCTGTGGGCCAGCCTGCCGATGTCCACCGGCGAGGCCATCTCGACGCTGATGAACGCGCCGGGCGGGAGTAAGCTCGCGCCGATCAATGCCACCTTCAACCTGTCAGCCCCCTTCGGGCTGTTTGCGGTGCTGACCGGAGTGGTCCTGCTCAACCTCGCCTCATCGGGGCTCGATCAGGACATCACCCAGCGCCTGCTGGCCTGCGAGGATGCCGCCAAGGGCCGGCGCGCGCTTTACGCCTCGGTGATCGTTTCGCTGCCGGTGATTGCGCTGTTCCTCGTGATCGGCTCGCTGCTGTGGCTGCATTATGATGGGGCCGCTGCGACCAGCTTCAACGGTGAGAAAGTGACGGTGTTCATGCACTATATTCTCACCGAAATGCCGCCCGGACTGCGCGGCCTCGTCACCGTGGGCGTGATCGCGGCGGCGGCGATCAATTCCGGCCTGATCTCGATGGCCAACGTGCTGGTGAACGACCTTTACCGCCCTTTCGCGAGTGAGCGGAACGAAGCCCACTTTGTCCGCGCCGGCCGCGCGGCGAGCGTCGTCCTCGGCCTCGCGCTCTTTGCCATGTCGATCCTGTCCTATTACTGGCAGCGCTATTCGGACGCCGCCCTGCTCGATTTCGTGCTGGGGGTGATGAGCTTTGCCTATTCGGGCCTGCTCGGTGTCTATGGCGTGGCGCTGTTCACCCGGCGCGGCAATTCGGGCTCCGTGATCGCCGCGTTCGTGGCCGGGTTCCTCACCGTACTCGCCTTCCAGCCCTACGTGATTGACAGCCTCGCCCTCCCCGCCGCCATGAAAGCCATCGCTTTTCCGTGGCAACTGGTGGCCGGCACGGTCATCGCTGCGCTGGTTTGCGCGATGGGCAACGCTAAAGTGGCAATCGCAGCCAACCCCGGCTAAGGGCTGGGGCATGACATCCCCATCCTTCCTGACAAGTTCCGCGCTGGTCGCCCTTGGCGGCGGCCTTGGTGCCTGGCTGCGCTTCCTCACTGGCGTAGCCTGGACCCGCGCCATCGGCCCCGTCGCAGCCACCGCATTTCCGCTCGCCACACTCAGCGTCAACGTGATCGGTAGTCTCGCCATGGGCCTGCTGGCGGGCTGGCTCGCGCGCACCGGCACGGCGGGAGAGCCTTGGCGGCTGCTGCTCGGCGTCGGCGTGCTGGGCGGGTTCACTACCTTTTCCGCCTTCAGCCTTGAATTCGCCCTGCTGGTCGAGCGCGGGGAACTGGGTACGGCCATGGCCTATGTCGCGATTTCGCTGATCGCCGGTTTTGCCGCGCTGTTTGCCGGACTGTTCGTAATGAGGGCCGTAGCATGAGCACGCACCACGCTCCGGACGAAAAGGTCCGCCAGTTCACCGTTCAGGCCGACGATGATGACATCCGGCTTGACCGCTGGTTCAAGCGCCACTTGCCGCAGGTCAGCTTTGCCATGGTCAGCCGCTGGGCGCGCACCGGGCAGATCCGTGTCGATGGCAAGCGCGCTGCAGTCGATGACCGCCTGACAAAGGGGCAAGTCCTGCGCGTTCCGCCGGGCGGTGCCACGCCTGAACGCAGCGGTGCCCGCGTCCGCAAGCCGCTGACGGAAGAGCAACTCGAACAGGCCGACGCCATGGTCATTCACCGCGACCGCGCGGCGATCGTGCTCAACAAGCCGCCGGGCCTTGCCACGCAGGGTGGATCGGGCACGTTCGAGCATGTTGACGGTCTGCTTGATGCCTATGCACCGAGCGGAGCGCGCCCGCGCCTCGTCCACCGGCTCGACAAGGATACCTCGGGCGTCCTGCTCGTGGCGGCGACTCCAGGCAGCGCAGCCTATTTCTCGAAGCGGTTCTCCACCCGCTCGGCCACCAAGATATACTGGGCGCTGGTCGCCGGCGTGCCTGACATAAGGGAAGGCGTGATCGACCTGCCGCTGGCCAAGCAGCCGGGGAGCGGCGGCGAGAAGATGATGGTCGACAAGACCGAACAGGGCCAGCCCGCCAAGAGCCGCTACCGCGTGATCGACCGCGCCGGGAATCGCGCTGCCTGGGTCGAACTTCAGCCCTTTACGGGCCGCACGCACCAGTTGCGCGTCCACATGGCGGCCATCGGCCACCCGATCATTGGCGATGGAAAATACGGCGGACCCGAGGCATTCCTGTCAGGCTCGATCAGCCGCAAGATGCACCTCCACGCGCGCCGCCTGCTGATCGACCATCCCGATGGCGCGCCGCTTGACGTGACTGCAGACCTGCCCGCCCACTTCGCCGCCACACTCAGCCAGCTCGGCTTTGACGAGGCCGACGGCGAAGCGGTAATCGAAGTGCCGATTCGCGCGCCCAAGGAAGAGGAAAAGGCCCTCGCCAAGGCCCACGCCAAGCAATACCGCAAGGAACGCCGGGGTGAGCGCCATGGCCGCAAGAGCGGTCAACGCGCGCCTGCCGGCAAGGCGGGAACTCGTGAGGAAGCGCCCAAGAAGCGCGGCCCGACCAAGGGCAAGGGCTCGCCGGTTCCAAGCGCCAAGCCGCCTTCAAGGCCGCCCGCCAAGGCTCCTGCCAAGCCCGGTGCAAAACCTGCTGCCAAACGCGCTGCCCCTGCCCGGCCCAAAAGCCCGGCCAAGTCCGGCGCACCACGAAAGCCGCGCTGATGCATCCCAATGCCTTGTTCCGCAGCGAGGACCGCGCCCTTTTCGAAACGCTGATCGAAGAGATCGGCTTCGGCATGATCTTCGCGGCCACTCCAGATGGCCCGCGCGTGGCGCACACACCGCTGGTCCACACCGGTGACGGCGCGGTGCAGTTCCACCTGTCGCGGGGCAATGCGCTGACAAGGCATCTGCCGGGTGTGACCGCGCTCGCCGTGGTCAATGGCCCGGACGCCTATGTCAGCCCGCGCTGGTACGACGACGCGGCGCAGGTGCCGACCTGGAACTACATTGCCCTCGAGATGGAAGGCCCCGTGCGCCGCATGGACGCCGAGGGGCTCGAAGGCCTGTTGGAGACATTGAGCGAGCGGCAGGAAGCCCGCGTCATCGGCGGCGAACCGTGGACGATGGACAAGATGCCGCCGGACAAGCTGCGCGCCATGATGGGCGGCATCACCGGCTTCGAAATGGAAGTGCGCGGCTGGCGGCCGACGCTCAAGCTCAGCCAGAACAAGCCCGCCGAGGAACGTGCCCGCGTGGCCGACGCGCTTGAGGCGCAGGGCGCAATGGCATTGGCACAACTGATGCGGACGCTGGTCGACGACAAGGGCGCGACATGAGCCAGCGCCTTGCCGTGTTCGACTGTGACGGGACACTGGTCGATGGACAGGCTTCAATCTGCGAAGCGATGGAAGCCGCCTTTGCCGAGGCCGGCCTGCCCACCCCGGATCGCCATGCCGTGCGCCGGATTGTCGGCTTGTCGCTGCCCCAAGCCGTGCGGCGGCTGGTTCCTGATTGCGCGCCCGATGTGGAAGCGCTGGCGGTCGATGCCTACAAGCGCGCCTACCGCACGGCGCGCGAAGAAGGCCGGATTGCCGAACCGCTGTTCGATGGCATCGCCGAACTGATCGAGAAGCTGTACGGCGCTGGCTGGCTGCTCGGCGTAGCAACGGGCAAAAGCGATCGGGGCCTGTCGCACTGCCTCGCCGCGCATGGCCTGACGCATAAATTTGCCACCCTACAGACCGCTGACCGCCACCCGTCGAAGCCCCACCCGGCGATGATGGAAGCCGCGCTGGGCGAAACGCTGGCCGACCCGGCGCGCACCGTGATGATCGGCGATACCGCTTTCGACATGGGCCTTGCGGTCAATTCGGGCGTCCGCGCGATCGGCGTGGCATGGGGCTATCACGAACCAGCGGAACTCGTCGCGGCGGGGGCGGAATGGGTCGCGCAAACACCGGTTCAACTTGGGGAGTACCTGCTGTCATGACCACACCCGAACAAGACGCATTGGCCAAGAAGCGATTCATGGCGATCACCCTGGTCCGCATGTCGGGCGTGGCCCTGATCCTCGTCGGCCTGCTCTGCGCGCTCGACAAGCTCGACATTCCGATGGCGCATCTGATTGGCGTGGTGCTGATCCTGATCGGCTTTGTCGACGTTTTCGTCGTCCCCACCCTGCTGGCCAAGCGCTGGAGAAGCTGATCCCGTGAAGCGGTTCTGGAAGGAAGTTTCGGCGGCACCGGTGGATGGCGGCTGGCAAGTCATGCTCGATGGCCGCCCGCTGAAGACGCAGGGCAAGCGCCAGCAGATCATCCCCGGCGAAGCACTGGCCCGCGCGCTGGCGCAGGAGTGGACCGATCAGGGCGGAGAGATCGACCCCGCCGGCTTCGTGCTGCGCGACATGGCCGACTATGCCATCGACGTGATCGCCGGCGACCGCTCCGACACCGTGCGCGCACTGCTGGCTTACGGCGAGACCGACACGCTGTGCTACCGCGCCGCACCGGGTGAAGTACTCGCGCGGCGGCAGGATGCGGCATGGGAGCCGCTGCTGGGTTCTGCTGAAGAGGCATGGAACCTGCAGTTCGCGCGGGTCAGCGGCATCATGCACCAGCCCCAGCCGCCCGAAACGCTGGCGAAACTGCGCGCCCTGCTGGAGAGCAAGGACAACCTGACGCTGGCAGCGCTGCGATCCCTCTCGGGCATCTCAGCCTCGCTGGTGATCGCGTTGCTGGCCGCTCACGGTCAGCACGATGCGCAGGTGCTGTGGCAGGCCAGCGAGCTGGAAGAGTTGTTTCAAGAGGAAATGTGGGGCCGGGACGCCGAAGCCGAAGCGCGGCAGGCGAAGCGGCTGCGCGATTTTGAGGCGGCGATCCGGTTTGCGGGGCTGGTCACAACCTGACCACACTCACACCGTCATCCTGAACTCGTTTCAGGATCCATTTCGCCTACCGCTCGGAGCTCGGCGAGGAAAACAAAACGGCGCCGTTTTTGCGTCGAAGGCGAAAACTGCGCCTGCCTCACGATGGATCCTGAAACGAGTTCAGGATGACGGTGGGCGTGAATGTGGGCGCATCAGACTCACCCCACCCAGTCAGCAACCTCCGCTGCGACCTGGTTCGCTGCGCGATTCAACGCCGGGGCAACCAGTTCAGGCTTTGGACCGACGCCCGGAACTTTTGCCTCGAACCGGCGCGTGCTGACGGCACCCGCCGCTCCGCTGATGACCGCATCGTACCGCACAATCACCGCCTGTTCGCGGGCATCATAACCAAAGGCGGAGAGCCGGCCGCCGAGGCGGTTGCGGCTGGTGCTGGTGCCATCATCGCCGCCAAAGACGATACGCTTGCCGCCTGCGCGGATCGTTTCCGCCAGCAGTGTTCCGAACAGGCGTGAAGGTCGTTCGACCCATGCCGACTTGGGGAGATAAGCGACGTTGCTGGCATCGACTTGAACGGCAATGCGCGTGTTGGCGATGCTCTGGTCAGTCTCGGGATCGAGCACGATGAGCGACTGCGCCGAATTGCCCGACAGCGCGGCCCCTGCCGGCAAGGTCTTGTCCGCCGTCAGCGTGAACAGCGTCGGCGGCGGCTTGCCCCCGCCAAGGCCGAGGCAGCCCGACAGCGCCAGCACCAGTCCGGCGGCGGCGATCTTGCCGAAGTGCGCCTTCCCGATCCCGCCAATCAACGTTCGATACTTCATGGCAGAACCCCTCATGGCTTGTAGTCCGGCAGCTTCTGCCCGCCGAGCAGTGCGCCGGCGCCTTGTTCGTCGATCTTTTCAGTCACGCCGCGCAGCGCCTTGGTCGTCGCGCGCAGGTCCCGGATGGCGGCTTCGGCTTGTGGCAAGGTGCTTTCGGACAGCTGGTTGAGCCCCGGCCGCGCCTCGCTGAGCGCGCCCTGCAGCGAATCCGCCGCCAGCTTGGCCGAACCCAGCGTCTCACGCAGTTGCCGCGCGAGCGACTGGCCATCGCTGCCCAGCAAGGTGTTGGCCGATCCCGCGACCTGTTCGAAGCTCGACAGCGTGGCGCTGGCTTGCTTGAGCGTCACTTGCAGTTCGGCCAGCGTACCCTTCACCTGCGGCGAGGCATCGGCGAGATTGCTGGTCAGCTTGTCAGTATTGGCAAGGATGCCCTTGATCGAGCGCTGGTTCTCATCCGACAGCAGGGTGTTGAGCCGTTCGGTCACAGTCGCCAGCCGCTCGATCAGCATCGGCGCGTTCGACAGCAGTTCGCCCAGACCGCCGCGCTTGGTGGGAATCACTGGCACCCGGTCTGGACCCGGTCCCGGTTCGGTAATCGGTGCCGCGCCGCGAATGCCGCCGTTGAGCTGGATGGTCGACGTACCGGTAAAGCTGCCTTGGATCGTCGCGGTCGTGCCCTGGAGAATCTTGACCTTCTTGTCGACTTCGATGCGGACGCGCACGAAGCTGGGGTCGGCTGGCCACAGCTCGATGTCGGCAATCTGCCCGGCCGGAACGCCGGCGTAATTGATCGTGGTGCCAGAGGTCAGGCCGTCAACCGACTGCTTGAAGAAGATGTCGTATTCCTGGCGGTCGCCCTTGCCCAGCTGCGCGATCCAGATCACGAAGGCCGCGACGACGGCCAGCAGGAACAGCGTGACCGCACCAACCCAGACGTGATTTGCCCTAGTTTCCATTGGTCTGCTTATGCCCCCTTGCCCGACGACTTGTCCACCTGCGCCAATTCGCCGCGCTTCTGACTGGCCTGCGCTGCCCGTCCACGGGGGCCATTGAAGTATTCCTGAATCCACGGATGGTCGGTGGCGAGCAATTCCGGGATCGTGCCCACGGCAATAACCTTCTTGTCCGCGATCACGGCAACCCGGTCGCAAATCTCGTACAACGTATCGAGATCGTGTGTGATCAGGAATACCGTAAGCCCCAGCGTCGCCTGAAGTTCCTTGGTCAGATGGTCGAAGGCCGCCGCGCCGATGGGATCGAGGCCGGCAGTCGGCTCGTCTAGGAACAACAGGTCCGGGTCGAGTGCCAATGCGCGGGCAAGGCCGGCGCGCTTTTTCATGCCGCCCGACAGTTCGGAAGGGTACTTGTCCGCCGCAGCAGTCGGCAAGCCGGACAGACGCACCTTGTAATGGGCAATCTCGCGCCGCAGCTGGTCACCGATCTCTGGGTAAAACTCCCTGAGCGGCACCTCGACATTCTCCGCCACGGTCAGGGTGGAAAACAGCGCCCCGCCCTGAAACAGCACGCCCCAGCGGCTGCGGATATCGATATCGTCATCGTCGTGTGCGTCGGTGATCGATTCACCCAGCACGTCGATTGAGCCTTCCTCGGGGATCTGAAGTCCGATGATCGAACGCATCAGCACCGACTTGCCGGTGCCGGACCCGCCGACCACACCAATGATCTCGCCCCGGTTGACCGTGAGGTCGAGATTGTCGTGGATCACCTGATCGCCAAAGGCATTGCGCAGGCCCTTCACGACGATCGGGTGATCGTCCTTGAACCGCGTATGCACCACGTCGGTGCGGATATCGTTGGGGATCTCGTTCATCCCCAGCCCACTTCAGTAAAGAACACCGCGAAGAACGCGTCCATGACGATGACCATGAAGATCGCCTGGACCACCGCCATGGTCGTGCGCAGGCCGACTTCTTCGGCATTGGCTTCAACCTGCATGCCCTGATAGCATCCGGTCATGGCGATCACGAGGCCGAAGAACGGCGCCTTGACCAGCCCGACCCAGACGTCATGCAGCGGCACGACTTCCTGAATGCGGATCAGGAAGGTCATGAACGGAATACCCAGCGTAAATGACGAAATCACCGCGCCGCCGACAATCGCCATGATCGCGGCATAGAACCCCAGCAGCGGCATCATCACCACCGATGCAAGGATGCGCGGGATCACCAGCGCCTCAATCGGCGAAACGCCGATGGTGCGCATCGCGTCGATTTCCTCGGTCAGCTTCATTGTGCCGATCTGCGCCGCAAAGGCCGAGCCCGAGCGGCCCGCGACCATGATCGCGGTCATCAGCACGCCCAGTTCGCGCATGGCGATGCGGCCCGTGAGATTGACCGTCAGCATCTCTGCTCCGAACTGCTGAAGCTGCACCGCGCCCTGCTGGGCAATGACGATGCCGACAAGGAAGCTCATCAGCCCGATGATGCCGAGCGAATTGATCCCGACCAGTTCGAGCTGGTGGATCATCGCCTTGGCGCGCACGCGCCCGGGGTGGCGGATCAGATGTCCGGTATCGACGAGGATCTCTCCAAGAAATCCGGTGATCTTGACCGTGCCGAGCCAGGTGGTGACCGAGAGAATGCCGGTCGCCTCTAGCACGCGGGTCACGGCATTGGGCCGGGGCGGCCGCGTAATCTCCTCCGGTTCGTCGGTTTCGATCGCGGTAATCAAGCGCTTGGCCTGTCCGCTGGCGCCCACGACCGGGGCGCTGAATTCCTGCGACAGGCGGTGCAGCAGCCAGGCGCCAACCGTGTCGATCTCACCAATGCCGCTGACATCGAGTTCGCTGACCGGACCTTCAAGGGTGCGCAGGCGCACGTCCGCGGGCCCGATCGAGCTGACGGTCAGTGGTCCCGAGAAAACGATGCGCTTCGCGCCGCCATCGCCTTCTTCAGTCGTGAAATCAGCCCAAGTTCGCATCTCGGGGTGTGTCTGCAGGTAAATTGTGGCGCCTGCAAGACCGCATGCCCCCGGAACTGCTCAGGCAAGGTGGGTTGCGCGTTCCCCCCCCCGCTGGCAAAGGCCCGGCATGGCTCTAGACAAGACTTTCGATCCCGCCGCCATCGAGGCGAAATGGTATTCCCACTGGGAAACAAACGGCCTGTTCCGCCCGGAACGGCCGGACGCGGTGCCCTATACCATCGTCAACCCGCCGCCGAACGTGACCGGCAGCCTGCACATCGGCCATGCGCTCGACAATACGCTGCAGGACGTGGTGATCCGCTATGAACGCCTGCGCGGCAAGGATGCGCTGTGGGTGGTCGGCACCGACCATGCCGGCATCGCCACGCAGATGGTGGTCGAGCGCCAGATGGAAGCGCGGCAGGACAAGCGCACCAATTACAGCCGCGAGGCCTTCGTCGACAAGGTCTGGGAATGGAAGCACGAGAGTGGCGGCACGATTACCGGCCAGCTCCGCCGCCTTGGCTGTTCGATGGACTGGAGCCGCGAACAGTTCACCATGGACCCGCACTTCACCCGCGCCGTGGTGAAGGTGTTCGTCGACCTCTATAACAAGGGGCTGATTTACCGCGACAAGCGTCTGGTAAACTGGGACCCCAAGCTCAAGACTGCGATTTCCGACCTTGAGGTGGAAACCCGCGAGATCAAGGGCGGCTTCTGGCACTTCAAGTACCCGCTGGCCGACGGCGTGAAGCGCGACGATGGCCTCGACTATATCGAAGTCGCCACCACGCGCCCCGAAACGATGCTGGCGGACATGTGCGTAGCGGTGAACGCCGACGATCCGCGCTATGCCAGCGTGATCGGCAAGGAAATCGTCCAGCCGCTCACCGGCCGCCGCTTCCGCATTGTCGCGGACGAACACGCCGACCCCGAACTGGGCAGCGGCGCGGTGAAGATCACGCCGGGGCACGATTTCAACGACTTCGAAGTGGGCAAGCGCGCCGGGATCAAGCCCGCCGACATGCTCAACATGTTCGATGCCGAAGCCCTGGTGGTGCAGACCGCTGACGGCCTGATCCCCGGGAAGTATCTCGGGCTGGACCGCTTTGTTGTCCGCGACATGATCGTTGCCGATATGAAGGCGGCGGGCATGCTGATCCCGCACGTGACCAAGGACAAGGACGGCGAACCGGTCGAAGCCGAAGCCGAACCCCGCACGATCCAGACCCCCTTCGGCGACCGCGGCGGCGTGGTGATCGAGCCGTGGCTGACCGACCAGTGGTATGTGAATGCGGCTGAGTTGTCGAAGGCACCGCTTGAGGCAGTGCGCTCGGGCGCGATCGAGATCGTCCCGAAGTCTTGGGAGAAGACTTTCTTCAACTGGATGGAAAACATCCAGCCATGGTGCGTCAGCCGCCAATTGTGGTGGGGACACCGGATCCCGGCGTGGTTTGCCGATGACGGCGAGATCTACGTCGCCGAGACCGAGGAAGAGGCGCAGGCCCTTGCCGGCAACAAGACATTGACCCGCGACGAGGACGTCCTCGACACATGGTTCTCCTCAGCCCTGTGGCCCTTCGCCACGCTCGGCTGGCCCGAGAACACCACGCTCGTCCAGCGCCACTACCCCAATGACCTGCTGATCTCCGGCTTCGACATCCTGTTCTTCTGGGATGCCCGCATGATGATGATGGGCCAGGCGATGACCGGCCAGAACCCGTGGCCGCGGCTTTACCTCCACGGTCTGGTCCGCGCGCCGGACGGGCAAAAGATGTCCAAGTCCAAGGGCAATGTCGTCGATCCGCTCGGCCTGATCGACCAGTACGGTGCCGATGCGCTGCGGTTTTTCATGGCGGCGATGGAAAGCCAGGGCCGCGACATCAAGATGGATGAGCGCCGGGTCGAAGGCTACCGCAACTTCGCCACCAAGCTGTGGAACGCCGCGCGTTTCTGCGAAAGCAACGGCATTGCCGTCAGCCAGGCCATCGCCGCTCCCAAGGCGACCAGCGCAGTCAACAAGTGGATCATCGGCGAAGTCGTCGAATGTCTCGCCGAGCTCAATCAGGCCATGGCTGACCTGCGCTTCGACGCGGCCGCCAATGCGATCTACCACTTCGTCTGGGACCAGTTCTGCGACTGGTATATCGAACTGATCAAGGGCAACTTTGATGAGGAAACCAAGGCCGTCGCCGGCTGGGTGCTCGACCAGATCCTCGTCATGCTGCACCCCTTCATGCCCTTCGTCACCGAAGAGCTGTGGGGCGCGCTGGGTGACCGTTCCAGCTATCCGCTGATCACCGCCGCTTGGCCCGATCCGCAGGCGAGCGTCGATGCCGAGGCCAAGGCCGAAGTCGACTGGCTGATCGCCCTGATCGGCAACCTGCGCACCGCGAAGAATGAACTCGGCATCGCGCCGGGTACCAAGCTTGAGGCCTATCTGCCCGAGCCGTCCGCCCAGACGCGCGGCGTGATCGAGCGCAACCCCGGCGCCATCGAGCGGATCGCCCGCCTCAGCGCCGTACGTTTCGAAGCCGCGCCGGCGGGGGCCGCCATGCAGATCGGCGCAGGCGATGCCAGTTTGATCGTGCCGCTCGAAGGCGTGATCGACATCGCCTCCGAAAAGGCCCGCCTCGCCAAAGCGCTGGAGGTTTCGCAGAAGGAAGCCAAGTCGCTGGAAGGCCGCTTGAACAACCCGTCCTTTGTCGAGAAGGCAAAGCCCGAAGCCGTCGAAAAAGCCCGCGCCGACCATGCCATGCACGCCGCCGAGGCCGAGCGGCTCAGCGCGGCACTGGCGCGGCTGGGGTGATCAGGCGCGACGCAATCCTCCCCGCTCGCGGGGAGGTGGCAGCGCGCAGCGCTGACGGAGGGGGCTCTCCGTTAGGTGCGCCATTGCGAGGATGCGCGATGAGGCGAGCCCCCTCCACCACCTGCGGTGGTCCCCCTCCCCGTTTCGGGAAGGATTTGCAGTGCTGACGCTCGCCACCACGACGCCCGGCGAGCCCGAGATTTTCGCCTCGGTCCAGGGCGAAGGCGCTGCCGCCGGGCGGGCCTGCACATTCGTGCGCCTGTCCCGCTGCAACCTCGCCTGCGAGTGGTGCGACACCGCCTATACCTGGCGGTTCGAGGGCGATAACCGCCCGCACCGCGACGGTCTGGACTTTGACCGCTCCGCCAACCAGATCACGCTCGACGAAGCCGATGTCGCCGCGCAGATTGCCGCATTCGGGCGGCGGCGGCTGGTCGTCACCGGGGGCGAGCCGCTGCTTCAGGCCCCTGCCCTTGCCCGAATGCTGACGCTGCTGCCGGGGCTGCATGTTGAGGTGGAGACCAACGCCACCGTTGCCCCGCCTGCCTTGCTCGACGCCCTCGTCCATCAGTGGAATGTCTCGCCAAAACTCGCGCACAGCGGCAATCCGCGCGATCTGGCGCTGCGCCCCGAGGCCCTGCGCGCCTTCGCCGCCGACCCGCGCGCGACGTTCAAATTCGTCATCGCCAGCGAGCATGACCTTGCCGAAGTGACCGCCATCATTGCCAATTATGGCATCCCCGGCCAGCGCGTGTGGCTCATGCCCGAAGGCCGCGACAGCGCGACGATCCGCGCGCGCAGCGTCTGGCTTGCCGATTATTGTTCAAAAAATGAACTGAATTTCTCCGACCGCTTGCACATCCACCTGTTCGGCGACACGAGGGGGACATGACTGAACTGTCCCCCGAAGAGCAGGCCCTTGCCGAAGAAGTCGTGGCTGAAACCCCGCAGCGTATGGGCGACCTGACCAGCGGGCCGATCCTGAAGACGCTCATCGCGTTTTCGATCCCGATGCTGATCGGCAATCTGGTCCAGACGATCAACGGCTTCGTCAACGCCATCTGGGTCGGCCGGCTGATCGGTGAGGACGCGCTGGCGGCGACGACGAACGCCAATGTCGTGATGTTCCTGTTTTTCGCGCTGGTCATGGGCTTCGGCATGGCCAGCACCGTGCGCATCGGCCAGCATTACGGCGCCGGCGACGTGATCGCGGCGCGGCGCAGCTTCGGCAATGGCCTCGGCTTTGCCATGGCGCTGGCGGTGGGCAGTTCGGTGCTGGGCCTGATCTTCGCGCCCGCCATGCTGCGGCTGATGGCGATCCCGGCAGACTCGATGAATTTTGCCGTGACTTACCTGCGGGTGATCTTCATCTCGATCCCATTCGGCACGGCGAACATGATCCTGTCGATGGGCATGCGCGGCGTGGGCGATGCCAAGTCACCGATGTACTCGATGGCAATCGGCGTGCTGCTCGATGTCGGGCTCAACCCGCTGTTCATCCTGGGCTGGGGTCCGATCCCGGCGATGGGTATCGGCGGTTCGGCGCTCGCCAGCTTCGTCGCTGGCCTCGGCGGCATGACCTTCCTGCTGTTCCAGCTTTACAAGCGCGACCTGCCGCTGCGCCTGCGCGGGCACGAGTTTGCCTACCTGATCCCGGCCGGCAGCGAGCTGAAATACATGATCAGCAAGGGCCTGCCGATGGGCACGTCGATGCTGCTGATGTCATCGGCGCAGATGGTGATCGTCGGCCTGGTCAACCGCGAAGGTTCGCATTCGACCGCCGCCTATGGCGCTTCAATGCAGCTGTGGAATTTCCTGCAGATGCCGGCCTTCGCGATCAGTTCAGGCGTCAGCGCCATGGTTGCGCAGGCGATCGGCGCAGGCAAGCATGAGCGAGTGGCCAAGGTGTCCAACGCCGGAATGCTGAGCAATGTGATGATGACCGGCGTGCTATCCGCGCTGCTGGTTCTGTTCTCGCGCCCGCTGCTGGGGCTGTTCCTCGGCGCGCAAAGTCCGGCCGTCGATATCGCGGTGCACCTGCAGTACATCATCACGTGGAGCTTCATCGTCATGGGCGCATCGATGGTCGTCGGCGGCACGCTGCGCGCTTACGGTGTGGTCTGGCTGCCGTTGATCATCCAGACAATCGCTCTGTTCCCGGTGCGGCTGGGCTTCTATTTCGGCACCTATCCGGAGCTTGGCAGCGACGCGCTGTGGTGGTCCTTCCCGATCGCGTCCTGCGTATCGGCGCTGGGATCGTGGTGGCTTTATACGCGAGGCGATTGGCGGAAGAAGCAGAACGAAGCTTACGTCGCCCACTGAGTCCCCGCGCAGGCGAGGACCTCATGAGGCGCGCAAGGATGCGATCAAACGCCTGAGGCCCCCGCCTGCGCGGGGGTGCAGCGCAATTACCTACCTTGCGCGCGCCAGCGCATGACCGTCCGCTGGACCGAGGCTTCCTCGCCGCCGGTCTGGCGCCACAGTTCGGTGATGCTCGGATCAGCGGAGGCCGGGCGCTTCATTTCCTCAAGGTCGTCGAAGGTCACGCGCATCGGGATCGACACGCCTTCGCCGCACATGATTGCCTCGCGGTTGCGCAGCGCCGGGATCGAATCGAGGAACCCGCGCGAACCTTCGGGCATGGCCCCGCGCACGAAGGCCTGATCGCGGTCGTTGTTGAGGCGCATCGAGATGATCGTGCCGCACTGTGACAGCACGCCTTCGGCAAGGTCGGACGGGCGCTGGGTAATCAGCCCCAGCGCGACGCCGTATTTGCGGCCTTCCTTGGCGATACGGCTGAGGATCCGGCCAACCGAGGAGCCATCGGAGTTCTTCTCGTTCGGCACATAACGGTGCGCTTCTTCGCAGACCAGCAGGATCGGGCGCTGCTTTTCGTCGCGGCTCCAGATGGCGTGATCGAACACGAGGCGGGCGAGCACGGCGACCACGGTCGAGGTGATTTCGGACGGAACGCCCGACACGTCGATGATCGAGATCGGCTTGCCGTCAGCCGGGAGGCGGAAAATCCGGCCGATAAAGTCAGCCATGGTGTCAGTCACCAGCATCCCTGAGAACATGAACTGATAGCGCGGATCGTTGCGCAGTTCGTCGATCTTGTTCTTGATGCGGACGTAAGGCGCAGAGGTGGTCGCCTTGTCGAGCTTGCCGGCCTCGTTCTGCAGGATCGTGGTGAGATCGGACAGCACGTAAGGGATCGGCGAATCGACCGTGATGCGGCCCATCTGTTCGGCCAGCCGGTTCTTCATCCGCGCCTGCAGCACGCAGCGGGCCAGAATGTCGGCATCTTCCTGACGTTGTTCACCGGTCGAGGTGAGCATCGCCTCGCAATGCTCTTCGAAGTTCATCAGCCAGTATGGCATGGCGAGGTTCGACACGTCGAACACCATGCCGGTGGTCTTGAACGCGGCGGCATATTCGCCGTGCGGATCGACCATGACGATGTGGCCCTGCGGCGCCGCTTCACAGATGCGGTGCAGGATCAGCGCGGCGCTGGTCGATTTGCCGGTGCCGGTCGAGCCGAGCAGCGCGAAGTGCTTGCCGAGGAAGGCATCGATATAGATGCCGGCGCGGATGTCGCGCGTCGGGAACACGGTGCCGACCTGAATGGTCGAGCGGCCATCGCTGGCATAGATCTGGCGCAGGTCGTTGGTCGTCGCAGGGTAAACCAGCGCGCCGGGGATCGGATAGCAGGTGACGCCCCGGCGGAAGCCGTGGATGCGCCCGGTCAACCGTTCCTCGTCACCTTCGCCGAGGAAGTCGATCTGGGCATGGACTCCACCAGCATTGCGCGGGTCCTGCTTTTGCGAGCGAACCGAGGCAAGCAGCCAGCCGCGGCCGACGCGGATCTTGATCTGGCTGCCGACCTGTCCGGCCAGCGCGACCGACGGGTCGCCATCTTCGGAGCATTCCTGCAACCGCTTCAGATCCAGCACGATCGACGAGCTGGAACCGGAGATTTCCTGAATGATTCCGATCGGTTCGAGCGCATTGTCGACCTGCGGCACACCGCTCCCCCCGGCAAGGTCCTGGGGACTTGCCGGATGTAAACTGTGAAAACCCTTCGAACTCATGTCCGACATCATGTGTCGCCCCGATCACACCAATTGATGGTCCGGGCTTAGGGTTAACTCGTTAATTTACACTAAAACCGCGCGAAGATACGCCCTGCGGCCAGCCCCATGCCCACGGCGATACCCACCGCGAGCAGGCCGTAAAGCAGGCCGAGCTGGTCGGCGAATTCGGCGATGCCGCGCTCGAATCCGCGCTTGCTGACATTGACGTGGGCCGTGGCCGAAGCAACCACCCGCCCGCGGCTGATGGCGAGCGTTTCAGCGGTATAGCGCCCGACGGGAACCGACGACGGCAGGCGGATGCGCGCCTGATAGAGCACCTGTTCGCTGATCGTCACTGCGCCGTCGTTCTGCTGGTAGAGCCCGTCCCCCGCCATCAGGCCGACCAGCCCGTCGGCAAAGCGGCGCTGCTTGTTCGGATCGATCGTGCCGATGGGGGAAAGCTGCAGCGACGACAGCCCCATCTCGTAAATCGCCGCCGTGCGCGTATCGACGATCTTGTCGATCGGGCGTGAAGATGCGACCGCGTAATAGCCTGGCGCAGAACGATATTCACCGCTCGCCCCGTTGATCCAGATGCCGGCGAAGCGCTGCTTTTCGCGCACGATGATAGATCGTGTTGGCCCCTTTAGGATGACGACGATATCGTAATCACGCCCGGCGCGAATGCCGGTGGGATCGAGGATCGCGCCATAGAGCAGCAATTCGGTGCCGGTGAAGCCCTGCCGCACCTCTACCTCGTGCTGCGACACTTCGGGCACGAGGATCGGGTCGGCCGCGCCGGTCAGCAGCCAGAGGCACAGCAGAGAGAACAGCCGCCTCATAGCGGCGCCACGGTAAACAGCGCCTCGGGCCGGTATGTCAGCCCGATCGCCATGCGCAGCGCGACCAGCAGCACCAGCGCCGCCAGCACCAGACGCAGGCGCTCTGCCGGGATCTTCAGGGCGAATCTGGCACCCAGCTGCGCGCCGGTCACCGAACCCAGCAGCAACAGCGCGGCCAGCACGATGTCGACCGCCTTGGTGGTTACCGAATGCATCAGGGTGGTGGCGATGGTGGTGAACAGGATCTGGAACAGGGAGGTGCCGACCACGACATTCGCGCTCATGCCGAGGATATAGAGCATCGCCGGGATCAGCACGAAGCCGCCGCCGATGCCCATCAGCATGGTCAGGATGCCAGTGAGCACACCCAGCAGCAGCGGTGCCAGCGGCGAGATGTAGAGGCCCGAGCGGTAGAACCGCCAACGCAGCGGCAGGCTGGCCACCAGCGGATGGTGCCTGCGCTTGCGGGCGGGCAGCGGAATGCCGGTCCGCTGCGCTTTCAGCGCCGCCCATGCATCGCGGGCCATGACCGTGCCGATTCCGCCGAGCAGAACGACATAGAGGATATTGATCAACGTATCGATCTGGCCAAGCGCGGTGAACAGGTTGAACAAGAGCGCCCCCAGCCCGGTGCCGAGAATCCCGCCGACGACCATCACGCCGCCCATGTGGTAATCGACCCCGCCCCGCCGCGAATGGGCAATTACGCCCGAAACACTGGCTCCGGTGACCTGGCTGGCAGCAGAGGCAGCGGCCACGGTGGGCGGCACGCCATAGAAGATCAGCAGCGGGGTGGTAAGGAAGCCGCCGCCAACGCCGAACATGCCCGAGAGCACACCCGTCAGAACCCCCAGCCCGACAATCACGAGCAGGTTTACCGCGAGGTTGGCAATGGGCAGGTAGACATCCATGGGATTGCCCCATGCCTAGCCCGGATGCCCAGCGGTGTTAAGGCTTAAGCCCAGATATCCGGATCAGAATCCTGCGGACAAGGTAATCGCCGGTCCCGATTGCGGTGCGGCCTTGCCGGCGATGCGGAATCTCCAGTCGGCCGCGACCCGCACGGTCGACTGCCGGGTGGGATGCAAGGTCAGCCGCGCCGAGGGCCCGGCATCGAGCCGGGAAGCGTCTTTCTGCGCGCCGCCCCACAGGCCACCGCCAGCCGACAGGTCGCCGCCAGCGAACCTGGCCAACGGCTTTTCAAGGCGCAACTGGCCGTCGACAAAAGTGGTCGCACCCGTGCCGCCAACCCAGCCAACCTGCCCGTAAGCCTCGGCGCGAAAGCCGAGCGGGAGCGATGCCACGGGCAGTTCGGTGACGAGCGCGGCGGCGGGGCGCAGGCGCGTTCCGGTGGGCGTCCGCGTTGCCCGCGCCTCGGCCATGGCGAGCACGGGCAGGCGCGAGATCGGACGCGCGGCAAGGCCCAGCGCGGCTTCCTGCTCACGCGAGCCGTTTAGTGCGGCGCTCGCACGGAGGTAAAGCGAAGGGCGGTTGGGCGAAGTCAGGTCGATCCGGTAGCGCAGCACCATGCCGGCCTGGCTTGCGCCATAGGAGCCGCCGATTGCCGCCAGTGCCGGGACGCCGCCGCCGCGCCGTAGCAGCAGCCAGCCGTCACCCGACCAGCGCGATGCCTGCGGTGTTGCAGCCTTGGGCGGTGCAGCGCGGGCAGCGAGCAAACCTTCGGGCAGCGGGACCTGGCTGAGCGCGGCGAGGAACAGGAGCTGGTGTCCGCCGGATAGTGTCGGGTTGGGCCGCATGGCTGGCGGTATCGGCGAAGGCTCTGGCAAGGCGGGCGCGACTGTCGGTGCGGTTGCCGGGGTTGCAAGCGGTCGCGTTTGACCACCCGGTTCGGGGGCTGTGAGCAGCGGCGATGCGGCAGGCATCGGCAGCGGCTGCGCGAAAGGCGCGCTGGCAGTCGGCAGGGCTGAGGCGTGATTGCCCTTCGCCGCCTCGACTGTCGCTGCAGCCCTGGGAGCCAGAACAGCCGCCGAACCTTCGCCGATAGCGGGCGTTGCCAGCCATTCCGGTGCCCGCGTTTCGGGTGCGGCAATCGGCAGCGACACGGCGATCACCCGCCCCCCCGTCCACAGGCAGAGCATGATGCCAAGCGCGATGATCGGCTGGCCGCGCCGGCGGGTAGGAACCCGCTTCACGACCGCACCTCCCGCACCAGGGCCGGATGGCCGTAATGCGTGGTCTTTTCCCAGACCGGCATTTCACCTGACAGGCTGCGCCAATAGGCGACGAAGGCCCGGCGGCCAGACATGATCGCGATGATGTTGGCCACCGGAATTCGCGCCACGGCGCGCAGTCCCTCGGCCCAGCCATATTCGCGGGTGGTAAAGGCGAAGCGCATGACCGCGCGCCAGACCAGTCCGGCGAAGCAGAACCAGATCATGCCGGCGAGCAGCGGCGAGACTTCGCGCGGACCGACGAAGCCGAACCGCTCCGCGAGCGCAAGGGCCGGCGAAACAAACAGCAGGACATAGGCAATCGCGAGCAGCAGTGCGGAAAGCGGCCCGCGCCGATCGCGGATCGCCATCCACCAATCAACCGGGCGGCCTTGCCAGCCCAGCCGCTCCCAGCCCTGAAAGGCGATGCCGTGAACCCAGCGGGTCTTCTGACGCACGGCTTCGGGCAGGGTCGAGGGGAAGTAGCTGCGCGTGGCGACAAGGTTGCCGTCATGGTCGCGCAGGCGGAGAAAGCGGCCGAGGCCCCCGCGCCGGGTGACCAGCAGGCCAAGTTCGTAGTCCTCGGTCAGGCATTCGGCCTCAAACGGGCCATCCGCTCCGAGGCCGCGTTCCTTGCACAGATCGCTGAGGATTTCGCGGCGCAGGGCACAGCCGACTCCCGCCGAAGGCAGCGCGGCGCGCAGTCCGTCGCGCACCACCATGGCCTTGGCATGGGCCTCGGCAAATTCGTCGATGTAATGCCCGGCAATCCACCGCGCGGCGGGCTGCGGTTCGGGGCGCACCGGCAATTGCACGAAATCGGCATCGCTGAGCGCGGTATCCATAAGGGCCAGCGCTGCGGGGTGGACCATGTCTTCGGCATCATGGAGGATGACCGAGCGGAACGGAACGCCGGCCCGCACTTCATCATCGGCCAGCGCGCGATAGAGGCGATTGAGGCAATCGGCCTTGGTCGTCGGGCCCTTGCTGTCGAGAATGACCAGCCGGACGCGCCGGTCCCCGTCGATTGCGGTCATCGCTGCGACCAGCGTGGCCGTGTCATTGGCATAGCAACCGATATAGAGCCGCAAGTGCGCCTGCTTCCAAGCGGTGAGCATGTGGCGGATGGTTGTACCGATGACGCCGGCTTCCTGCCATGCCGGGATCAGCACCGCAGCGCCGCCGATCAGCACGCGATTCTCAAGATCGGGGACCAGACGGTGCGTGCGCCGCTTGTTGACCAGCCGCTGCCACAGCCAAAGGCAGTCGATCGCGATTTCATCGGCGATGCCCAAAACGAACCAGAATCCGGCGAAAAGCAGCAGCTCGCGCTCAAACATGCGGAGGCCGCCAAGGATCGCTTCGATTACTGGTGAAACGGCAACAATCGTACTCAAGACCTGCAAGTCATCACCCCCCAGCGAATCCCTTGAAAATAGGCATATTCCCCTCCTGTTTCGCTTGCAACGCGCCATTTGCAATCGGTAAGACAAGCCATGACAATTTCGAGGCACCTTCCCGGCCGGATCGCGGCAAAATTGATCAGGCTTGCTCACGGCGATGCGGGTGCCGGACTGATCCTGCTGGGCTGCGCCGCGCTGGCCCTGGTGCTGGCGAATTCATCCCTTGCCGAGGCATGGCACCACCTGCTTCACGGGAAATTGCCGCTGATCGGGCAGAACCTGCATTACTGGATCAACGATGGGTTGATGGCGATTTTCTTTTTCGTCGTCGGACTGGAGATCAAGCGCGAGGTACTGGACGGCGAACTGGCCAGCGCCGCGCGGCGCCGGCTGCCGGTGATCGCCGCGGCGGCGGGCATGGCCATGCCCGCCCTCGTTTTCCTCGCCGTTGCCCGCAATACTCCCGGAATTGCTCCCGGCTGGGCGATCCCAGCGGCAACCGATATCGCCTTTGCCGTGGGCGTGCTGGCACTGGCGGGCAAGGGCCTGCCGCCCAGCCTGCGCCTGTTCCTGCTGACCGTCGCCATCGTTGACGATCTGGGCGCGGTGGCGATCATCGCGCTGTTCTATACCGCCGGCATTGACCTTATCTGGGGTGTTGGCGCGTTGGCGGCGCTGGCCGCGATGCTGGTGCTCAATCGGTCAGGCGTGCGGCGCGGTGCGGCCTATGTGCCGCTGGCCGTGATCGCCTGGTACTGCACGCTCCATTCCGGAGTCCACGCGACCATCGCCGGGGTGCTTGCGGCCATGACCATTCCCATGCAGCTTGACCGCCGGGGTGACAGCCTGCTGCTGCGCATGGAACACGCGGTCGCGCCGTGGAGCGCATACGTGATCGTGCCCCTTTTCGGGCTGGCCAATGCCGGCGTTGAACTTGGCGCGGGCGTCAGCCTGTTCGCCGCCTTGCCGCTGGCAGTTGCGCTTGGACTGTTCGTCGGCAAACAGGTGGGCATCCTTGGTGCGATCCTGCTGGCGGAAAAGTTCGGACTGGCCAAGCGCCCGGCCGGGGCCTCGACGCTTCAGCTCTGGGGGCTGGCGGCGCTGTGCGGCATCGGCTTTACCATGAGCCTGTTCATCGCCGCCCTCGCCTTCCCCACCGCGCCGCTGATGGTCGAGGAAGCCAAGCTTGGCGTGCTGGCCGGATCGGCGCTGTCAGGCCTGCTTGGCTTCGTGCTGCTGCGACTGGCCAGTCGCTGAGGCTTACCAGGTGCCGGTGTTCTCCATCGACGCCCAGGGTTCCTGCGGCGGCAGATTGCCTTGCTGGAGCAGTTCGATCGAGATGCCATCGGGCGTCTTGACGAAGGCCATGTGGCCGTCGCGCGGCGGCCGGTTGATCGTGTGACCCGCTGCCATCAGCGCGGCGCACGTGGCGTAGATGTCGTCCACCCGGAACGCGAGGTGGCCCATGTTGCGCCCGCCGGTATAGCCGCTTTCGTCCCAGTTGTGGGTGAGCTCGACTTCGGCAATGCCCTCCTGCCCCGGCGCGGAGAGGAAAATCAGCGAGAAGCGGCCCTTTTCGCTATCGATCCGGCGGGTTTCCTTCAGGCCGATCAGTTCGAAGAAGGCGATCGTGGCGGCCGGGTCCGAAACCCGGATCATCGTGTGCAGGTAGCTGGTCATGCTACCAACATAGGCCGCAAGCGCGGGGCTTTCAAATCCCCAATCCAGCAAACGGAAACGGCCCGCCCCGGTGAGGGGGCGGGCCGCCATTCCGTCCTGCGGAAAGCAGTTATGCTATCAGAAGGTCAGCTTGACCGTGCCGACTACGGCATCGTTCGAGAAGCTGTTGATCGAATTACCGTCCACGCCGACGTAGGAAACGCCGACCGAGAGGTTCTTCGTGACGCTGGCCGTGGCACCGACCGAATAGTCGAAACCGCCATCAGTGCTCTTGAGCGTGAGCAGGTTTGGCGAAAGCGCGCCGCTGGTGTAGCCGACGTGGCCGCTCAGCGAGAGGGGCGTTTCGGGAATGGCAACGCCGAGATCAGTGTAGACATAGAGGTTGTCGTCACCGCCCAGCGAGTCCTGCTTCCAGGCATATGCCATGCCGACCTTGGCGGACACCGGGCCCATCGTGGTCGAAAGCGAGGCATAAGGCTCGAGCACGTTGCCCTTGCCGACGCTGCCCGACGGATAGACGTACATCAGCAGGCCGACGTCAGCCGTCAGGCCGGGCGTGACTTCGCCGGTCCAGCCGCCGAACACGTCGAGTTCCATGTTGCCATAGATGTCAGCTGCGTCCTGCTCGAGGTTCGAACCCCAGACGCCGACGTAGAAACCGCTCGAATGGTTGACGTTGATGCCGCCCTGCACAGCCATGTCACCGCCCGAAAGCGAGAGGCCGCGGAAGCGGTAATCGGTCACGAAAGCGACGTTGCCGGTGATCGTGACGTCCTTGGGCGGATCGGTCTCGTCGGCAAATGCCGGGGTCGCAGCAATAAGAGCGCCCGTA
>NZ_JANPGP010000075.1:0-13074 GCF_031424035.1 Novosphingobium sp.
CAGCCGAGCTGCCGTTCGTTCATGGTGTTAACGAAGGGCGGATTTTAGGATCGATCGGCAAGGGCCGCAACGACAGGAATCGCCTGGAAACCGGACGCCGACCTTACTCGCAACAATCGCGTAGCACGTTCTCAGCCCACAAACGTTCGCTTCCATCAAGCTGTGGCAGCATCTCGCTTACCGCTGATCGAAGGGGCGCGGGTATGCGACGGGCGGGGAGTTCAGAGACGATATAGAGGACGGACGTGCGGGTCTCTGCGTCAAACAGGAGCGGGAGGAGCACTGTGGCATCCGCATTGTGCAGCCAATCGATGATGGGTCTGATCTCACCGTCACCTGAACGCAGCGTTTGATTGGCTTCTTCTAGGGTCATGTTCTGTAGGTTGGCCAATCCTCTGAGTTTCCGCAATGTTGTCGTGTCCGGAACGGCAGCTTAGCAACGAAAGCGACGAAAAGCCGACAATGCCGGGCTGATGATCAGGCCCTGACCTCACCAACCCCCGCATCATTCCAGCGCAGTGCCTTCAGCACCGTCTCAACGATATGCGGCGCATTCAGCCCCGCGGCATCATACTGCTTTTCGGGCGAATCGTGATCCTGGAACACGTCCGGCAAGCGCAGGGTACGGATCTTGAGGCCGCTGTCGGTGATGCCTTCGTCGCTGGCCATGGTCAGCACGTGAGCGCCGAGGCCGCCGATCGAGCCTTCCTCAACCGTCACCACGACTTCGTGCGTGGCCATCAGCTTGCGGATCAGGTCTTCGTCGAGCGGCTTGGCAAAGCGCAGGTCGGCGACCGTGGTCGACAGGCCCTTGGCCTCGAGCTGGTCCGCCGCCTTCAGGCTTTCCGCCAGACGCGTGCCGAGCGAGAGCAGCGCGATCTTGGTGCCGTGGCGTACCACGCGCCCCTTGCCGATCTCGAGACGCTGCGGAACTTCAGGAAGCGGCACGCCGACGCCGTTGCCGCGCGGGTAACGGAAGGCGATCGGGCCGTCGTCGTAAAGCGCGGCGGTGTGCGTCATGTGCACCAGCTCAGCCTCGTCCGCCGCCGCCATGACGACAAAGTTGGGCAGGGTGGCAAGGTAGGTTATGTCGAACGAGCCGGCGTGCGTTGCGCCGTCGGCACCGACCAGCCCCGCCCGGTCGATGGCAAAGCGCACCGGCAGGTTCTGGATCGCCACGTCATGGACGACCTGATCATAGGCGCGCTGCAGGAAGGTCGAATAGATCGCCGCGAAGGGCCGCATCCCTTGCGCGGCGAGGCCGGCAGCGAAGGTCACCGCGTGCTGTTCGGCAATGCCTACGTCGAAGTAGCGTTCGGGGAACGCGGTCTCGAACTTGTCGAGCCCGGTGCCGCTCGGCATGGCGGCGGTGATCGCGCAGATCGCGGGGTCGCGTGTCGCCTCAGCCAGCAGGGCATTGGCAAAGACGCCGGTATAGCTCGGCGGGCCGCCGGCGCTTTTCACCTGTTCACCGGTGATTACGTCAAACTTCTGGACGCCGTGGTACTTGTCTGAAGCAGCCTCGGCCGGGGCGTAGCCCTTGCCCTTCTGCGTCACGACATGGATCAGGCAGGGGCCTTCCGCCGCATCGCGCACGTTCTCAAGGATCGGCACCAGCTGTTCGAGGTTATGCCCGTCGATCGGGCCAACGTAGTACATGCCCAGTTCTTCGAACAGGGTGCCGCCGGTCAGCCAGCCGCGGGTGAATTCGTCCGTCTTGCGCGCCGCCTTGTGCAGCGGTTCGGGCAGCCTGCGCGAGATGCGCCGGGCAATGTCGCGCACCTTGAGGAAGGGCTGCGAGGAGACGAGCCGCGCGAGATAGGCCGAAAGCCCGCCCACCGGCGGCGCGATCGACATGTCGTTGTCGTTGAGGATCACGACCAGCCGGTTGCCCGCCTGCTTGGCGTTGTTCATCGCCTCATAGGCCATGCCCGCGCTCATCGCGCCGTCGCCGATCACCGCGATGCCGCGCCCCGGCGTGCCGGCCAGCTTGTTCGCCACGGCAAAGCCGAGCGCTGCCGAAATCGAGGTGGAGCTATGCGCCGTGCCGAACGGATCGTATTCGCTTTCGCTGCGCTTGGTGAAGCCCGAAAGCCCGCCGCCCTGCCGGATCGTGCGGATACGGTCACGCCGGCCGGTCAGGATCTTGTGCGGATAGGCCTGATGGCCGACGTCCCAGATCAGCCGGTCATCGGGCGTATTGAACACGTAATGGATCGCCACGGTCAGTTCGACCACGCCAAGGCCGGAGCCGAGGTGTCCGCCGGTCTGGCCGACGGCAGAGATCATCTCGCTGCGCAATTCATCGGCCAATTGTCGCAATTGGGCGGAATCGAGCTTGCGAAGTTCGTCGGGCGTACCGACATTGTCGAGAAGCGGTGTGGCCGGATTGGCAGTCATGCGCTTGGCCTTACAACCATATTCAGGCAGTGTCGATTGACTGCCGTACCCAAGGATTCCCCAAAATGAGCATCCCCTCCGCCTCTGCCCCGCTATGCTTCGTGCTGACCGCCGACCGCGCCCGCGCCAAGCCATTCTACACTGATGTGCTGGGCCTCAAGCTGCTGGGCGAGGATGATCACGCGGTCACATTTGACCTGGGGAACCGCACCCCGATGCGGCTGACCGACCTGCCCGGCCACACACCCAGCGGTCACACCGTGCTCGGTTGGCATGTTTCCGACATCCGCGCAGTGATGCGTGACCTCAGCGCCAAGGGCGTGACGTTCCACGTGTTCGAAGGCTTCAATCAGGACGCAGACGGCGTGTGGCAGGCCCCCGGCGGCGGCGCGAAGATCTGCTGGTTCTCCGACCCCGACGGCAATGGCCTCAGCCTGACCCAGTTCGGTTGAGGCTCTAAAGCCCCAGCCGCTTCGACACAGCGGGATCGAAGCGCAGCACCCTGAAGCCGCCGCTGTCCGAAACGAACAGCAAGCGCCGTGCCGCGTCCCAATGCCCCACCCCGGCATGGACCGGCACGCCGTGGTTGAAATAGGCAACTTCAGTGGGCCTCGCCGGATCGCGGATGTCATAGATCCGCAGGCCAGCCTCGCCGAAATTGATCGCCGCGAACCGCGCCTGCATCGGGTTGTCGATCAGGTGATAGGCCAGCCACGGATCGCGGCCCGATGCCTTGCGCGCGGCGCAGTGTTCGGGCTGGTTGATGGCGATCTGCGCCATCGAGACGTTGCGGGCGGCGGCGGGATCGGTGACGTCAGTGATGATCGCCTCGAACCCCCAGCCCAGCGCTGTCGGGCGCGGGAAGGGCCGGCAGGTATCGCCGCGTTCGGGTTGGCCCATGATGCCGCTCGTCCCACCCTCGTTCGAATGAATCACATATTCGCGCCCGCCGGAGCGGAACCAGTCGAGCCCGTGGCCCGGCCCCGGCGCTTCGCCGATCACGCGAATTGGCTGCGCCTTGAGATCGACGATCCGCACTTTCGGCTCGGGCGCCCAGAGCGCGCTGGTCCCGCCAGCTTGGTCGCCGACGTACATGCGGCTGTCATCGGCATTGAAATCCAGCGAGTGCGAGAATTGCGGCCAGAGCATCGAGCTTTGCAGCGGACTGCCACCCATCGCATAGTTCGCGCCGCGCGGGGCCGGCCGGGTGGCATCGTCGCACAGGCTGCGCTTTGCCTTGTTGGCCTGGCGGTGCACTTCCTGCCAAGGTCCGGGAACCTGCTCGGCAATCTCGCAGCGGCGGTCGATGATCTTCCAAGTCGCCGGCGCGGCGAGGTCCGAGATGTCGACTTCCCAGACGCCGAACGAGGAATAGACGCGGGTGCCGGCGCGGTTGAGCCGGATGTCGTGCGGCAGGTTCTTGCGCGAGACGCCGGGCACGGTCGTATCGGGCCACTTGATCTCACCCAGCACGCGCGGCTTCAGGCAATCGCGAATGTCGATCACCGTGCTGCCCGATACCATCACCGCGCGTTCGCCGGTGACGACGAGCCGCAGCGATTCCGATCCGTTGTGCACCGGGATGGTTTCACCAACGACGCGAGGGCGAGCCGGGTTGCTGGTGTCGATCACCGAGATACGGCTTTCATCGGGCGTGCCGCCTGCCCCGCGCGTGCGGACATAGACGCAAGTGCCGGTGCCAGCGACGCTACCGGTCAGCGGCAAGGCTGCGATCTGGCGGATGCCGCAATTCCACGTGGGCTTTTGCCCCGCAGGCACTTCGCCTTGCACGCCGGGTTCGGGCAAGTCACCCTTGGCACAAGTCGCCGGCGAGCGGCCGGAGGCAGCGGGCGTTTCAGCGGCGTGGGCACTGGTAGCCAGACTGGCGAGGGCCAGCGCGGATAGAGGAACGATCAACCGGGCAGACAGGAATCGCAGGTTCGGCATGATCACTCTCCCAAGGATCTCATGCCGCGCAGCCTATTGGTTCTGGCCCTCGTTGCAATCGGCACATATGCCGCGCACTTCCACGACCGGTCGGATATCGGCAAAACCCGCGGATTTCGCGGCCTCCACCAGCGCATCGGTCAGGCGATCATCGTCGTTATGCACGGCGCGGCCGCAGGAATCGCAGATCAGGAAGATGCAGTCGTGCCGGCAGCCCGGGTGGCTGTTGGCCACATAGGCATTGGCGCTCTCCACCCGGCGGGCGAGGTTGGTGCGCACGAACAGGTCAAGGATGCGATAGACCGAGTTTGCCGCCACCCGCTTGCCGCGCAGTTTAGAAACGTCTTCGGCCACGTCATAGGCCGATGCCGGCTTTTCGCGCTGGGCCAGTGCGGCGAACACGTCAGCGCGCATTTCGGTCCATTGCTCGCCGGCGGCCTGCAACGCGGTCTGCGCAGCCCCGGCAAGATCCTCGCCGTGATGCTCGTCGTGCCGGTGTTCGTCGTGCCGGTGTTCGTCGTGATGGTGATGGTGGCCGCTCATGCCGCCTATATAGGGTGCAATCAGCCCCGGGTGAAGCTCGGCTTGAACAGCGCCGGGAAAAGCCGTTTGAGCGCGGCCACCTTGGGCACGTCCCAATAGGTAATGTAGGGGTGCTGCGGGTTGCGGGCGGCGAAATCCTGATGCTCGCCCTCGGCGGCAAAGAAGCCGCGATTGGCCTCGATCTTCGTTACGATCGGCGCGCGCCACAGCCGCGAGGCCTTCATCTGGGCAAGGTAGGCGCTCGCGGTCGCCTGTTGTTCCGGCCCAAGCGGGACGAGCGCCGAACGGTACTGCGAGCCGACATCTGGTCCCTGCCGGTTAAGCTGGGTCGGGTCAGCAATCACCGAGAAGAACACCTGCAGCAGTTGGTCATAGCGGACCTGCGCCGGATCATAGGTAACGCGAACGGCCTCGGCATGACCGGTCACCCCGGTTGAGACGCTGTCATAGGTCGCGCTGCGCTTGTCACCACCGTGATAGCCGGACACCACGCTGGTCACGCCCTTCATGTGGCTGAATACGGCTTCAGCGCCCCAGAAGCAGCCGCCGGCGAAAACGGCTGTCTTGAGGCCAGCAGGTTCGCTGGCCTTGCGGGCCGGCAATGGCGCACTGACGGTGGCTTCGCGCGCAGGTGCAGCGGCGCCTTGCTGGCAAGCGGAAATGGTCAGCGATAGGGCAAGAAGCGCGGCGAGGCGCTTCATGTCATCGTGCCGGAGCAGCTACGGCCGAAGGCACCATGCCACCGGAAGGCTGATCCGCATCCATCGTCATGAACAGGACCGCGCACCCGGCGAGAAAGCCGATGCCGAACGAGCGGAGGAGGTCTGCCTTGAGGAACGACATGAAACGATTCGCCTGCGTAGAATTGCGTGCTCGCTGCATGTGCGAACGCGGCTTGCCAAGAAGTGAACAATCGAGTCGCGCCAGTGCGCTTGCGGTGAGGCGTTAACCGTCTGCGGCGAACCGCGCGATCAGCGATGCCGCTTAGTGCCGGAAGTGCCGCATTCCGGTGAAGACCATTGCCAGACCCGCCGCGTCCGCTGCGTCGATCACTTCCTGATCGCGCATCGATCCGCCTGGCTGGATCACCGCCGTCGCGCCCGCTTCAGCGGCAGCCAGCAGGCCGTCAGCGAAGGGGAAGAACGCGTCCGAAGCGACTGCCGAACCGAAGGCTCGGCTCTGGGCCCAGCCGTATTTCTCGGCAGCTTCGGCGGCCTTCATCGCGGCGATGCGCGAAGAGTCACGGCGGTTCATCTGGCCCGCGCCGATGCCTGCCGTGATCCCGTCCTTGGCATAGACGATGGCGTTCGATTTCACGTGCCGCGCAACCGTCCAGGCGAACAGGCAGTCCTTGAGTTCCTGATCGGTCGGCTGGCGCTTGGTCACCACCTTGAGGTCGTCCAGCGTGATCGCGCCGTTGTCGCGCGATTGCACCAGCAGCCCGCCGGTAATCTGCTTCACCGAAAGGCCGGGGCGGCGCGGATCGGGCAGATCGCCGGTGAGCAGCAGACGCAAGTTCTTCTTCTTCGCAAAGGCCGCGATGGCATCATCGTCCGCATCGGGGGCGACGACGACTTCAGTGAAGATCTCGCAAATTGCCGCGGCCGTTGCACCGTCCAGCCTGGCATTGACCGCGACGATGCCGCCGAAGGCCGAGACGCTGTCACACAGCAGCGCGCCGTTCCATGCCTCAAGCAGGCTCGATCCCTGAGCCACGCCGCAGGGGTTGGCGTGCTTGACGATGATCACCGCCGGGTCCTGCCCCCGGAATTCAGCGCAGAGTTCCAGCGCGGCGTCGGCATCGTTGTAATTGTTGTAGGACAGCTCCTTGCCCTGCAGCTGGCGTGCCTGGGCAATGCCCTTCCCATGCGGCCCCTTGGGCACATAGAGCGCGGCGCGCTGGTGCGGGTTCTCGCCGTAACGCAGCTCTTCGCGGCGCGTGGCGGTGATCGCCAGCATTTCGGGAAAAGTTTCGCCCTGATCGGCGAAGGCGAACCACTGGCTGATCATCGCGTCATAGGCGGCAGTGGCGGCATAGGCCTTGCCCGCCATCTTGCGGCGGAAGTCATAGGTCGTGGCGCCGTCCTGCGCCTCAAGCTCAGCGAGCAGGCCGGCATAGTCCGCCGGATCGGTGAGGATAGTCACAAAGGCGTGGTTCTTGGCGGCAGAACGCACCATCGAAGGCCCGCCGATGTCGATATTCTCGATCACCTCGTCACGCTCCGCGCCCTTGGCGACGGTGGCCTCGAACGGATAGAGATTGACGACGACCAGGTCGATCGCGCCGATTTCATGTTCGGCCATGGCAGCGGCGTGCTCGGGATTGTCGCGCACGGCGAGCAGCCCGCCGTGGACCTTGGGGTGCAGCGTCTTGACGCGGCCATCCATCATTTCGGGGAATCCGGTTAGGTCGGAAATGTCCATGACGGCAAGGCCCGCATCGCGCAGCGCCTTTGCCGTGCCGCCGGTGGAAACCAGCTCCACTCCGCGCTGGCTGAGCACCTGGCCCAGTTCCACCAGCCCGGCCTTGTCGGACACCGAAAGCAGCGCCCGGCGGATCGTCACATTACCCATTTTCGAAACTACCCCATTTTCTTCAGCAGCCAGGCGAAGTTTCCTCCACCGCGCGAGGCGAGCCCCTGCACCACCAGCTGCTGGATGGCAATCGGCCGGCCATGCTTGTCGGCCCAGATTGAATCCTCGATCCCCACTTCGCCGCCACCAGAGCGGAATTGCCAGTAGGAGCCATCGGGCAAGGCAAGGCCCGCGCCCTGCCGGTCATCGCTGAGCCGCGCCTCGATGCCCGCGCCCAGGTGGAAGCGGATGGCATAGGCCACCTTGCCGCGCGATCCCTTGCCCTTGGCCGGAACCAGCAAGTCCTCGCCGCGCAGTTCGGTGCCATCGTCGCGCAGGATCAGGATGCGCCGGTGCAGCAGGCCATAGCGCGAGGCATAGCCGTCATGGCTCGCCTCGATGCGGGTCGCTCCGGAGCCGCGTTCGCCCTCAAGCATCCGGCGTTCGACATCGACCTGATTGACGCCCGCGCCGATCTTGCCGTTGATCAGCACGGCGGTGGAATTCGAATCGTCGAGCACCAGCGTCGAATGGGCCGCCGTGGCGCGCAGGCCAGCGTCGAGCCGCGCCGGGATCAGGCCACCAGCGGCAGCCGCGCCGCCGCAATTGACGATCAGGCGGTGTCCGGCATGGCTGAATTCGAAGGCCAGCGTCGATGCGCAGCCGGTGCGGGCGTGGCGTGCCATTGGCGGCGGTGCCGTATCGAACTGGAGCACACTCTTGCCGGCGAGCGCCCGCTGATAGCCCCACTGGCGGACATCGCGCAGTGGACGGGTGCGGGCACCGCTGGCCTCGATCAGGCGGGAAATCTGGTCTGCCCCGATCGCCCAGCCGCCCTGCCACGAGCCCAGCGAACCATCGCCGTGCGTCAGCGCCAGCAGCGGCGGCACCAGCATGGCCAGCATCGCCGCGATCGCCTCGGGCGGTTCGCGGCCCACGGCCTTGTAGCAGGCACCCAGCCGCACCAGCAGCTCGATCGCCTCGATCTGCGCCAAGGGACTGCGCGAAAGGACGCCGCCGTCATCGCCGACCATTTCGCCAATGGCGCGGACCATGCCGGCCTCGCCAAACAGGCGGCGCGGCTTGCCATCGGACAGCAGCAATCCGGCAGCAGTTATCGCGGCCCAGCCGGCAAACCGCGCGAGCAGGTCTTCGCCGCGCTCGACATGGCGGTCGAGCCAGCGCGCGTGACCGGTGATCGCCGCCATGGCGCGCGCCCGAAACGTCTTGTCGCCTGACAGGATCAGCGGGGCATGGACCAGCCACGAAAGCAGCCGCGTGCCGGCGCTGTCGACGGTCCACAGGCCGGCCTTGCCCGGCTTCTTCGGCTCTTTCGGATTGGCGGTCAGCCAGGCACCCAGGATCCGTTCGGCCACCGGCACGCACTGTTCGCGCGGCGCGGCGGCTTCAAGGTCGGCCAGCCAGGCGAAGGAATGGACATAGCGTTCCATCGGCGGAACCATCCGCGCAACACCGCCGAAATCGGCTTGGCTGACCGGCAGCTTGACCCCGTGCAGCAGGAAGTGCCCGGCGCGCAGCGCTGTGCCGGCAACCTTGTCACCGGGCAGCGGGTTGTCCGCCGAAGCAATCAGCCGCTCGCGCGCCGCCTTGGAAAACGGACGCGCCAGCGCCTGTCCGGGCACGCCCATCTTGTAGGCCAGGCGCAGCAGCCGCTCGCCCGCGCTGAGCCGCGGCGGCGCGAAATCGGCGAGCGCCAGCATCCGTCCCGGCGCGATAACCGCATCGGGCGCCGAAGGGGGCACCTCTGCGGTTTCGTCCTCTTGCGGATTGCTGATCACCAGATCCTCCCGAACGCCGCGCGGCAGCGGCAGTGCGCTGCGCGTTTCGACCAGCGCATCATCGTCTGCCTCGTCCCCGGCCGCAAGCGGCGCATTGTGGAGAGAGACATCCACCGCGTTATCCCTCGCCTTTAAGGGCAGCAATGTTGGCGGCGTAGCGATCCGGCCCGCCCCTGAAAGTTGCCGTTCCGGCAACCAGCACGTCGGCACCGGCGGCAACGCATTGCGGCGCAGTCACCAGATCGACCCCGCCATCAACCTCAAGCCGGATGTCGCGGCCCGACTTGTCGATCATCTTGCGCACCGCCTCGATCTTGCGCAGCTGGCTGGTGATGAAGCTCTGCCCGCCGAAGCCGGGGTTGACGCTCATCACCAGAACCAGATCGATATCGTCAATGAGGTAATCGAGCATTTTGGCCGGGGTCGCCGGGTTGAGCGAAATGCCCGCCCGTTTGCCGAGCGACTTGATCAGCTGGACCGTACGGTGGGCGTGCGGTCCGGCTTCCGGGTGAAAGGTGATGATGTCCGCGCCGGCATCGGCAAAAGCCTCGACATAGGCGTCGACCGGCGAGATCATCAGGTGGACGTCAAAGGTCTTGGCCGAGTGCGGGCGCAGCGCCTTGACCACCATCGGACCGATCGTGATGTTCGGCACGAAATGGCCGTCCATGACGTCGACATGGATCCAGTCAGCGCCCGCCGCATCAATCGCGCGCACTTCCTCGCCAAGCCGCGAGAAGTCAGCCGAGAGGATCGAAGGGGAAATCAGAGGTGCAGCCATACTGCACACTGGCCTTAACGCCCTATCTAGGGGCGGCAAGCAAGGCTGGGTGCTTTTCCACACTAGATATGCGATTTTTGGGTCAGCCAGGCGCCTCGAACAGTACCCCTGCGGTGTCCCCCTACTGGATTGTGCGGGGCGGTTTGGCTAAGTGGTTGCGAAATTAGGGGCGAAATGAGACGGGTCTGTCCCAATTTGGTCAAATTCAGCCGCCATTAACGCGACGAATCGCATTCTACAGGGGACAAAGCGACTGATAGCAGCCGTGTCTGGTGCCGACATCTGGCGCACCTGACGTTTCCCTCCGACATCAAAGCCCACTTTTTCTGGAGTTCAGGACGAACGACCATGGCCATTTCGACTTCCCTTCGCGCGGCAATCGCGCTCGCCCTTGCCGCTGTAACCGCGCAGCCTGCTTTGGCCCAGGCGGCCCCTGCGGGTTGCACGGGCACGCCCAGCAATCACTGGGTAACGGTCATTGCCGACGGCCTACGCAACGGCAACGGCAAGCTGGCGATCACGCTTTATCCCGACGTTTCCAAGCGATTCCTCGCCAAGAAGGGTTCGCTCTACGTCGGCTTCGTCGATGCCAGCGCCGGGACCACGCGCGGCTGCATCTTCGTTCCGAACCCGGGCGTCTATGCCATCGCGCTGTACCATGACGAGAACGGCAACGGCAAAATCGACCGTTCGGGCATTGGCCTGCCGACCGAAGGGTTCGGCTTCACCAACAACCCGGCGACGCTCATGAGCCTGCCCTCGTTCAGTTCGGTGCGACTGAACATTCCCAAGGCCGGTCTGATCACCCGGATCCACATGAAGTACCCCTGATAGGGGCGGATCAGCCGTAGATTTCGGAGAGCATGGCCGGGGCCTGCGCCTCGGCCAGTTCATGCGCGCGCGGATCGTCGACGTCGAGCCACCACGAGGCGCGCTCATCGCTGCCGATGTCATGCGTCGCCGCGCGGCCCCGGTCGGCGAGCCACTGCATGCCGTCCGACAGGCTGCCCGACTTGCCCTCGGCAATCGCCGCGGCAATCGCGGCGGGCAATTCCTGCGTGGCAAGGAATGCGCCGCAATCGACCGCGTCGTAGTCCGGGATGGTCTTGCCGATCGCGGTGATGAAGCCGCAGTCATCGGTCTTCACCCAGGTTGCATCGTCCGGATCGATCAGCGGACTGGAGGTGCGCCGGTCAATGCCGAGCGTTACACCCCGGTCTGCCCCGCCGACTTTTGCCAGCCCGGCTAGCACCGGTGCGGCAAAAATGTGGTCGGCCATCATCAACAGGAAATCGCCCTCCACGCGTGACGCACCGGCCATGACCGAAAAGCCGTTGGGCTGCGACCAATCGTCGACCCGCTGCGCCTCGATGACAATTCCGGCTTCCCGCGCGAGCTGCGGCAGATAGGCCTCGACCCGATCGGCTTCGTGTCCGGTGACGACAACGACCTTGCCCGCGCCAGCCGCCGCAGCCTGCCGCACGCCGAGTTCGATCAGCGGCTTGCCGGCGACGGAGGTCAGCGGCTTGGATTCGGAAATGTCGCGCAGGCGGCTGCCGAACCCGGCGGCGATGATCACGGCGTCCATCGATGCGTCTCTTTCGTAAACGAAAACGGCGCCGGAAATGCCCGGCGCCGTTCTTGTGTCTTTGGTTGCGCGATTACTCGGCAGCGATGGCCGGATCAGCGATGTATTCTTCAACCATCTGGGCAGCCAGATCGTCGTTGAACTGCTGCGGCGGGTGCTTGCAGAAATAGGCCGACGGGCCGATCAGGGCACCGCCTTCACCACGCTCGAGAGCGACCTTGGCGCAGCGGATCGCGTCCATGACGCAAGCTGCCGAGTTCGGGCTGTCTTCGACCGAAAGGCGAAGTTCCAGCTCCATCGGCACGTTGCCCCACTGCAGGCCTTCAAGGCGCAGGAAGCAAAGCTTGTTGTCCTTCTGCCAGGGAACATAGTCCGACGGGCCGACGTGGATGTTCTCGTCAGCAAGGCGCTGGGCGAGCATCGCCTGCACTGCTTCGGTCTTCGATTCCTTCTTGGAACCCAGACGCTGGCGATCGAGCATGTTCATGAAGTCGGTGTTGCCACCAGTGTTGAGCTGGTAAGTCCGCTCCACCGTGACGCCGCGGGCGGCGAACAGGCTGGACAGGACGCGGTGAACGATGGTTGCACCGACCTGCGCCTTGATGTCGTCGCCGACGATCGGCAGGTTCTTGGCGCGGAACTTCGCTTCCCATTCAGGGCGGCTGGCGATGAACACCGGCATGCAGTTGACGACGGCAACGCCGGCTTCAAGCGCGCAGTTCATGTAGAACTCGGTGGCTTCCTGCGAACCGACGGGCAGGAAGTTGACGAGCACTTCAGCGCCCGAATCCTTGATCGCCTGCACAATGCTGTCGTGCGTGGCTTCGGTATCGTTGGCAACGATGAAGCCTTTTTCGCCAACCGTGGTCATGTGCGGAGCGACGCCGTCCGACACCTTGCCCATGATGACCTTCGTGCCGGTGGCGGGAACCGACTGCTGGAACACCTTGGTGTTGTTCGGCATTTCGAAGATGGCTTCGGCAATGTCCTTGCCAACCTTGCGTGCGTCAACATCGATGCCGAGAACGAAATCGACATCGCCCGCGCCATAGCCGCCGATCCGATCATGGATCAGACCCTGCGAGCTGTTGTTGTTGCGGTAGTATTCAACGCCCTGAACCAGTGAACTGGCACAGTTGCCGACGCCAATCATGGCGACCTTGATGGGCTTCATTATGTCTCGATCCTTCCGAGCGACGCAGAGCGGCCCCGACAGGAACCGTCGCAGAAAAAATATCGCGCGCCAAAAGCAAGAAGTTTGGCGCAGGTCAAGCCGAATAGCCGAATGACGCAAGCGGCCATAGCCGCACACGCCCCAACAAATTCGGTGCCGAATCGGGCCTTTTCCCTTACGGAAAGCAGCCGCACCCCGGCAATGTGCCTGCGCAATGCAGGCCTACTAGCATAGCACAATCGCATGGTTGATCAAACGTTATGCCGCC
>NZ_JANPGP010000076.1:0-2428 GCF_031424035.1 Novosphingobium sp.
GGCGCTGAAGGCGACGATGGCACTGCGCGGCGGCACCCGGCTGAGCTTCTTCGCCCCGGCATGGCGCAAGGTTGAAAAGCGCGGCCGGCCGATGATCTCGGCGCGGGGGAGCAGGCTGCGGATCAGCGGTTCAATCGTCGACGAGCCCAGGATCATCGTTTCCTCCCGCCCGCGCGCATGGAGCAGGCGGTCGGTGAAAATGTGACCACGCTCGCGGTCGGCAGCGAGCTGGGCTTCGTCGATGGCCATGAAGGCGAGGTCGGCGTGGACCGGCATCGCCTCGACGGTGCACAGCAGGTAGCGAGCGTCCTTTGGCTCGATGCGTTCCTCGCCGGTGATCAGCGCGACCTGATTTGCGCCCTTCATGGCGCAGACACGTTCATAGACCTCGCGCGCCAGCAGCCGCAGCGGAAAGCCGATCGCGCCCGAGGAATGGCCGCACATCCGCTCAATGGCGAGGTACGTCTTGCCGGTATTGGTCGGCCCAAGCACGGCAACGAGCTTGCCGGAATCGTCGCGGCGACTGGTGGATGAGATGTTTGCGACCATCGAATTTACAAATCTGGCAGGCTGGCCGGGTGCCCGCAAGCAAATGCGGACCCTTTTCCCAAGCCGTACGAAAATAGCCCGCGTTTCCGCCGGATTAGCCGAAGATTAACCCTTTGCCATGCAGGAGGGGTCGGCAAGGAGGCAGGGGTGTTTCAATCAATCGATGATCACGACCTCGGGCAATCGCGCCTGGCTGCTCCTGCGGCTGCGCTGCTGCTCGACAAGGTCGTCGATAAGCGTGGCCTGCGCGCCCGTCTTTCCGCCGCCGCTTCACGCATCACCGCCACCGACTGGTCGGCGATCGACTGGACCCCGGATCTCGCCGAAAACATCGGCACTCGCCGTTGGGCACGAGGCCTTGCGACATTTGCCGGCCTCGGCCTCGTTTCGCTCGCCTTCTGGCCCAATTTCGAACTTGAGGCTGCCCCCGCGATCATCGGCGATGCCCCGGTCCGTGATGAATACCGCAGCCAGATGATCATGCCAATTGCACTCGGCGGGGAAAGCGGCCGGCGCATGGCTGCCAGCCCGCAAGTCACTGCCGTCGGTGCGGCGCCAGAGCGCGCCCGCGTCGAACTCGCCGCGGTGCTGGGCGAAGGCGACAGCCTCACCCACCTGTTGCAGCGCGCCGGGGTTTCCGATTTCGATGCCATGCGCGCGACCGAGCTGGTTGCCGGACAAGTGTCGCTGGGCCGCATTGCCCCGGGCACGCGGGTGTCGCTGGTGCTGGGCGAACGGCCCGCCCCGGGCGAGCCGCGACGGCTAACCGGGCTGGACCTGCGCGCCCGCATGGACCTGGCCTTGTCGATCTCGCGCTCAGGCGACGATCTCGCCATCGCCGCACGCGCGATCCCGATCGATACGGCGCCGCTGCGCATCCGCGGCACTGTCGGCCAGAGCCTGTACCGCTCGGCGCGCTCGGCGGGGGTTCCTGCTGATGCCATCCAGCAATACCTGCAGGCGCTCGATTCGCACATCAGCCTTGAAGGCGATATTCAGCCGGGCGACGCCTTCGACATCGTCATGACGTGGAAGCGCGCCGAAGGCAGCGATGGGCAGGCAGGACAGGTGCTGTTTGCCGGGCTTGATCGCGGCAACCGCCCGGTGGTCGAGCTGATGCGCTGGGGAAGCGGCAACGAATTCTTCTCGGCTGACGCCATCACCCGGCCCGTCGAGCAAACCTATACGTCGAGTGTGGGCCTGCTCTATCCGGTCAATGGCCGCATCACCTCGAACTTCGGCATGCGCCGCCATCCGATCCTCGGCTATGCGCGGCTTCACGCCGGGGTCGATTTCGGTGCCGGCTGGGGATCGCCGATCCGCGCCACGGCGGACGGGGTCGTCTCCTTCGCCGGGCGACATGGCGGCCACGGCAATTACGTGCGGATCGATCACGGCGGCGGGCTGGGCACTGGTTACGGCCATATGAGCTCAATCGCGGCGTGGGGCGGTACGCGGGTACGCGCAGGCCAAATCATCGGCTATGTCGGCTCGACCGGGCTCTCGACTGGCCCGCACCTGCATTACGAAATGTACCGCAATGGCCGGACGGTGAACCCGCTTGGCGGCGGCATGAACTTTGCCACCACGACGACCGTGGTGCAAAAGATCGACCCGAAGCAGCTCGCCGCGTTCAAGGCGAAGATGGCGCAGTTCAAGGCTATCCGCCCCGGTGGCAGCGTGGGCGGAGCCTCAAGTGCCGTCGCGATGGCCCGCCCCGGACATGTCGCGGGTCGCTGTCTCCGCTTGTAACGCTGGCCCTCATGAAGCGTTGGCCCATTGTAGTTATGGGCGCTTTTCGGCATGTCGCATTGCCATGTCTGCCAGCTTCCCCGCCACCCGCCTTCGCCGCACGCGCACCACCGCGTGGAGCCGCGCC